>NZ_CP017768.1:0-600000 GCF_002813695.1 Methanobacterium subterraneum | reverse complement strand
AAAAATGTTCAAATAGGGCCTTATTAGTGAATGTCGGTTTTCACAGTTGTTCACGTGATTGTCACCATCAGCATATTCTTTTGCAGAATGGTTGATTATATGGTGTTCTATGACCTGCGGATGTTCTTCTAGTCCACTGTAAATTGTATAGTCATCCGTAAAGGCCTTAATGGACCCATTACAGTGAGTTTCTATCTTTCTATGTATTAAAACCTTGGAAAGGTTCTTTTCAACAACCAAAATGGTGTTTCGACTTCCTCTTTCAATCATGGAGATTATTGGGGGCTTATCTTTATCATAAGTGCCTCTTCCACGTTGTTTAAGTCCTCTAGTTCTCGGATGTTTTTTTTAAACCTTTGGTGCCTGCTGATTGGTACATTTCATCAAATTCAATTTCCCCTGACAAAACTGGATCTTTGGCTTCATCAACCAAACATTCCCTGAACTCCTGAGCTAATCTATAAACGCTGTCCCATTTATGTCCTGATTCATCAGCTAAACGTTTAATGCTTTTTTTATCTAAGTTCAGGATTATGTAGAACATATCACCCAGAGGTAATTTTTTGTTGGAAAAAATGGTTCCAGTAAAGTCAGTGAAATTTTTCCCGCAAGTCTTACAAGAATATCGCTTAATGTGAGTTTTATTCAAATATCCGCGATTGTACACTTCAAAAGACTTGCATTTCGGACAATAAACCCCATCAGACCATCTTATGCATCTGAAAACCTGTAAAGCTTTATCATCGTCCGGAACCGACAACTCGCATGCTAAACTTCGATCTTTCATACATTATTATTTGAACTGCAAACTACATATACCTTTGTACACTTTCCGGGAGATGAGCGAAAATAAATTTAAAAAATCTAATTCTCCTTTTACCCTTCCTTTCTATTCTTAATATACTCTTCTACCGGCCGAGTGCCAAAATAGAGTACAATTACTGCGCCAATGAGCCAGGTAAAGTTGGTTACAATGGTTTGTGCTGAACTTCCCATGGGGAATACCACCAGACCAAAGGCCATTAAAGGAGCGAAGGCCAAGTACACTGTTATAAGTGATACGGTTATGGCCTTCCGGATTTCACCGGTGTTGAAGGGTGATGTTCCTGACATGTAATTTACAATGAGCATCATACCCAGGAAGGTAACCAGGCCCAGGGATACAAATATCCACTGCAGGGGTATGGACAGTACTATGATTATGGCTGGTACCACCACCAGATCCAAAAATCCCAAAATACCAATCATTTTCAAGGCATTCTTCCAGCTTTTTTCATTGGAATGCCTAACCTTACGTAGGAGGTTATCCCTTTCTTTAGTAGCCTTTATTCTTTCTTTATCCATCCATTCAATCTTGATTTCAAGTTCATCATTAATGGATTTTAATTTCTCGATCTTCAGGAGATTTAAATTGTTGATCTCATTTTCCAGATCAACTTGTTGTTGATTCAATTCATCAACAGTTTTTTCCAACTCTTTTACTTCTTCAGAAGCCATAATAAATCCCCACCTATGACTTTTAATTAAGTTCACTGCATCCCCAAACCCCATATTTCTATGGATATTTGTGGTAATTGCCTTAACTAAAGATATTATAGTAATTGCCATATATTAATTTTTAGATGCAAATCATTGATTATCCTAAAAAAAGGACTGATTACCCATGATCAATGTAGTATACGATATTAAAGTTTATAGACAGGTTCTAAAAGATATCATTAAAGAGGATGATGTGGTGGTGGAACTGGGCTGTCATATAGGCAATTCCACCCGAATCATATCCCAATTGGCACCTGATGGAAAAATAATAGCACTGGATAAAGGCACTGAATCCAATGAGAAACTAGATGAACTGAAAAAAGAAGTCACAACCCCCATTGAATTTATCCAAAGTGATGTGCGTCTTCATGAAACCCTGGAAGAAGTGGCCAAAAAAGTGGATGAGTTAGGTGGGTGTGATGTTTTATCGGTGGATCTGGGTGGGGGTTATCATCCCGACACTACCTTTAAAGTTTTCTTCATTTGGTCATCAACTTTAAAACCTCGGGAAACTATAATTAGAAATAGAGGTCTTTTAGATTTCATTCACTCATCAACCAGTTCTGAGATCATCAGATCCAATCATGGGTGGTTGGAGTCCTGTGGGGATGATGGCATCCCACCGCGATTAAAAGAACTTAAACTCTGGTCTCCTAAACTATAAAATGGAGGGTATTTATGATAGGAAAGAAAATCAGGATTGAAAGGATAATCAACCGAAAAACTGGGAGAAGCGTTATTGTACCCATGGACCACGGTGTTTCCATAGGACCGGTGGAGGGAATAATTAAAATGGCAGAAACCATTGATGAAGTCGCCAGTGGTGGAGCCAACGCTGTAATAATGCATAAGGGAATGGTCGGCACAGGACACCATGGATATGGAAGAGACATCGGACTGATTATTCATTTATCGGCCAGTACTGCCCTGGGACCAGACCCAGATCATAAAGTACTGGTGACCTCAGTAGAAAAAGCCATCCAACTGGGAGCAGACGCAGTATCAGTGCATGTAAACGTTGGATCCGAGATGGAGCCCGAGATGTTAATGCACCTGGGAAGTATTTCCGAGATCTGTGATGATTGGGGGATGCCACTTATTGCCATGATGTATCCTAGAGGCAAAAAAATCGACAATGAACACGATGCTGAAGTGGTGAAACTGGCAGCTCGTGCCGGTGCTGAACTGGGAGCGGATATCATTAAAACCAACTACACTGGAGACCCGGACACCTTCAAAGAAGTCATCGATGGATGCCCAGTGCCCCTAGTAATTGCCGGAGGCCCCAGGGTTGAAACTGACCGAGAACTACTGGAAATGGTGAAAAACGCGGTTGATATGGGTGGAGCCGGTGTGGCCATAGGTAGGAACATATTCCAGGCCAGATCACCACAGAAAACAACCCGGGCCATAGCAGAGATTGTACACAATGACCTGGATATTGATGAAGCTCTGAAGATTCTCAATGGCAAATAAAAACCCAAATACTAAAAAAACTACTTTAGTAATTAACAGAATTATCAATCCATTTAGAAGGTTAAACCTATGAAATTTGCATGGATAATGGCCGAAGGGAATGTATGGGATAAAAAAAAGCAATTCATTACCACTGCACTGGAATCAGGAATAGATCACATTGTTGATTTTACCGATGTGGACAACATTCGCAAACTTGGTAACCTAAAACTCATCTCTGACATTGAAGGCTCTGATGTGGTGCTGGTGGGTCGAAACAGTGAAGGAGATGGAACTCTCATCATACCGGATGATCTCAGAGAATCCAAGGATCTTGCAGCTGTAAATAGGTTGAAAAGAAGGGATAAAAAGGTAGCAGCCTACGTGGAGATCCTATCCAAAAAACACGAAGAACTGGCCGCATTACTGGGGAAAGATGCGGATTACCTGATCTTATTGGGGCGTGACTGGAAAGTCATCCCTCTGGAAAACATAATCGCTGGATTGCAGGGTGAGAAAGTCAAGATCATTGCCGCAGTCGCAGATTATGATGAGGCTAAGCTGGCCCTGGAAACCATGGAACATGGAACCGATGGTGTGCTCCTCTGCCCCCATGAAATAAGTCAGATAAAAAAGGTGGCCGAGTTAATGGAGAAGATACAGAGCGAAAATTATGAGCTTAAAGCAGCCACCATTTCCAAGGTAGAACCAGTGGGTATTGGAGACCGGGTGTGTGTGGACACCTGCTCCATGATGCAACTGGGTGAAGGCATGCTGGTTGGATCCTACTCCCAGGGACTGTTCCTGGTGCACAGCGAGTCCATGGAAAGTGAATATGTTGCTTCACGACCCTTCCGGGTTAACGCAGGCCCAGTGCACGCCTACGTCATGACCCCTGGTAACAAGACCAAATATCTCTCGGAACTGGAAACTGGGGATGAAGTCTTAACTGTGGACAAGGAAGGTAATAGCAAAGTAGCCATAGTGGGACGGGTTAAAATCGAAAAACGTCCATTGATGCTGGTTGAAGGAGAATACGAAGGCGTGGTACTTCGCACCCTCCTCCAAAACGCTGAAACCATTCGACTGGTTAGTGAGGATGGAAAACCTATTTCTGTAGCTGATTTGAAAGTTGGGGATAAAATTATGATTTACCTGGACCCCAATGCCCGGCACTTTGGAATGGCCATTGAAGAGAGTATAATTGAAAAATAATACATGACCCTAAGAGGAGATAAAATAAAACTCTAAAATTTTATCTCTTAAATTTTTGTTTTCATCCCCCAAAACACCAAAAGTTATTTAAAATAATTAATTTTAAGAGCTTAAATTGAAAATTTATAACTTTTTTAGAAATAATAATTATATTATCTTCTCAAATCATTATTTAATACTTAATCACCTTCTTAATTAGTGGATCTGGTAAATTAAGATTTTAGACACATAGAAAACCCCATCTAAACTAAAATTTTAAATATTACTTTCTTACATATCCGTTACAAGAAGTATGTAATTAATAATCAATATAATGGGGGCTAAAAGATTAATAAAAAGATTTTAGGATTGTTTATTTTTTTAATAGCTATTGTTGGAGTTTATGGCCTGTTTTATGCTGCGGTTACAACTGTTTTAATGCCCATGGATGCCAATGCATTTAAAGCAGAATTGAATACTTTACAAGTCCCGATGAACAATGAATCCAGCATTGCGGAACTGGAAATTGCAGCAGCTGATATGGAAAGAACATCTGCACTGAGTTATGTCTCTCAGAAAGAGAGAACTGAAGTGGCAAACTCAATGAGGATGGGTAATACAATACCCATGGTATTTATAAATCAGAATATGGTTGAATATAATAAATCTTACAGTAATAGGATTTGGGCCTATGATCTTGCTTTACGTGGAGATATCTCCAGCCAGATAAAGAATATCACCAGTACCCATGAGGAAATTTCCCGCTTGAATAATGAAACCGAGGCTATAAATCAGAAATTGTACACTGATTTTGAAAAGGGAGATACCAAAGCATATGCCGAAGACTTGAGAAAGCTGACCCACAATTTGAGACAATATAACATTGCCATGGAAAACTTGAAAACCCAACTTCAAAACGTGATCAACCAGTTAGAACAATAACCCCCCCTGTCCCATCAATAATAAAAATATTTTCTTATATAACTTCTACAAACATGTAATTTATTTAAAGAAAATCAGAGAAAGTTAAAAGACCCATTAACACCATAATATATAACGGTTATTAAAATATTAGGATAATAACGGGGTTAACTGAATGTCAACTTACAAAGTGGAATTAGTGACACCTTATATTAAGGATGAGATGTTCAATAAACTTAAGAGTAAAGTTAAGTTCGAAAGAAAGGCCAATATCCATGGTGCTTGTGTTAAACTCCTAACTGATAATGAAGATTATAAAGAGGAATGGGAAGATAATTTCAAGTTCATGAATGAAGATATACGACCCCATGCCAAGATCTTCTCAGTTGAGGATGATGGCCAACTACAGGTGTTATACGAACCCATATCCAAAACCTGCATTATTAAAAACTGTGATTATTATGGTTGGATAAAAAGCATAGCGTTGGCAGCTATTTCTGACTTTTTTGAGGAATATCACTCTGAACACCGACGTTATTCTACCCATGGATCTGCAGTTGACTGTGGTGGTCATTCCCTGGCCATCATCGGACCATCTGGAACTGGTAAAACCACCCTGACCTACGGACTCCTCCAGTATGATGACTTTAATTACATATCCGATGACTGGTTCTTCACCCGCTTATTCAACAATGGTGCTGTCATATATTCTTCAGAAAAGAATTCATACATCCGTGACGACCTGGCCCAAGTCTGGGAGAAGTTTTCAGAAGAAGTTAATCGTGTGAAGCTGGATAACAAGGGACGGGGAATCGCCGATGTTAACACCCTCTTCAAGGGAAGGGTTCGGGAAACCAGCACCCTAAAAAGTGTGGTTCTACTGGAAAGAAATAATTCTAATCCTCCCTTCCGGAAACTGGACCCGGTTGAAGCTCTTAATTTTATGGTGGAGAATGATTTCTGCAATCCACACCAATTGGTTAGGGACCAGCGGAAACTTCACATTAGAAAGACCTTCTTCCAGAATTTATTTCAGACAGTAGATGTTTATCTATTAAACACCATTGAAACTCCCCTGGAAAGTTTGAGAAGGATAAAAAATCTTGTTATTTGATAATACGATAAATAATAGATAATTTAAAACTGTTAAGATTAATTATTTAATATTGAGATTAAATGATTCAAAATATATTTCATAATCATGAAATAGACCAAGAAGGGGAAAAATAAATCCAGAACTGTAAAATCAGAATTAATTTATTGATTCAATCGAGCAAAATGATTATTCTGGATTTAAATTGAATATAACAAAATTTACAGGTGATTCTTGTGAGAGCATTTATGGCAGTTGATTTAGATAGCAGATTATCCCGTAAAATTCAGGAAGTTCAAAGGGAGCTTAAAAAAACAGATGCACCATTGAAAATAGTTGAACCTGATAACTTGCATTTCACCTTGAAATTTTTCGGCGATATTTCTCCCTCCCAAGCCAATGTTATCACCAGTATTATTCAGGATAAACTGGAAAATTACCAATCATTCCCCTTGCACATCAAAGGAACTGGTGTGTTCCCTCACATGGGATATATGAGGGTTATCTGGTTGGGAATTGAAGATCCGCAATGTTTTTCTAGACTTCAAATGGATCTTGATCAGGAATTCGTGAAAATGGGGTTTAAAAAGGAGAGAAGTTACATCCCCCACCTTACCATAGCCCGGGTTAAAGGTCCCCAGAACAAGGAAATACTGGCAGAGACCATTAAAAAAATGCAGGAAATAGAAATTGGTCATATGACCGTGGAAAAACTGGTCCTAAAAAAGAGTGAACTCACCCCGGTGGGCCCCATCTACACTGATGTTAAGGAATTTTTCATCTAAGGTAAGGAATTTCATTCAAAACCCTCTAAATTCATATATTTACGCAGATCTAAAGATAAATAAAGATAGTAAGGTCCAATATGAATAAAAAATGGAGCTATGAATGAAGATGAATGGGAATTAAATATGATTCAAGACCAATTAAAATTATACATGAAATAATTCATTTGAATATTAAAATTATTGAACTTAAAAAAAAAAAAATCTATTAAAATATTTTGAGGTATTATAAGTGATTGATTTTCAGCCTATCCTAAATGACATAGAACCCTCCGAGGAAGAGGAACATAAAGTTCATGATCTGTCTTTAAAATTAATTGAAATTATTAACCATGATGCTCAAGAGGAGGGTATTGATGCTGAAGCTGTCCTCCTTGGTTCTGTGGCCAAAAATACTTGGATTTCCACCGGAGATAAGGAAGATTTGGACATTGATATTTTCATCAAATTTCCACTAACCACCTCCCTGGATGATCTGAAGAATCAGGGTCTGGAATTAGCCAAAAAATGTATAAAAACTATGAATGGTGCCTATGAAGAGCGTTACGCATCACATCCCTACCTAACCGGTGATATTGAAGGTTATCCTGTTGATTTTGTTCCCTGTTATGATATTAAAGATTCCAGTGAACTGAAATCAGCAGTGGATCGCACCCTTCTCCACACTCAGTATATATTAACCAACTTGAAACCAAGCCAGGCCCAGGAAGTACGTCTTCTGAAGCGTTTCATGAAGATGGTGGGAACCTATGGATCTGAATTCAAAGTGGGTGGTTTCTCCGGATATCTGTGTGAATTACTGGTAATTCATTATGGTTCCTTTCTGGATGTTCTTAAAGGAGCATTCCACCAGTGGAAACCCGGCTACCAGATCGATCTCATGAATTACAGTACAGCACACCTTTTCAAGGATCCCCTGGTAGTGGTGGATCCTACTGATGGAAACCGGAATGTTTCTGCAGCCTTAACACTACAAAAAATGGCAGAATTTCGTGTTGCTGCGGGTAATTTCCTGAAAAATCCGAAAAAATCATACTTTTACCCCAAAAAAATCCAATATAATCGGGAGGCCTTGAGAGATAAATTTAAAAAAAGGAAAACCCATCTAGTTATGCTGGCCTTCCCCACACCGAATATTCCTGCCGATGCCCTGCACCCCCAGATCCAGAAAACTGAAAAATCACTGGTGAAAATCCTGGAAAATGATGACTTTAAGGTTATGGGGAGTGATTACTGGAGTGATGAAAATAAAAGAGGATTAATACTCTTAGAATTGGACACCTGGCATCTTATTCCCTTTAAAAAACATTCTGGGCCAACAGCATGGGACCATGAAAACAGTGAAAGATTCCACGATAAACACCCTGAATCTTGGATAGAAGGTGATCAGTGGGTAACCCTGATTCCCCGCCAGTATCCGGATGCAGAGTCCCTGATCCAGGGAACACTCACTCCAGGGGGGATCAAAAACCTCAGAGTGGGAAAACATCTGAAGAAGAAAATCCTGGAAAAATATAATTTAGTGGATGTTCTGGACCTTTTAGTTGCCAGGGATGTAGATGAAGATATACTTAAATTCTTACACTTTTATCTGCACAAAAATGAACTATTAATTCGTGATTAAGGTTTTCAAACCATAAAACTCTCTTCACTGGTTCTTATTGCATTCAATTTGAATTTTATTTTTCTTTTTATTACTGTCTTTAGGGATACTAAATTGAAATATTTCCAAATGGTTAATCCGTTCTTTCGTAGACGAATTTAGGAACTGCTTCCTGGAAGGGATCGAATGTTTCCAGGTTTTTAATTAGGGTGGATTTCATACTAACACCTGAATGTAAGGATGATGGTAATCTTAATATCCTTTTAAGGTCAATGGAGACCTTGGCATCCACTAAAGTCAGATTTAGGGATGCTATACCTTTAACCAGTCTGGCATACCTCATTGGCCCTATTTCTTTTCGGAATAATCCCCATTGATCATTGGTTAATAATTCCCGGTGCTTAATCACTGCTTTCTTTATATCCCTACTCACATCATCAATTTCAGTGTCCAGGTTTACTGCAAAAAGAGCCTGTTTCACCCGTTCGGTGAATACCTGAGGATAGGCAAAGGGGATGGTGAAGTGTTCCAGTTTGTATTTCATCCCGTGGCTGGAGTATTCACTTCGTGGCACTTCAGAACCCACTATATATTTAACGACTTGGCTACGTACATCACTACCCATACCCATCACTCCATCATCCAGCACTCGGATGTGATAACCTCGGCCAGAGTAAACCACACGAATATCAGAAAGACCCAGATCACCTTTTAAGGTGTCTATCAGTCCATGGACGATGTCCTTGGCCTGATTCAAACATATCTCACAGACATTTTCACATCCGCATGTTCTTATAGGTATGTCCTTGGCATCAACATCAAAGACCAGCTCTGCCTTTATCCATCCATCCCTGCGCCGAGGTTTCTGATAAAATGCCACTGAAGAGTAGGCAGCAAAGGGTGTGCGGTATCGCATGAACTTTCTTAGATAATCTTGATTCTGGAATACACGATAACGGTCATTGGGCCCTCTGCCCATATGGTCAAATCCAAATTCCCTCTGGGCTAGAGTGTTCAGAATGAAATCTGGTATATCTTTTACATTCCATTCTTCCCGGTAGTACTTGCGGCGTTCATTGGGGGTGGCTGGTTTTAGATCCACAGTAAATCAGACCTCCTCTGAACTATCATCATTAGATTTGCCGCTTTTCTCTGGAACCATACTTTCATCTTCTATATTCTCTGCACAGTTAACCGTATTAGAATTTTTACCTTCAACTGGTACATTAGAATGTTCATTAACTGTGCCTGAATCAGTAGAATTAGAATCTTCCTGATTCAAATTCCGTACTTCCCATATCATCCGGTTATAATAACTCAGAGGATTTCCTATCTTTTTACAGGTATCATCAGGTCGACAAAGATGGGGTAGGTGCAGCTTGATCTTCTCACAACTCATAGGGGTGTACCAGGTGGTTTCACCTTCGTGTTCCATTTTCAGGGTAGAGTGCATTCCGAAACCAAGTTTGGCATTGATATTAACCTTTTCCTGGGGCTGGTCATCGAATAATGGAGGAACACATCGTTGGGCAGCCTCGTAGATCAATGGCAGGACCTCGTTTTCAGTGATCTCCAGTTGGGGGTCCTGATCAGATACTCGCTTGGAGATGTTCATTCGGAAAACATCCGGGTAAAGTCGGGCATAGGATACAAATGGAGTCATGAATAGTACAATGGCATCATTCCTTCCCCCTGATTTTATTCCTTCCAATGCTTTCTTCGCGCAGGGTGGGAATGCCAGATGGTTCAGTGGTCCGGATTTCATGGGTCCGCCACCACCCCGACCAGTTCCATAACCATAGTGTTGCATTTGTTCGGCCAGTACCTCAGCCACCTCATCGGCCAGTTCAAGGAGTACAGGGTTGGGTTCCACCATGATACGAGCCTTTTCATGGACTTGTTTAATGTAATCCTCGGTTTCCTGCATGATCATCTTAACCATGATTAGTTCCTTCAGTTCATCACCAATCAACAACTGGTACATGCTGTTGGGATTCCGGTGATTTATCCGAGGGCCAAATCGATCAATGAAATCCTCACGTTCCAGGATTAATTCCCCTTTATCCAGCACCAGGTCAGTTAGACGTATCTTACGAGTACCTAATAATTCCTGGAAAAATGTCCAGTGAACCCTATCACCTTTAATTAACATTTGCAGAGCTTCATCTACTATTAATCTTCTTTCCTCAGTATGTAGTTTTCCCAGTCTCTCCTGAATCAAATCTCCCTGGGCTTCAACCATGACCCGGGTTTCCCGTGAGTTGGGTCCAAATTTAACTCCAATAGCCTGGCATAAAAGATAGAATGAGATAATATCATAACGAGTTATGGCCTGATCAGATAGAAATGAATATCTCCGGATGTTAAATTCCCGGTCATGTTTTTTCTTTATATACCATTCCATCCTTTTAAGGGCCAGTTCCAAATAGTTAGAGGGTATTTCCTTATCATCCGTAATTTCCTGGGAAGGGTTACGAGTAACTATTCTTCTAAGTTCAGGGATATCTTGGGATATGCCTTCAAAGCTACCCAGTTCCCTTACTATGTCTTTTCCCTCAGGTGATAGTGGGTTTAAAAAAGAGATGGAAACCATAGTTTAACTGTTGTATATCCGCTTAAAAAAATTTATTGATGAGCTATTCAGATAATTGATATACTACTGGACTTAATTAACTTATTATATCTTTCTCAAATCTTTCCAATAATCGGTTTAATGATGATTTTAAGACCATTTGGTTTTTGTTGATTATTGGAGGGGGATTGATCAAATGGATAAATCTTATATAGAAATTAGATAAAAAAAGATATTATTGTTTATCATTAACTCCAAGTGAGTTTTTACCCTATGATGGTTAATAAATATTTAAAAATAGATATCTAAGTCCAGATAAGGAATATCATTCTCAACAAGGTTATTATAGGAGGAATATCATTGAATAAAGATTCGAGTAAATTATTTATCACCTGCGCCCTACCCTACGCCAATGGCCCCTGCCATCTGGGACATCTGCGTTCCACTTACATACCGGCTGATATCTATGCCCGTTACCATCGGATGAAAGGTACTGATGTACTGTTTGTGTGTGCCACTGATGAACACGGAACACCAATAGCTGTTCAGGCAGAAAAGGAAGGAATATCTCCCATGGATATTGCCACTCGTAATTACGAGTTGATCCGTAAGGATCTGGAATTATCAGATATTTCATTTGATAACTTCTCCAGAACCACTGATCCACTTCATTATGAGATCTCTCAGAACTTCTTTTTGGATCTCTACCAGAAGAACTGTATTTATCCCAAGACCATCCAGCAGCTATACTGTGGTGATTGTGACCGGTTCCTCCCGGACCGTTACGTGGAGGGAACCTGCCCCCATTGTAGTGGAGAAGGTGCCCGTGGTGATCATTGCGAGACCTGTGGCCGGCACCTGGAACCAGTGCAGCTGATGGAACCAAAATGTCTAATCTGCCAGTCAAACCCGGAGATTAGGGAGTCCAATCAGTACTATTTCCGTTTAAGCCATTTCCAGGAACAATTAAAGGAATGTATTCAGGATAACCCTGAATTACCCGCCAATGTCCGTAATTATACAATGCAATGGATTAATGAGGGATTGAAGGATTGGATTTTAACCCGGGATATGGATTGGGGTATACCAGTACCCCTGGATGATGCTGAGGGTAAGATCATCTATGTGTGGGGTGAAGCATTCCTGGGTTACATTTCATCAGCAGCACAGTGGGCCCGCCGTGAAAACACTCCATGGGAGCCTTACTGGGATGACCGGGCAGTGCACTTCATTGGAAAAGACATCATCTACCACCACAGCATATTCTGGCAAGCCATGCTCATGGCTTACGGCTGTAAATTACCCTACAACATCGTAGCCGGGGAATACCTGTCCCTTGAGGGCCTTAAAATGTCAACCAGTAAGAACTGGGTGATCTGGGCAGCTGATTTTATGGAGAAATTCGACTCTGATTTATTGAGGTACTACCTGGTGGCCAATGCACCCCTCACCAGGGACACTGACTTTTCATGGGATGACTTCCAGAGGAGAGTCAATGATGAACTGGCCGATGTGGTGGGGAATTTCCTACACCGTACCTTCTCCTTCACCCACCGTTTCTTCCAGGGCGAAATACCCCAGCCGGGTTCCTTCAATGACTATGATCAGGAAGTTAAAGACGAGATAATAGCCACCCCGAAGAGGGTTGGTGAATATATAGAGAGCTTTGATTTCCGGGAAGGTCTGAAGGAGATAATAAAACTGGCCAAACTGGGAAACAAATACTTCAATGACCAGGAACCATGGAAAACTGTTAAAGAAGAAGGAGATCGGTCAGCTACTACTCTTTATCTGTGTAATCAGCTGGCAAAAGTGATCAGTGTTATTATAAGTCCCTACCTCCCAGTTAAAGCTGGTGAGATGAGAGAAATTCTTGGTTTAAGTCATGATAAAAATGATATTCTGAAATGGGAAGATTCCACCCAATTCATACCAGCCGGTACTTCCCTACTTAAAGCTAAACCATTATTTGCTAAAATTGATGATGAAACTATTGAAAAAGAGAAAAATGCACTTTATACAAATTTAGAGGAGACAGAAACTATGGATAATCTAATCAGTATTGAAGATTTCGCTAAACTAGATTTACGTGTTGGTAAAATTATAGGCGCAGAGAAAGTTAAAGGCTCTGAAAAGTTACTGAAGTTAATGGTGGATGTTAAGGACAAACAGTTACAGGTTGTAGCCGGTTTAGCCACTAAATATTCATCAGAGGCTTTGCTCAATCAGAAGGTTATCATCCTGGTTAACCTTAAACCTGCCAAGCTCTTCGGAATAAAGTCTGAGGGTATGGTGCTGGCTGCTGGGGATAGTTCCTGTATTCTAACAGCTCCTGATGCCGGTGTAGGTGAAGGCATAAGATAGTTAGGTAAAATTTAATAATGAAACTGGAATGATGAGAAATAGAATTATTGGAAGGGTGGAGTAATAGGATAATAAAAAGATACCAAAACCCTTATTCCATCATAACCGGGCTAAAAAAATATACACACTTTAACGAAGGAATACAATGAACGAATCGGTACTCATTGGAAAATCAGAACGTTTTCTGGACCAGATAAAGAGGAATGATATTTCATTAAGTGATATTGAAAGCCCGGAAAAGTTCCTCACACTTTAC
This sequence comes from Methanobacterium subterraneum, assembly GCF_002813695.1. Classification (NCBI taxonomy): domain Archaea; kingdom Methanobacteriati; phylum Methanobacteriota; class Methanobacteria; order Methanobacteriales; family Methanobacteriaceae; genus Methanobacterium; species Methanobacterium subterraneum. The sequence continues at coordinate 586,218 of NZ_CP017768.1, read as the reverse complement.
AATTATTTAAAACAGAACATGGATACTCTGCAGGATATGCGGGAAACCATGGAAATTAAAGGTTACACTGCCCCCTATCGTTCTATAAACAAGTACGGCCGCCCACTAACCGGTGAAACCAAAGCTGAAGATATGTATGATGTCAGCCGTCACACCCAGTACTTCCGGATGAATGCTGCTGCTAAAAAGAACATTCTGGATCGTGTTAAATCTGCCATGAGCTCCCATCGTATTGCCATTGGACACTTGGAGGAGTTCGCAACCTTAGAATGCACTTGCTGCCAACGGAAATATAAGGGTCATGAAATAGCCCTCATTAAGTTGAACAAATGTCAATGTGGGGGGAGTTTGAAATTACATGTGAACACCGAGGGAGTTTATCGCCTTGAAATCATTCCCTTCCTTCCCCTCTCAGGGGATTACATGGTTAAACTCTCAGAACTGAGTCCCAGGAGTCGACAGGCTTTTCGTAGTATTGTTCGGATTTTAAAACAGGAAAAAAGGGGAATTGTTAAAACTGTGTCCCTGGTGATCAAGGTTATGGAAGATGGTCGATGGGTAAGGAAGAGAGTTACCATTGATGCCCAGGATGAAGCTAACTATGAAAAGGAGATTCGCAGTCAGTATGGTTCCAATGCCCGTATCGAGATGATGCAGTTTCATCGGAAGAAACCTTCCATTATCAACGACAAACAGGTGCAAACCGCACTTTCACTGGGGTATGTTAAGTACGCAGAAACCCAGATACTCCAGTTTTTACCAGCTTTACTGGAAAAATCTCTCCATGATTTCGGGAAAGTGAAAGAATACCAGGAATCCCTGGAAGTCGCCGAGAGAAAAGCCAATAAGTATGATGATGGTGATGATCAGGACGACCTTAAGAAGTTCTTCTTAAAAAAGGAACTAAAAGAAAAGGATATTGTGGATGAAGAGGGGAATCTCAATGAAACCATCCAACAAGACCTGAAAAATAAAGAATTGATTGAAAAAAATCTTTTCCAGGAAATCCCCCGTATATACATTTTGTGGGATCTCTTACGCTATTACTTAACCACTTCCTACGATCGTAGGAATAAACATTCGGGGCCATTCCCTTACCTCCGCCCGGGTTTGGATTCAAATCAGATCAAAGCTTTTCAGGACTTTAAAAAGGATGTATTGGAAATCATACAGGAGCACCTCTGTGAGAAGATAGGATTTATACCTGGCATGGGCAAAGTTTTATTCAGTAAATTCTCAGTTGAAAAGAAGATGAAAGGTCTTCACTTGCAAATGGGATCGGCCCTGGGTGCCGCCATAGTTGCCATTGAAGGAAATTTAACCGTTGAGGAAACTGCTGAATTATTCTCCATTACCCCTAAAGCAGTTCAAAAGGAGAAGGAAACCCTTGAAACACTTCAAAAACCTGCTAGCTCCAAGGCAAGGCAGTTTATGGCCATGATGAAGAAGTAGGTAGCCTATAGGGAAAGTGATGGGGTATTTGCAGTGGTTAGATTTGTGGAAATTAGAATTAAAAAGATTTGTAAATAATAAGAAGGTTGAAAATTCGTTATGTAGAGAAAAATTTAATGAATTAACCTCTTAAGATAAGATATGTGAATTAAATTTAAAGTGTCAAACAAATATATCAAAATTATTTCTGAGGGTGGTTACTGTGGCCAATGAAATATATGTGAACAAACCATTATCATTCAGCCGTATCATGGAACTCCTGGACCAGTACCCTGATCTGAAGAAGATAAGCTGCCCCCCCAGTTTATATTCGCGAATTTCTCCAAAGTATCTTGAGGCCCTGAATGAACTGGGAGTGACTGTTGTATCAGTGGAAAAGAAAGGACGTCCAAAAAAATATAATGAAAATGATACACAGAGAATTCAACATCTAATAAAAACAGGTACATCTCCACGGGAAATTTCAGAAACCATTGGAATACCCCTAAAAACAGTTTATTATCTTAAAGATTCCCCCCTTAAACGTGGGCGAAAGATGAAATACAACACCCAGAAAGTTAAAAAAGTTAAAAATCTTTATACAGATGGAGTTCCAGCTAAGGACATATCCAGAGACTTGAAAATCCCCCTTAGAACTGTTTACTCCCTTCTGAAACGGTGATAAAAAATGGAACCTAACCTTATACTTCCCTACCAAAACCTGTTTTTAACCTCGGCCATCTGCGCCCTGGTGGCCTTTTTGGTAACCTTCCTGAGTATGCCTCGTCTTATTAAAAAACTGGAAGACGCAGATATAGTTGGAAGAGATATTCACAAACCATCCAAACCCGCAGTGGCAGAAATGGGTGGTATTGGTATCCTTTTTGGATTCATCATCGGAATATTCCTGGGTATCTATTTCTATCCTGAACTTCAATTCCAGCTCACCATCACCTTACTGGTAATCCTCCTGGTGGGAATAGTGGGGATGGTAGATGATCTGGTTATGTTATCATCCAAGGAAAAACTCATACTACTCTGGCTGGCAGGCTTACCACTCATATGGATTGCACCACCCAACGTAGACCTAATTTACATTTTAATGGTTCCAATCGCGGTTTCCATCGCAGCTAACCTAACCAACATGCTAGCTGGATTAAATGGAATTGAATCAGGTTTAGGTGCCATTGCCATGACATCCCTAAGTATTGCCTGCATCATCATGGGCAAGTACGATGTAGCGGTAATCAGCATGTGCATGTTAGGAGCATTACTGGCCTTCCTTTACTACAACCGCCATCCATCCAATGTATTCCCAGGAGATGTGGGAACACTGATCATCGGGGCTACAATTGTGGTTGTGGCCTTTATTGGTAGGGTGAGGATCATTGCCCTTATCGTACTAATACCCAATATAATAGATATGATCCTTAAGCTATACAGTGCCGGTGTAATGGAAAGACAACAACACCAACCCACACAAGTAGGGGTAGATGGAAAACTGATGGCCCCTGAAACCGGCTTTAATTCCCTTATACGGTGGATATTAAAACGTCCCATGGAAGAAAAAAATGTGGTAATAATTGTGTGGCTCATTGGAATATTCTTCGGAGCGGTAGGAATAATACTGGCTTATATTTTAAAAGCCAGGATGTTTTAATTAACCCATATTTATCTTTATTTTCATACCAATATAACAAAATTTTGTTATACTGATATAACAATAAATTTTATTAATCTGTATATCCAAGAAAAAATCTTATTAATACTACAAAAATGGAGCATATCTTATATACACTACGTATCTTTAAAATTTTTCTAAAATGAATTTATAAAATTAAAAAAAGATATTTAGGAGATTAATCGCCGTAGATAGATTTTAAAAGTGCTAAAGCAGCTTTTTCAATGTTCACATCTTCTAAATCTTTAATTATATCCATTGATTTACGCAGATAATCAGAACCTTCTTCTGTTTCACCCAATAAAAATAATGCAGTGCCAATCATCAATTTAGATATGGCCTGTCCTTTCATATCCCCTATTTTTCGATATGAATTCAAAGATCTTTTAAAAAACTCCAGAGATTTTTTTGTTTTTTCGTCTTTTAGAGATAAGTCCCCCATGATGAGAAGTATAGCGCCCTCACCATTCTCATCCCCAATACTATGAGCCATTTCATAAGCTTCCTCTAACTGAGCCATCGGGTTTCTAAATTCCTGATACGTGCTGTATACAGCAGATTCATCCAGAAGGCTGATGATATCATCAAGTTTTTTTCCAATATTTACATAATCAATAGAATAATCCACATCAACATCAGGAGATAGAAATGATTCATCATCAAAACCAAGTTTTCCCTTATTTACCCCATCTTCATTTATTTGAAGATATTCACCATATTTTTTAATTTTATCAGTAACTTCTGCCTTTAATGGCATATTCAAAGATAAACAAAGTTTTAAAGACCTATTATAATAATCAAGGGCATTTGGAATATCATCAGTGCCAATGTATACATCCCCAATTAAATCTAAAATGATTGCTTCATCTTCAGCAAACCCCAACTCATGATAAATTTTCACAGATTTTTCTAAAAATCCTAATGCATCATTTATATCTCCATTCTCGTATTGAAGGGTTGCAATATCCACCATTAAACTGGCTTCGGCTTCCTGATATTCCCATAGTTGCTCTAGAAGCTCTTTCAGGGAAGTACTGTAGTCCTTTTCACCACTAAAAATTCCCATTTATTTCCCCACCATTGGAAAAATGATCACAGGATCTCCCCTTTACCTAAAACCAGACCTTGATCAGTGATTTCATACTCAACAGTTCCTATAAAACCTAAATTGGATTTATATGTCATATAATTACCATCAAACATTATAAGATTATCAACTATTGACTTAAGGGTTTTTTCAGTGCGTTCATCAGTAACTCCTTCAGTATAAGTGACGATGACTGTTGCCCCGGCTTCCTTTAACCTGCGCAGATATGTCTTCAAAAACCGGATAACCATTGGTTCGGGATTAAAGGCAAATAGTGTAGTTAATGAGTCAAAAACAGAACGAAATTCGTTTGATTTTTTAAATACAAACCGAGTCCCCAGGCCAATTTTAACCATTAAATCTGTGGGGTCATTGATTTTGGATAAAGTATAGGTACTAGTATTTTCAATGGGGACTCCAGAAAGTGAAGATATTGAGTCGATAATATAAAGAAGCTCTTCATCCATGAAACTTTGCAAAAACCATCCGAAATCGATCATGTTTTGTTGTAATTGTTTCATCCCCTCATCAGCCGTAACATAGAGACAAGGTTCATTAATACTCATCCCATGATAAGCAAACTGATAACAAAAAATGGATTTACCCACCTTTGGCGGTCCGTATATTAAAGTGGTGGTATTCTCCGGGAAACCATCCGTAAATCCTGCAGATGCCAAAAATTCATCCAATCCAGGTATGCCTGATTCAATACTCATCTTATCACACTTTCTTAAAGTACTAAGTCGTTAAAGAGATTATTTTACCCTTAACGGTTTATTAACTATTTAATCATCATTACCATCAATAACAATTCCCCTTTCAGTTATCTGGTAATGAGCTTCTTTTCTACCTATACCTTTCATGGCTTCAATAGTTATTTTTTTACCATTTAATCTAATGATATTGTCGACCATTGATTTAATAAGTATCTCTGTTCTTGGATCAGATGAACCTTCAGTGTAGGTGATTACAGCAGTGGCCCCGGCTTCCTTTAACCGTAAAATATAGGTCTTTAAGACTCTTACTATCAACATTTCATTGTTTGATTCTAAAATGGTGGTTAAAGAATCTATAACTCCCCTTAACCTAGGGTTTTTTTGAGATATAGAACGTGCTCCACTGGTTACCTTAACCAATATATCAGTAGGATTTCGGACTGAAACGGACTGATGCCAATCATATGGGGCTGATTCATCGTCATTAGAAACAGCATCAACAACATATAACATTTTATTTTCCAGATATTCATCTAAAACTAGTTCCATGTCCTTAAAATTTTGTGAAATTTCATTTATCCCCATATCTGTAGTCAGGTAAAGGCAAGGTTCATCCTGTGTTAACCCATAGTAAGCAAAACCATAACAAAAATTGGATTTGCCCACCTCTGGAGGGCCATAAATAAGGGTGACTGTATTCTCGGGGATTCCTCCTAACCCCAAACCAAGATCATCTCCAGCCGTGGTCAGACTATCAAATCCAGTTATTCCAGAAGCAATACGAACGATCATAAAGTCACCTATACAATATTTCTAAAAGAGCATCCAGTGCTTCTTCAATTCCTTCATTACGCATTAAACTCACAGGAATTATAGGTATGTTCTGACCCATATTCATAACCTTTCTTATCTCTTCTGGTGAAAGTGAATCCGGGAGATCCTGTTTATTAGCCACTATAACACGAGGTATGGCCTCAGCTTTACATTTTTTCATCATTTCCTTGGCCCGAGGGAATGTCTTGGGGGCGGTGGAGTCAACCAGTATAAATGCTCCCACAGCCTCTTTGGATAATACATCCAGTATGAGGTCGAAACGTTCCTGGCCTGGTGTTCCGAAAACATCGGCAGTAAAACCTTTATATTCCATGTGGCCAATATCCATGGCAATAGTGGTGGGAACCTGACCCAGGGCCATTCGATCTACAGAAACAGAATCTGTGGTGATATTTTTAACAAAACTTGATTTACCGGCATTAAATGGTCCAGTGACCAGGATTTTTGGAATGAATATCTTCACTCCACCAGGACGTTGAATATTAAAAAGAACCATATTATCCGATGGTGTCACCCAAGAAGCTCCGGTAACCATGAAGCCCTGTCCAATAATAACCCTTTCTTCAATGGTGTTAAGGTTAATTAAACAGTCCATGGAGTTCTTGATTTTTTCAATCAAATCCTCCTCATAATCCCACTCCGTAAATATATAGAGTAAAATAGTGTCCTGCTCTTTAGCAAATTGGTTCCATTTATTTATGATACGAATTGTCTCTTCATCATCCATATAATCGATGAGCGTTGAAAGATTATTTATAACTCCTAAACCATCAGGAACATCGGCGATAGCCTTTAGAACAACTTCTTCAATTTGGGAGTAATCTTCTATCCCATATTTACCAGTTACTGGAGCTCCAATGAAATAAGAGCTGCCATCTACAAAGAATGCCTTTCCCTCATTCATACTCTTTTCAAGATCCCATCCGAATTTCTCAAATTCATAAATTATAGAACTAGGTTCAGTAACGTTGGTGAATATAAACCCCTGATCTCCCTCCTCCAGTCTGCCCTGGAGGGTTTGATAACCAAAAGCCTCGCATTCAACTCCTGGATCGGCATAGAATAACACCGATGATCCGGGAGGTACCCCACCTCCCAGAAAATCATCCAATTTGGGAATGTGAGTTTTTTTCATCTACATCCCACCCATGATCTGGATTACTTCCTGGGCAATTGACTCCATTTCAAAGAATATCAATCCCAATTGGGCTTCTGTTTCTGTTAAGGCAGTCAATATAGCCTTTTGACCTGCTGGAATTAAAATTATTGTTCCTTTTTCTGTTTTAACTGATATTTGACTAACTGCACCGGTAGTCATCTGGCCAGACGCGGCTTCTGCGGCTCCCATAATGGTGGAACACAATGCAGAGAAAATTCTAGCATCAACATCCGGAGGGGTTCGGGAGTTAATTAACAGTCCTTCTTTGGAAACTATACCACATGCCTTTATCTGCCCCACCTGCATAAGGGTTGTTAAGACATCATCCAGTTCTTCCTTTTTAGTTTTAGCCATTTATTTCCCCCATATTGTTTCGGCTCTACACTCTAGTTAGGCCGTACAATTTAAATCACGAATTGTTTATTTATAGTTATATTAAACTCAAAAATATTCATTCCCACACCATCCCGGTATGAACAATCATCACCACCCCTGAATAAATATCATTTTTCATTTTGGATCCAGTTACTAAAATCCTATTAATTAATTTGTTCTTCAATTGGTTTTATATTTTCTAATATGAATTAATAATTGACATGGAGTTACACCTATTAAAGTTTGGATATATCAATTTGGTAATATTAGTGTATAGTCTAATTTCTAAATTGTGAAATACTACCCAAAATAGGTTATTAACAATTTTATAGATGGAAGTTATTTTTATTTCTAATTGTAAAAAATGGATAAATCAGTCCCAATAAACATCTGCAGTGGTGAATACATATTTATCAGAAAATGCAGGATTATAGAGTTTATTTGTAATATTTTCTGTATTGAATGATTCAGTTATCTTTTTCCGAGCATTAAAATTGATCCGATCACCCAAACGGTTCCTATCTGTTTTTCCAGTGACTGATGGTGATGATGCATGTATTCGTAGCTGAATCTTGGTTTTCTGATATCCCTGATGAAATCCCTGGTTTAAGTAGCTGACCCCAGTAATTTTAACTCCTGAAGAATGGAGTAGTGTCGGGTGTTCAGTGGAATAATCTTGGAAAGACTCATGAGGATACACAGCTAAACTGTCAGAAATTGCGCCTTGTAATGCCCCGGTTCTTGCTGCACTCATGGCCTGATTGAGTTCATTAGCATTGGTTAAGCCCATAACAAAAGGGATTAAAAACACAATGCTTACCCCCATAATCATTAAAAATTCAATAGGGAGCTGACCTTTAACATCCATATGTTTTACACCCAATCCAAATTTAACAGAATATAATTAAACAATAATGATAATCAAATTATAATTAATTGGGAGATGTTTATCCATGTCTCAACCTTGAAATTACTAATGATTAATAGTGGATTGAAAATGATAAACCTGATAAAGATTAACCAATTCCGAATATTACCACCATATTTCTGCATTCTTCCTTGACATTTCGAATAATGTAAGTTCTATTGGGCAACATAGTAACTTTCGACTGATTGGAGCTATAGTTAGATATCTTTTTTTGAAAGGAATATGAATGAGCATTCCAACCCCCAACTTCCACCATAACACCAGATTGATTAACATAGACTTGGTAATAAGACCCTTTAATATCCAAAGGCATTTGGATCTCCACTTCGTGACCTTCGCCTCCCGAATAAGTTTCTTCAATGGCCGAAGCAACTTTTTCAGATATGGATCGGGCCTGTACCATTTCTTCAGCTTTTCCCACAGTTTCTAACCGACCCTCAGCAAGGCTTAAGATGCTGACTAATATGACCATGAGGAGGAACATGGAGATCACAAAATCGATGCTAACTGTTGCTATCTGATCACCAGTAATAGTTGAACCCATAAACTTATTAATATCATACTCTTATTAATACTTATCCCATGACTTATCCCACGTAGTGTGGGAAGGGGGTTCATATGAAAGAAAATCAGAAGATAGAAAAAAGAGAAAATAAGTCTGTTATACTGGTAAAATTTGAAAACAATGAGAAATTTGAAAACAATGGATTTAAAGAAATTAATCCAGAAATCAAAGGAAAAAAAGAGTTAAAAAAAGTGATGGAAGCTATGGGAATATGGTTTTATATTATGGAATCTGAGTTTTATGATACAGTTACTGTTGAAATGGATGAAAAACCATTGCCAGTCATAAAACAATTCAGGCAAACTCCAACTACGGCCATTAAAAGAATAATTCCCCTTGATTCTGTGGTATCATCAGCTAGTGATGATTTGATTACCACCATCCTAGAACTAGCATCAGTGAAAATAAATAAAGAAGAATCTTTCACACTAAGATTAAGTTCGAATGGAAGCAAATTAAGGGGTATAAAATTCCCAGAAAAAATCACCAGCAGAATATGCACGGAATTATGCAATGGATTAAAACTCCAATATCATGATAACCTCCGATATCATGATGAAAACACAAATTGGATAATCCAGATCGAAGAATTGGGCGAAAACAAAGGAATTTCAATTTGTAGGCCTGATGAGATTCTAATGAAATAGATATTTGATTCAATTCCGCATATCTTGAATATGCGATTTTTTATTTTTTTAGATTTCTTTAAAAACCAAAACACAATCTTCAATCAAAATTAAAAAATAATACTTTTTCATTTTAAAAACATTGAATTAAGCAAATTTTATGTACATCTCTACTCGATCTAATTACAAGGGTATTATGTATAAAATATTACATTTCAGTGGAGGGGTTTACAAGTTCGATCTCCTGAAAGAGCATGTGGAAGATGTGGGAGGGTTATTAATCCAGGAAAGATATTTCCATAAGAGCAGAGGATCTTATTTTTTATCAGAAGAGATTCAAGTAATCTTCATCGTGCCACCCAATGAAGTGTCCAGTATTGAATTATTGGCCAAAGAAATTAAGGGGGAAATCTGTGAAGTGGAAATGGAGGAACCCTTGAAAAGTGATCTAATAAGTTCATTGAACATTTACAACATCCTGTGTAAAGCTGGGGGCTGGATTACCCCTGATTTTATTAGGATGTCAAAACTATACCATTCAGATAATACATACACCTCAATAAGAGATAACCCCTACATAAATGGAAATTCAGGACCTATTGATGATAATCAACATCCTGATAATCTGGAACAATGTTTAAATTTGATGCTTTCCCTTAAAGTCATAGAAAAAAAGAAAAAAAACGATAAAATTGAGTATCGTATAAGATAATCTAATTAAAAATGGTATAATTTATTATATAAATATTAATTTTAGACTTAAAATATTTTTAAACGTTAAACCATAGAATTTACAACACTAATATTAAAAATAAAGTTAATAAACTAAAATTTCAAGAAAAAAAGTGAAGAGAATGATCAAAGGAGAAACCATTATTTTCATGGGTATTGCCGCTGTAATTCTCGGTATACTGCTTATCTTTATTGGTGCTGCTTTCCTATCCTCAGGTAAAACTGAAGATGATGGTGATAAGGTAAGTACCGGTGGTGTGATTTTAATCGGACCCATACCTATAGTCTTCGGCAATGATAAAAACATGGTTTCCATTGCAGTACTGGGTGCAATTATCATTATGGTATTAGCCTACATCCTCTTCTACCGGGGCAGTCCCTGAAGAGTTTAAAATAAACAATTAAGGAATGTTTTTAGAATAATTAAAAATTTATAAAAAGATTTTCAGACATTGGGGAAAAATTCCCAGTAATTAAGGATTCCATGTAAAATGGATAGTCTACCTATTGATTCACAATAATCCCTTTTATGGTGAAAATAATCCCTTTTATGGTAAAAATAATCCCTTTTATGGTAAAAATAATCCCTTTTATGGTGAAAATACATGGATTACACTTCAATCTACAATAAAAGAAATTTAATTCTCTTACCTGCAATAGCTGCTTTTATCATAGCCCTAATCCCCTCCCTAAAATATCAGTGGCCTCTGGGATGGGATATTATATACCATGTTCACTATTCCCAGGTTTACGCCCATAACGGATTCACATTGGCCACCCCACTTTTAAACGCACCTGTCGGTCAAAAAATAGGATATCCTCCTCTTTTCCATTTCCTGATCGCTACCATTGGTACTGGCATGGGAATTGACTTTTTCCAGGTAGCCCGATTCCTGCAATCCATACTAGCAGCATCCATTGTTTTATCAGTTTCTTATGTATCCTACAAATTTTACGGATCCCTGGCAGGATTAGGTGCTGGTTTTCTAATGTTATCCAGCATGCTGGTGGAGCGTATGATCCTAGCCCTACCTGAAAACTTGGCTCTTGTCTTCCTCCCCCTAGCAGTTTACTTCTACTACCGTTCCTTTAAGGATAATCATCTTAAAATAGCAATAATAGGGGGAATATTATTTTTATTGGTTATGGCCACTCACCAGGCAGCTACACTGTGCCTGATACTGGTAATTATCAGCATCACCCTAATGGAATTGATTGTTTACCGGAACCTTAAAGCCTTGGGAAACTTTATATCCTTTTTCATTATTCCCCTAGTCCTAGGGATAGTGGGGATTATTGGCCTCCAGGTCATAGCACCCCAGATTGTGGGAAGTTTATGGCAGCAGGGAATAACTGCCATTATTGGTATGAGCACATCTTTACCTACTAATCGTCCCCTTGGAATTTACAGTTATCTGGGCAACCTGGGAATTATGGTGCTGGTATTTGCAATTATTGGAGGTTTATTTGCGGTGAAAAGACACCAACGTAAAGACTACGTGATTATGAGCTGGATAATTTCCATGATCTTTTTAAGCAACGCTTATTGGTTTGGTGTCAATGTTATCTCCTATCGGGTGCTTATTTACCTACTGATCCCCCTATCTATATTGGGAGGATACGGAATACACATCACATATAATAAACTTAAAGAAAACAGGCATTTTTCATCAAAAAATATGCTAACAACATTTTTTGTAATCATACTTGCACTTCCCATGCTAAGCGCGGTGCTGACAGTTACTGATCTAGATATTGCAGTATACAATGCGAAAAATGAGTTCGGAACTGTGCAGATAGCCCCTCCATCTGATTCAGAAATTGATCTGGCCAATTGGTTCAATGAAAACGGGAATAAAAGTCGCTCCCTGGTGATCTCTAACCAGTTCACAGGGATGTTCCTGGTATCTAAAGCAGGTATGCCTATGAATTATGGTTTTGAGCATTATTCACTTAAAAATCATACTGATACATCATTATTGAGATTAAAAGAGATAAATGTTGGATATCTGGTTTACGATAAGAATCTAGTATTACCTTCAGAAGATAAGAATATACCAATCTATATCCGTAGTATTAACTCGGAGTTTTTCTCATTATATTACTTCAGCAAAAATATTACCACCCATTTTGATGAAATCAAACCAGATTATGCAACCAAGGTATATGAAAATGATAATTTCATTGTATGCACCATAGATTATTAATCATGGGAGATAGTTACTGGTATTAAGGAACCCTCAATCATTAAATATATTGAAAATTACCCAAACATAATATGTGATGAGTATGAATTATATAACATAAAAAACTAAGTTAAATAATCTTTTTAATAATTGTAAAGTGATTCTATGAAAGTTTCTGTTGTTATCCCCGCTCTAAATGAAGAAGGAATTGTGGGCAAAACTGTCCGAACAGTACCCATCAAAAAACTAAATGATATTGGACTTGAAACCGAAATAGTAGTTGTGGATAATGCATCTACTGATAATACCTCTAAAGAAGCTTCTGAAGCTGGAGCGAGGGTTGTTTTAGAAACCAATCGAGGCTATGGTAATGCTTACCTTCGCGGTTTTAAGGAAGCCACAGGCGATATAATGGTAATGGGGGATGCAGATGGAACTTATCCCTTTGATGAAATGGTTGAATTTATTCAACCAATTTTAAATGGTGATGCAGAGTTCGTAATGGGATCAAGATTAAAGGGAGATATACGTCCCGGTGCAATGCCTGCCCTTCACAAATACATTGGTAACCCCTTTCTCACCTGGGTTTTAAACATCCTTTTCCAAACTGGAATATCCGATGCCCACTGTGGTATGCGGGCCATGACCAGAGAAGCTTGGAATAAAATGAACTTAAAAACAACAGGTATGGAATTTGCTTCGGAAATGGTAATAGAAGCATCCCGCCAAAAATTAAGGATTGCTGAAATCCCTATTACCTATTATCCTCGTGAAGGTGAATCAAAACTCAGTTCATTTTCAGATGGATGGAGACATCTACGTTTTATGATGCTCTACAGGCCGGGACCATTCCTATTAATACCCGGAGTTATTGCTCTTATTTTTGGAGCTGCTCTAACCCTGCTGGTATGGTTCCAGGGAATATCAAGAATGCATTCCCTGATTCTGGGTGGTATTTTGTTGTTAACTGGATATCAGTTACTCCTTTCATGGCTTTACTTCGGAGCCTTTGGTGCTGCCTACGGTTATTCCAGTAGCTCGGGAATTAAGAAGAAATTGATGAGTTACCACTCATTAGAGAAAGAACTGCTTTTAGGAGTCATCTTTCTGTTAGGAGGAATAATTCTTGGACTTTATGTCATTTCCAACTGGAGCACTGGAGGATTTGGTGCACTATACCAGGTGCAAACCACAGTGGTGGCCATGATCCTCTCACTACTGGGGATCCAGACCATTTTTTCAGGAATGTTCTTAAGTTTACTGTTGTTAAATAAAGGGGATTAACAATCACCCTTATTTTTTCGAGATAACAGAAATTTTATAATTATTTAATTCATTTGTTTAAATCAGAATAAACTAACTGTCAAGATAAATAATTATTATAACAATTATTTCTGGAGTATTCAACATGAAGATTGCTTATGTCTACGATGCAGCCTATCCATGGGTTAAAGGAGGTGCTGAAAAAAGGATATATGATCTAGCTCTTAGAATGGTTCAACGGGGGCATGAGGTGCACTGCTATTCATGGGGATGGTGGTGGGCTGAAGAAGAAAAGGAGGATATTATCTTTGATGGCATTCACATGCACGGGGTAGGTGAACCTAAAGAACTTTACACCGATAACCGTAGATCAATTAGTGAAGCCATATTATTCTCGGTTAGATTAATACCCAAACTCTGGAAAGAAAATTTTGATGTTGTGGACTGTCAAGGTTTTCCTTTCTTCTCCTGTTTTCCCGCTAAATTTCATTCTATCATGGGTAAATCATTTTTAATTATCACTGCCCTGGAGATCTGGGGTGATTACTGGTATACTTACCTAGGATTCATGGGATTTTTTGGTAAAGCCTTGGAAAAGATAATTTACCGTCTCAGCGATCACATAATCTGCATATCCCCTAAAACTGAAAAGAACCTTCAAGATATTAGAAGAATTAACAGATCAATGGTAATTCCGCCGGGCATCAATTTCAATGAGATAGAACAGGTCCCCCCTAAAAATGAGGAATGGGATTTGATCTTCGCAGGCAGACTTATAAAGGAAAAACGAGTAGATTTACTAATTCGCAGTCTTTCCACTGTTAAAAAAAGCAATCCCGACATAAACTGCCTGATAGTTGGTGATGGTCCTGAAATGGAAAACCTCAAAGGGTTGGCCCGGGACCTGGATCTTTTAAGCAATTTAAAATTTATGGGATTCCTGGAAAATGTTTCAGATCTGTTTGGTTTCATGAAGGCTGCTAAGGTTTTGGTGCTTCCCTCAGAGAGGGAAGGTTTTGGCATGGTTGTAGTAGAAGCCAATGCATGTGGCCTTCCAGTGGTGGTTGTGGAAGGCACAATGAACGCTGCTGTTGATCTGGTACAGGAAGGGGTCAATGGATTTATAACACCCTCCCTTAAAAAAGATATGGAACTTCAAATAAATCAAGCCTTAAAAGAAAGGGATAAACTAAAGACAAAATGTATTGAGTCTGCCAGAAGATATGACTGGAATGAGATTGTGTCCAATCTAGAATGTTATTATCAAAAATCTCTAAATGAGTAAATTAAAGACTTTAGTAAAAAATTGTATTGAGGACTATTATGAAGATACTGCAAACTCCAATCAGGTTTTATCCATTCATTGGAGGGGTTGAAAATTATGTTTATTATCTTTCCCAAGAATTGGTAAAAAAAGGACATCAAATAAGGGTTTTATGTGCTAATGAACCCCAATCAATACCGGAAGAACTAGTTGAGGGCATAGGGGTAAAGAGGATTAATTACATTGGGAAAATAGCCAACACTAATATAACACCAGGGTTACCATGTGCAATAAGTAAAGAAAATTTTGATATTATTCACACTCACATCCCCACTCCCTGGAGTGCTGACTGGAGTTATATGGCATCTAAATTTAAAGATAAACCATTGGTAGTTACTTATCATAATGATATCATTGGAAATGGGGCAGCCCACCATATAGCTAAATTATACAATAATACTGCCCTAAAATTATTATTAAACCATGCCGCAAAAATTATCATCACCCAACCTGATTATTTGCAGTCCTCACCCTATTTAAAGAAATATGAGGATAAAATTGAAGTAATACCCAACGGAGTGGATGTGAATAAATTCAAACCCATGAGTTCGACCAAGGAAGCTAATTCTTTATTTTTCCTAAGTCTTTTAGATGAATTCCACCAGTATAAAGGTTTAGATTATTTATTAAAAGCTTTAGAAATTGTTAAAGGAGAAGTAAATGATGTTAAATTGGTAGTGGGTGGAAAGGGAAAATTACTTGATTATTACAAAAAAATGGCAAATAATCTCGGGCTAGAAAATAATGTGGAATTCCATGGATTTATTCCCCACGAAAAAATAGTAGAATATTATAATAAATGTAGTGTCTTTGTTCTTCCATCCATTTCATCAAAACAGGAAGGTTTTGGAATTGTCGCCCTTGAGGCTCTCTCATGTGAAACTCCAGTAATAAGTACGGATATTGTAGGGGTTTCCGATGATTTAAAGGAGGTTAAAGCGGGAATAATAATTCCACCCAGGGATGTGGAGAAATTAGCACAATCCATTATCGAACTGTTAACCAACCCTGAATTGTCTGAAAAAATGGGAGTAAATGGAAGAAAACTGGTTAAAGAAAAATATACCTGGTTAAAAATTGCTGAAAAGGCTGAAAATCTTTATGAAAAGGTGCTTTAATGAAGATTTGTTTAATATCAAATTTATATCCTCCTAATGTATTGGGCGGTGCTGAAGTAAGTGTGAAAAAAGTTTCAGAAGAATTAGTTAAAAAAGGGCACGAAGTAATTGTCATTACCACCCCTTTCAGTGAAAATGATGTGGAAACTATAAATGGCGTGAAAATTTACCAGGTAAAACCACTAAATATTTACCATATTTATGATCATCCTAATCAATCCATGTTAATTAAACCATTATGGCATATAATTGATTTATGGAATCCTTATGATGAAAGAAACATAAAAAATATATTAAAAACAGAAACCCCCGACATTGTTCATATTCATAACTTCAAAGGAGTATCTCTTTCTTCATTTTCGCCTGCTAAAAGTTTAGGGATTCCCCTGGTTTTCACTGCCCATGACTATTCTCTGATTTGCATGAGGGCCAATTTACTAAATAGTTCTGGAGAAATCTGCCAAACCCCATCGGCACTATGTAAGATTTACAACCAGGTTCAAAAACATCTGGCTAAGAACAAAGTAGACTTATTAATATCACCTTCACAATTCGTCATAAATAAATTAAAATCAAATGGCCTCTTTAAAGATGTTAAATCTAAAAAAATCCCCCTAGGAATTGAATTAGATAATAAAGAAAAATTTGAAAAAAAATACTCAACTACTAATATACTCTATGTGGGCAATTTAGGTGAACATAAAGGTGTGCATGTACTCTTAAATGCCTTTAAAAAGATTAATAATATGAATATACGCCTGGATATTGTTGGGAAAGGATTATGTAGTGAAAAATTAAAGTTAATGTCACAAAATGATAATCGAATTAAATTCCATGATTTCCTTGAGGGAAAAGAACTTCTAAAAATGTATGTACATTCTAATTTAACTGTGGTGCCATCTATATGGTACGATAACTCACCAATGGTTATTTATGAAAGTTTCAGCTACGGAACGCCTGTAATTGGTAGTAAAATTGGAGGAATTCCCGAGCTAATTGAAGATGGATTTAATGGTTACCTGTTTGAAGCAGGTAATGTGAATGAACTCCAGCAACTGTTAGAAACTTTAATTGATTCACCGGAAACCCTGGAAAAATTAGAACAAGGAACATACGAATCTGTGCAAAAGTATACCATGGAAAAGCACATTGAACAGCTAGAAAAAGAATATCAAAAACTTGCTAAATAAGAGGATCCCCATGATTACAGAGATGATAAAGAAGGTACGTGAGAGTGATGTAAATAAATTGATTTTTACATTGTTCTGTTTACTTATTGCAACTGATCTGAGTATATTTTTGAATATACCTATCCTACGAGAAGTTTTGGGAGTTGCATTTTTCAGTACAGTACCCGGACTTTTAATTTTATCCATATTCCAATTGCATAAAATAAAATTCCTTAAAAAAATAGTATTGAGCCTGGCATTGAGCATAGCCTTTCTAATGTTTCTTGGGTTAGGCATAAACTTCATATACCTGGCAAATATCAAACCATTCTCATTAGTTCCACTCTTAGTCTCATTAAATTTGACTATGATAGGCTTAATGTTGATTTCATTAAAGAAAAATAAAGATCTTGCCTTCCATCAATTCTTTAACTGGGAGATGAACTTTGAGAATAAATCAATTTCCCTGGCAATTTTTCCTATTATGTTACCAGTCTTAGCTATCATTGGAACCTTCTTAATGAATAAAATGGAATATAACATTATAATATTGATAATGTTGTTTTTAATCCCATTTTACATGGTTTTTCTTCTAATTTTTAAAAATAAAACACATCCATCCACTTATCCCCTAGCAATATGGTTAATAAGTCTGTCATTGCTTTTACTCAATGGATTAACATCAAATCATATTTTTGGAATTGATGTCCATCATGAATATACCGTATTTAACATCACCTTTTCACAGGCATTCTGGGACGTGGTAAACAATGCCAGCAACGCCTACTACCTCTGTACCAGCATCACAATTCTCCCCACAATATACGCTGTTTTAAGCAATATAAATGGAGAATATATATTCAAGATAATTTATGCATTTATTGGTTCATTAGTTCCTTTAGTAGCCTACCTTACCTTCAATAAATATTTTAAAAATGATAAGGCATTTTTAGCAGCGTTACTTATAGTATTCCAAAATTTCTTCATACTTTCCCTGGGATGTACACGCCAGTTAGTGGCACTTCTGTTCTTCTTTTTGGCTGTTTTCATCCTGTTTGATGAGGAAATGTCCGATAAATGCAGGAAGATATTGCTGATCCTTTCAATATGGACCGTGATAATCTCCCACTATTCCACTGCATACGTGGCATTGGCTCTGTTACTACCCATAATATTATTACCTTTCTTGAAGAGTCTGATGTCCTATTTAAAAAATATTAAAAACAAAAGTATCAATTTCAAAAATTTTGATATTATGGTGCTGATTTTTGCATTTATGCTGGTATGGTACGGTGTTTTTGCAGGAATACAAGTGGATGCAGGTTCGGGATCCGTGGAACAGATCAGCAGCAGCACTGCCTCGGGAATTACTGCTGACTCCCGGGATGCCTCTGTACTGGCTATCTTTGGCATTGGTGTGAAATCAATCCCTAACCTGATGAGTATAATTGCCAATGATCTAATATTTTTAGCTATTTTCATTGGGTTACTGGGAATTACTATAAAATTCAAATATTACCGTGAGAAAATGGATTTTGGCTTTATCTTAGGAATATATCTGTTCATACTGTTACTGATTATGTTCATCATTGTGCCTATGGTATCCAAGCTATTTGGTGCTCCCCGCATATTCCTGCAAAGTTTAATATTTTTGGCCCCGGCCTTTATCATAGGCATGGATGAAGTTGCCAATTTACTTAGAAAGGTTAATTTAAGTTATGTATTATTATTTGTGCTCTTAGTATCCCTCTTTTCATGTAGTACGTATCTGCAGTACTATTTCTATGGAACACCATATTCTCCCCACTACGATAGCAATGGGAAACTTCGTGGTGAATACTTTATATACGATCAGGAGATAACTGGAGCCCAATGGTTAAACAATTCTAAAATAGACCAGAAAATATATACTGATGGTATTGGGCATCAAAGGTTGATGTTAGGGGGTATCCAATTTAATAATATCAGTCAGCAGTTATTTTTGGATAATAAAACTATTCCCCATGGTTATATCTATGAATGGAATGTGAATATTAAAAAGGGTATTGTGTACACTCAGCTGGAAGAAGAAGAAAATATAACCAATTTCCGTAACTTATTTACAGGGAAATTTATCATTTACGATAACGGTTATTCCAGAATATGGGAATGATAACATGAGTCCAGAATCATCCCGCATAGTTTTTATCCACAACACAGCCATGTGGTACCGTAGGCCATTTTTCAGCCTATTATCAGAAATTTACCCTATTAAATTCGTTTTCACCCATTTAGATGTTTCTAAAGAGATATATGATGTGGAAATAGATGATAAAATTGACGGAATGAAAAATGTAGATTATACCATATTGAAAAATTATTTAAGCATTGCTTTTGGGGTTATTAGAGAATCATTAGGAGATTATGATATAATCGTTGGAGGTAGCTGGGACAGTCTCCCGGAGATAATAGAAACCACCCTTTATTTTGTCATTGCAAAATTGAGGAGAAAAAAATTTGTATTATGGACTGAAGATTGGAACTGGAACATCAAAACTACCAAACGGAAACTGGTGAAATTTTTTGCCCGGATCATTGTTAAAAATTCTGATGCCATCATCCTCCCGGGAACCAAACAAAAAGAATGTGTTATGTATTTAGGGGCTTCCCCCTCCAAAGTATTTTTAATGCCCAATGCCAGTAATATTTCACAGACCCCAACTGAAAGTCCCGATAAAATCGTGAAATTAAAAAGTTCCCCTAATATGGTGAATACAAGTAATTTACGTGACCAATATCCTTCTTTTAAAGATAAAAAAATTGTACTGTTTGTTGGACGTTTAGTGAAACAAAAAGGAGTAGACTACTTATTAAACGCGTTTTCTACTTTAAAAAAGGGAATGAATGATGTTGTTCTGGTTATTATAGGTAAAGGAGATTATGAAAAAAAATTAAAAAAAATGGCTGAAGATCTACAAATTGAGAAGGATGTGTACTTTCAGGGCCACGTTGATAATGATCTCCTTAAAAAATATTATGGTCCTAGTGATTTGTGCGTTGTCCCATCCATAACTCATGAAATGGTTGATGCTTGGGCTTTTGTGGTTAATGAGGCTATGTACTATGAAAACCCGGTTATTGCATCAGATGCAGTTGGTTCTGCGTTTGATATGATCAAAAATGGTGAAAACGGTTTCATAGTTCCTGAAAAAGATTCAAAGGCATTGTATAATGCAATGAAAGTTATCCTTTCCAATGATGAATTGCGGGAAAAGATGGGTAAGCGTTCAAAAAAAATAGTAGAAACTGGCTTTTCATATAAAAATATGGTTGAAGGTTTTCAAAATGCAATAAACTTTGTAAAAAAATGAAAAATATAGATTTCTATTTTTTCCAAGCTAACCCTTCTTTGGTACCCCTTAAAATAGGGATAAAAGCCTTTAAATCCCGGTAATAAACTGTGTTAAGTCCTATAGAATACCATAATTTGTAAATAAAAAAGTACACCAAGAATAAACGATACTGGTTTTTTTGCGAATACTTTTTCATGAAAATGAATACATTTCTAGATGTGTAATAACCCGCAGTCTGAGCAGCTTTTTTGGATGTGGATGATGTTTTATGCCATATTTTTGAATTAGGCACAACATATATTTCATATCCTAATTTTCTAGTTCTTACACAGGAATCCATGTCTTCGTAGTACAGAAAGTATTCATGATCCAGAAATTTTCCCATTTCCAGGATCAATTCCTTTTTAATTAACATTAAACAACCCGATACACAGTCAACATTTGTTATTTTATCATACTGACCTTCATCTAATTCTGTATGACCAATGGAAACAATTTCGCCCCTTGACCATTTTATACTAAATCCCACAGTCTGAATTTCACTGGGACGATCATAGGAATAAATTTTCGGACCCACCAGACCTATTTTAGGGTCTGATTCAGTGGTTTTAAGTAATGGACCTATCAAATCTTTATCAACAGTAGTATCATTATTTAAAAGCATTAAGTAATCAGTGGTGAGATTGTTAAGGGCAAAATCTATTCCTATATTGTTTCCATCGGCAAAACCATGATTTTTATCAGTTTTAAGAAGATAAAGATTCAGGGATTCAGCACTAACCTTGGAAGATATCTCTTCTTCATCAACATCATCTTTATAAAATTCAATTAGATTAATTGGTTTGTTAAGGGGATTATACCTGAAAAATGGTGACTCGGTTTCAAGGTTTCCACTGCAATAATCCCTGATCTTTTCCACTGAATCATCCTGTGATCCATTGTCCACCACAATTACATTGTAATTTTCATAATCAATGGCATAGAGTGACTCCAGACATTCCAGGGTATCTTCCCAGCCATTCCAATTTAAAATTATAATGGAAACATGAGGGTCAGTACTATTCATTTTCAATTCTCCAACTTATGTAACTATTTGCTATTTTTAGCCCGTTTTAAATGCCAATCCAATCTTTTCCCTGCCTCAGCAAGTGTCCAGTAATTTCGGACTAATTCCACTGAATTCTTGGAATACTCGTATCTTTTATTCTCATCCTGCAGTAATTCTTTTACAGCACTGGAAAATAGTTCTTCGTCTCTTTCTGTGAGTAGGCCAGTTTTGTTATGGATTACGGTTTCTCTAACTCCTCCCTCTTTAACTGCAACTACTGGTGTCCCACAGGCCATAGATTCCAGTGGTACCAGTCCAAATGGTTCAAGGTGGGGGGAATAGAGAATAAGTTGGGCCTGGTTATAAAGTTCAACCAATCTATCATCATCAATTAAAGTTAAAATTTCCATATCAACATCTAAACTTTCTGCAAGTTCTTCAAGATATTGTTTCCAGTCATTATCACCATTATTCGCAATTAAAACAAATTTAGGGCGGATTCCTGGATCTATGTATGCTAAAGACTTGATTATAAAATCATGACCTTTCATCGAGATATAGCTTCCCACGGATAAGACCATATTTTTTTTCAGAACTTCAACTGGTTTGAAAAGTTCAGTATTTATTCCCAGATAACAAACATAAGAATTAATTCCATATGTTTTTAAAATGGACTCTCTAGAGAAGTAGGAATTGGCCAATGTGTATTTAGCAGATTCTGCTAATTTTTTATCAATAGCTACAAAACGATTATCAATGTAACGGTAAACCAGTCCCTTAAGGGAATCCTTAATACCAGACTTATTTTTAGCAATTTTTTTAAGAATAGCTTCATCATGCCTTAAAGGTTGCTGACAATAGTATACAAACGGTTTTTTAATATATTTGAGTATAAAGGGAGTCATGGAATATTGATCCTGTTCGCAGAATACAACATCGTAATCTCCTCCATTGATTTCATCGGCTATTAATTTCTGAGCATTATCAAGATTACTCAACTCACCCACTGGTAGACGATACCTCATAAAAGATAACAAGAAACTGGAAATGTTCTTATGAACTGGATAAACTTTAACATGGGTAGCAATTTCTTTCAGGGGTAAATACTCCTCGTTAGCCGTGGATGGAATAAAAACATCCACAATATTACCAGAATTGATTAAATATTTGACATGATCATATAACGCTCTTTTAGCCCCTCCTGAGGGCAAATTGTGAAAAACTGCAATTTTTAGTCTTTGTTCCATCTAATTCCTCGTAAATAATATTATTCCATTACTAACTATTTTACACCTTAATATCAGTTGAATTATCAGAAAGGATTATTCCATTAAAAAAACCCTTAAGATATGCATAACTCATCTTCAAATCACGTTTAAATATCAACTGGCAGATTGATTTAGATAATGTTACTGCCAGTATAAATATTGAAAAGCGGAGGAATTCTCTACGGGTATTATTTTTTTTCACGAAATAAATTCGGTTCCGGGTAAAGTAATACATTTTAAATGGAGTATCACTGGATGCCCCGTACTTATGCCATATTTTAGATTTGAAGGCATAAACTGATTTATAACCATGTTTACGTCCTCTGAAACACCAATCTGCATCTTCCCAGTACATGAAATAGGTAGGATCCAACATTCCAATCTTTTCTATTACTTCCCTGGAGCATAGTATACATGTACCACCAATATAATCCGGTTCCAAGAAGTGATCAAACTGGCCTTCATCCAACTGGTGGTAGGCAATTTCATCCACTTCACCATATTTTAAGTCTACTTTAGCCCCACCTGCAACTTGTAAAGTATTTTTATCATTGTAGATATAGACTTTGGGCCCGACGAAACCAACATTGTCGTTATTTTTTGCCACATCCACTAGTTCGGTTAAAAAATCTTTATCCACAACGGTATCATTGTTTAACAGTAACACATACTCAATATCCAAGTTTTTCAGTGCATGTTTTATTCCAATATTATTTCCCCAGGCAAACCCGTAGTTTTTATCGTTTTTTATAAGGGTTAACTTCTCCTGGGAATTAATCGAATTGATGTTATCCATTTGAGGGAGTTTCGTATTTTCAACTTCGGTGTTGGTATATTTAAAAATCTTTATGGGATTTTTATCCTGATAATTAAAAAAAGTAGAATCAACTTTTATTTTACCAGCACAGTAATCTTCTATTTTTTCTATTGAAATATCTTCAGAATTATTGTCAATTACTATTACATCGTATTCAGGGTATTTAATTTGATATACTGATTCAAGACACTCCAATGTGTCTTTCCATCCATTCCAGTTTAGGATTATGATTGCAACACGTGGAAAACTCATTATTTCACTGTTCTCTAATTATGCGGTGACTTAATCTAAAATTTTGATAGCATTAGATAATCTTTGAATAGATAATCATTGTTTAATTCTTAATCTGTTTATTCTCCTTAAAAATATGGTTAAAATATGTTAATTTATAGTTAATTGAAGTAAAACTATTTTTCACTTTGGTAAATTTTTTGAAAAATAGCCAATAATTTCTTTTTAACATATGGTCTTTTCTTCTGGATATAAAGAGGGTAAAAAGATGTCCATCCGCCCATTGTAGTGAAAATAAATCTATGATATTTTTTATGCTTTTTCAATATATTTCCCAGGGTAGTGTAATATTTATCGGACATGGAATTCCCTGGAGAACTATGATAGACCTCTGAAGGTATTACAAAAACATTAAGCCCCATATTAATGGCACTTAAACAGTAATCAGCAGCATACAAGTGCCAGTCATCACATACTTCCTCGTCAAATTTTAATATATCAAAAACTGACTTGGGAATTATAAAAAGACACTCGTCCACTGTTTGTACCTTTTGAGGAGTTTCTATATGGTTATCAGAAATCCTTCGTGGAGGAGAGCCCTGTTTTATGTTTGATATTTTTTCATCCTCATCCCAGGGGGATACACCGGCAACACCGGCAACACCCAAGTTATCCAAAGAATTTAATGTGCTCTCTGTATTTTTCAGCCATTCATCGGATTTTAAATCTATATCCTGATGAACGAACATCATATAACTGCCGTTAGCTTTTTTTGCACCCTGGTTCAGAGCTTCAGCAGCTGATTTAAAATGATTATTGGTGTTGTCCATTAAAATCAGTTCATAATCTAATGACTGTGTTTTTAAGCTTTTTAGAAGGAGTTTGTCCAAAATTTCTTGATTATTATATACACACACTACTGTTATCATTGAAGATTACCTTGAGAATTTCTAATTTACTAAACTTTCATTATTTTTGGTTATAAACTTTTTATTATCCGATAATTGTACTTGTTTTCATAATTATCTGGTTATATTTAGTTTTATATAATGAGAATATATGAAAATCTATATGAACCTATAAAATAACAAATGCATTCTAGGATTTAATATAATTATGGGATTGACTTGTATTTAATTTAAAAATAAGTTTCATTTGCATAACAAAAATATTTTAAATTATTTTTTTGAGGTTATTTTGGATGAAAAACAATCCAATGGTTAATTTCATTTGTTTTTAGGAATTTTGTCTTTATGAATTGTTTGAGTAGTTCTTATTATACTAATATGATTAAAATAATCTCAATCACAATTTAATGTTGTTTTGTTTAATATTGATTGAATTTCGTTATTGATAAAAGATTATATGGGGTCTGAAAAATGAAAATAGGTTTTAAAAGAGTTTCAATTATAGAAATAGACACCCATCCTAGGAAACTTACCTAAGACAACATTGTTCCCCTTTAAAGAAGTTCTAAATAGAGAAATAAGACCTATAGCGATTTTTTCAATGTTTGTGAAACAAAAATTATATATATATGGCAAATTTTAATGTATATTAATGTTTAATAATTGAAATTAAGACATAAATGAACGTTTCATATATTATGATATTCATTGTTTAAATATTCATTAAATTAATGTTACTAAAAAAATTATTTTGCGATGTAAAATGAGTTAAATAAAACTAATCATGGGGGGTTCCATATAAACCTTAAACTATTATGTGTTGTATTTCTATGTTTCATGGCATTGGTTAGTTTGAATGGTATTTATGCAGCTGAGGATGGTCAGAATTTAACCTCAAATATTAACACAACCATTACTGATACCACAAATATTACCCCCACCCAGTCAACTTCTTCAGAAGACAACCAAGAATATGATAACTATCAGGCTGCAGGAGAAGGATCACCCTCTTTTACCAACGAACAGATCACTCAATCAGCTATAGACGTTGAAAAATTCCTGGAAGGAAACAAATACCTACCAGAATACATCACCATCAACGGAATCAAAGTAAACCAAGCCACATTTCTTCAACTAATAACCACCATCACCCTTAAAATCAACAAAACAGACACCACAACCACCCCATTAATAAACGTAAACCAACCTGGAACAGGCACTGAAACAACCACACCCGGAACACTCACAAAAAATGAATACCTACAACTAGCCCAAAACATCCTAACATACATCAACACCAACAAAAAAGCACCAGCCACTATGAACACAGTTTTAGGAAACATAAAATTTGAGTCATTACTGTACATGTACTCTCGCGCCCTAAACATGGATGAAACCTACGGAGCACTGCCCACATTCCTAGCAGTGCGACCCTGGAACAACATACCCATAACCGACACCAACAAAAAAACCATAACCACACAAGACATCACCAACACCGCCACAGAAGTCAAAAACTTCCTAGAATACCACAAATACCTACCAGAATACATCAACATCAACGGAATCGTAGTAAACCAAGCCACCTTCCTCCAACTACTCACACAAACCACCCTCAAAATAAACAACAACGACAACACACCACTAAACCTCACCAACACCAAAACACCCACCACCGGAACCGAAACAACCACACCCGGAACACTCACAAAAAACGAATACCTACAACTAGCCCAAAACATCCTAACATACATCAACACCAACAAAAAAGCACCAGCCACCATCACCAGCAGCCTAGGAAACATAAAATTTGAGTCATTACTGTACATGTACTCTCGCGCCCTAAACATGCATAAAACCTACGGAGCACTACCCACATTCCTAGCAATACGACCATGGAACAACATACCCATAACCGACACCAACAAAAAAACCATAACCACACAAGACATCACCAACACCGCCACAGAAGTCAAAAACTTCCTAGAATACCACAAAAAACTACCAGAATACATCACCATCAACGGAATCGTAGTAAACCAAGCCACCTTCCTCCAACTACTCACACAAACCACCCTCAAAATAAACAACAACGACAACACACCACTAAACCTCACCAACACCAAAACACCCACACCCGGAACCGAAACAACCACACCCGGAACACTCACAAAAAACGAATACCTACAACTAGCCCAAAACATCCTAACATACATCAACACCAACAAAAAAGCACCAGCCACCATCACCAGCAGCCTAGGAAACATAAAATTTGAGTCATTACTGTACATGTACTCTCGCGCCCTAAACATGCATAAAACCTACGGAGCACTACCCACATTCCTAGCAATACGACCATGGAACAACATACCCATAACCGACACCAACAAAAAAACCATAACCACACAAGACATCACCAACACCGCCACAGAAGTCAAAAACTTCCTAGAATACCACAAAAAACTACCAGAATACATCACCATCAACGGAATCGTAGTAAACCAAGCCACCTTCCTCCAACTACTCACACAAACCACCCTCAAAATAAACAACAACGACAACACACCACTAAACCTCACCAACACCAAAACACCCACACCCGGAACCGAAACAACCACACCCGGAACACTCACAAAAAACGAATACCTACAACTAGCCCAAAACATCCTAACATACATCAACACCAACAAAAAAGCACCAGCCACCATCACCAGCAGCCTAGGAAACATAAAATTCCAATCCGCACTCTACATGTACTGCCGCGTGCTAAATAATTACAAAGATAATGGAGTTTTACCACAACTGGTAACTGTCCGCCCATGGTCTACTTCTAATATTCCTATCCGTGATGAGTTTTTCACCATACAGCAGATCACTAAAACAGCCATTGAAGTGAAAAACTTCCTGGAAGGAAACAAATACCTGCCAGAGTACATCACCGTCAACGGAGTAATGATGAACCAATCACAATTCATCTACCTTATCACCACCGCCACCATCCACATCAACACTGGCAATACCTCACCAATAACCCTAATAACTGCTAAAGTACCCACAACTAGCACTGAAAAGGTAAGTGGGGGAAGTATATTGGTAGATGAATACTTAACCATTGCAAAAAATATCAGAAATTATATTATTAGCAATAAAAAGGCACCCAGCCTTGTTTCCACCTCACTGGGACAAATGAGTTATCAAGCCACACTATACATGTACTGTCGGATACTCAACCAGTACAACTCAATTAAGGATTTACCCATTATGGTTAATGTAAAACCGTGGAAAACATCGAATATACCTATTTATGATAAAGCTACTTTCACTATTGCAGAGATAACCCAATCCGCTGTGGAAATCAAAATATTTGTGGATGGAAAAGGTTACCTGCCTGAATGGATAACTGTAGGTGGTGTTTATCTTAATCAAACCCAATTCCTACACCTACTAACTGGGGCCACAATTTTCATCAGTAGTTCAAATTTCAGATCTGTCACCCCTGTTAATGCAGTTCTACCTTCCACAACAGTTACTGATACCTTTACTTCAAATAATATGAGTAAATATAGTTATTTGCAGTTGGCTCAGAGTATTAAGGCTTACATTGAGCAAAATAAAAAAGGGCCAGCTAGTATGGCTATTTCTTCGGGAGTTGTTAGTTTCAAATCCCTCATATACATGTACAGTCGCGTACTGCAACAGTATAAGCTACACCAATCTTTACCTGGGACCATAAATCTGAAAAAATGGTCCTCACAAAACATACCAATCTATGATGATTACTTTTCCCATCAAGAAATCGCCACCACCGCCATGCAAGTGAAGATATTTGCTGAAGGGAATTTGATACTGCCTACTTTAATTACTATAAGTGGTGTGGTGGTGAATCAGGCACAATTCTTGGACCTTTTAACCCAGGCGGCAATAAAAATTAAAAACAATGACAATTCAGTCATCTACCTCCAGAAAGTAAACTTACCAACGTATAACTATGAAAATATGATTTCTGGAAATATGGCCTTAAATGACATTTTAATACTTGCTCAAAGGATTAAATCATATATTGACACTAATCGAATAGCTGAGGGTAGTTTTTCAAGTAGTCTAGGTGACATCAGCTTCACTTCACAAATATATCTTTTCAGTCGATTGATGGATTATTATAACTCCAAAAAAACATTACCATCATCAATTACAAACATAAAACCGTGGGCTTTGATGGTTTACAAGTTACCTGCTGGTTTTGAGGTTTATCTTAAGCCCAGTAATCATTGTAATTCTAATGATCCCCTAATCATTGATCTGGCTAAGAGAATAACAGTGGGGGCAGTTACACCTTATGATAAGGCTCTGCATATCTTCAACTGGGTTCGGGATTTAGTAGAGTATGAATTTTATTATAATACTGCTAAAGGAGCTTATCAAACTTTGAATACCATGGGAGGTAACTGTTGTGATATTTCCCATGCAATAGTTGCACTATGCCGGGCATCGGGCCTGGCTGCCAGATATGTGCATGGAGATTGTTTCTTCACATACAGCCAAACATGGTGCGGGCATGTATGGGCCCAGATATATGTAAACAGTGGCTGGGTAACTGCTGATGGCTCCAATAATTACAATGAGTTTGGTGTCATTGACAACTGGGATACTGGTTCTTACAAATTAAAAGGCATTTACTCCAGTTTGCCGTTTTAGGAAGTTAATAACGATGTTGCGAGTTACTTAATCTTCATTAATCCTCCATCTCAATCACAGCGTATAATCTATAATAGATTTGTGTTGCTTTGATTAATTTCAGTCGGTTCAACCCGAATATAATATAATTTAACCAGTTAGATAATCCAATTGTATTAGGAAGTTGTTCCGTTTCTTCCACCTTGTAGTTCTCAAAATATTTTGACAGTACCTCTTCCAGATCTTTTTTGTTAAAGAAGTTAACATGGTCCCTTGCTAGAAGATGGTCATAGGTAAAACCGGGTTTAAGTTGTTCTATACCAGTACAGTTTGGAACCGTGATTAAAATCTTTTTCCTGGCTATCCTTTTCAATTCCATTAAAAGCTTTTCAAAATCTTTTACATGCTCTAGAACTTCAAATAAGATGACTACATCAAAAGAATTGTCATCAAATTCGAGAGAAGTTGAATCCATAACATAGGATTCCACACCTCTTTCTTTAGACTTTTTAATATAATCCTCGTTTATATCAACACAAACAGGATTATAACCCCTTTTAATTAATTCATAAGAGTATGCTCCTTCCCCCCCACCCACATCAATTATTTTATCTTCTTTATCGATATGGGTGAGCGCGAATTTTATAAATGGCATATAAGCTTCCTTGGCAGGAAGTCCTAATTCGTATATCTCTTCCTTATCCAATTTAACCCCTACCTATAATTTTTTTAATTAAACTAATATCATCCGAATCAATTCCACCAATTAAATAGATGACTGCTATATATATTGCAATTGCCAACAGGACTATTAAAGGCAACCAGAGATTGTATAATAACAGTATAGCCACACCCATAATTATACTGGCAATGAAAACTTTTATGGTTACTTCTAAATTTAACTTAGAAAATCCATAACCACTTTTGCGAATTGTAAATAAGACTAAAGTAAATACCAGAAATTCAGTAATTACGGTAATCACACTACTGGCTAGATAACTATATTTGGGGATTAAAATTAAGTTTAAAGCAATATTAATCACCATGCATATACTGGTTATTTTAGTTAAAATCATCTGCTTATTTGTAGACTGCAAGAGTTGTGTAAAAGGACTATTTAAAAAGATGAAAATGGTAGACCATATCAAAACTTGGAGAACAACTATTGAATCTGCGAATTGGGAGTCGAAAATAAGCAATATGATTTTATTAGACAGTAAAGTAGTTCCGATCCCTAAGGGGAAGCTAATCAACAACATAAATTTAAAATATTTTTCAAAAGCCATTTGAAGTGAATTTTCAGACGAAACAAAGAATTTAGAAAATACCGGGAATAGTGAAGCATTGAAAACATTAGGAATAAACAGTAACACCGTTATTAATTTATAAGCTGCGTTGTAAATCCCTACAGCCTCATTATCTTGCATTACCGATAGCAAGAAAGTATCAGCCCATACATATATTGTGGCAAAAGTCCCAGTCAACCCAAATGGTAAGGCCTGTTTTAGTGTTGGGCTCCAAAAACTCAAGTCTATTTCAATTTTAGGTATGGAGAACTTCCAAAAGTATATGATTACTATGTAAATGAAATTTATTATATTGGCAATCAAGTAAATAGCTGCAAAGAAAAGAAGATCCATATGGTAATGTACACCTATTAAAGTACCTACCAGTAAAACTGCGCTGTTTAAAACTGTGCTCAGTGAAATATACTCCATTTTTTCATTGGCCTGGATTATTGATATAAAAATAGTGGAAATAGCCCCGACAACTACCGATAACATCATAATGTAAATCACGTTCTTAACAACTGGAGAATAACCTACCCCATTAGTAATTAATATTATGGCAACAAATGCTAGTAATGATAATAAAATTTTCATCAAAATTGAATTAGAAATATATTTATTAGCCATGGATTTATCGCGAGAAATATCCCTTATTATCAAGGTACCTAATCCAGCATCGGCAATAATACCCACAATTCCAGTTAAAGCCGTTGCTAATGAAAGTATTCCATATCCTCCAGTACCTAAATAACGGGCAGTGACTATGGTGATGATAAATGAAAATGCAAAAATAATGATCTGACTTATGAGTAATACAACTGAATTTTTTGCTATGGTTCGTGCGGTGTTCATTTAAATCCATCTCATTTTATAGATTTGAGTTTGAAA
The DNA here is from genome assembly GCF_002813695.1 of Methanobacterium subterraneum. NCBI lineage: Archaea > Methanobacteriati > Methanobacteriota > Methanobacteria > Methanobacteriales > Methanobacteriaceae > Methanobacterium > Methanobacterium subterraneum. The sequence goes on along the minus strand of NZ_CP017768.1, from coordinate 554,569 downwards.
TATGATTAACTAATCATTGATTTTGGGAGTACTTTTTAGTGAAATTATTAATAAGCCATCTGAAAAGATAATGATTTTATTAGTTTTAATACACATCCTTTTAGTCTTTTGCATGGAAAGTTATTAGACTTGACTAAAAACGGGAAAATTCCTAATTAGTAATTCCTCTAATGTCTATAATTAATAGAGTCATATAAATTCTTATCCGTAAAGTTTAATAGAATGCAATCTAGATATTTTTATATATTATAAATGATATACTGCCTTGGATGGTTATAAAAACATTTAAAAAAAACTATCTGAACTGAAAATCGACAGAGCAATCTTGAGACATTATCACAATGAGTTTAGCAGTGATAATTACGTTACTAATTATTTCAGAGGTATAAAATGATTTCAGTAGTTTGCGTCTACAACAACCGTCAAATTCTAAATAATTGCTTAATCAAAAGCCTGAAAAAACAGAACTGTAATTCTGAATTAATTTTAATAGATAACACTCAAAACAAATTCAATTCAGCGGCTAAAGCACTTAACCATGGTGGAAGCAAGGCCCAGGAAGAATATATAATGTTCGTACACCAGGACATGGAACTGAACTCTCCGAATTGGCTGAGTGATGTTGAAGAAATGTTGAAATCCATAAAAGATATGGGTGTAGCGGGTGTAGCCGGGAGAAAGGGACGAACTCCCCGATCTAATATGAAGCATGGGACTACCCCCAGATCTGTGGGAATATTTCCCCAGGATGACCCTATTGAAGTACAAACTGTGGATGAATGTTTAGCTATAGTTCCCCGTAGTATCTTTCAAGAAAACCCTTTCGATGAAGAAACATGCCAAGGATGGCACTTATATCTGGCAGATTACTGTTTAAGCCTTAAAAATAAGGGTTACCATGTTTACGTTGTGCCACAGTCTTCTTACCACCTATCTATAGGGGATTCATTTTCAAATGATTACTATCAAACTTTAAGTAAAATAATAAAAAAACATAAAAACAATTATAAATGGATTTATACCACCACTGGAAACTGGCATACCACTTATCCCCTTTTAATTCAGATAGTCTACAATAAATTATACCGAACTGTTGAGAGAATTATAATTAAGTTAACTTAACGATTTAATTTAGTGAAAATTTGTGAATAATTTTTTAACCTAAACAAGGGTATGATTAACAAGTGTCAATATTGACCATATATTATTGTTATGAATCATCTATCATTAATATTAATTTTATTTAATGGGGGTATTGCCTAAAATTTTCGAAAATTTTAAGTGATATTATAAAATAAGTATTTATTAAAATAATAATAATATTAAGGGGGAGTTTTATATCACACGAAAATTAATAATTGTCATATTATTATGTTTTATTGGCCTAATCAGTTTGAATGGTATTTATGCAGCTGAGGATGGTCAGAATTTAACCTCAAATAACAACATAACCCATACTACTACCAATAATATTACCACCACTCAGTCATCTTCTTCGGAAAATAATGCAAAGTACTATGATTATCAAACTGATGTTCACGCTGCCGGAGAGGGAACACCTTCCTTTACCAACCAACAAATAACCCAAGCAGCCATAGACGTGAAAAAATTCTTGGAAGGAAACAAATACCTACCAGAATACATCACCATCAACGGAATCAAAGTAAACCAAGCCACATTCCTCCAATTACTAACCACCACTACACTCAAAATAAATAACTCAGACAACACAACCACTCCATTAATAACCGTAAACCAACCTCCTGCCGGAACCGAAACAACCACACCCAGAACACTCACACAAACAGAATACCTAACTATGGCACAAAACATAGCGAACTACATCATCGATAATGGCAGGGCACCTAGCACCGTAGGCACTGTTTTTGGGAACATAAAATTCCAATCACTCTTATACCTTTACTCTCGCGCCCTAAACATGCATGAAACCTATGGAGCACTGCCCACATTCCTAGCAGTGCGACCCTGGAACAACATACCCATAACCGACACCAACAAAAAAACCATAACCACACAAGACATCACCAACACCGCCACAGAAGTCAAAAACTTCCTAGAATACCACAAATACCTACCAGAATACATCACCATCAACGGAATCGTAGTAAACCAAGCCACCTTCCTCCAACTACTCACACAAACCACCATCAAAATAAACAACTCAGATACTACAACCACCGAACTAACAAACACCCAACAACCCACCACCGGAACCGAAACAACCACACCAGGCACATTTAACAAAGATGAATATTTAGAACTTGCCCAATCAATCCTAACATACATCAACACCAACAAAAAAGCACCAGCCACTATGAACACAGTTTTAGGAAACATAAAATTCCAATCACTCCTATACCTCTACTCTCGCGCCCTAAACATGGAAAAAACCTACGGAGCACTGCCCACATTCCTAGCAGTGCGACCCTGGAACAACATACCCATAACCGACACCAACAAAAAAACCATAACCACACAAGACATCACCAACACCGCCACAGAAGTCAAAAACTTCCTAGAATACCACAAATACCTACCAGAATACATCACCATCAACGGAATCGTAGTAAACCAAGCCACCTTCCTCCAACTACTCACACAAACCACCCTCAAAATAAACAACAACGACAACACACCACTAAACCTCACCAACACCAAAACACCCACCACCGGAACCGAAACAACCACACCCGGAACACTCACAAAAAACGAATACCTACAACTAGCCCAAAACATACAAACATTTATAGAAAATAATGGTCAGGCACCAGGTACCATCACCAGCAGCCTAGGAAACATAAAATTTGAGTCATTACTGTACATGTACTCTCGTGTCCTGAGTAGCTATAAAACCTCTGATAACATCCTTCCTTTGTTAATTACTGTCCGTCCATGGTCTTCTTCTAATATTCCGATTCTTGATGAGTTTTTCACCATACAGCAGATCACTAAAACCGCCATTGAGGTTAAAAACTTCCTGGAAGGAAACAAATACTTGCCAGAGTACATCACCGTCAACGGAGTAGTGATGAACCAATCACAATTCATCTACCTTATCACCACCGCCACCATCCACCTCAACACTGGTGATACCTCACTGATATCTCTTATAAATGCCAATAAACCAGTAACTGGCAGTGAAACCATAGCCGGAGGCAGCATACTTCAAAATGAATACATTACACTGGCAAAAAATATAAAAAATTACATTGAAAACAATAAAAAGGCACCCAGCCTTGTTTCCACCTCACTGGGACAAATGAGTTATCAAGCCACACTGTACATGTACTGTCGGATACTCAATCAGAACAACTTGAACCATGAATTACCCGTTTTTATCAATGTAAAACCATGGAAAACAGCAAATATACCCATTAACGACAAAACTACGTTTACTGTTGCCGAAGTAACTAGCGCTGCAGTGGATGTTAAACTCTTTGTAGATGGCAACGGTTCCCTACCAGAGTGGATAACTGTAGGAGGGGTCTTCCTTAACCAAAGCCAATTTTTACACTTGTTAACTAGTTCTGTGATCTTAATTAACAGCCAAAGTTCAGGATCAGTTAAACCAGTTAATGCAGGACTGCCCTCAACAACTATTAAAGATGATTTATCTGCTGGTTCTTTAAGCACTGCTCGTTATGTGCAATTAGCTGAGGAGATAAAAACTTACATCGAGGAGAATGAAAAAGGACCCAGTAGTGTGACGGCTGACCTAGGAACAACCAGTTTTAAATCAATAATTTACATGTACAGCCGCATACTACAACAGTATAAAATCCACCAAACCTTACCCTCCAACATAATTCTAAAAAACTGGACCACTCCCATCTACGACAATCAGTTCACCAACCAGGACATTATCAAAACTGCAAAAGAAGTTAAAGTTTTCTTTGATGGTAATGGTTATTTACCGGAATACATTACGGTTAGCAAAGTAGTGGTGAATCAAGCACAATTCCTGCATCTTTTAGTAACTGCAACACTAAAAATCAACAATTCAAGTGGTAGTTCAACTTATCTCCAGAGTGTAGCATTACCCCAGTCCAGTTATGAGAAAATGAACAGTGGAAATATTAATTTAGCAAGTTATATTACTCTTGCCCAGTCTATTTATGACCACATCACCACCAATCAAGCAGCAGCAGGATCTTTTGACATAAACCTAGGGAAAATTAGCTTCCCCTCTCAACTATATCTCTTTAGCAGTGTACTTGACTCCTTCCAAAAAAATCAACAACTTCCTGAGAGTATTTATGTAAAAGCGTGGAAAACTGCCCGTAACATTGGAACTACCAGTTATGGTAATGTGGTGGTTTCAGGACCCTATGGAAATTTGATGTCCTCAGTTAAGATCGCCTATATTGTGGGTGTGCATCCCATTGAGTGGGCTTCTCATCAGGCAATTATGGAAGCAATTGAGGCTTATGATAATTCATTAGCGCACTGTTATTATATTTACAAAGTTTCAGTGACTAAAGATGCATCAAATTATGAAAAAGGACGGATGAACGGGCAATTACTGGCAAATATGTTTGCTGTTCCTGAAATTAAGGTGAAAAAATATAATATGGCCATTGATATCCATTCCAATGTGGGTAACTGGGCTCAGACCAGATTTGTATTTAGCCCTATCTCTGGAGGTTCATCAGAATTCCTTGCGTGGGTTATAAAAAATCGTATAGGATGGTTATCCTACTTCTCCCCACCATCACAGACAAGCCCACAGTACGTCACCATTCCCCTGATACAAGGAGGCATACCAGCCATTCTCTATGAAACATATACTTATGAACCATATGATGTAACTCGAAGTCATGCCAATGATTTTGTGTCTGTGGTTGATGGATTGGTGTTTTGAATAGAAAATGTTCATAAATATCCCGGGACTAAAAAAATAAACCTAATTAATGAAAATATGATCGTTTACGGAGATTATTAGTAAATAGAATTTTAATAATTTTCTAGTTACCCGGGTTTATTTATGTAACTTCTTAAAATAAGGTATTTTGAATTATAACCGAACTAGGGAATTGGAAAAATATTATGTGTGTTATTTTCCAAGAAAAAATGGTAATATTGAAAATTGGTAATGGGAATGATCAATTAGGATTGTAAATTCATAATGGTTATGGTTAGAACTTTTTAAATCTTTTTTGAAAGTGAAAGATTCTATTTCGAGTGTTTTTATTTAGCTTGTAAATTAAAAAATTATATATAGGATGCAATTTTGAATTTATATCATAGTTATAGTTGATAGTTGAAATTTCTATGTTTATGAAAGATAAATTTTATATTAAAGTTAAACATCCATTTATTACTTAAACTCTATACTATTATCGAATTTATTGATGGACTTTTAAGGAGTTATTAGAAGTGATTGGAGGCGATGAGTATTAATCGTAAGTTGTTTTTGGTAGTATTGTTGTGTTTCATGGCATTGGTTAGTTTGAATGGTATTTATGCAGCTGAGGATGGTCAGAATCTAACCTCAAATATTAACACAACCATCATTGACACCACAAATACTACCATCACCCAGTCAACTTCAGACAACAATCCAGAACATAACGATTATCAAACCAATAATTACGCTGCCGGAGAAGGAACACCTTCCTTTACCAACCAACAAATCACCCAAGCAGCTATAGACGTTGAAAAATTCCTGGAAGGAAACAAATACCTACCAGAATACATCACCATCAACGGAATCAAAGTAAACCAAGCCACCTTCCTCCAACTACTCACACAAACCACCCTCAAAATAAACAACACAAATACCACAACCACCCCATTAATAAACGTAAACCAACCTGGAACAGGCACTGAAACAACCACACCCGGAACACTCACAAAAAATGAATACCTACAACTAGCCCAAAACATCCTAACATACATCAACACCAACAAAAAAGCACCAGCCACTATGAACACAGTTTTAGGAAACATAAAATTTGAGTCATTACTGTACATGTACTCTCGCGCCCTAAACATGCATAAAACCTACGGAGCACTACCCACATTCCTAGCAATACGACCATGGAACAACATACCCATAACCGACACCAACAAAAAAACCATAACCACACAAGACATCACCAACACCGCCACAGAAGTCAAAAACTTCCTAGAATACCACAAAAAATTACCAGAATACATCACCATCAACGGAATCGTAGTAAACCAAGCCACCTTCCTCCAACTACTCACACAAACCACCCTCAAAATAAACAACAACGACAACACACCACTAAACCTCACCAACACCAAAACACCCACCACCGGAATCGAAACAACCACACCCGGAACACTCACAAAAAACGAATACCTACAACTAGCCCAAAACATCCTAACATACATCAACACCAACAAAAAAGCACCAGCCACTATGAACACAGTTTTAGGAAACATAAAATTCCAATCACTCCTATACCTCTACTCTCGCGCCCTAAACATGGAAAAAACCTACGGAGCACTGCCCACATTCCTAGCAGTGCGACCCTGGAACAACATACCCATAACCGACACCAACAAAAAAACCATAACCACACAAGACATCACCAACACCGCCACAGAAGTCAAAAACTTCCTAGAATACCACAAATACCTACCAGAATACATCACCATCAACGGAATCGTAGTAAACCAAGCCACCTTCCTCCAACTACTCACACAAACCACCCTCAAAATAAACAACAACGACAACACACCACTAAACCTCACCAACACCAAAACACCCACCACCGGAACCGAAACAACCACACCCGGAACACTCACAAAAAACGAATACCTACAACTAGCCCAAAACATACAAACATTTATAGAAAATAATGGTCAGGCACCAGGTACCATCACCAGCAGCCTAGGAAACATAAAATTCCAATCCGCACTCTACATGTACTGCCGCGTGCTAAATAATTACAGAGATAATGGAGTTTTACCACTACTGGTAACTGTCCGTCCATGGTCTACTTCTAATATTCCTATCCGTGATGAGTTTTTCACCATACAACAGATCACTAAAACCGCCATTGAAGTGAAAACATTCCTGGAAGGAAACAAATACCTACCAGAATACATCACCATCAACGGAGTAGTGATGAACCAATCACAATTCATCTACCTTATCACCACCGCCACCATCCACATCAACACCGGTGATACCTCACTGATATCTCTTATAAATGCCAATAAACCAGGAACTGGCAGTGAAACCATAGCCGGAGGCATTATACTTCAAAATGAATACATTACACTGGCAAAAAATATAAAAAATTACATTGAAAACAATAAAAAGGCACCCAGTCTTGTTTCCACCTCCCTGGGACAAATGAGTTATCAAGCCACATTGTACATGTACTGTCGGATACTCAATCAGTACAACTCATTTAAGGATTTGCCCAGTATGGTTAATGTAAAACCGTGGAAAATGTCTAATATACCTATTTATGATACAATATCATTTACCATCAGTCAAATAACCCAAAGTGCGGTGGATGTTAAAAATTTTGTAGTTGGCAATGCATATTATCCTGAATTAATCACCGTTAATGGTGTGTTGGTTAATCAAGCCCAATTCCTGCAGCTTTTGACAACTGCAACAATAAAACTTAACAACAAAGATAACACCGTGATTTATCTCCAGAATGGAATAGTTCCCAGCAGTGATCGGAATGTAATTGCGGCTGGAACCCTAGTTCTCAGTAAGTATGTAGAACTGGCAGGGAATATTAACACCTACTTCATTAATCATGAACAAGAGGGTCCTTCTAAAATGTCAAGTAGTGTTGGAGAAATTAATTTCCTAATGTTGTTGTACACTTATTGCCGAGTTTTATCATCATACCAGAATAACACGTTGCCAGTTTCTGTGGTTTTATATAAACCGGTGTATATTACCAGTGATAACATATACGATTCAGCTACTGACCAGAATCGGATGAAAACATTAGTATCCATACTTAGAAATGCAGGAGCAGATGCATATGGTTATGGAATAGGTCCAGATACTCAGAACGCTGTGCTTAGAAATAGTAGTGTCCAACAGGGTGCATTGGTAGTTGATATCTACGGGGGTGCTTGTGCTGGGACTATATATGCCATGATCGGCAGTTATTATCAGGGTATAAAGGGAGCCAGGGAAGTTTATTCCATATGGATTTCACCACCTGCATGGAATATAACAGATTTACCAACAAAAGCCACGAATTGTGGTGTGAACTTCTTACCCCGTGCTCGTGACGATACTTTTAGTAAGTATCTGCCAGATTGGGGTTATAACTTAAAAGGTGAAGCGACTGATGGATTAAAGAATCCAGATTTATTCCTGAATAGTCATGGATTTAATTTCCTGGTGACCATTGGTGACTTACAGTACATGGCAGCCAAGATTTTATTTGAAGCAAAATCTTAAACATCCTGAAAATATTGGTTTAACCCCACTTAAAAAACCAATATTTACCTACTTTTTTATAATTGAATATTCTTATGTAATATAATCCAATCTACATTTCCAAAATCTATAATCTAAAATAATATTTAAAATCATTTGAAAGAGTAATCGATGGGAGGTATATCATGAATGTTGACCGAACTCTTTCCATAATCATTGGAATTTTCCTGATTATTGGTGTCATTGGAATATTTTACATTAGTTCTACCCCTTATGAAGTTGATAATTTCACAGAATTCTATTTATTAGGTGCAGATGGAACTGCTGGTAATTATCCTACCAATTTAACCACTGGCGAAACTGGAAAGCTTACTGTGGGCATTGTCAGTCATGAATATTCTAACACCAGTTACTTGCTAAAAATAACTAAAAACAATGAAACTTTAAAAGAAGAAAGTTTTACCCTGGAAAACAACCAAAATAAGAGTATGCCCTTTGAGTTCAAAGCTGAAACAGGCCAATATAAATTCCAATTTGATTTATATAAATTGCCGGACACAGAAAATGTTTACAGATCACTTTTCATTCTGGTTAACGTAAAATAAATAAGATTAAGTTATATTATAGAGGATTATTATGAAAAATAAAAAAGTAGCAGTTACTGGGGGTCTTGGATTTATAGGATCCCACCTGGTGGAGAGACTCTGTCAAGATAATGAAGTGGTGATTGTAGACAATGAAACCACCGGCAGTATAAAAAATATCAAACACCTTGAATTTGATAAAATTAGTCTTGATCTGGGGGATATAACAGAAATTGACTTGGTAAACTCCTTTGAAGGTTGCGACTATGTTTTCCACCATGCAGCAATGGCCAGTGTTCCAGCCAGTGTGGCCGATCCTATTAAATGTAATTTAATTAATATAACTGGTACTCTAAACGTTCTTCTAGCTGCTCGTGACTGTGGCGTTAGAAAGGTGGTTTTTGCATCATCAGCAGCTGTTTATGGTGATAACACTAACTTACCATTATCTGAAAAGACTCTCCTTAAACCAGTTTCACCATATGCCCTTAGTAAAGCTGTGGGGGAAATGTACTGCCAGTTATTTACTGATATTTATAAATTATCCACTATTTCCCTCAGATATTTCAATGTTTTTGGCCCCAGGCAGGATCCCAATTCACAGTATGCCTCTGTAATTCCACACTTTATTAGTAGCATCTTAAATGGAGAAAGACCAGTTATTTTTGGTGATGGTGAACAAAGTAGGGACTTTATATATGTTAAGCACATTGTGGAAGCTAATTTAAGAGCATGCCAGTCAAATCATACAGGAGCGTATAATATAGCAACAGGAAAAAAGACAACTATCAATCAGCTTGTTCCTGTAATTAACCAAACACTAGGGGAAGATATGGATCCGATTTACGATGAACCTCGGCCTGGTGATGTAAAACATTCTTTAGCTGATATTTCCAAGTCGGAATTATTAAATTTCAAACCATCCATCAATTTTCCTGATGAACTGAGCGAGACTGTCCATTGGTTTGTTGAAAATCAAGAATTTAAAGAATAATAAACTTTGTAAATATTTGGTGGTACATTGGATCAGGAAAAAAATAATATTTCTATTTTTGATAAGTTAAGGGAAATGTTAAACAAACCTCTGGTTATACTTATCTCAATCACTGTTGTGTTGGTTGCTTATCTTCTAATGATTCAAATTAAAATAGGTGTCCCCTACTGGGATGTTTTCAACTATCTGAACAATGCCTTTCATTTTGCAAATATGGGAAGTAGCGGTGTTGTTAATCATCTACCACCTCTGATTCCCCTATTAACCTCTCTTTTTTTTAGAATGGGATATGTATCTGTTGATGTAATCTTCATTTTAAGTGGTTTAATATTTATTTTAGGCATTATAGGATTATATTTACTTTTAAATGAACGATTCGATTCTACCAAAAGTTTAACTGGTAGTTTAATTTTTATTTCTTTACCAGTGGTCATGGCCTGGGCTGTAAGTGGAGGAATAGATCTTCCAGGAGTTGTTTTTTCAATTTGGGCACTTTATTTCATGGTAATTGGTTTAAAAAAGGATTCAAAATTTTTATATTTGGTCCTGCCGCTCCTGGTTATTTCCATACTCACCAGGTACACTGCAGGTTTGATAGTCCTTCCCATGATCTTCTATATTTTAGCCAATTTTAACCAAGTTAAAAATATTCCCCAAATAAAAAAGGTGATTTTTGGAATCGCTATAGAATTTGGGGTATTATTAACCATTTTCACGTTCTTTATTCTGCAGCTGGATACCAGTGCTCTGTTCGGACTTTTCTTCGATATTGTAACATCCTCATCCTCCGGTGTGGAAGATGTTGCTTACAATTCTAACTTCTTATTTTATCTTCAGAATTCATTGAATTATATTTCTTTAGGACCAATCCAGGGCACATATCGCCAGTTACTAAATCCTTCCGAAGGAATTCCTTCAGTATTAGCATATATCATTACCATGATAAGTGTAATTGGGATTTTTTCTTATATTTACCGGTTTTTAAGCACTGGAAAAGAAAAAAATATTTCACAGGTAAACATTATTAATTTAGGAAAAATAACCATAATTTTAGTCCTCTTCATTGGTTTGGTCCTCAGTTTCTATAATAAATCCCTAATTCTGAGTGAAATTTTCTTATTGGCCCTGGTGTATCTTTCATATAGATTTATGGCCAGGGAAAGATTTGAGATTGATAACAAATTAGCTCTGGATTTGATGTTTCTATCATGGTTTGGTGCCTATTTTTTATTCCATGGTATTTTACCATTTAAAGTGGATAGATATTTTATTACCATGGCCCCTGCTTTCACCTATTTCATAGTTTTAGGTTTAAGCCAATTCATTAATGAACTAAAACCTAGAATTAATGGTTTAAAATCTAAGTCAGGGCTGGTTTATATGGCTATTGCTTTAATATGTTTATCAGTTACCACAGTTACCTATATAGGCCACACACCACAGAAAACTTTTACATTGGACATTGAAGATGCAAGTCAATGGATTAAAGGCTATGATCCAAACTACTACAATAAAATAATCGGTTCTGATTATCCCAATGCAGTCACCTGGTATCTTCATAAAGAAACCACCGGAGCATATCTAAAATATTACAACAATACCGATGAATTCGCTGATTATCTGCAAGAAAATGGGGTTTACTATTATTTTGATTCAAATAAATCCCATCCAACTCTTAAAAGTTATCGTATAATAAAGGAATTCGGAGTGGTGGCAATATATGAGAAAATAACACCATAATAATATTTTATAAAAATATTCTGCCTAAAATAACTAATAATCCTAAAAAATAATTTATACTTCGATTAATTTAATAGTGGTATATGAATTTTTAATTTAACAAGATCAACATTACAAGAGGTATTAATATGAATTGGAAAGATAAAAATGTTCTCATAACTGGTATAGGTGGATTTGCAGGTTCTTATTTAGCTAAAGAACTTGTAAGCCGTGAGGCTAACGTTTATGGGTTGATCCGGAGAAGAGCTGATGGTACAACTGCTAAAAACATTATTGATCGGAGAATTAGTAATGAAGTAAATCTAATTGAAGGAGATCTTATTGACATAACCTCATTAACTAATGCCCTTGATCATTCCCAGCCTGATTACATCTTCCACTTGGCAGCCCAGTCATTTGTTGAACGATCATTTGACAACTCCCAGGAAACCCAGAACATTAACTGTATTGGAACTAGCAACCTCCTGGAAGCAGTGCGAATAAAAGATTCAGACACGAAAATAGTCTTTGCTGGTTCCAGTGAAGAATACGGGCTTGTCCTATCGTCCCAGGAACAGTATGAGAAAGCAAAAAAAGACTACGGAACTATTTTCCCCGAACCAGAGGTAATTCCAGAGGTACCTATAACAGAAACCAACCCCCTGAGGCCAATGTCACCTTATGCTGTCTCCAAAGTTTATGGTGATTACCTCATGAGGAACTATTACCACTCTTATGGTCTGGATACTGTGGTTTCACGTGCCTTCAACCACGAAGGAGCTGGAAGAGGTATAATGTTCGTGACCTCAGTGGTTACCAACCAGATCATGAAACTCAAATCCGGTGAATCTGACCGTATTGTCATTGGAAACCTTAACTCCCTCCGTGACTGGTCCCATGTTAAAGACATAGTTCAGGGATATCTCTTACTAGCTGAAAAAGGACAGGCAGGGGAAGTTTACAATCAGGGTTCCATGAGGACTAACTCTGTGTTGAGCTACATATTGCTGGGTTTGGAAGAAGCTGGATGGGATGTGAACCGGATCGAAACCTTTAAGGGAGACAAACAGATTCAGGATCCTAATGAGATGGATAACAGTTCCATTTATGGAGTTAAATTCCCTAAAACTAAGGTTGACCAGTTAATTTTAGAGGGGCAACTGGAGTACACCCTGGAAGATAAAGGAATTAAGGTTAACACAACCCATGGCGATGTTACCATTGAGTTCAACCCAGACCGTTTCCGCCCTGCTGAGGTGCCAATCCTATTTGCTGACACCAAGAAGATTCAGTCTATAGGCAGCAAAATAGATTACACCCTCAATGATATAATAAAGGATCAGCTTAACTATTTCCTTAAAAAGGAAAATAGAAGCGCTTAAACCCTTAATTATCCTATTTTTTTTTGATATCCTACTTATTTAAAAGATATCATATTTATTTAAAAAAATATACAATTTTTTTCATTTATTATATGATTCAGGTAACGAAATGTTGAACTGGATCAGGAGATCACCTTGAAAATCTGTATGAAAAATTTGAAGAAAAAACTAGTAACTGATCAGACTGACAAAACACAGATACAACTCTTCAGATACATTTTCACAGGCGGAGCTGCGTTTATTATTGATTTTTCATCACTCTTCATCCTGACTGATTTTTTTGGAATTTATTACCTGGCTTCAGCAGCAATAGCATTCGTTCTTGGATTAATAACCAATTACATGCTGAGTATAAACTGGGTTTTCAACAGAAGAACCATGAGTAATCGGAAACTAGAGTTTGGAGTTTTCGCTCTCATTGGAATTGTGGGTATTCTCTTAAACGAATTGTTTATATGGTTTTTCACCGAAAATTTGCAAATATATTACCTTCTTTCCAAAATTATGGCTGCTGTGATCATTCTATTTTGGAATTTCTTCGCCAGAAAATTCGTTTTATTCAAGTAGAAATTCCATATTTAAAAAACATCCTATTTAAATAATGAAAATAATATTAAAGGTAAAAATTGATATTAATTGTCAAAACCTAATTAATAACTTGACATTATTCTATTGAAATATTAACTATTTACAATCTACTTCATACTGTTATAACTGTATTAACGGGAAATCATGACTGAAACTCCAAAGAAGGCAATTATTATTGGTGCAGGCCCTGCCGGATTAACCGCTGCCTATGAATTACTTGATAAAACTGATATCAAACCAGTTATATATGAATCAACTGATGCAGTGGGTGGCATATCAAAGACAATTAATTACAAGGGTAACCGCATCGATATTGGTGGACACCGGTTTTTCTCAAAGTCACAGATTATTATGGAATGGTGGACCAACATTTTACCTCTTCAGGGAGCCCCAGCAAGTGATGATCGGCTTCTGGGGAGAAAAATACCCTTTAACTCGGAATACAATAAAAGAAAAATAAAATCTGGGAAAACTGTAACTTATTTATCACCAGACCCTGAAAAAACAGATGCAGTAATGCTTAAACGCAGTAGATTATCCCGGATTTTCTTCCTTAGAAAATTTTTTGATTACCCAGTATCATTGAATTTCAACACCTTCTTCAATTTGGGGATCTTGAGAACTGTTAATATTGGTTTAAGTTACCTTAAAACATCAGTTCACCAAATAAAACCTGAAAAATCCCTCCAGGACTTTTTCATCAACCGATTTGGCCGTGAACTTTACCATACCTTCTTTAAGGATTACACTGAAAAGGTGTGGGGTGTTCCCTGCAGTGAAATCACTGCAGAATGGGGATCACAACGAATAAAGGGACTTTCGATTTATAAAACTATTGCCCATGCGCTGAAAAAGAATCTATCCAGGGATTCATCCATATACCAGGAAAATGTGGAAACCAGTTTAATTAAAGAATTCATGTATCCCAAATACGGGCCGGGGCAGTTATGGGAGGAAGTTGCTCGTATTATAGAAGAAAATGGTTGTGAAATACACATCAATCACCGAGTGTGTGGTATAACTCCTCATGACGATAGCATATCCCGAGTCACTGTGATTGATAAATCCACCGGAACCATTCATGAGGAAACTGCTGATTATTTCATCTCCACCATGCCAGTAAAGGATTTGATTAATTCATTTAAGTGTAAAGTACCAAATAATGTTCTTAACGTGTCTAACGGCCTCATGTACCGTGATTTTATAACGGTTGGACTTTTGATGGATAAATTAAAACTTAAGAATGAAACCAACACCATCACTGTTAACGATATTGTTCCAGATAACTGGATCTACATTCAGGAAAGGGATGTGAAAATTGGCCGGCTTCAAATATTCAATAACTGGAGTCCTTACTTGGCACATGATCCAAGAAATGTATGGATTGGTCTGGAATATTTCTGTAATGAAGGTGACAAGTTATGGGCTATGACTGAAAAGGATTTCCAGAAATTTGCCATTGATGAACTGTCAGAAATAGGTATAATTAACCCAGAAGATGTTAAAGATGGGGTGGTTATCAAAATGAAAAAAACTTATCCAGCTTACTTTGGAATGTATCCTCAGTTTAATCTAATCAGAGAATTTACTGACCAGTTTAAGAATCTTTTTTTGATTGGAAGAAACGGTATGCACCGTTACAACAACATGGATCATTCCATGTTAACTGCCATGGCCGCAGTTAAAAATATAATTGATGGAATCACTTCCAAGAATAATTTATGGGAAATCAATACTGAGGGAGATTATCATGAGGGGAACTGATTAAAATAACCAGTAGGGTTAAAAAGGTTAATGGTTGCATTGTGAGATTGTAATACATGTTGAAAGAAGAATATTGAACTATTGGACGAAAAGGTGATATCCCTATTAGAATATTATTATCTGTTTACAGTTTATACCCACAGAAACATCAACGATCTTTGAATCATCTGGGCAATAACTACCCCTAATCACTTTAAAAAACCATGGAAAGTTTTTAAAATTCTCAGACTATTTTTAATCATTTTAATTCATTCTAAATAGATTACAAAAGTGTAATGGAAAACATTTAATATATGCCAAGTCAGAGATACTTTATATATAAGTAAAGAGATTAATTGACTTAGAAAAGATTAAAATCTTCTTAATAATTTTATTTAGATAATGATGTGTTAAATCCGGTTCATCAGTTCCATTGCAACCATAAAAAACAATGAACCATGTCAGTAATAACGCATAAGAATTGCCAAGTAAAAAGATTTATATACATAAAGGAGACCACCTATTTATCATGATTATTCATGCTAATGTGTTCAGTTATCTTATTGCCCTGGCTGCAGCCCTGATACTTGGGTTGGTTTTAAGGCTCCCTTTACTCCCAAATAAGCCTATTAGGCATTCCTGGACCATCAGTGCCGTTTTTCCAACTGCAGTATTGGCCGTTGGTTTTTACGCCATGGTATATGAGCTAGGTTACCAGGGATATATTGTTGCCTTAATCACCGGGATCATCACTGCTTTATTCAGTAAATTTATTTTAGAAAAGTTAGTTCCCGTACCCCAAAAAGATGGAGAGGAGGAAAGTTCCCATGAATGAAATTTTAGGAATAGCAATTGCCGCTGTTATCTGCTGGGTGAACTTCGTTCTCATTGACACATGGATGGGGCTTCCAGAAGGACCTGGAGTTAAAGGTGCCGATGTAATCGGCAGATCCGTGCAGAAGAGGGGAGGAGACCTGGCAGGAGGATTCTTCCAGGGAAACATAGTATGTTCACCTGACGCATCAGCCGGAACTTTACTGGCTGCAATAGGATGTTATGCCATAGGAATCCCTGAAGGTGGTTTAATAGCTGCAGTTTTGGTTTACTTCGGTAACCGGTTATGTGCCGACCCTGGATATGCAGGAACCACCGGAGCACTCAGCATCACTGTTATAATATTCTTAACCTCATTTATTGGTTTTAAAACTGAATACTTCATTGTGGGTATGGTAATAGCCATCCTTACAATACAGGGCATTTACCACCCCGGAGCCTCACGGCTTCTGGGAAAAATCGCCCATAAGATGGGGAGACACACCAAGTTAACATAGGTGGAAAATCATGTTAATCGAAATATTAGGCATAATTGTGGTGCTCATGGCACTGCGTACACTTGTGGCACAAAACCGATCGGAACGTTTACTTTATCTTAATGTTATCGGCTTTAGTATGTCCGCAATTATCGGTTTATATATACAGACACCCTTCGGAGCAATAATAGCCATCACATTCTTTGTGACATCGACCCTGAGCTCCAATGCTATTGCATATTCCCTGGGAAGGGTGAAAGAAGAGATCATGGTGAAATAAAATGTACCTTGACTTTGTAAACTTAACCACAATATCAGCAGCCCTGGCCTTAATTGGCACTGTAGGGATCATTGCCCTCCCCAAACCACTGGACAAGGTGATCATGTTTGCACTTCTCCAGGGAGGATTTGTAGGAATGATTGTAGCCGCCAAGTACCTGGATGTGGCCATGGCCGCGGCTATCTTCGACCCAATTGCCACCATTATCTTACTGATTGGAATTATTAAGATAAATGAAGTTAGAAAGAAAAACCAAGAATCCCAGGAGGACGGGAACCTTGCTTGATGTTTACATATGGTTCTATACTGGTGTGGCATTGACCATTCTAGGGGGACTGGCAACTGCCATTGGCCCTGGAGTCAAAGATCCAATCGTAAGAACATTGAACACGGAAATCGCTGCAGTGGGTGTTTCGCTTATATTTTTAACTTATAATCATACAATTGCACTGGTAACCTTCATTGCAGCCACAGCTATCATAACCATGATCCTCTTAAGGGCTATTGTTAGGTTAGAAGAAGTGGGGGCGGAATTATGAGTAGGATTGGCAGACTCTGGAATTCACTGGCCACCCCTAAACGAATCCCTCGATTTTTCTCCATAATACTCGGAGTTTTATTACTGGCGGGTTTTTTGGTGCCCATGGGACTTAACAATGAACAACTGTACCCCCGACCAGCACCACAACTACAAATCAATGAGCAGGACCCCCTGGCACCTTACGATAGAGGCGGTGTGCCCCTTAAAGAACCAGGGATTGTTAAATCACAGTACCCTGAATTTTCAAAAAAAGCAGGGATGGTAACTGGTTATATGTCCCCAATTGCCATTGGAGTCAGCAATACCACCATTTATTATGGTACATCCATCTACTCATCCCCTGGTGGATTAATAGATGAAATATTATATTATTCAAGGGGTTTTGACACCATACTGGAGTCCAGCATACTTATGATGGCCTTTGTGATAGCCTCATGGGTGGCACTTAACTTCACCATGAAAAGGAGGGAAGACGAATGAGTGCCTCAGTACTGGTTCCCAGCGTTGTATCCCCAATAGTTGTTTCATTATTCATACCCGCTGTATTCACTGGTTTGATTGTGGGACTCATCGCCCTGATGGCCATTGCCTACCAGAAAAATGATCTAAGTGCCCTTATATTAACTGATATCGTGGGTATTGGGATGTTGATCCTGGTGGCAGCAGTAGGAACTGACCTGGCAGAAGCCCTGATACTACCGGGACTGGTGGTGGAGCTGGCAGAAATACTGGCCATATCGGAGATATTACTGAGCAGGGAGATGAGGAAAACCGGTAAAACCGCAGAGCTAATTCCTTTACCAGTGTCACTGGACATGGAAGTGATGACCACTGCTCCTACTTTCATGGCTATAATATTGATAGCTTACGGAGCATTCCTAACTGGATTTACTGGAGGGGCAGTTGCTGGTGGAGGTATATTATTTTACGTTCTCTCCCAGAGGGTGCGCGGAGTTCCATCAGACATGTGGGAAGGTGTGGCTGGAGTGTCCGGTATTGCATGGTGCTTATGGCTGGTAGGATTCCTATTGTTCTTTGTTTTCCCACAGTACTGGCTTTTAGCATTGTTCCTGGCAGCATTCGGAGTTTTCATAAAGGTTGCTTTGAAAGCAGGCCTCATAGGAGTTCTGGGCCGTGAAGAATTCAATAAGAAGTGAAGGAGTAGTAAGGAGTTATTAAAATGGATATAATCATATTGGGTCAACAGTTGCTGGGCTACATTCCATTGGGGGATATTGTCCTTTACCTGGCACCCCTTAACCTGTTCATGTTCGCTGGGTCACTGGCCTTCACTACTCTCATTGCCATAAGCAGGACCGAAACTCAGGTGGAAGCAGGTTTCGGCACCCTTAAAGATAGGGAAGTGAAGGTGGGTAAGAAAGAGTTTAAGATCAGACGATTCCTGGCAATTATCTGTGGACTGGCAACAGCTGGTGCCATGATCACTGGGGATCTGTTTAACTTCACCCTATTCGTGTGTCTCATTGGTATTGTTAACATTGGAATAGTGGCTGCAGTGAAACAGGTGGATGTCCTGGATGCCGCTTTCCAGTATGGTTTGGTGGCCATGATAGCTGTATTACCCCTCTTTGGTGGTGCGGCAATGATCCTGGCATCAACTGGTACCATCAGTTTACTGGAAATCCTCAATATACCTACCACTGCCATGATGATCTTTGGATCCTTACTCCTCTTACTGGGAGTAGCAGGTGAAACCGGTGTAGCACCGTTTTATGCCACTAAAGCAGAAATGTTCAGAACCCCTGGTTCTCCCTTTCTGCTTATAATTCACTTAAGCTCATTACTGGTAATTGTTAGATTAATTGAAATACTCCTAATCATAAACAAACCATTCTAAGAATAGAAATAAAAAGGTTAAAATCAATTTATATGGCAATGTATACTGGTAAACTGTTAAAAATTAAAAGAACACATCAACTGGTGAAATAATGGATAAACTGAAGGTATCAAGCTATTTAATATTTATAATCTCGTTAGCAGGAATCATTTATGGACTCCTGTTCAACCCACCTAGTTGGGTGGTTTACGCAATTTCCATTATATGCATACCTGCCGGAATACTGTCATTTGGATTGATAGTAATGGCCAGAGGTCCCCAGGATGATGAAGAAGAAAAAACCAGGGAGCCTTTTATAGGATATTAACCCATTTGTAGAATATTAACCCTTATTATTGGGGCTAACCGTTACTAAAATATCAGGACTAAAATAATCGGTGATCATATTGAACTTAATGGCAAACATTCTGTTGAACGTCCTCATTGCATTTCTGGTGGGGAGTGTCCTTTTCGGACTGCAGAGGAAGATAATGGCCAGGATACAAATGAGGCCAGGGCCACCTATCATCCAGCACCTCTTACACACCTTAAAATTCTTCATTAAAGAATCATCCTTCCCCAAAACCGCTGCGATGCCATTCTATATAGCCATAACTGCTATGTTATGTGTTATATGGGTTTCAGCGGTTATTGTGGGTCCGGTTACTGAAGGATCATTACTGCTTATCTTTGCAATTTATGCATTACACAAGATTGTGGAACACAATGCAGGATCATCCTCTGGTTCACCCTATGGTAAACTCAGCTGTGTCAGAGCAGTGTTCTCAGCAGCAGCCGAGGTACCATTATTCGCAGTACTCATAATCATTTACTTTGCAACCGGAACCATGAACATCGCCCAGATAGTGAACTTCCAAACTGCAAACGGTCCCCTGATCTACAGTATACCCCTTGCAGCGGCAATGTTCTTCGTTCTGATATTATCCAAAGCCCCTTACTCACCCTTCGCCATAACCAAAGGTAAAGATATCATCTCCGGATACGAAACCGAACACTTTGGATTGCTCCGTGGTTATCTAATGATGTCAGAATCCATTGCGTGGTACATGCTTTTATGGGTGTTTTTAACAGTTTTCATAGGAGGCCTTAGCCCGCTGTGGTACTTAGTGGGTATGGTATCATTATCAACAATTGTGGCCTTTATTAATGCCACCACCCCTATACTAAACCCTAATCATTCTATAATGATGCAGGTTAGTTTTGCCATAATCGGAATCGTGGGTTCCCTCGTGATTCTATTCATATAAAAGGAGAATCAAGAAAATGGAAATACAAGAAAAAGACACACTGTTCTTCATGACCCTGGCAGCCTTTGGAGCTGTTCTGGCCAGTGCCCTGGCCTCTTTCTTACAGTGGATTGTAGTTTTACCACTCACCATAGGAGTGTTCCTCCTGATGATTCTCACCTACTTCCTTAATCAAAAAGGAACAATCCACCTCTCAGAAAACGCCGAAAAATGGGCCATGATCCTGACATTGGTGGCATTCATTGCTGCCTTCATATATCTTTACCGTCCAGTTTAATGGTGATTAAATGAATGAAACAATTTATCTAGCTTACATACTTTCATTTGTACTGGGATCCCTCCTGGGACTGGTCTTGAGTTACCGGAAATACAAAGCACCATATGCCATTGGAGATCTTGACGCCCTAGCAGTGGTGCTAGCTGTGGTAGGCTGGACACTGGCCCTTAACAGTGCACTGATCACTTTCATACCCTATTACATCACTGTAACCCTTGGTGTGTTCCTCTTGGCAATGGTCCTGGGAATGAGACCTGGTTACGGTAGAAATGAAACATTTATTGGTATTATAATTGCTGGAATCATCTGGATTATAAGGACGGTGATCCTTTGAGCAGAGAAGAAATAGGAAAAACTGGTGACATATCCGGTATGGATGAAGATGATATTCTACGGATCATGAAAATGCGAATCATAGAAAGTTACCGCTGGAAAGTGGATATCATAAAACCTATTTCCAAGGAATTAGGAATCTCAGAAGACCAACTGGAAGAGATATTAATCAGAAGGTTAGATATGGCCAGCATAGATGCATTACATCCTCGTTATGAGTCATCAAAACATTACTGTATTAAGAAAAAATTGCACTCTGATTTGAGATTATGCTGGCTTTGTGATGTAATGAACATATTGTCAGAAGAAGAATCTGAAGAAATTAAGAATAAAATTGCTGCTGAAATATTAACTAAAGGCAAATCATACCAGGAAGCCATGGAAGATGGTAGGAAAGATTTGCTGGAATACCTAATGAGATAAATCGAGGTAAATCAATGTTAGATGCCCTTAAAGATGTTGTAAGGAAAAGTTCAATTCACGTATGCCTTATTAATACTGGAGGATGTAATGGCTGCGATATCGAAGTTGTAGCCCTCTTATCTCCCCGCTACGATCTGGAACAGTACGGTATCTACGTACACAACAATCCACGGGAAGCCGATGTGATTCTGGTCACCGGACCAGTGACTGAACAGTGGAAGAAAAACTTACAAAGAATCTACGCTAAAGCCCCAGAACCCAAAGTAGTGGTGGCCATAGGAAACTGCCCCTTAACCGGTGATGTTTTTAACCAGGAAGGATGCAGTGTCTATGCACCTGTATCAGATTTCATACCTGTTGATGCAGAAATACCAGGCTGCCCACCCCGACCCTCAGAGATTTTAGCTGCAATTTTAGCAGTGGGGCCCGATGCCATAGCAGCCAAAGGGAGGCAAAAACCATGATACTTCCAATTGGACCCATACACCCCGCCCTTAAAGAACCAGTGCGCCTGAAACTTAAAACAGAGGGAGAGCGTGTTATAAGTGCTGAAATTGATTACGGATATGTTCACCGCGGTATAGAGAGGGTAATGGAGGGTAAAACCTGGCAAAAAGGAATATTTCTATCAGAAAGAGTTTGTGGTATATGCTCTTATATCCACACCCAGACCTTTGCTGAGACCTTTGAAAAAATAGCCGGGGAAAGAGTACCACTGCGGGCACAATATCTCAGATCCCTTACCAATGAACTGGACCGGATCCAGAGCCACTTCATTGCCAACTCCACTTATTTCAAAGCAATTGAACACGAAACATTATTCATGTACATGTTACACCTAAGGGAGCCAGTGATGGATGCAATCGAGTTACTCACCGGTAACCGGGTGAATATGGGCTGGAATGTGGTGGGCGGAGTTAGAATGGATGCTGAAGAAAAACACTTAAACAGTATCCACCAGATCATAACGAATTTAGAGGCTGAATACGATAAATACGTGGAAATGTTCGATGAAGGCCCACTGGTTGGCCTCAGATCAAAGGATGTGGGTAAGATGAGTAGGGAAGATGCCATTAAAGGTCGTGCAGTTGGACCTATTGGCCGAGCTTCCGGTTTGAAACATGATGTTCGGGAAAACCATCACACCTACCAGGATGAATTTGACTGGAAGGTTATCTGGAGAAAAGAAGGTGACAACTACGCCCGGACCATGAATCGTTTCGATGAGATCACAGAATCCATAAAGATCATCAAACAGATAATAGAAAACATACCACCGGGAGATGTGCGTAAAAAAATAAACATCCCTGCAGGATACGCAGATTGGAGAAATGAAGCACCACGTGGCGAAGTTACCTATATGGCTGAAACCAATGGAAACCTCATTAAGAAGATCTCCATTAGAACCCCCAGTATAATGAACATCGATGTCTGTGGTAAGTATATGTTACAGGATGTGGCCACAGTGGCTGATGCCGTGGCCACCTATGCCAGTGTTGACCCCTGTGTTGCCTGCACCGAGCGAGTGGTGATCCTGAATGAGAAAGGCGAAAAACAGGTGTTTGATGGACTTCACAAGGTTAAATACCTTAAATAAATAACTACAAATTAAAAATAAATCTTTAAAACAGTTGATGCATTATGTCATCGGTAATCTGGTATCTTTACGAGTTCGCCCGAAAATCCTGGGCTGAAAATTTTGCAGTGGCCAAGACCAACGCCGAAATTGTGGAAGCACCCGACCGTTTCCGTGACTTCCCCCAGGTCATCCCAGAAAACTGCATAGCCTGCGGTGCATGCACTGCAGCATGTCCTGCGCCTCAGGCAATAAAATTGGTTAGGAGCGAAGACACAGCTGATGCGGAAGGGCAAACTTATCCGGTAATTAACAACCGCGGATGTATCCGCTGTGGATTCTGCGCAGAGGTCTGTCCCACTGACCCTAAAACCATTACTTGTGGTGAAAACCATCTTATCCGGGAAGAATTCACCATCGTACCCACTGAAATAATGTATGTAATCGATGATTACCTCTGCATTCGCTGCAAAAAATGTATGAATGCCTGTCCAGTATATGGTGCTATTTACGAAGCTGATAATAAAATCGTCGTTGATCAGTCAGTGTGTATTAGCTGTGGGGAGTGTTTGAACAAGTGTCCGGTGAAGGGTGCAGTTAAAGGTATCTACATTTCCAATGTTCAGGAACAAAAAACCATAATCAATCTTATCGTTAACGCCTTAGAAGAACGTATCGAAGCTGAAAGAGATAACATAACCCATTTATCAGACACCAAAATCTACAAACTTGATTATCCCATAGAGGATCTGGTTGAGAGTGCCCGATCCATCTTGGCGAACGATGATCTGATCCTGGATACCTTCCAGAAAATCACCGATCGCCTTAAATTACGGATCGTGACCTGGGATGAAGAAAAATGTAAAAAATGCCATTTATGTGTTAATGAATGCCCATCCGGGGCCATAAAGTACGATGAAGAGGAAGATGTGATTAAACGAAACCCAAAAAAGTGTCTCCGCTGCAGCACCTGTTATCAGACTTGTCCTTTTGGAGTGGCCGGTTTCTTTGTCGCCAGGTTCTTACTGGATCCACCATCCCTGGAAGATGGAGTTATCCATATCACAATTAAGGCATCACAGTTACCTGTAGGAGCTGATTAAAAATGCCCACTACGACCGATGAAAACGGAAAATCAGAGAAACTTAAAAAGATCTATAAACCACTCCGTGACGTGGAAGTGGAATATGATATAGACCATGATAAGTGTGCCTCCTGCAGTGAAAGACCCTGTCTGGAAGCCTGCCCTGTGGATGCGGTTGGTGAAAATCCCGTTAACAATCACATTGAAATTGACGATAAATGTTTCGGCTGTGTATTGTGCAGGAATGCCTGTCCCTACGATGCTATTCACATGGAAACAACCCTTTCCAAACCGCGTAGAGAGAATGTTCCCAATATAAACACTAAGCTATGCCGTCAGTGCGGAGCCTGTGTGGATGCCTGTCGTATGGGAGCCATTCATCTAGTGTCCTCGGGTACCGAGGAAGCACACAGTGAAATTGATGAAGATAAATGTGTGCGCTGTGGATATTGTTCCCGGGTGTGTCCCACTGAAGCCATAAAGTACGGTGAAATATTACCCCGTTCAGTGGTAGGTGGTAAAGCAATTGTGGTCAACCAGGAAAAATGTATTGGTTGCATGACTTGCACCCGTGTCTGCCCTTCCAGAGGTGCCATAAACGTGGGTAAAACAAGCAAACTGCCCTACATCAATCCATCTTACTGTGCTCGTTGTGAAGAGTGTATGGATGTCTGTCCTTCTACTGCCATAAGGTATTCATCCCGTAAAAGGGCCTATGAAGGGTACCAAAAGATAAAAACAATGGAAATCGTTTCTGAACTCATGGAGAAGGAAAGTGAGAAATTAGCCCGTGAAACTGTTAAGATCGATTCCATCCTTAACAAGGTCACCCGTGAAGTGAGTTACAGTCACACTGAGGATGAATTCACCCAGGATGTCACTGAACTGGTCACCGCAGAGATCAAGGCACTGGCTGGTGCGGATCTTGAAATTGAAGATCTCAAGGAAATCATACAGGCCACCCATCCCCACCGGGAGATAATGGTGGATGAAGATAGTTGTATTGGTTGTGGAGCATGTATAAAAGAGTGCCCAGTGGATTGCATAAAACTGGAGATGCCTTCACCAGTACATATTGGTGATGAGTGTGTTTACTGTGGTAAGTGCGTTGAAACCTGCCCATTTGATTCAATATCACTCAAAGAAGAATCTTTCCAGGTGGAAGACGGTCGTGTTCTCTTTAAAAGACGAAAAATCACCGGCCCATCTGAGGGAGAAGTTCTCATTGATGGTAAGTCCTGTCAAAGGTGTGGAGTGTGTGTTAACAAGTGCCCGGTTGATGCCATGACCCTGGAAAACGATCAGGTAACTGTTGACCGGGATAAATGCATATTCTGTGGTGAATGTCAAATTATCTGCCCCACCAGGGCGGTTACACTGAAAGATGATATTTGAACAGTTTAATCACTGCAAGATCTTTGATACAAATTAGGGAGTCATTGAAACATTTAATGGTGAATTATATTCTTTTTATGAAATAAGATTTATATTTCATTAAAGAATTATTATTATCTCCAAAAAAGGGATTACTTCCTAATAATAGATGATGATCCTAACTTAATCTTTTAAGAGTAACAACCCCAATCTTTTAATAAAAAAAATTCCTATACATATATTTGATTTTAACGCCCCCAGGAGGATGTAAATTGGGTAAAAAATTTTTTGTTTCTGATTGTGAGGGACCAATCTCTGTTAATGATAATGCCTTTGAACTGGCTGGTCATTTCATAGAGGATGGTGAAAAATTTTTCCAGATAGTCAGCCATTACGATGATGTTCTAGCCGATGAAATAAAACGACCGGGTTATAATTCGGGGAGTACTTTAAAACTGATATTACCTTTTCTAAAAGCATATGGTGCTACTAATCAAAACATGAAGGAGTTTTCATCAGATAATGTTCTCCTCATCCCGGGAGCCAGGGAAACCCTTAATCTGGTAAATATTATCATGCCATCTTATATTGTTAGCACCAGCTACGAACCCTATATCCGGGCCTTATGTGATTTAACTAACTTTTCTTTTGATCAGTGTTACTGCACCCGTCTGGATCTGGACAAATACACTATCAATGATGAAGATGGGAAGAAGCTTAAAGAATTCACTTCATCCATTGTTTCCAAGCCAGAATTTGATAATTTGGAACGTATCTTTTGGGATGAACTCCCCCGGATGGATATTGGTTCCATTATTGATGAAGTCAAAACTGTGGGTGGTGAAGGTAAAAAAGAAGCAGTACTGGATATAATGGCTAAAAACAGTTTCCAGGCCTGTGATCTGATGTATGTTGGGGACAGCATAACCGATGTAGAGCCATTGAATTTTGCCCGTGAAGAAGGAGGAGTAGCAGTATCATTCAATGGTAATGAATTCGCACTGGATAATTCATCTATTGCCGTTATTGCTGATAATACTATAATTACTTCCATAATTGCTGATCTGTTCAATCGATATAACAGCAATGTGGTGCTGGAATTTGTGGCATCCTTTGAAAAAAATCCGGAAAAGGCAATTGAAGATCACCCAGTTGACCCTCATTTGGCGTTAAAACTGGCTGAAACTACCACCAGGCTCGAGCTGGTAAATGAAGATAATCTGGATGAACTGAAAGAAGATAGCTGTAAGTTCCGTAAAAAAGTTAGAGGAAAATCAATCGGAGGACTGGGCTAAATGACCACAGAAGATTTACATGGAAAGATTGAGGACACCTATGCCGAGGCCTTCAACGGAATCTGCTGCAGGGTGATCATCACTGCCGATGATGATGAAACACTCCAGAGGGCGGCCTACGATGCCACCAGTACCCCCGGTACTGTGATTGGCCGGGTAGAGGGTGGAATAGAAGGATGGTTATATGAAGATGCAACCCCAGATGGGCGAAAAGGAGCCATACTCCAGTTCTGGTACAATACCACTGATATTGAGAAGTTTCAGGTTGAATTATCCTACCGCATACGGCAAGACATTCTGGTAAAACCCTTCACCTCAGTATTTGATGCATCCATTGATCCGGTGGGTTACATTGACACCATGAAACACGTCGGTCACTGTGGTGATGGATACGAATGGGAGGAAGAACTATACGGCAGGCACATGATCGTGGTCCCTATAGCCATACCCGACTTCCTCATTGAACGTAGCTTAGGATACATGGAGGGGATTATGGGTGCCAACTTCTGGTACTA
This sequence comes from Methanobacterium subterraneum, assembly GCF_002813695.1. Lineage (NCBI taxonomy): Archaea > Methanobacteriati > Methanobacteriota > Methanobacteria > Methanobacteriales > Methanobacteriaceae > Methanobacterium > Methanobacterium subterraneum. The sequence goes on along the minus strand of NZ_CP017768.1, from coordinate 527,033 downwards.
CTCTAAGAGTAAGGAAGCAGTCCTGGACGGGGGTAGAGCAGCCCTGAAGGCAATTGGAAATATTGAAGGTGTGATAACTCCCTTTGACATCTGTTCTGCAGCATCTAAACCTGAAACCAACTATCCCTGGATTGGACCCACCACCAACCACCCCTACTGTCCCACCCTACAGAACATACTGGGAGACGAGTCCCATGTGCCGGAGGGTGTAAATTACATACCTGAGATAGTTCTAAACGGATTAACCATTGGATCCCTTAAAAAGGCCATGAAAACTGGGATGGAAGTTCTGTTGAAACATGATGATGTTTTGGGAATCTCGGCAGGTAATTATGGTGGTAAACTGGGAGACCACCAGATACATCTTAAAGATTTATTCCCCTAAAGGGATATTCGGTTTATTCCTAAAATGGATAGTTAGAATGAAAATGATTTGTATTAAAAAGCCCCTTTGAGGATTTTAATTCCCCATTATACCAAATTCCTCATGATAACAATAAATCCATGATTACAAAATTAAATCAAAGGCTCAAAGGCAAAAATGTTTCAAAAAATTGGAAGTGATGTTATTTCTCGAATACTGGATGCAGTAGGATTTGGAGCACTAAACTTGGACCGCCTTTATCGAGTTAATAAAATAGCAGGTAAAGATGAGGAAGCTTATATAACTGAACTTAATGAAAGCTGTGGGGGTTCAGCAGCCAACACCATTATTGGACTGGCCAGACTGGGATTGGCCACTGGTTTTTTAGGGAAGGTGGCCAGTGACCGGGAGGGGGATTTGCTCCTGGAAAACCTTAAAAAAGAAGGTGTTGATTTGGATGGAGTTATACAAAGTCACCATGGCCGTAGCGGAACTGTCCAGGGATTTGTGGATACTGAAGGTGAACGAGCATTGTACGTTGATCCCGGAGTTAATGATGAAATAACATCTCAGGAGATTGACCTGGAATACCTTTCCAACACTCGACTTATTCACCTCACATCTTTTGTGGGGAAAACCATCCAGATACAAAAAGAGCTTCTTGATTCAATTCCATCCAATGTAACCGTTAGCACGGACCCGGGGATGATCTACGCACAAAAAGGAATTAAAACCATGAAGAAACTTCTTAACCGAACCGATATTTTACTATTAAATCAAAAAGAACTGGAACTGATGACACCCCACATCAATCAGGAACATGAGAAGATCAAAAGCCTGCTTGACTTTGGAATTAAAGTAATTGTGGTTAAACAGGGCGAAAAAGGATGCATGGTTACAGATGGTGATGAATCTTATTTCATGGAGGCATTAAATGTTGAATGTCAGGATACCACAGGTGCAGGAGATGCTTTTAACTCCGGATTTCTCTTTGGATATTTGAGGGGTAAAAGTATAGAAAAATCTGCTATTATCGGTAACTTCGTTGCTTCTTGCTGTGTGAAGGAGCCTGGTGCGACCAGTGGCCTCCCCTCATTATCTGAAATAATATCAGTGTATAGTGGGGAAATTAAATGAATTTACCCCATCCACCCCCTAGTATGATGTGAAATGTGGGTATAACTTAATTAGAAGTCATAATATATATTATAAATCAGGGACCGAAAATAAACTAACAAATAGTAAATGCTCATGTTAGTGAATTACATGATGGTGTTAAGATGGATGTAACATTCAAAAAGAAAAAAGAGGTACTGGAGGGAGAGGTAGCACTTAAATCCAGAGACTTGGAAGATAGTCACGAAGGGTTTAAGGGAGAAATTGAGGATTGCACCTTTGAAGATAAATTTATCACTATCTCCCCAGAGTGCGTTCGGTGCAATTTATGTGTGGAAGAATGTCCAGTTAATGCTGTGAGTGACTCCACTTCTTCAAGGCCAGCCAGAATACTGGAAAACTGTGTTAAATGTGAGATCTGTGCCCAGACCTGCCCTGTGAAATGTATACATGTCATTGAAAGCACATCAGCTGTCCAGGATGATGTTACTTTTCATTTGAAAGATGTTGAGGTACCCCATCGTAAACTGCGCATGGAATTAATAAAGGTGAACCCGGATAATTGTGATTCATGCGCTACATGTGTCAAGTTCTGCCCCACCGGAGCAATTGCTGTTCCTGAAGGGGAAATTGCCCAGATTGACACTGACGCATGTGTAGGTTGCGGTGCCTGTGCTAATGTCTGCCCCCAAGGGTCCATTGATCTCGTTAGAGAATTGGGACCTGTGATGAAAACCAAAAAGCTCCTGGTGGATCAGGATACCTGTGTTCAGTGCCAGGTCTGCGAGGAAAACTGTCCAGTTGACGCCATTAAAATCGATGGCGACCGGGTGGTCTTAGATCAGGAAAAATGTATTTTATGTGAAGTTTGTTCTACAAAATGCCCGGTAGGGGCTTTAAAACTGGAGATGGTTTAAGATGTTAGTTAAGGAAATGATGGACAAAGATTTTATCGTGGTAACCCCTGATGAAGACCTGGTGGAGGTCTCACTTTTAATGGAGAAAAAAAGGAAATTTACCACTCCTGTAGTTGACGATCAGAAACGTCTAATTGGATGGATCACCTCCCTGGATGTTACCAGGGGCCTGCGAGAAAATCTGAAGGAAGTTAAAGATGTTATGCATGTGAAGGATGATGTTATCCATGTTAAAGATAATGACCCTGCACGTTTAGCAGTTCTGGAAGCATCACAGCACCGAGTGGTTAGCATACCAGTGGTGGATGAAGAAGACGTAGTAGTGGGTGTGGTGCGCACCTTTGATATTGTTAAAACCCTTTCCAGTCTGTACGAGATTAAAGTTTACAAGATATTTGAGGCCATGAACAACGAACTTAAGGGAGTAACCTGGGATGAGCTAATGGAGGCATCAGCCATTGTAACCCGCCGCAGGACTGGTAAAAGAGTCACCGCCCAGGACTATGAGAAAAGGATTCGGGATTCCACATTTGGAGAAGCAATATGGGCCACTGGAGGTTTGGAAAAATTTTTCGTAGGTCTCATTGCCATTGGTGAACTGGTTATCGCCAGGAAAGTGGCTCAAGCACGGAAATAATCATTTATTTCCGTATTATCTTCTTTTTCTAAGTTTCCAATACTCCTTATTAAGTATCAAATGGCTATTTTTAGGGCGATATGCCGAAAATAGGAATGGTTATAAATGAAAGAGTTTGTGGGGTGGGGTTTTTGACTGATAAAAAAAGGATTGAATTAAAGATTTATGGAGGTATAGCCACTGTTAACTGTTACCTCCTGAAGGTTGATTCTGGTTTTATATTGATTGATACAGGCCCTTCTAGTAAACGTGACAGTCTGGAGGATGAACTGGAAAAGGAGGGCTGCAAAGTAGGAGATCTGAATCTAATTATTATCACCCATGGTGATTCAGACCATACAGGTAATGTAGCCTATTTTCGCCAGGAATACGGCGCCCCGATAGCCTTGCACCCAGATGATGAGGGGATGGTCCAGACAGGGAACATGTCCCATAACCGGAAGGTCAACCTTCTAGTTCGTATCTTATTTGCCTTACCATTCATCAAATTAAAGAAATCCGACCGTTTTAAAGGAGATATTGATACAGATGATGGTTTTGACTTGGGAGATTACGGGTTGAATGCCAGGATAATACATATTCCCGGCCACTCAAAGGGTTCAATTGGAATAATCACTGCCGATGGTGATTTCTACTGTGGAGATATCTTTTCTAATACTGATAAACCAGTTTTAAATTCAATTATGGATGATTTAGATGCAGCACATTCCAGTATAAGAAAACTAGAAAAATTAGATATAAACATGGTTTACCCTGGGCATGGGGATCCATTTCCCATGAAAAAGTTCCAGAAAACAATGCAATGAGAATTAAAGTAATATTTGAGTGCTGATTTAATTATATTTCACACCTTAGGGTAAATTAAAGTGATTATTGAAAATTAATGAAAAATTTTAACTAAAAAACTTCATATCGTAGGTAAATATGTGTTTAATGCTTAAATCATGCTATGAAATATATTTCTAAATTTTCAGGAGTTTTAAAATGGTGAATGAATTAATAATTGTCCGTTATGGCGAAATTGGGGTTAAAAGCCCTAAAGTACGGGGAAGGTTCGAGCGTAAACTAATTGAAAATATTAAAACAGTTATCGGGGGCAATGTGGAATTAAAAGAGGGTAGAATATTCATTTATCCCCATGATCTTTCCAAAGCCATTGAATCTCTTAAAAAAATTGTGGGAATAGTTTCTTACAGCCCAGCAAGTGTGACTAGAACCAATCATGAATCCATAAAGGAACTCATCCAATCCTACATAGGGGAACTGGTTGAGGATGGTATTTTTTCAGGGGAGGATTCATTCGCCATACGATGCAGGAGGGTTGGTAATCATGACTTTTCCAGCCAGGAAATGGCTGCATACTGTGGGTCAGTGGTTTATGGGATAACCAAGTCCAAGGTTGACCTCACCCATCCTGATTTCGAACTATTTGTAGAGATCCGGGGGGATAAAACTTACATATATCATCAGAAAATCAGGGGACTGGGTGGTCTGCCCATCGGGACACAGGGAAGAGTTATATGTCTCATTTCCAGTGGAATTGACTCACCGGTAGCTGCTTTTTTAATGATGAAGCGAGGTTGCAGTGTGACCCTGCTTAACTTCAACACCCATCCCTACACCTCTGGATCCAATGATAAGATCATGAAAATATACCAGAAACTGAAGGAATATTCTGTGGGGGCGAAGCTGAATCTTTATCAGGCGGATTACGGAGAATTCCTCAGCAAGTGCATTGATAAAGGTCCTGAGAGGATGACCTGCGTACTTTGTAAGAATGGAATGTACCAAATAGCTGAAAAGCTAGCTATAAGGGAGAAATGTCTGGCCATTGTTGATGGTAGCAGTTTAGGGCAGGTGGCCTCACAGACCCTTCCCAACATCCTGGCTACCCACTATTCAACATCCATGCCCATCATAAGCCCATTGATAGGGATGGATAAGGTGGAAATTGAAGACTTGGCCAAGAAGTTAGGAACCTATGAGATATCCATACTCCCTGATAGTGATTGTTCTGCAGTTCCCCGTTATCCTGAGACCAATGCAGAATTACCACTGGTTTTAGAAGCCTTGGAAACTATTGATGCTGAAGAGGAGTTTAAAAAAGTTTTAAAATCTTTTCAACTGATTAGATGAACTATTAATTTGATTAAATGAATTGAAAATTTAAAATAATGCATTAAGTTAATATAAATTCTCAATAATACTTAATTATTTAAATCACTGCCCCCTCATGCATCCACTGAAAGATAGTCTGATAGTTTTGGTTGATCTATGGTTTCTATGCCCTGGTAGTGAATTAGGAAAGTGAGTGTCAACCCATGTTAAGAGATCTTCTTATTAATAAAGAACTGTTTGAAACCCTTAGAGAGAAGTTTCTGGAATCTGATGATGGAGGAATGAATACCAATGAAGAGATTGAGCTCCTGGAAAAAGCGGTCTTCAATAGACTGAAAAAGAAAAGATCTGTTAAAAGGTACAAGAAATTAGGTGTCAGTAAAGGGGACCTTAAGGAAATAATCCAACTGGCAGACATCATCAGCTTAGATGCAATAGGTGGACCATCAAACTATGAGTTAGCCAAGGAACATCAGGAATGGTGCACCATTTGTGGAAGATGCTGCAGGGAATCTGAATCCATTTTCATACACAAGGATGAACTCAACCTACTGCTCACCTTCAACCCAGATCTGGAAAAGGGAATTATTCGCAACAAACTCTACCCTGAACACTTTGAACTGAAAGATATCCGCCCCTGCAAATTCATTGATGATGAAACCAACAAATGCGGGATATACAACTCCCGACCACAGGTCTGCAGGAGTTACCCCCTGGTACTCATTGAATCAAATGGTAAAGCCAAGAACATTATCAATTTACGCTCTAAATGTAATTACTCCGTGAATTTGATTCTGGAAAAGTCAATGATACTCTTTGATGAAGCCATCAGGAGACTTAGAGATTAGAAGTAATTGGTAGGTCTGTGAGTTGTAATTTAAGGATACATATTACAAAATATTCTTTTTACATGGACAAAGTTTACCCCAAAAAAATAAATCTCCGCAAAGTTATAGAACATAACAATAATAAAAAATCAGGGGGAAAGGCATATGGCTGAAACATGTATGACCGAAAGTGAAGTTGAAAACTTCGTTGAAAACTTCAAAGGAATGTTATGGGATGATCTGGACGATGCTGTGGCATGTATGTCCAAAGAAGATATGGCAGCTGTAATACGTGCTTTGAAGAAACGTTTCGGTTAAATAACTGATTTATCAATTATTTTTTAAAATAGTATTAACATTATTAAAAATACCTGTTATCTTTATTAACAAATTTTTTCTGGAAAAATAATGATTAAAAAAATGATCTGATGAAAATTAAATAAAAAATCTAAATAGAAATCTAAAAATCAAAGGATTTAATCAATGATTAATCCTCAGCAGATTTTCATGTCTGTTTTTTCCTGTAATCTTCAATGGCTGCCCTTAATGCATCTGCTGCTAAGTTGGAGCAGTGCATCTTCACCGGGGGCAATCCTTCCAGTTCATTAGCCACATCGTTCCGGGTAATCTTCAATGCTTCTTCTATGGTTTTTCCCAGAGCCATCTCAGTTATCATACTACTAGTGGCTATTGCTGCCGCACAACCGAATGTTTTGAACTTTATATCGGTTATAATCTCATCTTCAACTTTGATATAAATGGTCATCAGGTCCCCACAAGTTGGATTACCTTCGGTTCCAACACCATCTGCATCTTCTATCTCACCCACATTACGAGGGTTGGAAAAATGATCCATAACTTTTTCACTGTACATAATCCATCTCCTAATTTTTGATCATTTAATTTCCTTATTTTAAGTAATATTAATTCCCACCGGGACACCAGAGTGGAGACATACTCCTTAATCTTTCAACCACTTCTTTTATGACAACTATAGAGGAATCAATATCTTTAGGGGTGTTTTCTTTTCCCAGGCTAATGCGTAGTGAACCATGGGCATCCACTTCTTCAAGCCCTATAGCCATAAGGACATGGGAGGGTTCCAGTTTATTAGAGGAACAGGCTGATCCCGTGGATGCGTTAATTCCCTTAAAATCCAGTTGCAGTATTAGTGATTCTCCCTCTATACTGCTGAAACGGAAATTAGCATTGTTGGGTAATCTTTTGGTGGGGTGTCCATTGAGAAATGATTGTTCAATACTCCCCAGCACTCCTTTTATAAGCTGATCCCTCAATGATGCCACATACTCCATGTTTTCATACAGATTTTCTTCGGCCAGTTGACAGGCTTTGCCCAAACCTACAATTCCAGGGATATTCTCTGTTCCGGGCCGCACCCCCCTCTCATGACCCCCACCATGGAATAGTGGATCAATCCGCACACCCTTACGGATGTACAGGGCTCCTACCCCTTTAGGTCCGTGGAGTTTATGGGCGGATATTGATAAAAGGTCCACATTCATGTCTTCCACGTTGACTGGTATTTTACCCACACTCTGCACGGCATCCGTGTGGAAAAGAATTCCTTTTTCCCTGGCCAGAGCTCCAATTTCTTTAATGGGTTGAATGGTGCCGATTTCATTGTTGGCGTGCATAATTGTGATGAGGATGGTATCCTCCCTGGTAGATTCCTTTAAATCTTCCATCTTAACAATTCCATCTTCACCCACTGGCAGGTATGTGACCGTGTATCCGTTTTTTTCAAGGTATTTGCAGGTTTCTTCCACTGCAGGGTGTTCGATGGCACTGGTAATGATATGATTACCTTTACCCTTCAGTCTGCTGATTGTTCCCTTGATAGCCAGGTTATCTGACTCGGTTCCCCCGCTGGTAAAGTAAACTTCCTCTGCCCTGGCACCTATGAGTGATGCTACTTGTTTTCGTGCTTTTTCCATTGCAGTTCTGGCTTCCCTTCCCAGGGAGTATAATGTTGATGCGTTTCCAAATGATTCTTTAAAATAAGGCAGCATAGCCTCTAAAACTTCCGGGTCAACTGGTGAAGTGGCAGAGTGATCCATATAACTCATGATTATCGCCCCAATAAACTTTTTTACCGAATATTTCATTAGAAAATACCTTAATTTAATTTATTTTATTTCTTGGTAAATTCTATGTTAAGTGTAATATAATATTTCTTCATCTTTTTAGATTCTTTTTATTTTTAAATTTAAGTGTAAAAAGTTATTTCATTTAACCTCCCTTGAATCTTATTATCTTATTCCTAGTAAAATTATCTAATCCATGGTAAATCTTCCTAAGAGTAAACGATGTTAATTTTCCTAAGGGTAACCTATTGGTAAATCTTCAAGGTTAAACCTAAAATTTACAATCCCCCCTTTTTGCTTTATGATTGTTAAAGACAGATAAATTAATGCTTTAAAACACACAACTTTAAACACATGAAAATGTAATTAAGGAGAATATAAAATATAACTATAGTTATTAAATGTTTGGTGATATAAATGACCATGACTGAAGAGATGATGGAAGCAATAGAAAAGGACTTAGTATTCCTGGCGACTGCCAACAATGAAGGAATTCCAAATGTGGTTCCAATAGGCTTTGCAAGGCCCATCGACAGCCAAAGCATATTAATCGCTGATAATTACATGAACAAAACCCATAAAAACATTGAAGAAAACCCTCACGTTTCCCTGGTAACCAAAGACGCTAAAATGAATCCTTACCAGTTTAAGGGTACTGCAGAGATATTCGAATCAGGCAAGTTCTTCGATGAAGTGGTGGAATGGGCACAGAATGTGATGACCAAACTCAACCCTAAAGCAGCCATCGTGGTTAAAGTTACCGAAATATACTCAGTGCAACCCGGCCCAGAAGCTGGTAAAAAGATTGAATAATGCTTAAATTACTGCATTATTCATTTTATTTTATTTACGATTATGATTCTAGAAATGAGAATATTAAGATAGAACTGTACCAAAGAAGTCCACTTAGACAAAAAAGTCCAGTTAACACCGAATAAGTTGAATTGATAAATAATTGATGATTATAGAAATAATTGACTATTATAAATTGGTATACTAACTCTATCAAAAAAAATGCCGAGATGACCGAGTGGCTAGGTGCGTGGCTGCAGACCACGATACTCGGGTTCAAATCCCGATCTCGGCCTTTAATTCTGTTATTAAACTATTTTTCAGGGCAAATTAGTATTTTAGTTAAATAAATAATGTGTGGTAAAAAAACTGTGGCTTAGTAAAAAAACCTTAAGACCTTATGAAAGTAGAAAAACTGTTCGCTGTGATAAAATTAGATACCGTGCTCCATGATAAAAAGTAGGACAAACAGTGATCCTATGATTAAAATATACAACACCATTACCCGCAGTAAGGAAGCTTTAAAACCCCTTAAAGGTAATAGGGTAAAACTATTCGTTTGCGGACCTACTGTCTATGATTACTCCCACATAGGTCACGCCCGGACATACATCGCCTTTGATGTCATAGTCCGCTACCTTAAACATCAGGGTTGCAGTGTTTTTTACCTGCAGAACATCACTGATATCGATGACAAGATCATCAATCGGGCAGCTGAAACTGGAGAGGATCCTCTGGATCTGGCCCGTGAATTTGAGGTTAAATACTTGGAGGATATGGAAACCCTGGGTGTTACCAGTGTTAACCTTTATGCCCGGGCAACAGAACACATCCCTGAAATCATATCCCAGATAGAAACCCTTTTGGATAAGGGATTTGCCTATGAAACTCGGAACGGGGTTTACTTTGATGAGTCCAGTTTTCCTGATTTTGGTAAACTTTCCAATCGCAATCTCCAGAAATTGAACACTCATCGCATCAACCCTGATGATGCTAAGAAAAATTCTGGAGATTTTGCATTATGGAAGAAAAAGGATGATAACCCCTGCTGGAACTCCCCATGGGGTAGTGGACGTCCTGGATGGCATATCGAGGACACTGCCATTACCGAAGAGTATTTCGGAGCCCAGTATGATATTCATGGTGGTGGTCTGGATTTAATATTTCCCCACCACGAAGCAGAGATTGCCCAAATGGAATCTTCATCTGGCAAGAAACCCATGGTCCGTTACTGGATGCACACTGGATTTTTAAATGTTTCAGGAGATAAAATGTCCAAATCCCTTGGAAACTTCATCACCATCCGGAAACTCCTGGAAACTTATCCTCCTGATGTTTTCCGTTTCTTTGTCCTGTCCACCCATTACCGGAGTCCCATTGATTTCAGCCAGGATACTCTGGAACAATCAGCTAATAGTTTGAAAAGGATTTATAAATTAAATGAACATATAAACCAACTCCTGGAAAGTGAAATTCCCAAAAATGGGAAACTGGATGAAATTCATAGTTGCCTATTACATGAAACCCGTCAAAAATTCATGAACGCCATGGATAATGATTTCAACACCCCCTCGGCTTTATCCGTACTTTTTGAGTTTACAAGAGAAATTAACCGAATCATTAATCATGGCGAACTTTCCAATGAGACTTTGAAGAAAGTTAATATTTTCTTCATAGAAGTGGGAGATATTCTGGGTTTCAACTTCTCCCCAGAAGTATCCCCTGAAAATGATATTACTGGGGAGCTGGTTGATATAATAACTGAGGTGAGGGATAAACTGAGGCAAAAAAAGGACTGGGAACTTTCTGATGAAATAAGAGACAGATTAAGCATACTGGACATACTTTTAGAGGATGAATAATTTTTTTTAATTACATGATCTTGATAGAAGGATACATTAAGATATTACCAATACATTAAAAATTAATCTAAAACTTGAACCTACATTGATATTTTTCCAATGAAAAATTACATTTAGCAAAATTACATTTAAATATTAGATATTCTCAACTGGCATGATAGGAACCATCCTCGAAAAATATTTTAAACTAAGTTTTACTATTATGGAGAATCACACTCCCAATAAATCACCACTCATTATTTAAAATAAGAATGGAAAACATCTAAGAGGTAAATCTGGAATGAAAACCCTTAAAATTAACCAAGATTCATCGCAGCTGGCCAGGGAGATACTGGATGATCTCAGGGCTTCACCAACCTTGGAACTATTCAAATGCATACAATGCGGTATGTGCGTATCCCTATGTCCCGGAGCACGTTATAGTGATTACAACCCTCGAAAAATGGTTAAAAATGTGTTAGAGGGAAATCAGGATATTCTTTCTGATGAGGATATATGGAACTGTTTTTACTGTTATACTTGCCACAGTGTTTGCCCGGTTAACAACAGCCCCAGTGAGGTGAACCAGATACTACGCCAGAAGGCAATAGAAGAAGGTAAAGGCCTTGAAAAAATAGCCGCATTCTTAAGTTACGGTGAAAATTTCCTGGACATTGGAGTGGGCACCATTCCCACGGCATTCTTTGACAAGCTGGTGGAGGATTTCGGTTCAGAATGGTTTGACTTTAAAGTTAACTTGGAAAGCGTGCGGGAGGAACTGGGACTGGGACCAGTTAGTTTACCTGCTGAATCAATGGATGAAATAAATGAAATTCTCAAAATCACCGGGCTCACCCAGAGACTGGAAAACATAAGGCGGTTAGAATGAAAAAAATACCCACTGAAAAACTTTTACTCTTTAAAACTTGTCTGGTGAGTACTGAATATCCTGGAGTGGAATCATCCACCACATTTCTCTTTGACCAACTGGGAATAGAATACCATCGAGACGAACGCCAGTCCTGTTGCAGTGGCTTGGGATACTATTATGACCTCTTTGACCAGCTTCCCACCACAGTCCTGGCTGCCCGGAACTTTTACATTGCCCGGGAAACTGGACATCCTTACATTACAGCTATGTGTGCCACCTGCTATGCTATACTGAAAAAGGCGGCTAAAATCCTGGAAGAAAATGATGAAGCGCGAAATCTGGTCAACCAGATGTTAGATGATAGTGGATTGGGTCATATGGCTTATCATAAGGGAGATATGGATCCTCATAAAAAAATTTTCCATACTGCAGAGGTTCTTCACAGCAAAAGGAAAGAGATTGAAGCTTTTCCCAAAATTGATTTTTCACAGTACAGTATTGCCACCCACCATGGCTGCCATTACTGTAAAATACATTACCATGATACCATTTGTGGTGTGCGCAACCCCCTGCTCCTGGATGAAGTGGCTGCTTCCTGTGGGGTCAGTACTATTGACTGGTATGATCAGAAGAGACTCACCTGTGGTGCTGGTTTCGGTCAGCGTTTCACCAATAATGAACTCTCCCTTAAAGTCACTGCGGAGAAGCTCATGAGCCTCAAGGATAACCAGACTGATATACTGCTCCACATGTGTCCCAACTGTCAGATGCAGTTTGACCGTTACCAGCCAGTGATTGAGAAGAAACTCAACACCAATTTAAACATATTCCACCTGAATATATCCCAGTTTATGGCCCTGGCCATGGGCGCAGACCCATATAAAGTGGTGGGAATCCAAACCCACACTGTACCCGTGGAGCCACTTCTTAAAAAACTGGGGATTGATACTGTCCAAAAATCCCTTAAAAATTTCAAATTAAAGATTAATGAATGATATTCCATTAATTAATGGATTATTGAACTCATGGAAATATATAATATTATATAGGGATATGATTGGAAATCTTTGAAATTAGAATGATTTATTGATATAATGAAAAATTTAAAAATTATATGGTGCATCTAAGTTTTAACACGATTTATTGGCAATTCATGAAAACTTTGGAAGATTAACATGAATCTGCATTTTGGAGGAATGTATAATTGACTAGAAACATTTTTACTGCTAACCCTGCCAAGGAAAAGCTTAAGGTGGGTGTTTTTCTATGCCGCTGCGGTGGTAACATATCCGATAACGTGGACATGGACCGATTAAGATCATCGTTGGATGCGGAATTAGTGGAGGAATTTGAGAATTTATGCTCAATAAATGGCCGTAAATTGATCAGGGATTCCATTATTGATAAAGACCTTGATCGGGTAGTGGTGGCCGCCTGTTCACCCATCACCCATGAAAAAACCTTCCAGAAATATGTTCAACCCCTAAACCCCTACCTTATGCAGATGGCTAACATCCGTGAACAATGCTCCTGGGTGCATCTTGACTATGAACAAGCCACCAATAAGGCTATTTCACTTACCAACGCTGCTATTGAAAAGGCAAAATATTCAGAACCCATAAATCCTTTACTGCGACGTACCAAGAAGAGTGTAGCAGTTATTGGTGGTGGTATAGCTGGGATTACCACCGCTCTTTCCCTGGCAAGGCAGGGTATAAAAACCCGTATTATTGAAGAAAAATCCACAGTAGGTGGATCCATGGTGAAGATTGGTAAAGTTTTTTCTCCAGAGAAACTGGCCGAAGAATGTGCCATGTGTCTTTTAAATCCACTGGTTAACGAGGTGGTGGAGAATAAAAATATCAAGATCCTAACCAACTCCCGGCTTATAAGATCAGAACGAAGAGCAGGGAATTTCAATTTAATCATAGAGAAAAAACCAGGATTTGTGAAGGAAGAACGTTGCATAGCCTGTGGAAGTTGTGCAGAAGTATGCCCGGTGGAGGTACCCAACTCCTGGAATGAAGGCATGACCATCCGTAAAGCCATTTACAAATCTTTTCCCCAAGCAGTTCCTGATGTTTACACCATCGATGCAGAAAACTGTATACAGTGCGGGGAGTGCCAGGAAACCTGTAAAATGGATGCCATTGATTTTTCCATGGAAACCGAAATCTTATCACTCAATGTGGGTTCAGTTATTATCGCCACCGGTCATCAGGGATTTGACCTTACCAAAAGACCAGAATACGGATACGGGCGATTCCCGGATGTGGTCTCCCAGATGGAGTTAGCCAGAATTACGGGTGTAAATGGCCCCACTGAAGGGCAATTACTACGCCCCTCCAATGGAGAAGTGCCCCGCAGAGTGGTGATGATACAGTGCGCGGGTTCAAGGGATGATAAACCAGATGGCATGCCCTACTGTTCCAAGGTCTGCTGTATGATGGCCATGAAACACGCTAATGTCATTAAACATTATTATCCGGAGACCGAGGTTATGATCTGCTACACCGATATGAGAACCCCTGGAATGTACGAAAAATATCTCCGATACGGGCAGAAAAGAGGTATTAAATTAATCAGAGGCCGAGCGGGCGAAGTAACATGGAAAAATGGAACACTGGTGGTTCGGGCAGAGGAAAGTCTCAGAAACGAACCCTTAGAAATCGAAACCGATATGGTAGTCCTGTCTGAGGCAATTTTACCTTCTGAAGGAACTAAAGAAGTGGCCAAACTTCTGGATGTGGGTTTAACCGAGGATATGTTCATCCGGGAAAGCCACCCCAAAATAAAACCAGTCAACACCGATGTGGAAGGTATTTATGTTTGCGGAACCGCCCAGGGACCCAAAGACATTACAGATAGTATTTCCCAGGCCAATGCTGCATCAGCTAAAGTAGCTGAGCTTATGAATGGTAACTTGGAAGTTGAACCCTTCGTGGCTGAGATCGATTCTGACCGCTGCAGTATGTGTAAACAGTGCCTTAATATATGCAAATACAAGGCCATTTACCTTGAGGAAGATCACCTTAAAACTGACCCCATTGCCTGCAAAGGTTGTGGTGTCTGTCTTTCCCAATGCCAAGATGAAGCAATTAACATCCGAGGTAATGCTGATGAAAAATTATTTGCAGTTATCGCAGGCGCCCTTAAAAATAAAAACAAAGGTGAACGCGTTATTTTAACATTTCTGGATAATGTGGGGTACCTCGCAGCAGACAATATGGGTATTAACAAGATCAACTATCCTGAATCAATACGTATCATTAAACTACCCTCTGTGAACCGTTTAATGATAAAACATATTTTATACGCCTTTGAAAATGGTGCCGATGGTATATTCTTAGGAGAATATCCTGATGATATAATGTATCCCCATATAAAAGAAAAGGTGAAACAGTTGAAAAAAGTGTTAGAAGAAAGTAACATCAACCCCAACCGTTTAACACTGCACCGGGTGTACATACCATACTTCAGGGGATTGGCCAATAAATTAACCCTTTTTGACCAGGAAATTATCTCTCTAAATCAGGATCAGTACACTGCTGACTGTGGTGGGGAAAGCTCGGCATGAATTTTAAGAAAAGGAAATTAGTAATATATTTTATCAATCAAAGGAAAGTAAGATTATAAAGGAAATAGTGTCTGGAAATTTAGTGATTTAAATGAGACCTCCGTGTGAAATAGTAGTGTGGTACGTTATCCCCACCATAAGATCCGAGTTGGCCAAAGAACTCTTAAACAAAGGAATGAAACAAAAAGAAATTTCTGTTCTTTTAGATATAACTCAACCAGCAGTTTCCCAGTACATAAGTGATAAGAGGGGCCATGGAATCAAATTCAACGATGAAACACAATCTTTAATCAGAGAATTCGCTAAAGGACTGGCAAAGGGAGAACTGACCCAGAAGGATTTAATTCCCCATATTTGTGAAATCTGTAAAAAAGTGAAAACCGATGAGGTTCTCTGCCAGTTACACCAGGAAAAGGGTAAAATGCCAGATAACTGTAATGCTTGCATGTCAAACCTAAATGAATAATGTATTTTTTATAATAAATTTTAACATAAATTAAAATTTGATAATTCTTAAAAAAACGAGATGAAAAGGAAATATAAAACTTTTCCATTTAATCGTTTACAATCCCCTATAACCAATTAAATCCCCATAAACCAATTAAATTCTATCTTATGGTTAACAACAATTATTAACCTGATTTTGTCTTCAAATATATGCTAATAGGAGAATAAGTTAACTTCAAAATATTCGGTGTTGACCCTTCAAAATACTGAAGTTTTATATAGTAGTTAGGACCATATTTATACTTAAGGGGATGTGTTTTTATGGGTGTTCGTGGTCCTAAACCTGGTTTTGTGGATGTGGCTTGTCCTAACAAGAGCTGTGCAGATTACGGGAAAACTGAAAACGGTAATATTGTGGGTAATGGAACCTACCAGACAAAAAATGGTCCTGTTCACAAATTTATTTGTCGAACATGCTCTAAAAGTTTCACTTCACATTCAAATACAATATTACACGATTTAAGAACAAATGAAGAGACAGTTTTTTTGGCTTTGAAAATGATTTTAAAAGGCATGAGTTTACGGAGCACAGCAGAAGTTTTAGGTGTTAAACTGGATACTGTGCGCAGATGGCTGCGCATAGCTTCTGAACACAGCGAAGAAATAAACAAAGTCCTTATGAAAGACATAAAAGTTGATAAAGTGGAGTTAGATGAGTTGTGGACTTTTGTTAAAAAAAAACAGTTCCGAGAATGGAGCATGAATCAGAAGATGAAAGATGGATCTGGTTAAGCTTCGCACCTGAACACAGACTAATCCTAGCAGCCTACGCAGGTGCCATGACTCAAGATGCGGCTGATGAGATTGTTAAACAAACATGTGATCGAATAAACGAAGAGGAATTACCTTTATTTGTCACCGACGGAAGAAAATACTACGCACAAGCACTATTGGACAGATACAGCTATACAAAGGAGTTTTCAAGGACCGATAAACGAGGACGTCCACGAAAACCGAAACAAATGCCATTGCCTGAGTTAAAATATGCTCAAGTAGTGAAGGAGCGAGAGGGAAGTAAAGTGGTTAATATTGAAAAACGCATTATATATGGTATGGAAGAAGATATTGACTTTAGTTTCATCTCTACTTCTTACATAGAACGAGAAAATTTGACTTTAAGACAAGATAACAACAGATTAACAAGAAAAACATTAGGATATTCCAAAAAAGACGAATGGCTCCAACACCACGCCACACTACAAATGACAGACCATAACTTCGTACGAACACACGATTCCCTGAAAAAACCTTGCAAAACACATTTAAATGGTAAATTGTGGAGAAAATATCAAAAAAGAACACCTATGATGTCCGTAGGAATCACAGACCATATCTGGACCCTGGAAGAATTACTAACATTCCCATACCACAAAAACATCAACACATAAAAGGGTCAACACCAAATATTCTTTAAGTATTTAATATCCAAAGATAGTTTTTAATGTTCAAAAAATCAAAATTGGCCATTAATCCGTGTAATCATGCTATAATACATTAAAAAGAGCCTAAATAGATGTAACGTTCAACTATAAACTATTAAAAAAAGGTAATTATTAAAAAAGGGAATTGAATATGTGTGCAATAACCGGTATCATTGGGATTGGGGAAAATATCAATAAAAAACTGTATGATATGTTACTGACCCTAAAACACCGCGGTCCGGATAGTTCCGGAGTTTATGTGGATGGTACAATATCCAGGGGTAAACTAGAGGAATTAACCGTACCACAGGGTAATCTAGGATTGGGCCATAACCTTCTATCAATTGTGGGATCAGAAGTTGCACAACCCTTAAAACATAACGAAATAATCCTTATCTGTAACGGGGAAATCTACAACTATTCCCAACTTTATTCTGAAATTGTAAGGGAATCAAATTATATTTTTAAGACAGACAGCGATTCAGAGATTGTTCTTGCCCTTATTAACCAATATTATAATGGTTCATTATCACCCTGCATCATGAAAGTCATGGAACGTTTAGATGGAGATTACACCTTCGCTGCCTATGATGGGAAGGATCTGGTGGCAGTTAGAGACCCCCTGGGAGTGAAACCACTTTATTATGGGAATGAAAATGGTATATTCGGTTTCGCCTCGGAAAAAAAGGCCCTGTGGAAAGTGGGGATTAATGAAACCATTAGTTTACCCCCTAATTCAATGTTATACTACCAGAAAACCGCATCTTCACACGAATTAATACCTTTACCATCAAGACTATCCTGGAAAGTAGATCCATCCTCAGAAAAATCAAAAACTAAAAATACCCTCATAAACCCTGATAAAGAGCATTTTAAAAGGATTTTAAAGGATCTTATTCAGAAATCTGTGCAAAAAAGGATCAGAGGATTGGATAAGGTAGGAATATTGTTCTCAGGAGGTGTGGACAGCACCCTCCTGGCAGTGATCTGTAAAAACCTGGGAGTTCAAACTGATCTCTATGCTGTGGGTAGTGCGAATTCACCAGACCTAATCTTCGCCCGTAAAGTAGCAAGTGATATGGATCTACCCCTTTATATCCAAATGGTTGATGAGGCTATTGTTAGAGAATACACCCCCATGGTATTAAATGCCATAGAAGAATGGAATGTTATGAAATTAGGGGTGGGAATGACTGGTTACTTGGCCGCAAAGCTGGCCCATGAAAATGAGGAGAGGGTGATGTTATCAGGTCAGGGTGCCGATGAACTCTTCGGAGGATACCACCGATACCTTGATCTTTACCATCAGAAGGGTGAAGGGGCTCAGGAAGATCTTAAGGGTGATGTGGAAAATCTTTACCACGTGAATCTGGAGCGTGACGACAAGGTGTGCATGGCCAGCAGTGTGGAACTCAGGGTCCCCTACCTTGACCTTCAAATTATAGATATGGCCATGGATATACCCATGACGTACAAGATAAGCGACCCGAGTGACAAAATGCGTAAGTGCATTCTCAGAGAAGTGGCCAATCAACTGGGTGTGCCCCAGGAGATTGTTAAAAGACCTAAAAAGGCAGCCCAGTATGGGTCAGGCATTCATAAAATCCTCAGAAAACGTGTTCTGAAAGACCAGGAATACATGGGGCAATTGAAAGAATCTTTTAAATTTATAGATATTTAAGTTCATATGAACAAATAATTCATATAAATTCAATACAGATAATAAATTAATAACTAGAATTTAATCTGAAAATAGTAATCACAAATTCTGGGAGTGAAAAAGTTGAAGATTGAAAAAGAGGCTGAAGAGATACTCCAGAGCTTTTCTGAAGCCCTGAAAGACATACCTGAACTGGAAGAAACCCATTACATGGTGGATAATGTTAACTTATCACGGGAAGACTGTGCTGAGGATAAGGATTCCTCCAAGATCATGCGCAACGCCCATGTGGATGAAGAAGGTAACTTGATAGCAGAGAAAGGAAAGTGGGTTAAATGAGATTCAACCTTGTACTGGATTTACCAGATGTTCCAGGACAATTATTAGAAGTACTCGAACCAATGGGGAGGTTGGGGGCTAACATTGTTGCAGTTATTCACCAGAGAGATGTTAAAACTGAACGTGGAACAGTTCCGGTGCAAATAACCATAGAAGGAGATAAGGAAACCCTGGACAAGGTTATGGATTCACTGGAAGCCAAGGATATTCAGATAATGGCCGTGGATGGTGTTTTAAGGAAGGAACAGATCACCACAGTTCTGGTGGGGGATATTGTGGAAGAAGATGTTAAGGAAACTTTAACCCTGCTAAACCAGCTGGAAGGAGTACGGGTTGCTGATCTGGATCTTAAAATGTCCGATGAACCCAAAAATTCTGCCACCAAAATAGTTATGGAAGCAGATTTCGGACAGAAAAATGAAATACTCAAAAATATCAAAGAAGTTGGGGATCAGAAAGGCTTCCTGGTTATTAATGAAGTTTAAAAAATGGAATATAAACTCTAGAAAACGGTGAAAATTCTAGATAATGGAATAAATTTGGTGATCCCATGAAAATTATTATTTTAGGTTTTGGAGCAGTGGGACAGGGAGTGGCCCGTGTCCTGTCCATGAAAAAAGAGTATTTAAAGAGTACATATGACCTTAACCCCCAGATCGTTGCGGTGACTGATCGCTCCGGGGCTGCAATAAATGTAAATGGATTGGATGAAGAAGTACTCCTTGAAACCAAGAACGAAACTGGTAAAATATCTGCTTACCCAGAATACGGTGCTGCTGGTGTTTCCAGTCTTCAGGTTCTTGAGGATGTGGATTATGATTGCCTGGTGGAAGTTACTCCCACCGATATTGAAGATGGTGAACCAGCCCGTAGCCATATCCTGAAGGCCATGGGAGATGGTAAAGACGTAGCCACATCCAACAAGGGACCCCTTGCATTATCATTCCAGGAACTGGCCAGTTCAGCCCAAGAAAATGGGGTGGAATTTAAATTCGAAGCATCAGTGGGTGGTGCCATGCCCATAATTAACTTTGCCCACGAAACCCTGGCCGGGTGCAGTATAGAATCAGTTTATGGAATATTAAATGGAACCACCAATTATATTCTATCCAGAATGGCCAATGAAGGTTCTTCATATGAACAAACCCTAACTGAAGCACAGGAGATGGGCATAGCTGAAACTGATCCTTATCAGGATGTTGAGGGTATTGATGCTGCCTGCAAAATAGTCATACTGGCCAACTCTGTTTTAAACCTTCCTGTAACACTTAAAGATGTGGAAGTTGAGGGAATATCCAGAATAACTGCTGAATCAATTGCTTTAGCTAAGAAGGAAGGTTTGTTAATTAAACTTATCGGTGAAGCTTCACCAGATGCTCTTGAGGTATCACCCCGCCTTGTGCCTAAAGGATCTCCCTTTGCAGTGGAAGGCACCCTAAACGTGGCCACCCTTAAAACCGACCTAGCTGATGATGTAACGGTGGTGGGTAAAGGTGCAGGATCTGTGGAAACTGCCTCCGCCATTTTAAGCGATATTCTGAGTATCTGGAAAGTCCGGAAATAAACCAGATTCCTATTTTTTTATATGCCTAATTTAAAAGAGTGAAATACTATTTATTAAGCAATTAGATGCCTATTTATTGAAAAAATGCAGTTAATGAATGATATAACAAAAAAACAATAATAGAGAATATACGATTACAAAAGACCACATACAATTTAAATTTAAGTTTAACCGGGGATAGAAGGAGATAATGAATGAAATACGTTGTTGTTATTGGAGATGGGATGGTTGACGAACCATTAAAAGAACTCAATGGGGAAACACCTCTCCAGAAAGCTAAAACACCTCATATGGATTTTATAGCAAAAAACGGGTCCTGCGGGATGTTGCAGACCGTTCCTCAGGGAATGGAACCCGGATCAGATGTGGCCAACCTATCAATAATGGGTTACGACCCTAAAAAGTATTACACTGGCAGAGGCCCATTGGAAGCAGCCAGTATTGGAGCCACTCTCAAAGATGATGATGTGGCCTTCCGTTGTAATCTCATAACCCAAAAGGATGGTCTTCTTGCGGATTTTAATGCCGGGCACATCAGCACTGCAGAAGCTGCCGAGTTGATTGAAAGCTTAAACCAGGCCTTTTTCCGTTATGGGAAGTTTTATCTGGGGACCAGTTACCGACATTTATTTGTTTACAATGATAAAAATGCAGCCCTCCTTAAATCAACCCCACCCCATGATGAGGTGGGAGAACCCCTCCAGGAACACTTGCTAAAAGGAGATAATGCTTTGAACCCCTCATCAGAGAATAGGGATGTTTTAAATAATTTATCCTCCAAACTAAACGAATTAATGTATAAATCCTCAGATGTTCTGGAAAATCACCCAATAAACCAAAAAAGAATCGATTCAGGTAAAAATCCAGCTAACATGATATGGTTATGGGGACAGGGCCCTAAACCACACTTACCATCTTTCCAGGAAAAATACAACCTTAAAGGTGCAACCATAACTGGTGTGGATCTCATAAAAGGAATTGGAACCTATTTAGGGTTGACAAATGTCAATGTCCCTGGTGCCACTGGTTTTTATGATACTGATTACTGTGGTAAAGCTAAACATGCACTGGAAGCACTGGAAGACCATGACCTAATTTTCATCCATGTGGAAGCTCCAGATGAAGCAGGACATGCCGGTGATATTCAGGAAAAAATAAGTGCCATTGAACGCATCGACCAACGAATACTGGGAAAACTAATTGAAGAACTCCCATCTATAGATGATTATGCCTTGGCTGTATTACCAGACCATCCTACACCCATAGATATCAGAACCCATACTTCGGATCCTGTTCCCTATGCAGTGTACACTCCAGGTTGCCAGGCCGATGCAACAGAATTATACAGTGAAGTTTCCGTTAGAAAAAGCTTCGAAAATAATTCTAAAGAAATCATGGATGGTTACAAGTTCCTTGAATTCTTCATAAATTATGGGAACAAAGGAAACACCAGATAAAATGGAAGAAATTCGTCTTAATGATTCAAATAGTAACGTTCTAATAGTGGAATTATTGATTTTATAAAATCATGATGATTTAAAAAGGTGGGATTCAGTATAAATTATTCAAGATTCAGGTATTATCTGGCAGTGGCCGGAGGTAAATTAGCCTCTTTCGTCCTTCAGAAAATCCTTAAAAGCAGTGCCAGTGCCATGCCTGGTAAAGTGTCCATGACCATCTACCCCGATATCCTGAAGGTGGTGAATGAGCGCTGTCAGAACAAGATCATCATCACCGGTACCAATGGTAAGACCACCACCAATAACCTCCTAACCCATATCTTAACCAAAGAATACCCATCAGTTTTATCCAATTTAAGGGGTGCTAACATGCCCCAGGGACTGGTGAGTGCCTTTCTACATCACCGTGAAAAGTATTATGATTGGGGAGTTTTTGAAGTGGATGAAGGCTCTTTTAAAAGAGTAACCACGGATCTTAAACCAGACTACGTTCTGGTGACCAATTTCTTCCGGGACCAACTGGATCGTTACGGGGAGATTGAAAAAGCATTCCAGGATATATTAGAATCCCTGGAACCATTGGATGCAACTTTAATCCTTAATGCTGATGATCCTCTGGTTTCAAACTTCCGAAAACTCCATAAAAGGAATATTTACTATGGGGTGGCCCGTAACCAGTACAGCACCCTCCAGCAGGGGATTGTGGAATCAAGATTCTGTCCTGCCTGCAGCAGTTACCTGGAATATGATTATTATAATTATGGGCAGTTAGGAGGTTACCAGTGCCCTGATTGTGGTTTTTCCAATCCTTCCCATGATTACCAGATAACCGATATTGATTATCAGGATCATCAGTACCATTATCAGTTTAAAGATAAGAATCAGGAAGTGGAAGATATTACCTTTGCTTATGAGGGGATTTACAATGCATATAATTGCTGCGCGGCATTGTCCACTGCCCTGGAGATGGGTCTCCCCCTAGAGAGAGTTGCCCGTTCCATTGAAGAATTTGAGTATCACTTGGGGCGGATGGAGAATTTCCAGTTCCCTGAAAAAATCGTTAAAATTGCCCTGGTTAAAAACCCCATTGGGCTCAGTGAAACCATAAGCAGTGTTTCTCTGGATGAAAGAAAAAAATCAATGCTATTCGTGCTTAACGACAATCCTGCCGATGGTAGGGATGTGTCCTGGATATGGGATGCAGAAGTAGAAAAAATGGGTAATGTAAAAAACATTAATAAAATCTATTGCTCCGGCCGTAGGGCTGAAGATATTGCTTTACGCCTAAAATACGCCAGGGTGCCTGTGGAACTAATGGAAGTGGATGATGATATGGATAGTGCTATAGGTAAGGTTTTAAATGAAGAGGTGGAAATTGTTTACTTATTACCAACTTACACTGCCGTTTTTCAGGCTCGTGAACTGGTACTAGCGCGTTTAGAAGGCTCTGGTAAAAAAATGTCCCATTTCCGCGAATATTTAAAGAATCTTAAGTTTTCCAGGCGATAGATCTAATTAATTAAACCCTGAATTATTGAATTCAATAAAATATATTGAGACCATATGAAATATCCAAAAATACGACTTATTAAAAAATAAATATTCTAAAAATTTAAAAACAAATAATTTAAATAAAATCTGGGAATTTGAACATGGACCTGAAAATATATCATATGTACCCTGATCTTTTGAATCTCTACGGAGATCTGGGTAATGTAACCTGCCTAGCCCAGCGATGCCAATGGAGGAATATCAATGTTGAGGTGGTGGGGTTCAGTATGAATCACGAAGTACCCCTGGCCGATGGTGATCTGTTTTTCATTGGAGGCGGCTCAGATAGGGGGCAGAACATTGTTTACTCTCACCTTTTAAAGTACACCCGTGAAATGGGAGATTTGATTGAAGATGGTGCCCCAGTTCTGGCCATATGTGGGGGTTACCAGCTTTTAGGTGAAAAATACATTGATGCTGAGGGAAATGATGTTCCGGGTCTGGGAATATTTGATTACCAAACCCGTAGTGAAGAAGGACGGTTAATTGGAAATATAATCATTAAAAACACTTTAGGACTTTCCCCAGAGACCATGGTGGGGTTTGAAAATCATGGCGGTCGGACCTACCATGACCACCAAGTCCTGGGAAAAGTGGTAGTAGGTCATGGTAATAATGGCAAAGACCATAAGGAAGGCATGGTTTACCAGAACTGCATAGGGACCTATCTGCATGGCCCATTACTACCTAAAAATCCCCACTTGGCTGATCATCTTATTTTAAAGGCTATGGAACGGAAATATGGCTTAAATAAGTTACCCTGCCTTGAAGATGGTCCAGAATACAATGCCCATGAAAAAGTTCTAAAATTATATTCCCCATGAGTTATGTATGGGAATCCTCTGATTTATCAGGAGATCCTTTTTATAGGGTAACCCACTGATTTATCCCGAGATCAAATGTCCCTTTCGGAAATCTATTTTAATGATATTTACATATAGATAGATGTTCCTATTGGACTTTCATTAATGATGATTATCCATGTAATAATTCCATGGAACAGAATATTAGGTCTATTATGAACATTAAATTTGTATTAATAGAGATATTTGATGCTTCATATGTAATTTATAATGTTATAACCGTTAATAATATGTTAAAATCTTTTTAAGGAGATGGTTTATCTGTCTAAATATATTGTGGTCACTGGTGGTGTGGTAAGTTCAATTGGAAAAGGAATAACAGCAGCTTCTATTGGTAGAATTTTAAGGTCGTATGGTGTGGATGTAACCGCCATTAAGATTGATCCCTACCTTAACTGGGACTCGGGTACATTAAACCCCTATCAACACGGTGAGGTCTTCGTGACTGAGGATGGTATGGAAACCGATCTGGATCTAGGACATTACGAACGTTTCCTAGATGTTAACCTCTCCGGAAAGTCCAATATCACCACCGGTAAGGTTTACTCCTCGGTGATTAACCATGAACGTAAAGGAGATTATCTGGGTTCATGTGTGCAGATCATACCCCATATAACCAACAAGATCAAGGACATGGTCCGTAAAATAGCCCAAGAAAGCCAGGCCGAAGTGGTGCTGGTGGAAGTGGGAGGAACAGTGGGGGATATTGAAAGCCAACCCTTCCTGGAGGCCTTGAGGCAACTTAGAAATGAGGAAGGTCATGATAATGTGATGTTCGTCCATGTGACCTACGTACCATACTTACGGGCTGCTGGTGAGTTTAAAACTAAACCAACCCAACACAGTACCAAGGAGCTCAGGAGCACCGGTATCATACCAGATATGATAATCTGCCGTTCAGAGTTATCCATTGATCAACCCCTCAAAAATAAAATAGCCCATTTCTGTGACGTGGAACGAGAAGCAGTCATAAACACTCCGGATGTGGGGTCCATTTACGAGGTTCCATTGATCATTAACCGGGAAAACGTTGGAGAATACATTATTAACCGGATAAAAATAGATGCATGTGAACAGGACCTGACTGAATGGGAAAAGGTGGTTGAATCCCTTAAACAGGAAGATTACCAGGTTAGTGTGGGGATCATTGGTAAATACGTGGAACTGGAAGATGCCTATATGAGCATCAGGGAATCTTTAAAACACGCCGCTGCTAATTTAGGAATTAAAGTGAATATTGAATGGATCCAGGCTGAAAATATCATTGATGAAGAGAAGGTAAGCCATCTGGACTCCATTCTAATACCAGGGGGTTTTGGTGAAAGGGGAATTTCTGGTAAACTGGATGCAGTGCGTTATTCCCTGCAAAATAAGGTTCCTCTTTTTGGAATCTGTCTTGGGATGCAGTGCATGGTCATTGAATTCGCCCGTCTGGAGGGTTTTGAAGGAGCACACAGTACTGAATTTGACACCGAAACTACATACCCAGTTATTGATTTAATGGAAGAACAGAAAAAGATCAAGAACATGGGCGGAACCATGAGATTGGGATCATACCCCTGCAAACTAAAGGATGGAACTATGGCCCATGAGGCATACGGTGAGGAGGAAGTCAGCGAACGTCACCGTCACCGCTACGAATTAAACAATGATTACCGTGATGTTCTCAGGGAAAAAGGATTGATTATTTCTGGAACATCACCTGATGACTTTCTGGTGGAAATGATAGAACTAAAGGATCATCCCTGGTTTTTAGGGTGTCAGTTCCACCCTGAATTCAAATCAAGACCCAACAAAGCCCACCCTATTTTCGTATCATTTTTAAGGGCTGCACTGGAAAATCATAAACATAAATCAGGGAACTAAAAAGGGCCCAGACTCGAGGATATTAAATGATCATTGACATCCCCTTAATCACCGTCATCATAGCCATAGTAGCCTGTATTTATGCCAGTTACTCGGACCTTAAAAGAGGAATCATACCCAACAAACTCACATTTCCCCTAATAGCTATCGGAATTGCTTTAAACGGCATTTATGCCTTTATGATTGGGGAATTTTTGTTTATCCTGGTTTGTGTGGTGGTTACAGGAGTGATATTTGGTCTGGGTTACCTGTTCTGGAAGATGGGCGCCTGGGCTGGTGGTGATGTGAAACTATTCACTGCCCTAGCTGCACTCATACCCTTCAACCCCCTCCTAATATCCTATCAACTATTTCAAGTGCCCTTCCCGGTTGGAGGAATTTACCCCTTCCCCTTAACCTTGATCATTAACAGTATTCTCTCTATTCTTCCCTTCTTACTGATATACGTCTTCTATGTAGTGGCCAAGCACAAACCACAGCTCATGGGTGAGTTAACCTCCCCTGTGATGGATTACAAGAAGAATATTGTCCTGACCCTGGTGATCACATCAGCAGTTAATATAACCCTGTTCATTACCCAACAGCTGCGTCTGCAGATAATAATAATTTCCCTAATTTTGATCTATCTTCTGTCCCTGCTTATATCCAAACTTCCCAATAGGGTTAAGGCAGTGGTGGTATCACTGGTCACTGTTGCTGCTCTTTTCTATAACTTTCAAGTTACTATCATCAGCGTTGTGGTTTTGTTCATCTCCATTATTATCCTGGAAGTTGTGCGGAAACTTTTAACTTCAGTGAGCAGGGAAGCATTGCAGGATGATATTCCCTTAAATAAACTCAGTGAAGGTATGATACCTGCGTATAATATATACCAGCAGGATGATGATGAGATCTATGTGGATGATAAAAGTTTCACAGATAAGCTAAAGAAATCATTTAAAACCAGGGACCCCAGCATGCTCACCACCACCCCTGGTAAACGTCTGGTTGGAACTCTGGCTGCTGGATTGACCAACGAAGACATAGACCTCCTGAAAAAATTACATAACAAGGGTAAGATTCCCTGTGAATTCCGTGTGAAAAAGGGAGTTCCATTCGCTCCTTCCATTTTAATCGGACTGATCATATCCCTTTTCATTGGAGATTTAGCTTACATACTGCAGAAAATCCTAATATGGGTAATGTATTAAATAGCATGATATAACATAAGTGACATCAACGAGTCTGAGGGATATCATTTTCAATTACAATTGCATTATTCACTGAATTGATTAAACAGACCGTGATTATTTACCAAACAATCACACAAATATTTATATGAATCATAGGTGAATAGTTTATATTAATAATCATAGTTTATATTAATAATCATAGTTTATATTAATAACCATAGTGATTAAAATGGAAAACAAAGGACAGGCATCTGCAGAGTATTTACTACTCATAGTTGTGATTATAATTATAATGGCTGCCGTAACCATACCCCTAGTAAGTAATTCTGTAAATTCTACTATGGATGTTTCTAGAGCATCAGATACTAAAAACGCTATACAAAGCATAGCTAATGCCGTAAATCTAGTTTATGCTAACGGACCCGGGGCAAAAAGAACAATTGACATTTACATGCCACAAGATATGAATTTGACATATGATAACAACACCAGAACTATTAATCAACTATTGGAGCTTTCTTCACAAAATAAAACCGTAAGTGCCAATGTAGATTATGGTGTTACATTTACAAATCCTAATCCCATCAAAGGATGGCATCAGACACAAATCGAATGGCCTTTACAAAACAAAACATCCATCCAAGTAGTTTTTTTAACCTAAACCTTGAGGCCCCATCATGTTCCGTAAATTAGGAGAGATCATACTACAATTTTTTTCATTTGTGGGGGCATTAATATTAGCAATTCCCAAAATCCCCCAAAGGCTTCGTGAAATTAAAATTGGGCGTGCAAAAGAAAAAATATCTGAGGAAAATCTAAAAGAACATGTTTCTAAGGTTAGAAATAACTTGGGGATTGATAAAAATTCAAACCCATCTACTGATAAACAACCGGAATTAAAATCCGTGGAAACACTTCCTGATGATAATCATCACCCCCCTCATAAAACAAATTCCACTAAATCTGATCCAGATATCATACTAATTTCCACCCCATTCACATCCAAAGAAAAAGAAGACACTATATTTCGTCTTCAGTTATTGTCTGCAGGATTCCTGATTTTATCAGTGCTTTTCTTGTTTAATTTCTTTTCCATTATCATTTATGCGATTTTAGGAATTTTAGTAGGAGGATATATAATTTATCTCCTTTATAACCGAGTTAAAGTCATGTACGGCTCTGAATTCCCTGCTTATCGGGATTTTTTCTTGATGTACCTGGCCGTGGGCATTATTCTAGTTCTTGTGGGCACCAACACCAACCTGATCATGGCATTTTCATTCAGTTTCTTCCCATCTCTCACCATCTTAATATTTGCAGTTGTAGCCGTTGCAGTGGTTTATCTTATTTTCAGGATACGTTACCATCGTGATTTCACCTACGGAGTTGTAATTGAAACCGGAGAGAAAATGGCCTACGTTAAGGTGGAGTACGATATTCGTTCTAATGTCAAACCAGACATATACGTAGTGGAAAATGGTTATGGTGCAGTAGATGGTGACACCGTGAAATTAAAGACTGAACAAAAGCTTTTCAGTAACAGTGGGAACAAACCGATAAGTGTGATGGAAACTGTTCACAAAATCTAGTCATTTTTTTTTTAGATTTCTGGATTTTTTTAGATGGATTATTTACACATCTACCCTATTAAATCCATTATTAGTAGTTAATTTTTGACTGTTAAAAAAATAAATAGGGATACTGAAAAGAAGAATATGATGGAGTATTAAATATGAATGACATTTCACCAACCCACCCCCGTTATCATTCCCTTCTTTTAAGGGATAAAATGGCCCAAGCTTACCAGGAAGGAATCCTGGCTGACACAGCACTAATCGCCCATGGAAGAGGAGAAGCATTTGATTACATTTTAGGTGAAAAAACAAATCCCCCTGCAAATAAAGCTATTGAAGCTGCAACTGCAGCACTT
Organism: Methanobacterium subterraneum; assembly: GCF_002813695.1. Classification (NCBI taxonomy): domain Archaea; kingdom Methanobacteriati; phylum Methanobacteriota; class Methanobacteria; order Methanobacteriales; family Methanobacteriaceae; genus Methanobacterium; species Methanobacterium subterraneum. The sequence goes on along the minus strand of NZ_CP017768.1, from coordinate 497,535 downwards.
TTACTGGCAAAAAACCCGGTTTTATCAGTAAATGGGAACACTGCAGTTCTAGCAGGAGAGGATATGGTGAATTTGGCCAATTTAATACAGGCAAAGGTGGAGATCAACCTATTCTACCGTACCCCACAGCGGGTGATGAAAGTTCAAGAAGTGCTGGAAAGTGCCGGTGCCACTGAGGTTTTGGGCAAGGAAGATGATGACTACCTGCCCCTGGAGGGATTGAAGGGACCACGTTCACGAGCTCATCCAAATGGTGTGCACCAGGCCGATGTGGTTCTGGTTCCGCTGGAAGATGGGGACCGGGCAGAGGCACTGGTTGCACTGGACAAGAAGGTAATAACCATTGATCTCAACCCTTTATCCAGGACTGCTCAAAAATCATCAATAACCATTGTGGATAACCTGGTCAGGGCCCTGCCACTAATGATGGCTGAAGTAAAGAAGCTCAAAGGATGTTACAGGGAGGATCTGGAGAAGATTGTTAATGAATTTGACAATGCTGAAAATATCCACAATACTCTGGACCTTATATCACAACATTTTAAGAGAGATGAAAGATTATGAAAGTAATTGGAGTTACTGGAATGCCAGGATCAGGTAAAAGTGTGGTTTCCAGAGTTGCAGATAGTTTAGGGATGAAAGTGGTGCGGATGGGTGATGTTATCCGCAACGAAGCTCAGAAAAGAAATGAACCCTCAGGGAAAGTGGCAGTGGAGTTACGTCAGGAATACGGGAAATTTGTAATAGCAGATCGATGCGTGGAGACCATTAAAAACTCTTCAACTCCAAAATCTTCCCATAAATCCACTGATCAGAAATCCCAGTTATTCCTTATTGAAGGTATTCGCAGCCCATGGGAAGTGCAAATTTTCAAAAGGAATTTCCCCAATTTCAAGGTCATAGCCATACACTCTTCACCAAAAACCCGGTATATTCGGCTTAAAAAAAGAATGCGGTCTGATGACTCTGCAGAAATTAAAGAAGCAAAGAAAAGGGATCAAAGAGAACTGAAATTTGGTATTGGAGAAGTAATTGCCAGTGCTGATTATATGGTGGTTAATGAAGGGGCTAAAGGTAAACTGAAAAACACAGTGCGAGGTATTCTTAAAAATGAAATGTAAAATAATTGTTAGAGCTCCCGTCAATCCAACAGAGGATCTGGATAAAATTATAGAAGCATTATCCAATATTTTCGACTACGATGATATTATAATATCTGAAGAGAGTGTCACTGTTACCGGGAATGTTTCCTGTCTTTTACCACTGAAAGAGTTCCTGGAAAAAAGACAGATCAGAGATACTGCCCGGAAGATGATTCTCAAAGGATGGAATGAGAAATCCGAAACCATTAACATAAAGTTAAGCAAACAGGCCGCATTTGCAGGACTTGTTAATCTGGTGGATGATGATCTGTCCCCACTGGGAGAAATAGAGGTTGAAATCCACACCGAAGATGTGGAAGAGTTCGTAGACTGGTTATGTGCCCATTAAATAAGGGAAATCAAGTCCCTCTTTCCAATTTTTATTTTCTAAATTTTTCCAAATGTTTAACGTTCTAAAATAAGTGGTAAAAATAGTGTTAACCTATTTAAAACCGGGCTTGATATCACTAATAAACTAATCTATTTATCAACTAATTCAGCATCCTTAATTACAAGATGTCCACTGTCCCTATTCCAGATTTTTTCAGAATCCAGGATATTCAGTCTTTTTTTGAATATGGGACCATCTAGTACCAGTGTTTCAGCCTCTCCACCTTCAAATGCCATGTGCAGGCCGTATTTTTCATTCAGAACCTTTAGTTCTTCCAGTAAATCTTCATCTATTACTCTTCCCAACCAGGATTCATCCAGGCCTTCGGCAGATACACTGGTGATTATAACCTCAAATCCCAGGTTAACAACCTCCTGCATATACTCAAGTGGGTCTCGATGCCAAAGGGGTGCTATGGATTCCAATCCTATCTCTTTACATAGGCCATCAATACGTGATTTCTGATACTCAGAATGTATTGCACCGGTAAATATTGCTTCAACACCCTTATTTTTAAGGTTTAACATGGCGCGTTTGAGATCCTCCAATTCTTTCTCCTTTTCACCAGGAGTTTCAGCCTGGATCAGGGGTAACTCCATGGCCTGGGAGAGTAACTGGGTGAGGTGAATGTTGGGAACATGGAACATGTAGGAATGTGGATTTTCAGAGTGCATGGAAAGGAGATACTCCACCTTCCAACCATCTTCCATGGCCTTATAAGCGGCCAGGGTGCTGTCTTTACCACCTGAGAAAAGTACTGCTGCTTTCATAATCATCTCCATCCTAATACTTATTTTAAGAACATTATTAATTGACTTATCGAGGGATTATTGTCTATTCAAATTGATTATTTATCTTTAATTCATGATACCATGATATAGGCTAAATTAGAAATATTAACTTATAGATAAACATAGAATACAAATAAACTAAAGAAATAGAATAGGATTAACCATTATACATGATTAATCATCCTTTTTTTTACGAATTCCTTTCTTAAAGCCTTTTAAACCACTAATAATGGTGTCGATGAACATTCCCACCAACCCTACAATCACACCCAAAAATCCACAGAACAGTATAATATTGTTCTTATTAGGTAGGGTGTTTTTAAGGGTTTGAATTTCTTTTTCCACTGGTCCACTGATGTCAGTTACCACCACTTCTCCCTGTGGTAGTTGTTTGACTACTTCATCTACTTTAGATGCATCTACCATCAATTTAACCTGTACTATGCTGAATTTGATGTCAATACCACTTACCAGCACCATCCAGCTTTTAAGTTTCTTGATGACGTCTGTGGGGTCGCTTCCAGGTTTGACTTGTACAATAATTGTATCATCAGAAATTACCTTACCTGATGTGATATTGGTGTTGGCAGTGGTTATACGCGACTCCAAACTACTCCTCCAGACACTGTTTATACCAGTGGTCTTAACGGTGATTTCTCCACTTTCAACACTTTGAACTCCAGGGATTTTGCGAACCGTGTCTATTGCCTGGTTAACGTTGCTGTCAGTGGAAATGTTTAGGGTAATGACTTCAGCCTGATCACTGGTGGTCATGTACAGGGCACGGGCCATGTCCGGGAGATCATCATATACTGGGGCTATAAAAAAGGCACCACCAATCAAACCGACCACAAATCCCAACCCAATCACAAATAAAAAATTCTTTTTGCCAATAAGGGGGGTGAGGAGTGCTGTGGAAAATACAAACGCCATGAGCAGGAAAAAGAGTACGATCATTATGATTACAAATAGTGTTTCCATGTTTTTCATCTCGGTTGTCTGTAGGGTCAATACGAAAGAGGGATTATTTAATTCAGTTACAACTTATTAAGTAGTTTTGACTATTTTCCCTGTATTCACATCAACGTAAACTGTTTTTGAGGGCTGACCAAATTTGGAAATTGGAACCATCCATACAACAACAGTTGTCTGGTTAACTACTATTGTCCCCTGAAATGGTTCTGAAGCCTTATATCCTGGGTTTTGGTTTACAGCAATGTTTTTAGCCTGATCTGCATTTATAAAGAAAGTATTGTTTGTACTATTAACAGCAGATGAATTTTCAGAATTATTAGTTACAACAGGAGTTTGAGTGACTGGTATGGATGTATCGGGAGGTATATAATTCTCATTAGTACTTGTTACATTCGCTTTGGGTTGAAAAGGATTATAAGCATATATCACCAGTATAAAAACTACAACCCCAACTACAATCAGTGCCTTTTTTTCCCAGCCATCGCCTAGATCTATGTCCATAGTTTACCCTTGATAATATTTTTAATGCTGTTTAATGGTTAAGAAAAAACTATATTGCCATCTTGATTTTTGATGTTTATTATTTTATCGGTTGTAGTGCTAGTTGTGGTAGTGAATGTTGCGAGATTTTTAGGAATTACTTTAATGCTCACTTTATTATCATTATAAATCATGTCTACGGATTGAGTAGTGCTATTTATTATTATTACAGATGCAGGATTAGTTACATTTGCGGGTATCGTGAAGTTTACAGAATAACCACTTCCAGCTACATTAACGGCATTTATAGCTCCGGCCATTTTTTCGCCAAGAGCTCTTGCTTTGCCCAATTCCCCAGTTTGTGTCTGATTCATTTCACTATTGATTAGAGTAAGGATTCCCCCAATAACAATTAAAAAAATGAATGTTATGAATAGTAATTCTGCACTTGCTTGTCCTTTCTTGTCAAGACCCAATTTTTTCACCATATTTGAATTATTTATTAGACTTAATGTTTCGGAATCTGAAACTCATGAATAAATGATATCTTTTATTATTTAGGGGTAATCATTGCTATAAGAATCTTTAAGACCAAAAAGTGTTTTGTAATTTGAAGATAGATAAAAAATTGATCCAGTAGGATCACGGAATGGCCTTGCATTACTACCTGTTCCTAAAATTATGTTGGTCCCACTAACTGGAGGACTCTTATAATAATCAACATCTATTTTAGATATTGTAGCACCTTTATATACATCACTTAAAGGGTCACCTATAACAAAGGTACTTAAACGGGACCCAGCAGGCTCACCATTAATTTTTCCACCCTGCAATCTTTCAAAGAAGTTTAGGCCATTTGGATTTGGGAAATAATAGGACATGGGAGCATAATTTTCAGGATTATCAGTTCCATTTAAACAATACTGTAAATTTTGAATCGAAAGATCATTTATAACAACACTGTCATTAAAGTGATAATCTACCATTCCTAAATAATTTGACTCTTCAAAATAGGGATATTGATATATAGCATTCCTAGTTCTAAATTTACTTTTTATCCAAATATAAGGATCTTCTAAACCCTGAATTGGAGCATAACCCCTAATTTCAGGTAAAGTCCCCTCAAAAACCTGACCACTTTGTACCACTTTTATTGGTACTCCTGCTCTTACCACAACATAAAAACCATATGGATCTGTATTACCATAACCATCAACTTGTTCAACGGTTATATCATCAGTTGTGAAAGTGGTGTTGAAGGTCTGGTTGGTGCTGTTGGCAGGAATAAGAACATTGTTAATATAAATATCTCTTCCAGTTTCAATAGACAGTTTTCTGCATGCATCAATGACATGGGCATTTAGTTGATTAGTTGCTATGTTACGAATTGTTTCTTTACTATTCGGAAGAAAATTCTGACGATCGATTGTTTCACGAGTAGCCATATAAGCCGCATAACGTCCTGAATCACCAGCACCAGCACTAATAGAAGAGTAAATAGATGAAACAGTACCCCCAGTCACATCACTACCAATAGTAATAGTAGAATACTGATTGATCTCGTTAACAATATCTCCGAAGGCCACTGCAAAGATAATTACTGGTATGAGTAGTAAAAATGCCATTGGAGTTATAGTGTAACCTTTTTCATCCATTTTATCAATTCCTATTGTTTCCATAATTCTAATCTTACTGGAACCGAGTTTGGGGTATTACCTGTGTATAAAGCAGATGTATATATTGGAATAGTAGAAGGGATGGGATTGTTATTATGGGACCGCTTATACGTGTCATTAAGTTGCAATATCGCATTTTGTATAGCTATTTCTGGGTTTGGTCCCATTGTAGCTGACCATTCATTCTGAATCTGGGGATTGATTACCACAATCCTGGTACCTGAAAATATTGATGCAACTCCATAGTCTCCATATCCATAATTATCATCACCAGATTCCCATGCATATCTTGGTCCGGTGATGGTGACTCTTAAATTATAAGTTCCGGGTACTAGTGTGTAATTGGTAGCCGTGGAATTGGAGGTGGTGATTCTATTGAATTTTTTCTCTGCATCGATGGATGCTAAATCCAGTGAAAATGTTGAAGGTCCATTATATAATTCCTGGCTTGTGCCAGCATAGGTCACCCTGACATTTCTAGTATTGAGTCCCGTACCTAAAAATAACATAGCCTTCTGACTGTCACTAGTAATTGTAAAGGTTTGGTCCTGTGTTTCAGTGTTTCCACTTGCTTGATGGCTATTGAATGGATAAGTATCCCATTTCACCTTGAAATCACTGGTGGAAAGCACAGTAAAACAATCCTGTAGCCCAACAAGGTCGTAATCATTGGAAGGAACATCATCCCATGCAGTGATTCGCACCTTGTTACTAGCGCCCTGTCTTAATTCATTACCAATATAAATAATTCCCGGAAGATTTCCGTAACCATCACCCCTATCCGTGTAATCATTACCATCCAAATCAAAGGAATTGAATACAGTTCGCCAAGTACTGGAATCACTACTCCATACTTCTACCAAAGTTTTATCAGTAGCCCCCCAGCTATTTACCACCACATAAGCATCCAAAATGTTCGAAGTGGAAGGTACAGAAAAAGTTTGCTCTACACAAACTGCGGATCCTCGGTTATTTCCAGGAATATCAGTTATAACAAAAGGTATACCATCAGAGTAGGTATGATCATGACCCTTCATATCCGCCCAACTGATCATTCTCAGGGTATTTAAGTTGGAGACCTGGCCGGTTGCAAGGTCATATATTCTACCATAACCAGTTCCATTTCCCAAGTCCACTTCTCTATTTACCGCTAACCCTGCAGCGTTTGGGAAGAAAAGCCTATCTGTGGTTACGTTAATGGGGACAGTTATATTTGTTGTGTAAGTAGCTAAAATGGAGAACCACGGCATATTATAATTGAAATTATCATTAGTCAGGAATCTGACATAGAAATTATTGTTTCCAGGATTTAATGAAGAAATAGGTATGATCCCCTGGTAATTGAACATTCTCTCCGATGAGTCAACTCTTCGATTGAGGAATGTAAACTGATCCGGATTGGTGACTATGGCTGGATTACTGTTAACAACGGTGTTAGTTCCAAAAGCTTGTTGAGTGGTACCTGTTGTTCTTCTTGTGCTGGCAGAACCTTGTATGAAACTGGCATTCAATAAAGTAGCACCGCTGGGTATTGGAAATGTGATACTAGAAGCACTGCTTCCACCACCCCAATATAGATTGGTCCTCAAACCAGTTCCACTCCAAGTAGGGAAGTTAGTTAACCAGTTATGGAACATCCAAGCAGTGGTGGTAAGGTTGATCTGTTGATTAGTGAATTCAACTGGCTCAGATTTATACCATGCCCGACCCCACCATCCTTCCTCTGGTCCGGAAATAACCCGCACCCTAGTCACAACATCAGTACTATAGGTCGGCGTTCCGGGTACTCCTTTGTTGTCTGCAGAGACAACTGTTCCAGGATTCATTGTTATTTTATAGCCAATCCCACTGGGTATCAATGTTTGCAAGGATTCGTTTAAGAAATCTGCAGAATCGGAATTAGCAGTTGTTGAGTTGTTCACAGCCATTATAGAAGCATATCTAAGGGTTCCATCCTGTTCCATAGTCTGAAGTGCACTGTCAGCCATTGCCTCCAAGTGCTGGTGATCCTGACCCATGTACATAGGGAGCATAGTATAACTTACCACAGTTACTGTAAATACTATAACCACCACTAAAGCCAGTGCCGCATCCGCAGTGAATATGTAACCTTTTTCATCCATAAAAATCACTTCGTCCAGACATATAAATTGAACATTGCTCGGATCCTTTGAGGGCCATAGGGATTAATTAAACCAATTGGAGTTCCCTTTGGAACTTGAAGTACATAAACATCAGCAGTGTCCCCTGGAGAACCTGGAAGCCTCGTTGAAACCTTATTTGACTGTAAATCAGTCCCGTTTTTTAAATTTTGAGTTACAGGATCAATATATCGCACTAAAGGAGGATCCGAAGGAAAATCACTTGTTGGAACAACTCGATTGACTCCAGAAACATCATTAACCTCAACCCATCCCGTACTCACCAAATTTGAATTATCAACATAAACATAATAATCATAAATATCAAGATAAGCCCTATTAGTCGGGAAATATTTGGTAAGAGTTGGTGGTTGTCGGGTAAGCCTGACCTTTTTAAATTCTGCTACAATATCAAATGCAGACACTAATACTAGTCTTTCTACCTTCACCACATCAGAAGCATTATTGAAATTAGCATTGGTACTACCAGAGTTGGTCATATTAACAATGGTATTGCCATTTGGTACTCCTGTAATTGTTAATAAAAATCCATATTGGCTCCCAAGAATATTATGAATTGCTAATGAATTCAAAGCACCAACTTTTTGGGGTGTTAAAACATATTCTGATGTTAAATGATTATTATAATCGTATTTTGCCAATCCCACAACTTTCAGAGAAGAAGGATTAGTTTCCCAATCATAAGGATCACCAGAAGTTTTAAGTAAAGTATTCGCAGTGTCCGCTGCCACTCGTTCGTTTGAACTACGATAAAGGGTATCCTGGGTTTCATACATGATATTACCCATATTTGCAGTAACCAACCCCAACATGAGGGTAATTGGTATTAGAGCTAGTAACAAATCAAGAGATAATGCATACCCTTTAGAGTCACCTTTAATAATTTTCAGCGTGTCCATCCCCAGATTATTGAATTCACCATATAATCTTTATATTAATTCTTAATTATTAATACATATGAGTTTATTTATATATATCTTTGGAATTATTATTTTATAGGTTTAAATATTAATGTTAAGATATATAAAAGAGACATCACATATTAAAATTAATAATTTGTCATATAAAAAGAAGGAAAAATGGTTGATATGGATAATAAGGGGCAAATATCAGTAGAAGTAATCTTATTTGTAGCCATAGTATTATTTATTGTCCTTGCAGTTGGATATTACATTAGTGATCAAAGCGAACAAAACAACATTGCAACTGCAACCCGGCTAGGAGCAGAAAACGCCACCACTTCAATGGGAATCACAAATCCTGGAATGATGCCTGTAAGGGTAGATGCAGTCCAAATGAATGGAGATCAGAACATAACTTTAATCATAAACCTTTCATACTCTTCAACCCAAATCAAAAACACCACCTTGAATGGTGTTTATATTGCCCTTACTTCACAGGGGTATTCCCCTCAAAAAGGCATTGGACTCAATAATTACATCCAAAATTTAACCATGAATACTTCCAGACATAATTATACTATCCAAGTTGCATAGTCAAAAACAAAATAATAAATTGATAACATATTGAACTTAAACGCAATAAAGAGGATAAAATGGAAGAAGAAATTAAAATCAGCAAAGCCACAAACTCCAAACCTAAAAAGAAGAAAAATATTAATAGATGGGGCATATATATCAGTTTATGTTTCATTGTAATAGGTTTGGTGTGGTATGGTGTGAATTTAGGAGTCATACCCCTTAGCTTCCTTCAGGAACAGGCAGGCCCTATCGTTCTGATTATAATAGGAATATTGATCCTGGTTAAATCATTTTAACCATATCATTTATTTATTTAAGTTAAGGAAATAGAATTCTAAAGTGAAATATGACTCTGTATAATTAAGGAATTTAATAAGTAATAACTTTATTCTGAATTAGAGGAATATATGCTCCGAATTTATCTTTATTTATACATTTTATTCTGAATTGAGAGGTTATAAATATGAAACAGATACTTGAAAAACTATCCAATGCTTACGGTGTATCCGGATTTGAAGATGATGTTCGAAACCTGATGATGGAAGAACTAAAGGGACATGTGGATGACTTAGACGTGGACAATATGGGCAACCTCATCGCCACTAAAAAAGGGAAACCAGATGGGAAAAAAGTAATGCTAGCAGCCCACATGGATGAGATAGGCCTTATTGTAAGGTACATCGATAAGGAAGGGTTCATAAAGTTCTCCAAGCTGGGTGGAATCAACGATCAGATGCTCCTCAACCAGGAAGTTTACATTCACAGTAATGGTGAGAAAATACTGGGTGTTATTGGAAGTAAACCCCCTCACCGGATGAAAGCAGCGGAAAAAAAGAAACCAGTGCAATACGAGAACATGTTCATTGATATCGGAGCTTCCGATAAGGAAGATGCCGAGGAAATGGTGAATGTAGGAGATCCCATCACCATTAAACAGAAATTTGCAGAACTTAAAAATGATCTGGTAATGGGTAATGCCATGGACAACAGGGTGGGCTGTGCCATCCTTCTGGAAGTTATGAAACGGGCCCGTAGCGATGCCACCATCTATGGGGTGGGAACTGTTCAGGAGGAAGTTGGCCTCAAGGGAGCAAGAACTGCCGCCTACCGTATCAATCCGGACATGGCCCTAGCTCTGGATGTCACTATCTCTGGAGATCATCCTGGTATGAAGGAAGAAGACGCTCCAGCCAAGGCCGGTGAAGGACCATGCATAATACTAACTGATGCCAGTGGACGGGGAATCATTACCCACCCTCAGGTTAAGGAACTCCTGATCCAGGTTGCTGATGAAGAGGAAATACCTTACCAATTGGAAGTTAGTGAAGGAGGAACCACTGACGCTACAGCTATCCACCTTACCAGAGAAGGTATTCCTACCGGGGTGATATCACCCCCATCACGATACATTCATACACCAGTGAGCGTTGTAAATATTAATGATGTGGAAAATGCCGTTAAACTAATATTAGCCGTACTTAATAGGCTTTAAACCCATTTAAATTTTTTTTAATGAATTTTAAATGATAAACCGAATTCCAATGTACATGTAGGAACTTTTCCATTTTAACTTTCAATATTTTAATGATTAACTCATCAAAACTAATAGATTATAAAAATCTAAAAAATAGGAATATATCTATTAATAAAAATTTAAAAAAAACTAAAGAAATAGGGCACATTTTTTAGGAGGAACATCTATGAACAAGCCAATAGTGTTAATAATAATTATTCTATTGATAATAGGTGCGATAGCTGTTAACAAGATAATAAATCAATCTGAAGCAGATAATACACAAATAACTCCTGAAAACACAGAAGTAATAGTAAGTAACCCAGTTCAAGACAATTCCAATAACACATCTAATAGTGATGGTCCAGAAAAACTGAAAACCTATGTTTCACAAAGATAGGGTGAAATTGTAGCGGAATAGATTTTACATGCCTATCGCACTTGAATTTAATAATAGTTTTTTCTTTTTTAAATAAATCTTTTCTAAAATAAAATATGGGGAGTTCAATAACTCATGATGGTATTATCATCAAATTTCATAATACAATTTGTAAGTTATTCTTTACTCTCCACTCCAGAAATAATATCTATCCCATTATTATTTATTTCATAGGTCATGAACTGGGTGGGTGTTTTGGTACTTCTCATTTTAACCACATCCATCACTCTCTCCCTACGGCCAGTATATGGATTTTCACGTTTCATGAGGCTTATGGCCCCGTAAACAGAGAAGAGTGCAATTTCATTGAATTCTTTAGATGTGGCACTGTCCAGAATGATGAGGGCAGTTATGTTACGCTCCTTTAATTCATAAACCAGTAAATCAAAGCGATCACGGAATTCATAGGGGGTGAGTTTAGCAGTGAAACTACCTATATTATCAAGTATCACTGTTTCCGTATCTTCTGGCAGATCTCTAAGGAATTTAGAAAAATTCCCTTTCATGGCCCCGACATCAATGCTGATCTCGGCTTCGGTTACCCTGGCTCTGACACCAGCTAGTTCAATGAATTGGAGAAGGCCACTGTCGGTGAATGATTTAATATCCCAGTTGAATGTTTCTCCCTGGGTGAAAAGATCCTTTGAATCCTCTTCAGTAGTTATGTAGACAGTTTTTAGGTTCTGCTGGCAGCTGGTTATGGCAAATTGTAAACCAAATATGGTTTTACCTGAACCCGCATCACCGGTTATTAGTACTGTTTTCCCTCGGGGAAGTCCGCCTGTAAACTGGTCTATTCCATTGATTCCTGTTTTGATTCGTTCCAAGATTAAACCCCCAAACTAGTATGGTATCATTATTTGCACACATAATTGTTAATGTTATTTAATCATGTTCCCATGATATAATAAATTCAAAGGAGCATCCTTTATCTCCATCCAGTAGGCATTGGCTTTGTTCTACATGTCCCTTCAGGGAGGTCCAGGTAAAACTGCGTATAACAATGGCCCTGCATATTAAACAGAATATGGGACTTATATCACCTTCAGCTGCCCAGGGACAGCTTCCGAAGTTTAAATAACTTTTATTCTTATGGACATCGATTTCAGTATCAATACCCAGATTGGACATGAATTCACTAACCCATGACAAGTAACAGCGGAATAATATCATTTTTTCATCATAATTAGTAATTCCAGAATTACTTTGACATTTTTCCATTTCTTCCATGAAAAGGGGTTTTATATTTTTCTCAAACCGATCAGCGAAGCTACGGGCAATGTTATTCCTTACCTGTGGCGGGATGTTAGATGCAAACACCGGCAGGGCGCTGACCATGAAACTGGAAAGTTCTCCCCTGGCTTTATCCTTCAACAATTCTTCTCTTTCTTTGGCTTCCTTTCTACGTTGGGTCACGTCACGAAATACCAGGGCCACCCCAATTATACCCCCATTTTCATCTTTAATAGGAGCACTACTATCGTCAATAGGTATTTTTTCCCCATCTTTATTGATCAAAAGTACCGTGGAGGGTAAATCAATAATAGCATCATTTTCAACCACTTTAACCACTGGATCTTCAAGTGGTGTTCCAGTTTCCTCATGAATGATATTAAATATTTTACTTAATGGCTGGCCAATAGCAGCATCATGATCCCAACCAGTTATCTCACTAGCCACCGGATTCATGAATTTTAGTTTCCCATTTTTATCAGTGGCAATTACTGCATCCCCAATACTTTCCAGGGTGGTGGATAACCATTTTTCGCTTTCTTTAAGTTTACTTTCCATTTGATGTTTGTAGAGAGCTACTTCCACTGCACTGTGTAGTTCCCGATCCTCAAAGGGCTTAATAATGTAACCAAATGGTTCAGTGATTTTAGCCCGTTTAAGGGTTCTTTCATCAGAATAAGCAGTTAAATAAACTACTGGTATGTCATAGGAATCTCGTATCTTTTGTGCTGCCTCAATACCATCCATTTCTCCCTTGAGAACAATATCCATCAGCACCAGATCCGGTCGGGTGCCAGCAACATGTTCCAGGGCTTCTTCACCAGAGGGTGTTATGGCAGTGACTTCATAACCCAGACCTTCAGCCCGATGTTTAATATCCATGGCTACTATACTTTCGTCTTCTACAATCAGAATTTTCACTTCAGACATGCCATTCCCCATTCTTCAAATCAGTGGTAATCAATATTAAAATATTATCAACATTATCTCTACCCTTATCTTTTTATTTGAACCTTATAAGATTTATGATTAGTTATACCAGATAATCTTAATAACCAATTTATAATCAAATTAATAGTCAATCTTTGATTGGACGAAAGAATCCATGAATTTTAATAGCTAAATTTCTATTTATACCCTTAACTTCGAATATTTCATCGACAGTAGCATTTTTAATGGTTTCCAAATCACCAAAATGTCTCATGAGGTTCATTTTACGTTTGGGTCCAATGCCGGGAATTTCATCCAGGGGAGAACTCTGGAGATCACGGTTTCTGAGATTCTTATGGTATTTCACAGCAAAACGATGGGCTTCATCACGGACCCATTGCAGAATATGTAAAGCAGGGGAGGTAGATGGCAAAATAAGTGGAATGGCTACTTCAGGTATGAAAACCTGTTCAAACTCTTTAGCTAAACCTATAACTCCTGTTTTTATACCTAATGAATTTAAAACATCTGTGGCCACATTTAGCTGGCCTCTGCCACCATCAACCACCACCAGATCAGGGGGTGTTTCCCCTTTATCCACTAATTTTTCATACCTTCTCCGGAGTACTTCCTGCATCATAGCATAGTCATCAGGTCCTGGAGTTTCAAGTTTATACTTCCGATAATTTTTTTTTGATGGTTTACCATCTTCAAAAACAACCATGGATGCAACTGCATTCTTACCAGCAAGGTTGGATATGTCAAATGCCTCAATCCGCCGGGGGATCCTTGGTATTTTTAGGTATGTTTTCAGATCGAGTAGGGCTCCCCTGGCTTGTTTATGATGATTTAAAATTATACTGGAATTTTTGGTCACCATTTGCACCAGCCGGTACTCTAATCCCTCTTCAGGCACTCTTATCTCTACTACTGGAGGATTACCGTTATCATATTCACCAATGATAACATCCTTCTCGTCACCATCCCCATAATCTTCATCAGAATAATCCCCATAATTTTTATCAGAATAGATTTTATCGGATAACCACTTCTCAATAAGTTGGCGATCTTCAATCATGACTGGTAGAAGAATTTCTGCAGGTACCTGGCGAGGCCCAGAATAGTATTGCTTTATAAAGGCGGTTAAAATCTCTGGAGGTGAGTTTTCCTGGGCTCCCTCCATTAAAAAATCATCTTTGCCCATGATTTTACCATTTCTTACTCTGAAAACCACCACTACCACTACTTCCCCATCATTGGATGTGGCAATAACATCCTGGTCCAGATTGCGGTTGAATTCCATCTTTTGTTTTTCCATCACCTCTCCCAGGGAAAACAACTGGTCCCTGATGACCACTGCTTTCTCATAATCATGATTCTGGGCAGCCTGTTCCATCTCTTTCTGTAGGAGGTCCATGACCTCTTTTTGCCTGCCTTCCAGGAATAATTTAACCTTTTCCACATTTTCATGGTATTCTTCCCTGGTGACCTGGCCACTGCAGGGTGCAGGGCATAGATCGATCTGGTAGTTCAGGCAGGGACCATCCATACGTTTACAATCCCTGAGCTGGAATACTGGTTTTAGGAGTTTCAGCAAATTCCTTACTGAGGTAACATCAGTGAATGGGCCGTAGTAATGAGAACCATCATCCCGGACATTTCGTGTGATCAAAAGACGAGGGTAATCATCAGAAGTTATCTGAAGATAGGGGTAGCGTTTATCATCCTTAAGACGTATGTTGTAACGTGGTAAATGTTTTTTTATAAGGTTAGATTCTAAAATTAAGGCTTCTTTTTCAGTATCCGTAACCAGGTAATCCAGATGATGGAAGTGGCGCATTAAAACCCTGGTTTTGGGATCTTCCAGGTCTTCTTTGAAGTAGCTTTTAACACGTTTTTTAAGAGATTTAGCCTTTCCCACATACAAAATTTCATCCTGAACATCTTTCAGGAGGTACACACCTGGTTTTTCAGGTAAATCATTGGGGTTGCTAATTGTGGATCGCAAAATTAATCCTCTATAAAATAAATTAACATCATTTGGAAATCTTAACTCTATTTAATCCAGTTTTAACTATAATTAATCCAGTTTTAACTATAATTAATCCAGTTTTAACTATAATTAATCCAGTTTTAAGTCATTTTGGGAGGGGTATGCAACTTCCGGCCGTTTAACTGCAAAGGATTTTTCCAGATCATGGCACATATCCATAGCTATATCCAATGGAATTCCCAGGGCCATGTAATCTGTGGGGAACCAGGAATTACCAGTAGGATCAACCGGACCGATGAAAGCAGCGTTTTCAGGAGTGTTTTGAGCCATATGGGCCGGATAGGTTATCATGGTTGCACAGGCTGGTCCGAAAGGTGCTATTATTGATTGGAATGGATTTTCTGTTCTGAAGTGAATTAAGCTGCACAGGTTACGTATTTGCTGAGCATTTCCCAAACATAGTACTGATCTAAAATCACTACCCTCAGTGTAAAGTTCCTCCTCTGGAAAATCATCACATGATCTTACCACCAAGTATTTCCCAGGTGGAGTTATTTCACCTATTGATTCCTTAAATTTATCAAATATCTCTGGGCTGGCCTTTAAATACTCAGCATCTCCTTCCCTGAAATTTTCATGTCCAGTGGATACAAAGTACCGGATGTAAGGGGAGATTTTCTTAGCGAATCCCAGCCAAGTTATACCACCCATACACACCCCTTTAAGGCAATCCTGCCCCATGTAAAGAGGGGGAATATTTTTATCAGTGGTGGCTAGGAACATGGCTTTAGCAGCACAGGGATCAATGGAAACCATTGGCACCGCATCTTCAGGTATGCTGTTTTGACCATAAACACATAACGGTATGGTTTCAAGCATTCCTGCCCTTTTTAAGGATTCACCTATTTCTTTTATGGTTATTGACATAATCCATCCCTCAAAAATTAATTTACTTAATTATTATTATGAAAATGAATTGAATCACCCCATCTATAAATGTGAGGGGATCACGAACGGTTCGTAGATCAGTGACTTATATATACATTGTTTGGAATAGGATAATATAATAAAGTATAGTAAACTGATATAACCTATTTTTAGATTTGACAATGACCTAATTAATATTTTGTTTTTGAATGAGAGGATTGATAAATGAGCAAATTTGAACTTATATCAAATTATAAGGCATTAGGCGACCAGCCCAAGGCCATCAAATCTTTGTCCGATGGAATAAATAGGGGAATGAATCATCAAACCCTTCTAGGAGTTACTGGTTCTGGTAAAACTTTCACCATGGCCAAAGTAATACAAGAAGTCCAGAAACCAACTCTGGTGATATCCCATAATAAAACACTGGCTGCCCAACTCTACGAGGAATTCAAAGAACTGTTTCCCAACAACGCCGTTGAGTACTTCGTCAGCTACTATGATTACTACCAGCCTGAAGCTTACGTGCCCCAGAGCGATACGTACATCGACAAAGAGGCCTCCATCAATGAAGAAATTGATATGATGAGGCACAGCACCACCCAATCACTTCTCAGTAGAGAAGATGTTATTGTGGTGTCCAGTGTATCCTGCATTTATGGTATTGGTGCACCAGAAGACTATGGTAACCTGGTGCTTCAATTGGAAAGGGGACAGCAAATAGAAAGGGAGGAAATACTCTCCAAACTGGTTGAAATGCAGTACGAAAGGAATGATATTGATTTCAGCCGGGGAAAATTCAGGGTAAGGGGAGATGTGGTGGAGATCTTCCCGGCCCAGGGAAAAACCGCAATCCGGATAGAGCTATTCGGTGACGAAGTGGATGGACTGTCCTTCATTGACCATGTGAGAGGTCAGGTGAATCGGCAGATGGACAGAATCGTAGTATTCCCAGCTAAACACTTCGTAACATCACCTGAAAAAATGGATAAAGCTTTGAAAGCTATTGAAGAGGAATTAGAGGATAGATTGCGCGTTTTAGGGGCTGAAAATAAATTAGTGGAAGCACAGCGCCTGGAACAGCGCACCCGATTCGACCTGGAAATGTTAAAGGAAATGGGATACTGCCAGGGGATTGAAAACTACAGCATGCATATCTCCGGACGCCAGTGGGGAGAAACCCCCTACAGCTTACTGCGTTATTTTCCTGATGAGTATTTAACCGTTATCGACGAATCCCACGTTACTGTGCCTCAGATCAGGGGAATGTACGCTGGTGACCGAGCACGTAAGGATGTTCTGGTAGATTACGGCTTCCGTTTACCATCTGCTCGTGAAAACCGGCCCTTGAATTTTGAAGAGTTCCAAAGTCTCCAGAACCAGGTGATCTATGTCTCAGCCACCCCTGCCCAGTACGAGTTAAACCTGTCTGAGCAGGTTGTGGAACAGATTATCAGACCCACCGGTCTGGTGGATCCGGAAATAATGTTACACCCGGTGCAGGGCCAGGTAGACCACCTTTTAGGACAGATCCATGAAAAAACTGGAAAAAATCAACGAGTTCTGGTTACCACCCTAACCAAACGAATGGCTGAAGATCTCACTGACTACTATGCCCGGGCAGGAGTCAAGGTACGCTACCTTCACTCTGAGATCAGCACCCTGGAACGGATCGATATCATCGATGACCTGCGCCGGGGGGAATTTGACTGCCTGGTGGGAGTGAACCTACTCCGGGAGGGTTTAGACCTTCCAGAAGTAGGCCTGGTGGGTATTCTAGATGCAGATAAGGAAGGATTCCTCCGCTCACAACCAGCACTGATTCAAACCATTGGCCGGGCTGCGCGTAACGTGGAAGGTCAGGTGGTTATTTACGCCGATAAAATTACTGATTCAGTCCGTAATGCAGTTGATATAACCCACCACAGGCGAGAATTACAATTAAAGTATAATAAGGATCATGGAATCACTCCCCGAAGTACGGAAAGGACATTAAAAGAGAAACCCCAAGAAAAAGACGTTATCCTGAGGGATGATGTGGAGAATATGCCTAAAGA
Source organism: Methanobacterium subterraneum (assembly GCF_002813695.1). NCBI lineage: Archaea > Methanobacteriati > Methanobacteriota > Methanobacteria > Methanobacteriales > Methanobacteriaceae > Methanobacterium > Methanobacterium subterraneum. The sequence goes on along the minus strand of NZ_CP017768.1, from coordinate 479,345 downwards.
TGAACTGCACCTTCTTATAAAAGATCTGAAAGAGGAAATGAAAAAAGCAGCCAAACGTCTGGACTTTGAAGAAGCAGCCAAAATCAGGGATAAAATATTAATATTGGAAGGAGTTAAGAGCTGATTAACGTGTTCCAAGAATTAATAAATAAAAAATGAATTGTTATTTAATTAAAATTACTTAAAATGAATTTAAACTAATAATTGATAACTTAAAATAAGTTTAACTAATAAATGGTACTTAAAATAAATTTAAACCAATAATTGAGTTTAAATGAATTATAATCAATCAATCGATACTTAAAAATAAATTTCAAACTAAAACAGTGTTTAAAAGGAGTTTTAGGCTGATGAATAATAAGAAAGAAGTTATTTTAATAAAAGGGGCCAGGGAACACAACCTTAAAAATATTGACCTGGAGATCCCCAGGGACAAGTTAGTGGTAATTACCGGGTTAAGTGGTTCTGGAAAATCCTCCCTAGCCTTCGACACTATTTACGCCGAAGGACAGAGACGTTACGTGGAATCATTATCTGCCTATGCTAGACAATTCTTAGGGCAGATGAAAAAACCTGAAGTGGATTACATTGAGGGGCTGTCTCCAGCCATATCCATTGACCAGAAGACCACCCGGATGAACCCCCGTTCAACAGTGGGCACAGTCACCGAAATATACGATTATCTCAGACTACTATTTGCACGTATAGGAACCCCCCACTGCCATCAGTGTGGCCAGCCCATCAGTCAACAGACTGCGGGCCAGATTGTGGACAGCATCTTGCAAAAAGATGAGGGAACCAAAATACAGATACTGGCACCCCTAGTAAGGGACCGGAAGGGTGAACACCAGAAGGTGTTTGAAGACCTGCGACGTAAGGGATTTGTACGGGTGCGGGTTGATGGGGAGGTTCACAGCCTGGATGATGATTTCAAATTGGAGAAAAACTTCAAACACAGTATAGAGGTTGTGGTGGACCGTCTGGTCATCAGATACGACCGTGATTTTGAAAGCCGCCTGGCAGATTCTGTGGAAACCGCCCTGGAACTAGGGGAAGGTCTCTTAATTGGAGTGTACGGTACTGGTGAAAACAGCACTGAGAAGATATACAGTGAACACTTTGCCTGTACTGACTGTGGAATCAACTTCGAGGAGATCAGTCCCCGTATGTTCTCCTTCAACAACCCCCACGGAGCCTGTCCAGAGTGTAATGGATTGGGAAGTAAACTGGAGATTGACGCAGATCTGGTGGTACCGGACCCGGCATTATCCCTGAATGAGGGAGCTATCCTGCCCTGGAGTAAATCCAAACACCGTGATAATTATTATGGGCAGATGTTAAGGTCAGTGGCTGATCATTATGGTTTCAGTATGGACACCCCCTTCCAGGAACTCCCCCAGAAATATCAGGATATCATCCTTTATGGTTCACCAGATAAGATCGAATTCATGTTCCAGAGGAAAAGCCGTTTACATCGGGTTAAACGTTATTTTGAGGGCGTAGTGCGACGTATGGAACGTATCTACATGGAAACCAAGTCCAACTACATGCGCAGCTACATGGGTCAATTCATGAGTGACCATAAGTGTCCTGCCTGTAATGGAACCCGCCTGCGTCCTGAAAGCCGCAGCGTTACTGTAGGTGGTAAAACCATCCCCCAGGTAGTTGAGATGCCCATTAAAAATTCATACCAGTTCTTTGAATCCCTGGAATTATCTGAAAGGGAACAATTTATAGGCCAGGAGGTCTTGAAGGAAATAAAGGAACGTTTAAAATTCTTGAAGGATGTTGGCCTGGATTACATTACCCTGGAGAGATCTTCCGGTAGTTTATCTGGTGGTGAGGCCCAGAGAATACGTTTAGCCACCCAGATTGGTTCGGGACTGGTGGGTGTTTTATACATCCTGGATGAACCCAGTATCGGGTTACATCAGCGGGACAACCATCGCCTTATTGAAACCCTTAAAAAGCTCAGGGACATTGGAAACACCCTAATTGTGGTGGAACACGATGAAGACACTATCTTACACGCTGACCATGTGGTGGATATTGGTCCTGGTGCAGGAGAACACGGTGGCTGGATCACCGCCACTGGAACTCCCCAGGAAATAATGGAAAACCCGGATTCAATAACTGGCCATTACCTATCACGGCAGGAAACCATTCCCATCCCCCCTAAACGTGCACAACCCAATGGTAACTTTTTAACGGTGACTGGTGCCCGTGAACATAACCTGCAGAATATCGATGTTGAATTCCCCATGGGAATATTCACCTGTATTACTGGGGTTTCCGGGTCGGGAAAAAGTACCCTAATTAACGATGTACTTTACAAGGGACTCTACGGAACCTTAAACCATAAACACATGAACCCTGGTAAACATGACTCCATCACCGGAACCGAACATGTGAACAAGGTTATCATCATTGATCAGTCACCCATTGGACGTACTCCTCGCTCCAACCCGGCTACTTACACTGGGGTGTTCACCTACATCCGGGAGATATTCGCCCAGACACCCACCTCTAAGAAACGAGGTTACAAACCAGGAAGGTTCAGTTTCAATGTTAAAGGTGGAAGGTGTGAGGCCTGTACCGGGGATGGGATTATCAAAATCGAAATGCACTTTTTAGCCGATGTTTACGTTCCCTGTGAGGTCTGTAAAGGTAAAAGATACAACAAAGAAACTCTGGAAGTCCGTTATAAAGGTAAAAACATCTCTGAAGTTCTGGACATGACTGTGGAAGAGTCACTGGAGTTCTTTGAGAACATTCCCCGAATCAAGAAGAAACTGCAGACCCTAGATGATGTGGGTTTAAGCTACATTAAACTGGGACAACCTGCCACCACCCTATCTGGAGGGGAAGCCCAACGTGTGAAACTGGCCAAGGAGCTAAGCCGTCAGAGCACCGGCCGCACCCTCTACATACTAGATGAGCCCACCACTGGACTGCACTTTGCCGACATCAGGAAATTACTGGAAGTACTGGGAAGGCTTCGTGATGGTGGGAACACCGTAATAGTTATTGAACACAATCTGGATGTTATAAAAACCGCCGACCACATCATTGATCTGGGACCGGAAGGTGGTGATGGTGGTGGGATGGTGGTTGCCCAGGGAACACCAGAAGAGATTGCTGCCAGTGAATCTTACACCGGAGAATTTTTAAAGGATATTTTAAACGAAGTAGAGGAGTTAAAATCCGATAAAGAATCTTTGAGTACCGGCATGAAAACCCAAGAAGAAATTGGAGAATCTGGGACAGATAATCAATCCAAATAAATACCAGGGAAAAACAGTGCGATAAATTCACCAATACCCACTTTTTCCCAGAAATTTCTTTTTTAATACTTAATTTCATTAAATATTGATTAAATTGATCAATCAACATTTTTATTAGGTTAGATGAATAAAATAGGCTGAACCTGGTTTTTAAAAGTTGGGATTTAATTTTAAAGGATTAAAAAAATAGTTTTAAATATTCAGGATAGTTATTGGGATTATTTTTTTTATTCATCCTCTAGTTAATATATAGAAAGAACTGTTTCTGTTGTATGGATATACAAAATCTGGTGAATATTTATAGAAGTTTCTGTTTTCAAGTTTAACAACGAAATATATTTTTGTTCCTTGGAAAGAATACCAATAACCCTGATAATCATATAACCCTAATCAAATAATTATACAGTGACTCAATAAGGGAGAATCTAATCCATCTAAAGCCAGTTTTGAATTATACCCCTGGTTATGTAACTTTAAACCATCCCTTAAAACACATTATACAACCCATTTGTGATAATCATCCCAAAGTTGGATGGAATATTTATAAAGTTGTGAATATGGGGTAAATTACATGTACAATGAAGAACATAAATCTTTTAACAATTTAATAAAAAAAGGGGTAAAATATGGTCCTTAACCCGGTGTTAATTACTTTTTTATACTCCATAGAACCCATGTACAACGTTTTAAACATGTCCCTAAATGAAGATTATTTCCGTCTGTTAATGCTTATTGTGGTAGTAGTTTTGGTAGCTATTCTAGCTGAAAGGATTGAAAAAATAAGAAAACTCAACGAACTTAACCAGAAGTTAAAGATTCAAACTGATAAACTGGAAGATGCCAATCAAGAATTGGAAGCATTTGCCTATTCAGTATCACATGACTTGAGAGTTCCATTAAGGGCTATCGATGGTTTTTCACGTATACTGGTGGAAGATTATGAAGATAAACTGGATGATGAGGGAATAAGGCTCCTGAATATTGTGAGGGATAACACCGCCAAAATGGGACACCTAATTGATGATATCCTCTTACTATCAAGGGCCAGCCGTCAGGAAATGAAACTAAATGAACTGGACATGGGCGCCCTGGCACAGAGTGTTTACGGTGAATTCCAAACAGATGTTGAAGGAAGAAACATCCAGTTCACGGTGGGAAATCTTCCCCATGCCTACGGTGATCGGGCCATGCTGGGACAGGTTTATCAAAACCTCATTGGTAATGCCATTAAATTCACCCGTAATCGGGACCCGGCCATAATTGAGGTGGGTGGCGAAGTAGAGGGTAAAGAAATTGTTTACTACGTCAAGGATAATGGAGCTGGTTTTGATATGAAATATATTAACAAACTCTTCGGACTTTTCCAGAGGCTGCACAGTCCTGAAGAATTCGAAGGAACTGGTGTGGGTCTTTCCATTGTCCAGAGGGTTGTTAGAAGACATGGCGGCCGTGTTTGGGGCGAAGGATCAGTGGATGGTGGTGCAACCATATATTTCACCCTTCCTAAGGATAAACCAAAATAATAAAATAATAATTTTAAAAAAAAAGTTTTTAATAATAAAAAGAAAAATAACAAATAAAATAAGATTAAAGACCAATGGAAGGTGTGTTAATGGATTTTGAAGAGGCTGATATTTTACTGGTGGAAGATAATCCCACTGATGCCGAGCTTACCATGAGGGCACTTAAAAGGAAAAACCTGGCCAATCAAGTAGTATGGGTGAAAGATGGAGCTGAAGCTCTTGATTTTATATTCGCCACTGGCCAGTTCGCCCATAGAAATGTTGAAAACTTCCCAAAACTGATATTACTGGATCTGAGAATGCCCAAAGTAGATGGACTGGAAGTATTACAGAAGATCAAAGCCGATGATCGGACCAACAAGATTCCGGTGGTTGTTCTAACCTCCTCCCAGGAGGATCGGGACATAGTGGAAAGTTACAAGTTAGGGGTAAATAGTTACGTTAGTAAACCTGTAGAATTCGATGATTTCATCGAAGCAGTATCTACCCTGGGATTCTACTGGATGCTGATCAACAATCCCCCCTAATAATCTTTAACCAAATTAAGATTCTTAAATGGTTAAATAATTAAATCAACGGACCTATCCCCTATTCATCCAATAAGCAAATGTTAGATTTAATACTGATATTTTGAGGATAATCCGGATATATCGTGGATCGATTCATTAAACATAGTATATCTCATTAGTGATTTTATGGAAGAAGAAATTAAAGTCCTGATCTTGGAAGACGTTCCACTGGATGCGGAGTTAATAGACCGGGAACTTAGAAAAGAAGGATTCAGTTTTACCAGTCATCGTGTAGAACGTGAAGATGAATACCGGAAGGAAGTGGAAGAATGGCAACCCCACATTATACTGGCAGACCATTCCTTACCCCAGTTTGATGGTGTTTCCGCCCTTCACATAGCCCAGGAAAAATCATTCAACACCCCCTTTATATTCGTCAGCGGGAAGATAGGTGAAGAATTTGCAGTTGAAATGCTAAAAAAAGGTGCTACTGACTACGTACTCAAACATAACCTTTCTAAATTAGGGTATGCTGTTCGAAGAGCCCTGACTGAAGCAAAAGAACATGTGGAAAGGAAAATAGCCCAGGAAGCCCTCTTGGAAAGTGAAAAAAAATACCGGGCTCTTTTTGAGAAAACTGAAAACCCCATTCTGGTGTTTGCTGAGGATGGTACTTTCACAGATTTTAACCAGGCAGCAGTGGATTTTCTGGAAACAGACCCCCATAATCTCCTCAAACACAAAATTCATAATTTTATTCCATCAGAAGCCGATCCAGTCGACATGGATGATTGGTCAACTGGAAATATAGTGGAATTACCCCTTAAAATCAAAGATGAACTTAAGATACTGGAGTTAACCATTACCCCGGTTAAATTGGGTGAAAATAATATTATCTTTGCCACTGGACGGGACCTAACCAAACAAAAAAGGATGGAGAACGCCCTGAAGGAAAGTGAAGAGAAGTACCGGCTACTGGTTGAAAATCAAACTGATATGGTGGTGAAATTTGATCCAGAGGGTAAGGTTCTCTTTGCCAGTCCTTCCTACTGCGAAGTTCTGGGACGAACCGAAGAAAGTATTATGGGAACTGATTTTTTACCCCTAGTACACCAGGAAGACCAGGAAAAGACCCATAGAGTGCTGGAAAAACTACGGCGCCCTCCTTATGTGGTTTTTCTGGAACACCGATTGCTTACCATGAATGGTTGGCGCTGGATTGCCTGGGCAGATAAAGCCATAATGGACGAGAATAATGAACTGGAAGCCTTTGTTGGTGTGGGGCGTGACATCACCGAACGGAAAATGGCTGAAGATCGGATAATGAGATCATTAAAGGAAAAGGAATTATTACTTAGAGAAATTCATCATCGTGTGAAAAATAATTTGCAGATAATATCAACCCTTCTAAGTCTGCAATCATCCAAGATTGATGACCAAAGTGTCATAGATTTATACCGTGAAAGCCAAAATCGCATACTTTCCATTGCCTTGATACATGAAAATCTTTACCAATCTGAAGATTTGACCAATATTAACTTTGCAAGTTATGTGAAAAACCTCATTGACGACCTCTTCCATTCTTATGGTGTGGATCCTGATAAAATCCAGATCACTATGGAAATAAAGGATGTTATAATGAGTATTGAAACTGCAATTCCCGGCGGCCTTATCATCAATGAATTAATCTCAAACACCCTGAAACACGCCTTTCCAAGGGGTAAAGGTAATATATATCTGGAATTAACCGTAAAGGACAATGGAAAATACAAATTAACACTCCATGATAATGGAGAACCATTCCCAGATGACTTCAAATTGGATGATTCCAAAACACTGGGAATGAAACTAATTTCTAACCTGGTAAATCAACTTGATGGTGAAATGACACTGGATAAAACTAATAAAGAATTTAAAATTGAGTTTGAGGAACTTAAATACAAGGAGCGGATCTGATGACCGAATCCCGGATATTAGTGGTTGAAGATGAAGCAATAGTTGCCATGGGCATTAAACAGAAACTGGAAGACTTGGGTCATCAAGTAGTGGATGTTGTTTTCACTGGGGAAAATGCCGTTGAAACAGCCCTTAAAATGGAACCTGACCTAATATTAATGGATATTGTTCTAAAGGGGAATATGGACGGTATAGAAGCTGCTGCTAAAATACGCAACCAGCTGGACATCCCGGTAATCTACTTGACTGCCTATTCAGATGAAGAAGTCCTGGAAAGGGCACGTATGACCGAACCATACGGATATATAATCAAACCATTCAAAAAGAGTGAGTTGAATGCCAACATAGAAATGGCCCTATATAAACATGCAGAAGACCAGAAAAAGAGTGAAACTGTTAAGAAACAGATTCTGGCGGATTTTTATGATTTCATACTAAACTCCATGCCCACCACTGCAAACCAGTCCGATGAGGAAATCAAAAACACCCTGCTGAAAATATTTGCATCACGCCTAGAAGAGGAAATGCGACCCAGATTTGAGCGAGAACTGGGAGATACAGTTGAAGAACAGAATTTAAATGACTTGGAAAGTATTTATAATGCTTACCTTGATTGGGTGGCCCATCTATTCGCTGATTTTGGAGTGCAGACCAAAATCGAACCCAAAGGCCATTTGCATCTATTTAAATTCCTCAACTGCCCCTGGATTGATGATGCCAAGAAAAAACCCATATTCTGCCTAAACTGCCAGGCCATAATGCAACAAACCTATGATTGGACTGGTATGGAAGGTAAAGTGGAGAAAAAAGCCACCATCGCCGATGGTTCGGATATGTGTGTCTTCAAATTTAATGTGCCCTTTATGAAAAAGAATTAACCTAAAACATATCCTATTGAGGGTTACATTTAAAATTATAGTCATTCCCATCCCAGTTTACTACTCCCCATTTTATTTATTAACACCTTGACCAGTAACTATTTTCCATGAAATTTCAATAGATAATCAAATATCCCACCCTACAGAACATAATTCCATGAAAAAATTGAAACATATAACCAATTCAATATTATCCATTCTGAATACACAGGATGACTTAAGATCAAGATCACTGAACTGGAGAATTGTAATAATATAAAAAAAAGTTAATGTTATTGGTGATTTAATGAGCCTGATTATGACTTACATTGGAAGTAAAGGTTGTGTAATGGCTGCAGACAAACGCAGCATAGGATTTTTAGGAGACAAAAACCAAAGAGAACTTTTGGAAGAGGATTTATACTCTGGTAAAATCGATTCAGATGAAAAACTCCTTAAAAGGGCAAGAGAACTGGATATAAACCTTAAAATTAGTGACCAGGGCGAAAAAATTCGGAACCTTGGCAAAGTTCTGGTGGGTGAGGTTAAAATTCGAGCCACCCATGAAACTAAACGGAAAAGGATATACACCACCACCAATGGTTACCACCAGGTTGAGCTCACTGGTTCAGAGATTCAGAATGTTAAAAGTGGCCAGAGTTCAATCGTGATTTTCGGGAATAAAATTACCAAAGAAATTGCAGGGAAAAGTTTAAAAAAACATTTCAAGTCAAAAATTAGCCTTAACGAAGTAGGGAAAATATTTCAAAAAGTTATGGAAGATGTAGCCGAAGCAACACCTTCAGTAAGTTCAGAGCATGATATTTTCATTATCCACCCCCAGATGGATCATAAACAGGCCATGGAACTACTTAGAACCACCATAATCAGTGATGTTAAAGAACTGGAAAAGTGGCGAAATAAACTCAAAGAAGACATGCTGGCGCAAAGGCGGGACATTCAGATGGCCTCCAGGATCATAACCCAGGGAGAAGTGGGACGTGTTAAAAAGGTTGAGGGTGATGTAGTAGAAGTAATCCTATCTGATGGTGTGGAAGCACTGAACATGGATTGGAACGTGCTGGCCAAACCTGGAGATACAATTTTCATGAAAATAGAAAACCCATCCCCGCTAAATCTCGGTGACTTGGTGGTTATTGAGGATGAAAATTTGTGTATTAAAAAGAACAAAACCTCTTTAAGCTGTGATATAATACTATGTAAAACAGATTGACTGATATAACTTACTTTGAAATTTGTAAAAGATAATAACTATGAAAAGGATATGGAAAATCAATACATAGATTTAAATTGTAATATAAATCAAGGTGGATAACATGAAGCTAACTTTTTTAGGAAGTGGTGGCGGACGCTTTCGCTACTATAACCCAGCGCAGGATGACCGGCGGCTTTAGAATCGACGGTATAGATGGTAAAAACCTGCACCTGGATCCGGGACCTGGGGCTCTGGTAAGAAGTTACCAGTTTGGTGTGAACCCCCTGAAACTTCACGGAATCCTGGTATCACACTCCCACACCGACCATTATAGCGATGCTGAGGTCTTAATAGAAGCCATGACCCGAGGTATGACCCGAAAGAAGGGACTTGTAATAGGAAGTGAGAGTGTTATTAACGGATATCAGAAATGGGGGCCCTGCATATCCCATTACCACCTTTCAAGGCCACAGGTGGAGGTTATGGACGCTGGTGATCATTTTAGAATGGGTGATATTAAAATCACCGCCACCCCCACCCAACATGGGGATCCTAAAAATATCGGTTTTCGCCTGGAATGGGAGGACTTCACATTATCCTACACCTCCGACACCGCCTACTTTGAGGAACTTCACCAGCACCATCAGAATGCGGATGTTCTCATTGCCAGTGTGATCAGACCGGGAAATGAGCGAATCAGGGGCCATCTCTGCGCTGATGAATTCCAGCAGTTGGTGGATGAAACCTCCCCAAAACTGACCATAATGACCCATCTAGGCATGAAACTCATTACTGACCACCCTGTGGAAGAGGCTGACAAAATTACTGACAAAACTGGTGTTAAAACCATTGCGGCTCATGATGGAATGGTTATAGATCTTGATCAGTTCCATTCCAAACAGCAAACCCTTGATGAATATTAATAAAAATTGCTAAACTTAGAAATGATAAATACTTAAACGACCCCATTTAATAATAGAAAATCAGGGGTCAAATGCCTCGGTGGCTCAGTCTGGTAGAGCGCGTGACTCGTAATCTCGTGGTCGGGGGTTCAAATCCCCCCCGAGGCTTCAATTTCTTATTTTTATAAATAATAATAAATATGAATTATAATACTCAAAAATACATATTAAATATTAATAGTAAGTTAAACATAGTAATACCTAGATACGATCTATTATAGTTACTAAAAAAAATCAGATCATAAATAAATATCTCACTTAAAAAATGAATTAACAAAAAAAATAATATTCATAAAACCTGAAAGTGGGTGTTGAATGGATTTATCAAGCTTAGTACCAAATTTATTGGTTCAACGATTACTTGGTTTCACACTTGGATTAGTATTATTCTACGCAGCTTTGAAACTGCTTAACGAATTAAAAAATAAAGAAATAGCAATTTCAATGGTTTTTTTACATAAAAACCGGATGATTATCATCTTCTCTTTACTGTTTATCAGTGGCTTATTATCATTTGTGACGGGTTTAATCTATGTTTTTATTGGTAATGGCATATACATTGAACGATTACTGAATATAAATGCTATTGTACTTTTAATATTCGTAGTTTCACTGCAAAGAATAATGAAAGGAGGGAAATAATATGGACACGTTGATCAATGCCATAACAATTATAGTAACTTTTACCGTGTTCTTATTCTCTTTGATGATTTTCCTAAATATGTTAAAATACAAGGAAGCTGCTTTAAGCCTTATATTTAATAAATTAGATGAAAGCATATTAATATTCAAAATATTGGCTATTGCTGCTTTGATTTTCTCCTTCGGGAGATTATTAGACCTTTTGAATATAACTTCAGCCTCTCCACTGGTTGATGATGCTGCCACTATTCTAAATCTTACAACCACCATAGTCCTGATCTTCGCATTTTATAAATTATTTAATATAATGAAAATAAAAAACCTTACAGTTTAATAGTGTTAACTGAATTTTTATACTTTAACTGTAAAAATAACTGTCAGTAACTTAAACTATTCATTTTCAAATAAATTACATAAAAAATGAAATCATTCATTTTTATTGAATCTACACTAAAACTACATTTAAACTTAGAGTGATTACTTTGAAAGTACTATACAATGAAGGCATGGTAATGTGTAGGGAACACTATCACTGCCCCTATGAAAACTGCAAACACTACTCCTGGCACCCGAAAAAGGAATCGTGTAAGAGTCGCCGGTGTCAGAAAATTCGTCAAATGGTAAGCTGTACCCAAACTCCTATTAAAAAATGATTAAAAAAAAATAGTTGAGGGACTGGTTCATACATGCCGAGGGTTGATGAATCCAGATCTTAACATGTGATCCGCCAGTACCATGGCCACTGCTGCCTCGGCCACCGGTGTTACCCTGGGGCAGATGCAGGGGTCGTGCCGGCCTTTAATCTGGATCTCGGTTTCTTCCATTTTTACCAGATCCACTGTTTTTTGAACTGTACTTATGGATGGAGTGGGTTTAACTGCCATTCTAGCAACTATTGGCATACCATTTGATATTCCACCAACTATTCCCCCACTAGTGTTAGTGGTGGTTTTAATCTGTTTTCCTTCCAGGTAATATTCATCGTTGGTTGCACTGGCTGTGGATTCGGCTAATTGGAATCCGAAACCAATCTCCACACCCTTCACTGCTCCGATTCCCATTAGGGCCTGAGCCAGGTCGGCATCTAACTTGTCAAAAACAGGCTCTCCCAGGCCAGCGGGAACACCAAATGCCAGAGTTTCAACCACCCCACCGACTGAGTCTCCTTTTGCTTTGGCTTCCAGGATCTTCTCCTCCATAAGTTTTGCTGCGTTTAGATCAGCACATTTAACCAGGTTTCTGGATGAGTATTCTTCAATAAGTCCATGGGCAACATTTTGGGCCTTAACATCACCCACCTGGGTTACATGAGAGATGACCTTAATGTCCTGGAGGTCCAGGAGTTTTTTAGCAACTGTTCCCCCAATCACGTGGCCAATGGTGTTCCGGCCACTGCCTCTCCCCCACCACGGTAGTCATAACATCCGTACCTGGAGTTCCAAGTGTAATCCCCATGACCCGGGCGGGGTTTATTTCGGAATGGTTCATAGTCAGATGAATCTGCATCTTTATTGTATACCACAGCAGCTATTGGAGTGCCATCAGTTTTTCCCTCAAAAATTCCGGATAAAACTTCTACCCTGTCTTTTTCTCCACGAGGTGTGGTAATTTTACTGGTTCCAGGCCTTCTTTGATTGAGTTCCTGTTGTATGTCTTCTGTTCTTAGTTCCAGTCCAGCGGGACAGCCATCAACCACTGCCCCCAGGGCTGTGCCATGACTGGATCCAAAGGTGGTTACTCTGAACACGTTTCCGGTAGTATTTCCTGCCATGAATCCACTTCCTTTTTTTTTAAACCTATTAAATTATGGGTAAAAGTGATAAATAGAATTATGGTATTGATTCTTTAATATTTTAATTTTTATTTCTTTTTTACTTCAATTTAAAATCACTTTAATGATTTAATCATATTCTTACGATAAACGCAGTTTTTTCTCCACTATCGAATCCGGCTTTCTCATAAAAATGTAAGGTCTTTTCATCTTTTTTACTGGTCATTAACATTACCTTGTAACAGTTCTTATTTTCAGCAATTTCCACAGCTTTCTTTAAAACCAGGACCCCGTATCCTTTGTTTCTGTAATCTGGATGGGTGACCACGTTTTCTATTAAGCCATAGGGTTTAGCTTCCCGGGTTAAGTTTTTAATGATGGTTATGTTACAGGATGAAACTATCCTACCCTCTTCTTCAGCCACCACATAAAAAAGACTGGGATCAGATAATATATCATCCCAATACTTTTTTAAAGTAGAATCTATCTCTAACTTAGGATCTTCGGGGATAAGGTATTCATAGAGGGATAACAATTGTTTCAGTTCGCTTTCCTTAATTAAACGTGCTCGCTTTGACATCATATCCTATACCCCGCCATTAATTTTTTTCCCATTATTATTCCCTATAATTTTTAGTTATGGCATATAATACCTGGTTGCATATTTTGCCGTTTTTAATACAACTTTTTTCCATAATGCCCTCCAGTTTAAAACCATTTTTTTCAAGAACTTTCCTGGAGGCTGTGTTATGTTCAAATGGTTTGGCAAATATTCTTTCCAGCCCTAGGTTGTTAAATCCATACTTCACAATTCCTTTTATAGCAGAGGAGGTGATCCCTTTACCCCAATATTTTTCTCCTAACCAGTAACCGACTTCTGCAGAAATTCTTTCAATATCTTCACCTAAGGTGAGTCCTATGCCTCCAACTGCCACATCGTCCAATGTTATTGCCAGAAAAAAGTTTTTTCCCGGATAACTAGTAACCTTTATCCATGATTTACCATCTTCAAGGGTGTAGGGAGAGGGGAATTGATCTCGCATAGTGGAGGCTATACTGTAATTGTTAGCATTTTCCACCAAACTCTCAACATCACCGGGATTCCACTCCCTCAAAACACATCTATCACATTCAATTCTCATTATATTACACCATTTAACTTATTTCTAATCATCACTTATTAATAATGTCTGATATATTAAGTGCAGGAATAGAGTGGGTAAATAAAGTGAGATTATTGTATAAGATAATTCAATGCGCATCTAACAAACTGGACAGTGATATAGGAGTCCCAACATGAGTGATTTGATTTTAAAAATCTATAAAGAACTTTACAAACTTTACGGGCCTCAGGGTTGGTGGCCTTTAATGGATCTGGAGTCGGAGAATTTGAATAAAACTGGAGCCACCCAGGGTTACCATCCCTTAAATTATGACCTTCCTGAAACAGAAAACCAGAAATATGAAATTATTTTAGGTGCAATATTAACCCAGAACACCACCTGGACATCAGCAGAAAAGGCTCTCTTAAACCTTAAAGAATTAAATGCCCTAAACCCTGATAAACTCCTTAACCTTGATGAAGATGTACTTAAAGAAGCAGTTCGTCCCGCTGGTTTTCTCAACCAGAAATCAAGATATCTGGTGAATATCACCCGGTTTTTTATATCCCTGGAAGGGGATACACCCACCCGAAACAATATTTTAATGGTGAAAGGAGTGGGAAATGAAACTGCTGATTCCATACTACTTTATGCATATAAACAGCCCGAATTCGTAGTGGATGCCTACACCCGGAGAATTTTCAGCCATCTGGGACTGGTGGATGAGAAGATCAGTTACCTTGATCTTAAAAAGATCTTCGAAGGCAATCTACCAACCGATGTGCCAGTATACCAGGAATACCATGCATTGATAGTTGAACATGCCAAGAGACAGTACCAGAAAAAGCCTTATACTAACATTTTACAGGGAAAAAATTAGATGTAAATATTTTACTAAATTCTTTCTTTGTATTCAAATTCTTTGAATTTTAATCTAAATTCGGTTCCATGACTCCGGTCCAGTGTGATCTCGGCGCCCAGTTGATGGGCAAGGTTGGTAACCAGTTGCAACCCCAGTGATTTCAAGTTTTCAAGGTCCATCTCTTTAGGGATACCAATCCCATCATCACTGACAATTAACTCATAGTCATTTCCTGTAATTTTAAGGGATACTTTTATCTCGCCCGTTCTTTTGTTGGGAAATGCATATCGGAGGCTGTTGGAGACTAGTTCATTAATAATAAGGCCCAATGGAATGGAGGTTTCCATACTCATGGCAAAGTCTTCCATGACTATAATGGGTTTTATCGTATCTCTTTGAACCCCATATGAGTAAAAAATTCCGTAAACCAGTTTTTCAACATATTCTTTGAAGTTTATGTGACTGAGATCAGAGGACTCGTAGAGCTTTTCATGGACCATGGCCATGGATTTAACTCGGGCCTGACTCTCCCCTAAGACCTTTTTAGTTTCATCTTCTTCCACATACTGTTTCTGCAGATTCATTAGACTGGTAACTATTTGCATGTTATTTTTAACCCGGTGATGTATTTCCCGTAGTAACAGTTCCTTTTCATTTAAATTGGCGATGATCTTTTCTTTATACCTTATTCTCTGGATGGCCAGAGCATAATAGGCGGATATTCGCTCCAAAGCCTCAAGGTCCAAGTCATTGTATCCATGGGCAGAATTTGCCAGGGCAATCTGCCCCAATAATTCACCACCACCCACTACCGGTACAGAAATAAAACTCTCTAAGGGTATGTGACCTTCGGGTATTCCCCTTGAAGAGTGATGGGTCTGTGGTGAATTGGTGTAAAATCCAGTTAAGTTGTTAAGGGAATGACCCCAAAGAGCCGGGTAAGAACCATCCTCATCACAGGGGAATCTGATCTTATCCTTCAATTTAACCGGACATTCCTCCATCATGGCGGTGTGGGTTTGAACTACCATATCCCGGTTTTCAGGATCAATAGTGGCTACGTAGCCTTTTTGGCTCCCGGTGAGCTTTTTAGACTCTTCTAGAATTGAAATAGCTATGTTTTCCATAGATGACTCTTCTGAAATCATTGGCTTATAGATCCTGGAAAGTGAATGGTTTATTTCAAGTTCCCATTTCAGGTCATCCAGATATTCCCTCTGTTGGGTGATGTCCTGTGCCGCACCATAAATACGTAACCTGCCAGGTATTGTATCTTCCACACATCGAACATGGTTTCGAAGCCAGCGTACTTCACCGTTACTGGTGATAATTCGGAAAATGTGAATATTCGTTGAACCGGCATTCAAATCTGAGAGTTGCTGTTGGGCGATGTTTTCATCTTCCGGATGTACTGTGAACATCCAGCAACGGTTTGAAATCAGTTCTTTCTCAGTGTAGCCAGTTATCTTATAAAAAGAATCAGTTATCCAATCCACCTCATATTCACCGGATTCTCCGTGCACACAGGAATAAGCAAAATCATTGATTAATTGTCCTACCATCCGGTGCCGGTGCTCAGATTCCATTAATAAATCCTCAGTCTTTTTCCGGGATGTTATATCACGTACTATGGCCTGAGTCAAATATTCATCTTCGATTTTGAGCCGGTTTAAAGTTACTTCAGCATAGAATGGTGTCCCATCATAACGGAGATGTTTCCACTGGAAATGCTGAGGATGTCCTTCCAGAGCCTTTTGTACCAGTTCAAAAGATCGATCCTTGGATCTTGCACCATCTGGTTGTAGTTCGGGTGAGAAAACATGAGGTTGTTCACCTATTATTTGATCCAATGTTACACCATACATTTTAAGGGCCTTTTGATTGCATTCAACAAAATGATCATTCTTCATTAAAAATATACCATCAGCAGCATTATCAAAAAGGGCACGATATTTATTTTCACTCACTTTAAGAGCATTTTCAGCCTCTATACGTTGGGTTATATCCACCATAAGACCGATTAAACCCGCCACATTACCATCTGCATCGTCAAAAGTGGTCTTGTTAAAAAGTACTATATGCCTTGAACCGTCAGCATATTTAACCGGAGCCTCATAAGCCTGCAAATCTCCACTTTCCATTAATTCCTCATCTTTACGATGGTATTTCTCTGCCAGATCCTTTGGAGAGATGTCATAAACTGTCTTTCCAATAATATCATCCTTTGCTAGGCCAATAAATTCCTCAAATGCCTTATTACAACCAATATAGGCATAATTCTTGTCCTTGTAGAAAAGAGGGTAGGGGATGGTGTCCACCAGGTGCTGCAGGAAATGGTACTGATTGCGTATCTGATTTTGTATTTTCGTTTTCTCGGTAATATCATGGAAATACCACATTCTACCCATGTAATTGTCTTCTGAATCATATAAAGGTGCAGAATATCTATCAAATATTTTACCATCCTTTAATTCAATTTCATCCCTACTTTTTTCAGATTCATGAGAATAAAGATATTCAACCTTCTCCTTGAATGATTGAGGATCCTTTAACTGTTTCAAAGCAAAATCGACAATCTTCTTATCATCATTGGTTGTTAACAGGTTTTTGGGTATATTCCACATTTCAACAAAACGATGATTGTAAAGAATGAATTTACTATTATTATCCACTACCAGAATTCCATCAATGGAAGATTCAAGTTGTGCCTCCAGGAGAGTGTTCTTGAACTCAATTTCCGATTCTTTCTTTTTCTGTTCAGTGATATCCAGGCTGATTCCACTCATCCTCATAGGCCTGCCCTTTCCATCATAGTATGTGGTTCCCAGGGCACTGATCCAGATTTCATCCCCATCGGGGCGGATGATTCTGTACTCATTTTCCAGGAATTCATGGTTCTCAATGGCCCGATTTATTCTGTCCATGGCTGGTTCACGGTCATCAGGGTGCATTATTTCTAACCATGTATCGAAGGATGGTTCAGCTGTCGAGGGTAGGTCAAAAAGTTCATAAAACTCAGGAGACCAGGTTAACTTCCCAGTGAGCATATCCCAATCCCAAAATCCACTCTTAGCGGCACGTTGAGCAAATGCTAACCATTCATTGGAAAATCGGAGATTCTTCTCACTTTCATGCAGTGCTCTAACCATTTTTTTCCGATCTTTTTCTGTTTCAATAAAGTCTATGGCCATGGAAATATCCATTCCCATCTCCCTTACTAATTCCACTTCTTCTTCATCCGAGAAGAACCCAACTTCTTCTGAATAAATATTAAGAATTCCAATTAAGTTATCCCTAAATTTAACCGGAATCAAAGCTAAAGATTTATAACCTCTTTTCAAAGCTTCTGGACCCCATGCGAGATTTGGTTCATTTTTTATATCTTCAATTACAACCAATTCACCAGTTTCTCCCACTATACTTGCAGGTTTATCCGAGGTTGGTTTTTCATGAATGTTTATGGATATCTTCTCAAGATAACCATCCTCGTATCCGTAATGACTTACTGGTGTGAGGTTACCGGTGTCATGGTCAATCATACCCATCCAGGCCATCTTAAATTTACCATAATCAACACAGATTTGACATATTCGTGTGAATAATTCTTCAGTATTATCAATTCTCACCACAGCCTGATTAACCTGGCTAAGTGTAGCATATAACCTGTACAATCGATTTATTCTCTCTTCTGCAGTTTTACGCCCAGTTATATCCAGAAGAGAAGCAACACTCTTTTTGGTTCCTGGAATCATACCTACTTCTAAATGAATGTATTTAAGGTTTCTTTCACGGTCAATGAACCTGAAATCATATATTTCTGGGGCACTTTGGGGATCGCTTCGGCGGACACGATGATATTCCCTCATCCTTTCCAGGTCATCCTTTAAAACAAATTCTGTCCAGCTTTTTTTACCCTCTAATTCTTCCCGCCGGTAACCACTGAGTTTTTCAAATTCAGCATTTGCCAGAGAAATGATGGTATCTTCTTCAATGATCACTGTGGCAGTTCCAGTGTGGTTAAAAATTGCCCGGTAATAAGATTCAGATTTTTCCAATGCCCTTTCCACTTTTTTATTTTGGGTGATATCACGTATGAAGGCCTCAGTACCCTTTATTTCTCCATTTTCACCATAATAATATTGGGCATTCATGGATACCCAGAATGATGTCCCATCTTTTCTTAAGGCTTCACCCTCCATATTTTCAACTTTACCCTCTGATTTAAGTTTCTCCAGTATGATCTGTCTGTCTTCCGGAGATTTGTAAAGGGAAATGGAAGATATGCCCTTCATTTCTTGAGGAGAGTCAAATCGGTACATACGCGAAGCAGAGGGGCTGGCCATTACTATACGACCTTCCTTATCCCCCGAAGATAGGCATCCTGAACATTTTCTAAAATTGTGCGGTATCTTCTTTCACTTTCTTTTAACGATTCTTCAGCAATCCTACGCTGGGAAATATCTTCAAAAATTGTGGCAAAATAACCCTTCTCTTCACTGTACGTAGTAATGGAATAAAATTTTTTAAATTGCTCGAAATACATTTCGAAAACGTTGCTTTCACCAGTTAAAGCCACTTGCCCACAAAATTCGATTAATTCAGGATTAGTATCTTTAATGTCAGGAATTAGTTCGGTAATTCGTTTTCCAATAATATCTTTTCTTTTTAGTTTGATTAATCTTTCAAAAGCTTTATTGATACGAAGGAAGACAAAATCAACTGGAAAGTTTTCATCATCAACAATTATTTGATGGTAGGCAAACCCATTTAACAGGTTATCAAATAATGAATTATATTTGGATTCACTAGCTTTAAGTTCCTTTTCAGCATTACTTTTATAAATAGCAAGTTCAATACCATATTTTAACTCTATAGCACTATATGGTTTAATTAAATATCCATAAGGACCTGTGAACATTGCTTTTTTAACCATACCTTCTTCGGAATGAGCTGTTAAGAATATAATAGGTATGTCCAGTTTTTTTATTTCCCGGGCAACTTCAATACCATTAAGATCTCCCTTCAAGACTATATCCATCAAAACTAGATCCGGCATTACTTCATATGCCTTTCTGATGGCATCTTCCCCTTTGCTGGCCACATGGGGAACTGAGTAACCAAAGGATTCTAAAGTTTTTTTAATATCCAGGGCCTCAATGGAATCATCCTCTACCACCAGAATTTTAATATCACCCATTCTTATACCCCATTTAATTATGTTAGATGTTTTATTAATAGTGTATGTCCGGGTTTTTAGGATTTTCCTATGGCCATTTACATCCAGAAAAGATTAAATTAGTATAAAACTATTTTAATGAGTTATATTTTTTTAATTTTATAAATAACCTTTAATTTAAAAAAAAATCCTGAATGTTGGTATGATGGCTAAAAATAAATATAATTAAATAAAAATTAGGATAATAGTTGATTGAATAAGGAATTTTCTGGTGAACTTACCAGATTATCAATTATTATCCCCCTATTGTTGAATTAATCAGTGGATTAAATATTTTATGAGTTATAATTTAAGTGGATAATCCAATAAGAGGGAACAATCCATAATTTATTAGTATAAATAGCTGAAATATGGTGATAACATGCATTTCCCAACCCGCCGAATGCGTAGACTAAGAAAAACCTCCCAAATAAGGAAAATCCTTCGAGAAACAACTTTAAATGCTGAAGACTTCATTTACCCCCTGTTTATAAAGGAAGATTTGGAGGAAGGTGCTGGAGAACACATCGACACCATGCCTGGCCAGTACCGTTACAGTCTGGAGGACGCGGTGGAGGAAGCAAAACGGTTGGAAAAATTAGGCCTTCAATCAGTTCTATTATTTGGGATGCCTGAAGAGAAGGATGAAATGGGCACAGCCGCCTATGCAGATGATGGCATAGTCCAGCAGACTGTCCGACGCCTGAAGTCTGAAACTGATCTGGTAGTTATCACCGATGTCTGCCTATGCCAGTACACCACCCATGGTCACTGTGGAATAGTGGAAAACGGCGAGATCATCAACGATGAAAGCCTGCGACTGTTAGCTAAAACTGCCCTCTCGCATGCTGAAGCAGGTGCGGACATAGTGGCCCCCTCTGATATGATGGATGGTCGGGTGGAAGCTATTCGTGAAATGTTAGATGATGGGGGTTTTCAGGATACGCTGATCATGTCCTACGCTGCCAAATATGCATCCAGTTTCTATGCACCTTTCCGGGATGCAGTTTGCTCAGCTCCGTCATTTGGGGATCGTAAAACCCACCAGATGAACCCGGCCAATGTGGAAGAGGCTCTCCTGGAAGTGGAGTTGGATCTTAAGGAAGGAGCAGATATTATAATGATTAAACCTGCCATGGCCTACCTGGATGTGATTCGAGCAGTTAAAGAGGAGTTCAGAATGCCCACCGCTGCTTATCAGGTTAGTGGTGAATATTCCATGCTCAGGGCAGGGATTGAAGCAGAATACCTTACCACTGAAGCTATATATGAGTCATTATTATCCATTAAACGGGCCGGTGCTGATCTAATCATCTCCCACTTTGTCCCTGACTTTTTGGAAGGAAAACTGGATGAAATCTGTTAAAAATTAAATTTTTAATGGGGATTTTCATGTTAAACTCCCTAATAATAAATCCCTTAAGAAAATTCTACCATATAATGACTCAATCATTATTAATGTCAATTTTATCGTTAGATAAAGATGTTTAAAGAATGATGCAACTTAATGAGGTGAAATTCGTTGAATCCCAGTTATGTTTCTAAATGCGCACAAATAGCCTCGGTGCTTGAGGTGAGTGGGCACCCTAAACCAGGTAACGTGCACCGTACCCATAACTTCCCGGATATGGTCTTTGAAGATTTTCTTCTAAGTGGAATAGCCATTGGCGAAACCATGGAGAAAGCTGCCAGGAAGGGGTTTAAATACAAAAACAAACCAGAAAAATGGGATAAAATAGGATTGGGAAAGATGATCCTGGAAGCAGTTCGAGAAACTGACCACTGGGTGGCCAACAACACCAATCTAGGCATTGTAATGTTACTAACCCCCATATCAGTGGTTGCCGGGATGTTCGATCTTGAAAACAGGGGGAAAATTGATATTCCCAGAACCAGAACTGAAGAGGAAACTAAAAATTGGGATGGTTTCAAAATCAGATCTGGAGGGTTAACTGAAAAGTGGGATGGTTTCAGGGAAATTATTGATGAATTAATAAGGTTAACAACTTCTGAAGATGCAGTTAACCTTTATAAGGCTATTAACATTGCCGATGCAGGGGGGATGGGTGAGCAGGATGACCTGGACGTGGCTAATGAAAGTTCCCTCCAGAAACTGCGGGATGATAATGTTAACATGTTCCGTGTGCTGGAGATGTCATCGGCCTGGGATAAATTATCCTATGAACTCACCCATAAAATGCCAGTGACATTTGAACTTGGGTATCCTGTTTTTCAACGAGTTAAATCAGAAAAGGGCATAAATGAAGCCACAGTGCAGACTTTCCTCACCATTTTATCCCGGGTTCCCGACACCCTTATCAGTCGGAAGTTCACTGATGCGAAGGCAGGGGAAGTTTCAGCCCGTGCCCAGGCTATACTAGAAGAAGGTGGAATATTAACCAGGAAGGGTACATCCATAGTGGGAAAATTCGACCAGGAACTAATTAAAGGTGGTTTAAATCCTGGGACCACTGCAGATTTCACTGCCTCATCCATCATGGTGGCTTATCTTGATGGTTACAGGGAGTATAAGGCCAAAGTTCATTAGAATAAAAATTTTAAATGAAAGATCCAATGAATATTTGATAAATGATTGCTATAATAAATCATTACAACAAAAAATGATTACAACAAAAGAAAATAATGTGGAAATAAAATAGGATTATTAATGATAATAACTAGGGATAAAAAGATTATTTGATTAAGTTAAGGATCCATCGAGGTTTCGAAAAATGCTAGATAAGATCATCAATGAAATGCACCTCTACGAGAAAAAAGTCTTAAAAGCGTTAGGGGAAGCAGGAGGCCCAGCCATACCTGAAGATGTGGCTAAAACTACTGAATTGGATATTAAACAGGTTATGAGTGCTGCTGGAGCACTGGAATCCAAGGGAATCATAGAAATAGAGCGTGACGTGGAGGAAGTGTTGAGTCTGGGCCCATCAGGGTCTGCCTATGCCCAGGAAGGATTACCAGAAAGGAAGATCTTAGAAGCTCTCCATAAAGATCACACCATCCACATGAAGGATCTGGCTCATAAATCAGGGATCGAACCTTCTGAGGTTAAAATAGCCATTGGTTGGATCATGAAAAAGGGATGGGCAGTTCTGGATAAAGGAAACGTCACCATAACTGATGATGGTGAAAAAGCCCTGGCAAAACCAGGTATTGATGAGATCCTCCTCAAAACCATTATGGATTCCACTAAAATGTTAACCCTGGGCGGTTTATCCAATTCCCTTAACGAAGGATTCCAACTTCTGAAAAAGAGGAAGGGATTAATTAATTTAAATAAAAATTCAAGTTACACCCTATTTCCTACTAAAAAGGGCCAGGAAATTTTAGATCATGGCTTCGAGATACGTGAAGAAGCCACTCAGCTCACCCATGAGCAACTTAAAACCGATTCATGGAAAAACTTACACTACCGTGGCTATGATATCCAGGCTGAACATCCCCTGATATTTCCAGGTAAGATGCATCCCCTGCAGCGGACTATTCAGGAGATTCGTCGCATATTCCTGAACCTGGGTTTCACAGAATCCAGGGGAACTGTCCTTGAATCTGCATTCTGGAACTTCGACTGCCTCTTCCAGCCCCAGGACCATGCTGCCAGGGAAATGCAGGATACTTTCTATGTTAAATCCCCACTGCACACCCAGTTACCCTCTGATGATCTGGTGGGAAGGGTAGGCCAGGCCCATGAAGATGGTGGTCAAACTGGTAGTGAAGGTTGGGGATACCAGTGGGACGTGGATGTGGCTCGCCAATCAGTGCTCAGAACCCATACCACCTGTGTTTCAGCCCGCCACCTGGCTGAAAATGAACCTCCTTTAAAGATGTTCTCGGTTGGCCGGGTATTCCGCCGGGAAACCATAACATACAAACACCTCCCTGAATTCCATCAGGTGGAAGGAATTGTGGCTGCTGAGGAAATAAACTTCAAAAACCTCCTGGGAATCCTGAAAGAATTTTACCATCAGCTGGGATTCGAGGTCCGTTTCCGTCCAGCCTACTTCCCTTACACTTACCTATCCACCGAGTGTGAGATCTACCTGCCAGAGAAGGAAAGCTGGATTGAACTGGGTGGATCTGGAATGTTCCGTCCCGAGGTACTGGAACCACTGGGAATCGAAACACCAGTAGCTGCCTTTGGACTGGGAATTGAACGACTGGCCATGATACGCCTCGGAATTAAGGATATACGTATGTTATACCAGAGCGACTTGGGATGGCTGCGTAAATTACCAGTAACCCAGACTTACAGTCAAAAATAGGAAAATTAACCGTAAACGCATAATTTGAGTTTAACCCTAAACATAAAGATAACTACTCCCTGAAATATCTTACTTTCATGATCCAAGTACTAGGAGGGAATAAATGATAAAACAGTATATTGCCATGGCAGCAATTGCTATTATCATGGTACTGGCCATTGTAATTAGTCTGGATTTATTACCATCCTCCACCATACCACTGGATTCTGTTGAAGTTACAGAATATCAGGGTCAGGAATTATCTTCGGTCAATGATTTCCGTGAAAATTCCATTAAAGGACCCCAAAAGGTGGATATTTCAAGTTATCATCTGGAAGTAACTGGTCAGGTAACTAATCCCCAGAATTACACCTACGATCAAGTTAAAAATTTCCAAAATTATCAAAAAGTGGTTAAACTAGACTGTGTTGAAGGATGGAGTGTTAATATACTCTGGCAAGGTGTACTGGTAAAAGACATCCTTAATGAGGTTAAACCATTACCCACAGCAAACACGGTGATCTTTTACGCCGTTGATGGTTATTCCACATCTTTCCCACTGGAATACATCCAGAATAATCAGATATTAATGGCATACAAGATGAACAATGCCACCCTACCCCCGGAGAGGGGATTTCCATTTCAACTGGTGGCAGAGAGTAAATGGGGGTACAAGTGGATCAAATGGATAAACAAGATAGAACTTTCTGATAATCCTAATTACCAGGGCTACTGGGAGAGCAGAGGTTATTCTCTAAGTGGAAACCTTAATGAAAGTTTCTTTAAATAATTCAAACCTTGTTCATTCAATGGAATGTTTTGGGAGAATATTTATTGTAAATAAGGCTGATGTATAAATGACATCATACTAACCATCTGAGCTGATCACATGGACAGGAAACCCGTTAAAAGAACTGTTCAACTGATTTTGTTGATTCTAATAGTCATAATTATAGTTTCAGGTCTGGGAATAAGTTATTATCAGACTATAGAAGGCATAACCGGAGGTTTGTTAAGTAAAAACCTTTCATTCCAGTTACACACCTATCTGTTTTTACCATTTCTATTTATACTCCTTATTCACATCTTTTTTTCATGGTTGTGGCCTAAAAAAAGTTAGGATAACAATAAAATATAAAACAATTAACCACCTAAACTAATATCATAAAAGAGTATGACCATAATTAAGGTAGTTTTTGATCCCTAATATTGAATTTACCAAATGATACCTAACATGATTGTATCCAATTTATTTACAAATGATATCCAATAGGTTGATTCAAGTTTTCCAATGAGATTATACCCCCATTAATCAATTTACAATTTTTAAGATATTTTTTATTAGTTTTTAACTATTTTAACAAATCAACCTTACTAAAAATATTTGCACATTTTGAGGACAAATATGGTTCAAAATAATATTTTAGGTGCTAAAATTCTGGATCTAGCCCTGGAAGTTGAAGATCACCTGATAATATCTGATCTTCACCTGGGATATGAAGAAGCCCTCAATTACCAGGGCATAATGATACCTAAATTCCAGTACCCCAAGATCATCAAAAGAATGGAAGAAATTCGCTCCAGGAGTGATTGCACCAAAATAATTATAAACGGTGACCTGAAACACGAGTTTGGTAAGATTAATCGCCAGGAGTGGGAGGAAACCCTGAAATTCATTGACTACCTTAAGGAACGCTTTCAGGACATAATACTTATCAAAGGTAACCACGACCCCCTAACACCCATAATTGCCCAGAAAACAGGATTAGAAGTATATCCCCATTATTCAACTGGTAATTTTCTGATGATTCACGGAGATAAGATACCTACAAAATGGGATGACATCACGGAAAAAACCATTATAATTGGACATGAACACCCTTCAGTGGGAATAAGAAGTGGTGAGAGGATGGAAAAAATTAAATGTTACCTGAAAGGAGATTTTCGGGATAAAAAAATCATTGTAATGCCATCTTTCAACTTCATTACCGAAGGATCCGATGTTCTCCACGAGAAACTTCTCTCCCCCTTCCTGAAAGAAGCTAATAATAATGCTATGGAGGTTTTCGGTGTTGAAAACTTTGAAACCTTCTACTTTGGCACTATAAAACATCTTTTGAATGTTCAACAGGAACCATACCCCTATGACGCCCATTTTATAGATTTTGACTAAATTCACCTAATTAAATCATCAAAAGAAAAGAACTAATTTATTCATTAAAGAAGGCATAATGGGTATTTTAAAGAAAGTGTAATTGAATAATTTGATAGAAGTCTATGAAAATTAAAGAAAGTATAAAAATCAAATTTACCGATAAGATGATAGTAAAACAGGATAAAAAATATTCTGATAAGGATATTTATAAAATTTTACATCCCTGGGCCAGGAAATGGTTCCAGGGGAAGTTTGAAACCTTTTCCGAGGCACAGCGCCAGTCCATTGTGGACATACACCAGGGGAAAAATGTGCTGGTCTCATCACCCACTGGTTCTGGTAAAACCCTCACTGCCTTCCTGTCCATTATCAGTGAACTCACCCGCCTGGCAGACCAGGAAATCCTGGAGGACAGGGTCTACTGCCTTTACATATCACCCCTGAAGGCCTTGGATAATGATATTGAGAAGAACCTGGAAGAACCCTTAACTGAGATTGAGCAAATATCAGGAAGGGAACTGGGCATCCGTAAGGCAGTGCGTACCGGGGACACCAGCCAGTATGAACGGTCTAAAATGCTCAAAAACCCCCCTCACATTTTGATTACCACCCCTGAATCTCTTTCCATCCTGCTCTGCGCACCCAAATTCCGGGAAAAGTTATCCAAAATTCGCTACGTTATAATAGACGAGATACACTCCCTGGCTGAGAACAAACGTGGAGTGCACCTCAGTCTCAGCCTGGAGAGACTGGAAAACCTCACCGGCGGTTTTGTGCGCATTGGGCTCAGTGCCACCGTACACCCTTTGGAGAGGATGGCCGAATTCCTGGTGGGTTACCATTATGGCCAGCCACGGGACTGTCTCATTGTGGATGTTAATTACTTGAAACAGTTGGACATGGAAGTTATCTGCCCGGTTAAGGATATAATAGCCACTTCACCTGATGAAACCAATAAGGCCATGTACCGTATGCTCCATGACCTTATCCAGGAGCATCAGACCACACTGATTTTCACCAACACCCGTAGTGGTACCGAGAGTGTGGTTTTCAACCTTAAAAAGAGGTATCCAAATAGTTACCATGACCAGAACATCATGGCCCACCATTCCAGTCTCTCCCGGGAACACCGCCTGGAAGCAGAGAACAAATTAAAGGAGGGAGAACTGAAGGTGGTTGTTTCCTCCACCAGCCTGGAGCTGGGAATTGATATAGGTTATATTGACCTGGTAGTGCTGGTTTCCAGTCCCAAATCTGTTTCCCGGGCTCTGCAGAGGATAGGTAGGAGTGGTCATCAGCTCCATGAGAAATCCAAGGGGCGGATGATGGTGGTGGATCGGGATGACCTGGTGGAATGTGCTCTCATCCTAAAAAACGCTTTAGAAGGTAAGATCGATGAAATACACATCCCCGAGAACTGTTTGGATGTTTTAAGCCAGCAAATCTATGGTATGGCCATTGAACAACGCTGGAACCTGGACGAAGCCCTCCAACTTATCCGGAGGAGTTATCCCTACCGTGAACTTAAAGATGAAGATTACAAAAGTGTTTTAAGTTACCTTGCAGGGGAGTACACCCGTCTGGAGGATCGTTACGTTTATGCCAAGATCTGGGTGGACTGGGATGAAAACCGTATGGGGAAACGAGGTAAACTGGCCCGTATGTTATATTCCACCAACATCGGAACCATACCCGACCGCAGCGCTGCTGTGGTGAAATGCAGTGGTGAGGTGGTGGGTCGTATTGAAGAGGACTTCATGGAAAAACTGAAAAAAGGAGACAGTTTCGTTCTGGGCGGGCGGATCTACCGTTTCAACTACGCCCGGGGAATGAGCGTTAATGTGAGTCCAGCTTCCGGCCCCCCTACCATCCCCTCCTGGTTTTCAGAACAACTCCCATTGTCCTTTGACCTGGCGCTGTCCATCCAGAAGTTCCGGGGGATTCTGGAGTGGGAGTTTAAAAAGGGCCGGAGTAAGGAGGAGATCATTGAATTCATACACGACTACCTCTACCTTGATCATAATGCTGCCAATTCAATATACCAGTACTTCCGGGAGCAGTACCTCTACGCAGTGGTTCCCAACCTTAAAACCCTCCTTGTGGAGTATTACACCGGTTTTGGTGGCCGTAAGTTCGTGGTGTTCCATTCACTCTTCGGGAGAAGGGTTAACGATGCACTCAGCCGTGCCCTGGCCTACGTTATTGCCCGGAGATACCGGCACGATGTGATGATATCCATCTCCGATAATGGATTTTACCTTTCCAGTGAAGGCAAAATCGGTGCCCTTGAGGCTTTCAAGGAGCTTACCACTGAAAACCTGGAAGAATTCCTTAAAGAGGCAATTGACCGCACTGAAACATTAGCCGGGCGTTTCCGCCACTGTGCTGGACGTTCTCTAATGATCCTCCGGCGCTATAAAGGTCAGGAAAAGTCTGTTGGCCGTCAGCAGGTGAAGGGTAAAATACTCTTAAAGTTCGTTAAGGAACTGGATCCCAACTTCCCCATACTCAAAGAAGCCCGTCGAGAGGTTACCGAAGACTTCATGGATGTTAAAAATGCACGGAAAGTTTTAGAATTGATTGAAAATGGCAAAATGGAGATCAAACAGATAAATACTAAAATTCCATCACCATTTGCCTTTAACTTAGTATCACAAGGGTATCTGGATGTTTTAAAGTATGAAGAGCGAATAGAATTCATCCGCAGAATGCATGAGGCTATAATTAAAGAGATTGATGGGTAATAATTATTAATCAAAACAATTTGATTTTTTAAATAGTTAAATTTTCTTAATTTCAATCCGGACTCATTAAATTTAACCGGACTCATTAATTTCTAACGGACTCATTTTTAATTATCCACAGATAGGACATTAGCAATTTTCATTACAGCTGCCTGAAAAATCATCACAGTTAAATAATCTGAAGTCATAATCATTAATTATAAGGCCATTGGTGACGTTATGAATAAAATAAAAGACATATCAAATTCCCAAATCCGTTTTATACGCGTATTATGGTGTGACAATGCTAATATCATCCGGGCGAAGGCAGTTTGCGTGGACTCGGTGAATGATCAGGAGGTTGCCGTGGGTATTTCCCGTGGTCAGCAGGGAGTTCCAGTGATGTACGACGGTGTTGTAGCCGGATGTGGATTGGATCCTGTGGGAGAAATAACATTGAAGGGTGATATGTCAACTTTAACACCAATACCCTATGCTCCAGGACATGCTCGGGTTATGGGTGACATGTTCATTGAAGACAAGGTTTGGGAGAACTGTCCACGTGGATTTTTGAAAAGAATGATCACCAAACTCCAGAAGGAAGGTTTAGAGGTTAAAGCAGCCTTTGAAAATGAATTTTATCTCCTAAAACAGAAATGGAAAAATAACCATAAAAACATCAGAAATGGTTTATCAGTAGAACCCTCAGATTTTACCCCTTTTTCTTCTTCATTTTCCATGGATTTAAACCACAATATCATAATGGATATAGTTGAGGCCTTAATTGTCCAGAACATAACGGTTGAACAGTACTATCCAGAGTCTGGTCCGGGCCAGCACGAAATAACCGTGGGATACACCGATGCGTTGGGGGCTGCCAGTAATCAGATCGTCTTCCGGGAGACAGTGAAGGCCATAGCCAGTAAGCACAATCTTAGGGGATCATTCCTTCCGAAGATATTCCCGGATAAGGCAGCTAATGGATGTCATCTCCACCTCAGCCTGTGGAAGGATGATAAAAACATTTTACATGACCCTGAATGTAAATATGGCCTTAGCGAAACTGGAAAACAATTCATAGCCGGGATTCTGTATCATTTGCCGGCGTTGATGGCCATCACCACCCCCATCCCCCGATCTTACCGCAGGATACGTCCCCAGATGTGGAGTGGGGCATATCAGGTATGGGGTTTGAATAACCGGGAAGCTGCCATCAGGGTGATCAGGGAGGATGATGGTAAAGTAAGGCATTTTGAACTTAAAACTGTGGATGCATCTGCCAATCCCTACCTGGCCCTGGGGGTAGTGATTGCAGCGGGACTGGATGGTATTCAGGAAAAAATGGTGCTGGAAAAACCTGTGCAACTTGATCCTGCTACCCTTTCAACCAGGGAGATGGATGAGATGGGAGTTAAACCACTCCCAGGGAATATGGGGGAAACACTGGATAATCTTGAAAAGGATGAAGTTATTTTAAATGCCATGGGGGAGAATCTTTCCAGATCATATTTAGCAGTTAAAAAAACAGAATACGAAACCCTGAAAAACTTACCATCTGCCAAAGAAGTTGAATTATTGCTTGAAAAGTATTGAAAAAGAGAATAAATTTAATAATTGAAATTTAAAAGGTGAATTGAGGTTCTTTTGATATGGATTTTATCAATTCCTGAGCAGCTTCCACTTCTACTGATTTCCCACTGACAGCCAGCCATATTGAACCTTCTGCACCGGCAACTCCCCCGGCAGCCACCATTTCTGCATGGGCACCGGTTAAACTGGCCAGGGCTTCTATTTCTGTGAAAACTTCCCCTACCACTGGTAAAAGTCGCGGTCCCTTTGCTCCCGGGGAGTTAAGGCATAGGGCGAGGTCATCCAGATCATTAGTGACTCGTTTTTCAAGACCAACCGGGAGGATTAAACGCACCCTGCGACCCACCACTGCCTGTAAAGCCGCCCCAATAGTCCCTCCCTGGGGATGACCAATATAAATGGCAGCTTTTTTATCGGAGACATCCAGGGCATTTGCCCCTTTCAGGATAACATCCCCTTCTTTAAGGTCATCTATAACATCGAATATAGTGAGGCCCTTCTTCCAGACACCATCCACCAGGACCACGTCTCCTGGAAATCCACTTTCATCCTTCAAACGTCCCGATTCACTGGTAAGACCAACTGGAGGTAGTACAATACCTCGGAAGAACCTTTTCCTGGAAAAACCTTCCAGTTGATTGACAGAGGACAGTATCTCCTCAGCCACGTATCCGTTGGTTGTCCCGGCAATGATAACCACGACCCCAGATTTAATGGCATCTTTAATGGCCGAATGATCCTTTAGTGCCCTGGCAATGAGTCTTTTACCTGCTGCCGGAGTGATCAAAAACTGTTTCATCTTTTATCCCCTTTTTAATTAAAATTTTCCCTTACAATAATACAGATATTAGAATTTTCATCATTTCTCATTTACTAATTTTTTGTATTTCTATTTAATGTTTGGACCATGCTTATATGTTCAGATGATAGGAATATTATTATTCTAAAAGTAATAAAATATACTGTATTAAGGTGAGAAAATATGATTTAGGGTGATTTAAGATTATGATATATTAGATAAGATTTCACTTCATCAATGCATTGAGAAAGGATTTAAAATAATTTTAACAATTTAAAATTTTTTTTATTCATTTATTCAGTTAAAAAGAGGTGTTAGATTATGGCGAAAGTTATACATTTTGAGATTCCTGCAGGAAAGCCAGAAAGAGCAATAAAATTCTATAAGAATGTTTTCGGATGGAAAATAAATAAATGGCAGGGTGAATTTGATTACTGGCTGGTGGAAGCTGGTGAGGAAGATGAACCAGGGATTAATGGGGCTATTAAACCAAAAGAATCTGGTTCTATGATTAGTGATGTCATAAGTGTTGATTCCTATGATGAATTTGCCCTAAAAATAGAAGCTGAGGGTGGGAAGATGTTGACAGAGAAGATGACCATCCCAGATATGGGTTACACCGGATCCTTCCAGGACACCGAGGGAAATGTTATGGCAATAATAGAAATTACCATGTTATTTATAACTCGTACCTTCCATGCACCGCTGGGGAAGGTATGGGCGGCATGGACCGACCCTGAATCTATTAAAAAGTGGTGGGGTCCAAAAGGCTACACAACACCCGTAGTTAAAAATGACTTTAGAGTGGGAGGCTCTTCCCTCTACTGCATGCGATCCCCTGAAGGCCAGGATATCTGGAGCACCGGTATTTATAAGGAGATAATTCCCATGGAGCGGATTGTGTCCACCGATAGCTTCGCTAATGAAGATGGTAATGTGGTTCCGGCTTCAGACTATGGAATAAGTGGTGACTGGCCTTTAGAGTTAAAAGTGATGGTAACCTTCCATGAAGAGGATGGTAAGACCAGAATCACCTTGCAGCACACCGGCTTCCCTGATAATGAAAATAAAACCTCAGCAGAGGCCGGTTGGAATGAATCCCTTGATAAACTCGCAGAATATCTTGTCTAAAGGAATGATTGAAATGCAAAAAATAGTACCATTCTTATGGTTTGAAGACAGTAAAGCTGAAGAGGCAGCTAAGTTCTATACATCCATCTTTAAAAATTCAAAGATAATAAATACTATGCGATACGGGAAATCCGGCCCCGGCCCGGAAGGATCAGTTATGTCTGTTAACTTCCAACTCGAAGGACAGGATTTTTATGCATTAAATGATAATCCACAATTCAAATTTACTGAAGCTTTATCGTTATTCGTGAACTGTGATACTCAGAAAGAGGTTGATGAGTTGTGGGAAAAACTCAAAGAGGGAGGAATGGAACTGGGACCCGGTTGGGTTAAGGATAAATTTGGTTTAGCCTGGCAGATCGTTCCCAGTTTTTTATTTGAATTCTTAAATGATCCAGACCCAGAGAAATCCCAGAGAGTGATGAAGTCCATGATGCAAATGAATAAACTTGACATAGATAAGTTAAAGCAGGCGTATGAGGGAAGATAGACCAATAAAAAGATAAATAAAATGTGTTTTGTACAAGGAGTGTTTAATATGGAAAAACTACATTTCTCAATCATTATAAATGCACCTAAAAAAAAGGTCTGGGAAACCATGCTCGGTAAGGATACATACGGAAAATGGGCAGACGTATTTATCCCGGAAATATATTATACGGGTGACTGGAGTAAAGGCAGTAAAATACTTTTCCTCGCACCGGATGAAACCGGGAAAATATCTGGTACAGTCAATCGAATAAAGGATTATAAACCATATGAATTTGTATCAATCGAAAATATTGGTATGGTAAAGGATGAACAAGAAGATATCACCAGTAAAGAAGCAACGGTGTATGCTGGTGCGCTTGAAAATTACACGTTAAAAGAGTTAGATGGCTCCACTGAGGTACTGGTGGAACTATTTCCAGTTATGGATATACCCGAGGATTATAAAGAAATATACCATGGCATGTGGCAGGAAGCACTGGAAAAGCTTAAAGAACTGGTTGAAAAATAAAAATGGGGGAAGATTATATGGAAACCCTGCATTATTCAATTGTTATAAATGCACCTAAAGAAAAGGTCTGGAAGGCCATGCTCAATAAGGATACTTATGAAAAATGGACTGACGTGTTTATGCCTGGTTCAAGTTACGTCGGTGATTGGGCTGAGGGAAGTAAAATACTTTTCCTTGCACCAGATGAGACCGGTAAATTGTCTGGAATGGTGAGCCGAATCAAAGAGAACCGTAAATATGAGTATATTTCCATCGAAAGTGTTGGCATAGTGTCTAACGGCGAAGAAGATACCTCAAGCCAGGAAGCTAAAGAATGGGCAGGTTCACTTGAAAATTACACATTTAAGGATTTGGATGGTAAAACTGAACTACGGGTGGATTTAAATTCAGATATGGGTGTAGATCAAGAGATGTTGGAAATGTTGGAGAAAACCTGGCCTAAAGCTCTAAATATATTAAAAAAACTGGCAGAAGAATCGTGAGTTTCCAGATATTTACTGAAGCGCCTCCAGGAGATTGACCTTTAACCCGGACACTTTACCATCTGATGAAGGCATACCCTAATCCGACCCCATTTCTTCCAACATCCAATCCAGATTTAATGGGATAATAGACCATGATATATTTTACCCTTAGATCCAATTGTTAAAATTTCAGATTACCTTAAATGTTTTCTAGATTGCCGTAAAAGTAGCAAAAATTTGTGTATTGGTGGTGTTAGTAAATGACACGTTACCGTAACGAGATGCAAGCTATAAGAAAGTATATCCGTAACCTGGATAGCAGGGTAATTGAGACAAACTGTGGATCCATCGAGTATGCTAGAACCGGGAATGGTTACCCCATACTAGCCGTGCATGGCAATGCTGGTGGCTTTGATCAGGGTTTAATGATGACTAATAAGACCATTGACCCCCAGTTCCAAGTTATATCTGTTTCACGGTTTGGTTATCTACGCTCCTCTATACCAGAGAAACCCAGTGTAGGAATGCAAGCTGATGCCTACGCTTCCCTTTTGGACTCATTGAATATGGAGAAGATTGCTGTTGTTGGTTATTCTGCTGGTTCAGCATCATCCATCCAGTTCACCCTGCGCTACCCTGAGCGCGTTTCAGCACTTATTCTTGTTTCTCCTGCGGCCCCTGGAAAGGGTCCGGTCATGTCCAAAGCCATATTCAATATCTTCTTTAAAAATGATTTTATATACTGGGCAACCATCACCTATTTCGGGTCGTGGGTTCAGGATGCCTGGATTGGTGTGCCTAAGGAATTTACACTTACACAAGAATATGAGGCTGAAGTTAGAGATCTACTGTACCACATACTGCCAGTTAGTGCAAGGGTTGATGGGAGTTTTTTTGATATCTACACTTCATCTCCTGAGATTTTTAACAGTTCTAATAACGAAAACTAT
Source organism: Methanobacterium subterraneum (assembly GCF_002813695.1). Classification (NCBI taxonomy): domain Archaea; kingdom Methanobacteriati; phylum Methanobacteriota; class Methanobacteria; order Methanobacteriales; family Methanobacteriaceae; genus Methanobacterium; species Methanobacterium subterraneum. Next base: position 444,377 of record NZ_CP017768.1, on the reverse strand, counting down.
CCCTTTGAAGATATTGCGATTCCAACATTGGTGATCAGTGCTCAAGATGATCCACTAGCACTCCATGAAAATGCACAGAGCCTGGTTGAAAGAATTCCCCAATCTCGTCTGTTGGCTTTGCCTGATGGCGGTCATCTGTTATTAGGCCATTATGAAAAGGTTAAATCGGAGATTACACGGTTCCTGCACAGTAATAAGGTCTCAATAGATAAGGATATGTGAAATTAAAGTGAATAAGTCTATTGATAGAGTTAAGTCTTCAAAATATAACTGAGAGGTCCTATTATATTTGATGAAAAAAAATGTATAAGAGAACTTCCAAATACTTTAAAAAATTATTTAGTTAATTTTTTTCTGAAAGTACTCTATTTTAATGGATAAATCTAATCCTGATTTACTGCACATACTGTTTAACATTTTCCCGGACAATAGCAGAGGCTCCGAAGGTTTTTATTCCTTTTAACATTTCTGGGAATTTATTTTTAGGAATCAAGACATTAACTTGGGAGAAACTGCTTCCTTTAACTGCGGTGGGTTCATCAGAACAGTATTCATTGGACATTAAGAAATCCTTTACATTGTCCAGTTTCTGGTTAGCAATATTAAATTTAACATCGAAGTATTTCCTTGCCTTTATTGCTCCGAATAATTGTTCAAATATAATCCTTGCCTTTTCTGCCTTTTCCTGTGTGCAGCTGGGACCAGCGTATAATCCTGCACTGGATTCCATAATGGTTTCCAGGATTTTGAGTCCTGCTTTCCGGAGGCTACTACCAGTTTGGGTGTTGTCCACAACCAGGTCGGCTCCTTTTGCTATGTAAACCTCGGTGGCGCCGTCGGAGTTAATTATCTGGACCATTTCATTGTCCCCATCCCACAGACCACGTACCTGAACTAAAGGTTTGCTTTCACCGAATAATTCCTGGTAACCATCGTTTTCCATGAAGAACTGACGGGTGAGGTTGGGGTACTCGGTGAAACAGAGTATGGGATTTTCCCGACCCTTATTGGCCCTGAAAAATTCAGACAGAGATTCATAAGGATCATCGCTGGGGACGGCCACGATGAGCCTGGTTTGACCGTAATCCAGATCTCCAACTTTTTTTATGAGTTGTTCTTTTAGATTCACTGATTCTTCCCGGACCCAGTCTTCTCCGATAATTGCCAGGTCAAGAATCTGTCGATTGAGTTCCACTGGTGCACTCTGGGGTCTGGTTAGAAATCCCTTAATTTCAGGGTCATTGAGGATGGTGATTTCGTTCTCTTCCTTACCGGGTTCGTATCCCCGAACCTCATAACCTGCATCAACAAATAACTGGTAAGTGTTACCCCGGTTAACATTGTTTAAACTTCCTTTAGGAAGGCCGAGTATTATTTTTTCCATTATAAATAACTCCTATTTCGCTTATAATCCTATTTAGGCCTTTTATAATCTGCTTGAACTTAGTTTATAGTTTAACTAAAACATTCTAATATAATTATTCTTCTTATACTTTTACAGGTCCCATTATTATTTAAACAGGGACAGTGCCATTTTATCTCCAGTTTAACCTTATTATTGGTTTTCATCATGGAACTTTCTGGTAAAAAATAAAGGAGATTTTAAAAAATTAGAAGTAAATGGGGGTTTTAACCTAGAACTTAAGACCATAGTTAGTAAAGTTGTAGGAATAATTGGTCAGGTTGTAGGTTGCCAGGACTTTATCGTATCCCATGGTATAAACCAGGTAAGCTCCTATTGCCCAGAATATTACTCCAATTACTATATAGGCTATTCCCCAGTATTTGGCCTTTTTTTCTCCCCGGGTTAACAGGTAGATTCCAGAGGCCAGGGTTAAGGGAATGAAAAATATTATACCAATGAATCCCAGGAGTTTGGCTACAAAGTGTGACTTGTTAGTCTCTGGTTCATGTTTTAGTTCGCTTGAGTTTACTTTTTGGCCCTTCTTCCGGTCATTTACCGGAAAGGGGTTCTTTGGATTACCACAAAACTGGCATCGGTCTGAGTTTTCTGGATATTCTACTCCACATTTTGGACATCGCAAATTAGTCACCTTATACTAAATACATATCATCCTTCATTTAATGTTATTGGGCTTACTTCCATTGAATTAATTTCAGTAAAAACCCCAAACCTCCCATGTTCATTACATCTATTATAAATCATTAAATACTACATTCAATATTATACTAAATTTGAAACTGGAGTATAACTAAGGAACTATTTAACAGAAAAAAAATAATAGGGGATCAAAAAGATGGCATCAATGTGTACAAATCCAGATTGTGGTAATGTCAGACGGGTTGAAGGAGTCTGTCCTGAGTGTGGAAGTCCTGCTAAAGATTTAGGATTCAAAGAAGGCACAGCACTGATAAAACTTAAAAAAGAAAATGAGGAACGTAAAAATGACGAACTTGCTGCCGAAGCCCAAAAAATTATAGACCAGGAAAATGCTGAAGCAGCTGGTAAAATAGGAACCATGGAAACTGGAGATGATGAACCAGGAGCGGAAGTTGTTGAAAGTTCTAAAGGGTGGAAAAGCTCTCTAAAAAATATTCTGGTTTTCATTATATTTGTGATCATATTCTACGTGGTGTTCATTTACATCTTAAATTAACACCTTTCTTTAATCCGTTCCCATGATTTTTAGGTTATGAAGGCCTCATGGTAGATGAAATGAGCCATAAAGTCATTTGAAGAATAATATGGGGATCCTCCATGCTTTTAGACAGATAAGCAAGTCATAAAGCGGGGTGAACTGGAAAGCCAATTCTTAAGGGGAATCAATGATCATGGGAGGGAAAAGGTTGATTCTCTTTGATGTTTTATTTTCCACTTGAAATAGCGAACTTTTTCTCAATTTCTTCCCTGTAGATTGTATTCATGGAACAGAAAGGTATAATCCTCCCATCTGGAACTGCATAGTGAATTACACACCTTTTAACCCTATCTTGATCGAAGTTCCATGGGTCCATGAAGTGCATGCATGCAATAAGCATTGATTTATTATGGAATTCACCAAGTGCTGCATAAGACCTCTCTTTAAATACTGAAGTCAAAATATTCTTTACATCAATCGATTTCGGTGCTTTGGATCTGTCTATTACTCTGGGAAGCTCAACTGTGGCTCTTGCTATTGTTTTTGCTTTCCCTGTTATGTTACCTTCTTTAATATCTTCAGCACTTTTTGATAGGAGATTAAAGAACCGGTCCACATCTATAAACTGGGTGACTGGAATGATTTCATCATCTTCAACAAAAACATAGGTTGCAGTGCCACAATGAGGATGGCAGGTAAATGTAACCTGTTTTTCACCTTCAATGGCTTCTATAAACTCTGAAATGGGGATAACTGATGATGCCGGGTAAAAATCTTCAACTTTTATCTGGGATTCTGTCTGTTCTTCCACTAAATTTTCAAAGTAAGGAATAGTTACTCTTTGCCCTTCTACTTCATCAGATGGAGTTCTTCCTGCAAAGGAAACTGGCTGGAAGTTGATCCCTCGTATTATATCAATATTATCAATAGCAAATTTAATTATATCCCCTATCTGACCATCATTCACTCCTTTTACAAGAGTTGGGACTAAAACAATTCCTAATTCTACTTTTCTACAGTTTTCGATTGCCTCTAATTTAGTAGGAAGCAAATTTCTACCCCTTGCTTTGATATACGGTTCCTCTGTAACTCCATCAAACTGAAGATAAACCGTGTTTAAACCAGCTTCTTTAAGCTCTTCTGCTAGTTCGGGGTTTTTTGCAAGCTTTATTCCATTTGTGGCAATCTGGGTGTGTGTAAATCCCTCCCCCTTTGCAAGTTTTACCAGTTCAACAATATCTTTCCGTACTGTGGGTTCTCCTCCAGCATATTGGATTGCAGGGGCTGGGACTGGCTCATTAGCCCTTAATGTCCGGAGCATTTTCCTTATTTCTTCATATGATGGTTCGTAAATATATTTTGCAGTGGCAGCATTTGCAAAACAAACAGGGCACTTCAAATTGCATCTATTGGTTACATCGATAAGTCCAAGGATGGTATGGCTTTCGTGTTCCCTACATAGTCCGCAATTTGAAGGGCATTCTTTATTTGAATAAGTCTGAGGATTCTCAATTCCATTGCCTTTATGATCATACTGTGATGCCTCTTTGTAAAGTTCATTGCTGCTCCAGTATGTGTTTTCAAATTTTCCATGATTTTTGCATTCTTTTCTTATTTCAACATTGTCTTCATCTTCATAAATTTCTGCATCGATTACCTGGAGACATTCAGGACAGAGACTTTTGATTTTTTTTAGGACCATGATCTCACCATTATTAGTTATAATAGGTTATAAAATTTTTAAAAAAACAATTAAGGTAATCAAATATTTTAATTTATTATTCTATACTTTCTAGTGTGTTATACCATCCTTCAGGTGTTCCTCCCCTTATTTTTGGCATTACATAGCTTCTAAACAGGGTCTTTATTAAAACTTTAAACATGTTACTGTGACTCAGAACATACTTTGGCCGGGTATAGAATTTAAGATAAGCACGGGCCAGTTTTTTTTCAACTAATTTTTTGCTTAATCCGAGTTTTTCGTAATTTATAACAGAATTAATAACTGTATATCTATCCCAATTTTCTGTATCCAGCAGCCCTTTATGTTTCAGTTCATAGTATATTGGCGTTCCTGGGAAGGGTGTTAATATGGAATACTGACAATAATCCGGATCAAGTTTTATGGAAAAATCTATGGTTTGATTCATCTCTTCAACTGTTTCTCCAGGATAACCCAGGATAAAAGAGCCTACAACATCAATACCGACATTTTTAGCGATTTTGAAGGCGTTTTCAGCTTGTTTTAGGGTGATGCCTTTTCCCATAAGATCCAAAACACGCTGCGAACCTGATTCAACACCACAGTACAATGTACTCATACCTGAATCCTTAAGAGATTCTAGTAGCCGCTTATCTACATTGTTAACACGTGAGGAAGCTATAAAACTTACATCTATGTCTCTGCATTTGATTTCATCTGCTATCATTCCTGCTCTTTTTTTATTTAACATGAATATATCGTCTAAGAATGCTACTTCCTTTAAACCATATTTGTAGGAGAGTTCTTCCAGTTCATCCACAACATTTTCAGGACTGCGTGTTCTGAATTTTTTACCCATAATAAGGGATGAAGAACAGTAATTACATGAAAAAACACACCCTCTGCTTGTAATCATCCCTCCTGCCTGGCTTGAGAGTTCATAGGACTTAAAAGGAACGAGGTGTCTTGCAGGAAAGGGTAAACTATCTAGATCCTTTATTAGGGGTCTTGATGGTGTTTTCCTGATTTTATCATCGTTTCGGTATGAAATTCCTTTAATTCCAGAAAGATTTTTTCTGGCATTGTCAGCGATGTCCACTATAGTTTCTTCCCCTTCCCCAATTACAACTGCATCCAATGTTTTCTCACTTTTTAATGTTTCATATGGCATGAAAGTGGGATGTGGACCTCCAATTACAGTTAATGTATTGGGTAAAGCTTTTTTAATGTTTTTAATATATTCTAAAGCGTTTTTTATTGTTGCTGTAGTTGCAGTAATTCCCACAACTTTAGGATCAATTTTTGAGGCTAAATTTGTAATTTTATCGAACCCAGCCTGATACAAATCATCATCAATAATTTTAACCGTTATTGAAGCGTTTTCAAGCGCAGCAGCGAGGTACATCAAATTTAAGGGAGGGATTTTAAGGCCCAATCCATTTTTAACTGCTGTATCGTCTATGGGATTTATCAACAAGACATCAATATCATTCAATTTTTAACCCCCCATACTTAAGTTAAATTTTCAGGTAATTTTCCTGGAAATTTGGAATTTGTTCCATTCTTCTGGTTGTTTATGCAGCCAGGGTCGGGTGCTAGGATATCATTGAAATAATTGTATGCTCGGGCCCTGCAACCGCCGCAGAGGTGTTCCAATCCTATCAACAATATCTGGTTCTTCCATCTCCGGCACCTGGATTGTTTTTTCGTTTATACTATTCTAAATTATTTTTTTTGAGCTTGATTTACCAAATCCATATTTCAAAAAGTCTATTAAATCATTAATATCTTCAAGAAGCTTTCCTTTCTCGTAATCTTCCCCCACATCGAACATTTCATCAAAATGAATGAATAGACATTTCATAATTTTCATGATAAAATCCTTAGGGAACCTGTTATTAAAATCTCCATCTTCTATTCCATGGGTTATCATTTTTACAAGCCATGTTTCTGCAGTATTTTCACGAGCACTGTTTACATACTGGAAGATTCTATGCATTTCATCATTTTCCTCTTCTTTTCTAAACATCGTGGCTAATTTCATGTATTTAGGGTATGTTATGCCGAATTCCATCCCAATTTGAGATTGTAACTTGAATTTTTCAAAAAAGTCTTTTCCTTCAAAATCTATGGCGCGTTCTTTAACACGTTTATTAATGTATTCCCATTCTTTTTCATAAGCTGTTTTAAGCAGGAAAATGTAAATTGCCTGTTTGTCCTGGAAGTGATAGTAAAAAGTACCTTTACTGATGCCTGCATTTTTGATGATTTTATTTAAAGAAGCATTTTCATAGCGATTGGTTGTAAATTCATCTAAAGCAGCCTCAATAAGTTCTTTCTTTCTTTTAAATGATTTTTCTTTCATTTTAATCCCCTTATGACTCATTATTCAAATGCCAAGTAGTATAGTTCCTGAACAATCTCCCCCTAATGTTTAATATTCACGATTTTAAGTGTATAGCAGTTATTATATATAAACCCAGTGGTCTAGACCATATGGCCTATAATTATGTGAAGATATTCCAAAGCTATTTCTTTTAACATAGTTTGTTTCAATCCCAAAATGGTCTGATTTTAGTTATCTAAATTTTCCGTAGCTAAATCACTGATAAAGGGTTTCAATCCCAAAATGGTCTGATTTTAGTAGAGGATAGTTTCGAGCTGTGATTTAACGTTTGCACGTTTCAATCCCAAAATGGTCTGATTTTAGTTTTTTACCAGTGTTAAGACCTGTCCAACATCCCAGAGTTTCAATCCCAAAATGGTCTGATTTTAGTATGTAGAATACTTTCCTTTCATCAGAGTCATAGCCAGGTTTCAATCCCAAAATGGTCTGATTTTAGTGGATTGACTATGATACCCTCGAAGACAACCTGGAACGTTTCAATCCCAAAATGGTCTGATTTTAGTACAGCAGATTCTTACTAACAGCCAACGAAACAACCCGTTTCAATCCCAAAATGGTCTGATTTTAGTTTCACAAAGAACTCTTTACCTTCCAAATTAGCTAGCGTTTCAATCCCAAAATGGTCTGATTTTAGTTTCAGCGCATAATGTATACCTCCGGACCTGTGACAAGTTTCAATCCCAAAATGGTCTGATTTTAGTTCATCAGGACTCCACAGAAAAGACCGACTCATATATGTTTCAATCCCAAAATGGTCTGATTTTAGTCTTCTTTGGCTTCGCCTAATGTTGTTGTTCCGTCTGTTTCAATCCCAAAATGGTCTGATTTTAGTCATGATAATCCACTACCATCAATGACGATAATTCTTGGTTTCAATCCCAAAATGGTCTGATTTTAGTTTAACCAATTAGATGCCTCCTTTAAATTTCAGATCTAGTTTCAATCCCAAAATGGTCTGATTTTAGTAAACACAGGGACAGAGCACCCTCTGGATGGTGATAGGGTTTCAATCCCAAAATGGTCTGATTTTAGTCCGGATGGCGTTACTTCAAAATGATATTGTGACTAAAGTTTCAATCCCAAAATGGTCTGATTTTAGTAACTGATGCTTATCTGAAGATTGAGGATGATATTGCCGTTTCAATCCCAAAATGGTCTGATTTTAGTTGAACAGTTCCCAGAACATTCACCCATCCATGAAGAGTTTCAATCCCAAAATGGTCTGATTTTAGTAACTGGATTCTTCCTGCTTCTGCCATGACTTCCAGGGTTTCAATCCCAAAATGGTCTGATTTTAGTAGACGAAGGAGAGGACAATTAAATACCTAATAAATGTGTTTCAATCCCAAAATGGTCTGATTTTAGTGTACTATCAACATCCCAACTATCCGTATGTACGGCGTTTCAATCCCAAAATGGTCTGATTTTAGTTATGCGGACCGGGACGGCCCCGGACATAATAACGGTGTTTCAATCCCAAAATGGTCTGATTTTAGTCTTTCATTTTGTATCACTTTAGAGTATTGAGTTGTTTGTTTCAATCCCAAAATGGTCTGATTTTAGTTGAAAACCCCACACACCCCCCAAGGTGGTGTATTTCAGTTTCAATCCCAAAATGGTCTGATTTTAGTAACACAACTGACACAGAACAAACACACAAAACACAAGTTTCAATCCCAAAATGGTCTGATTTTAGTGTGTTTCCTCGTGGTCCATCAAGATGATGGGTTGGGTTTCAATCCCAAAATGGTCTGATTTTAGTCTTATAATCCCTTACACAAATACACAAACTTTTAAGGGTTTCAATCCCAAAATGGTCTGATTTTAGTATTTTGGTTCCACTAGTAGATTTTTTAGAGTAATGAGTTTCAATCCCAAAATGGTCTGATTTTAGTCCCACAGTCTGACTAATATTATCAATCATAATCTGATGTTTCAATCCCAAAATGGTCTGATTTTAGTAACTGTTGTATTTTCTGCACGTACTGGTTCGGGTTCGTTTCAATCCCAAAATGGTCTGATTTTAGTGTAGAAAATATCATCAAGTTCTGCATAGCTAATGAAGTTTCAATCCCAAAATGGTCTGATTTTAGTAAGAAACAGCCCACTACCTTCCCCATGATAAGCAGGTTTCAATCCCAAAATGGTCTGATTTTAGTTTTGATTATGAACCAGAAGACAGGTCAACTCATGAAGTTTCAATCCCAAAATGGTCTGATTTTAGTTTCCACTTTCTTACTAAAGTAACATAACATTCATGAGTTTCAATCCCAAAATGGTCTGATTTTAGTGATCATTTTTTGAAAAGTTGAAGATCTTGATCCGAGGTTTCAATCCCAAAATGGTCTGATTTTAGTTGCTCCTGGTGATTGCCAACTTAATATCATCAAGTTCGTTTCAATCCCAAAATGGTCTGATTTTAGTGGTGTTGCCTATCAATTACGAAAACAAGGATTGAGTGTTTCAATCCCAAAATGGTCTGATTTTAGTACCTATCCAATGTTCACCGGTTCCAAGGATAACGAAGTTTCAATCCCAAAATGGTCTGATTTTAGTGCCTCTTCTTCTTTATCTTTACTAATCTCATGTAGTGTTTCAATCCCAAAATGGTCTGATTTTAGTTGCTTTAAATGAGAAGTCTACTTTACGTTTGCTTTTGTTTCAATCCCAAAATGGTCTGATTTTAGTAAAGTAGGATGTAAATCACCAACTGCAAACAAAGAAGTTTCAATCCCAAAATGGTCTGATTTTAGTCCATATAATACATAGCATGGCCTACCAGTTCCATCAAGTTTCAATCCCAAAATGGTCTGATTTTAGTCGCAATATCTTACCAGATTTACTATGAGGACCATGTGGTTTCAATCCCAAAATGGTCTGATTTTAGTTATTCCTACTCGGATTAACCTATCAGACCTTCATGACGTTTCAATCCCAAAATGGTCTGATTTTAGTATTGTCCCCATCGTTTTCATAGATCTGTGTAAGGTAGTTTCAATCCCAAAATGGTCTGATTTTAGTTTGAAGGCCGCATTAACCTCATAACATGGTTTATGGGGTTTCAATCCCAAAATGGTCTGATTTTAGTAACCGTAACCGATCCAGATACAGGGTATGTTGTATAGTTTCAATCCCAAAATGGTCTGATTTTAGTACCGATAAAGCAAAAGTCTTAAAACCAGATGACGTTGTTTCAATCCCAAAATGGTCTGATTTTAGTAACACTTTTTTATTTTTTTAGTATTCCTAGTATTTCGTTTCAATCCCAAAATGGTCTGATTTTAGTTTGTTAGGACCTTAGCAGGTGTAGAGGTGAGTAAAGGTTTCAATCCCAAAATGGTCTGATTTTAGTGGGAATAACTTTTAACAAACGTGACTTATAGGTTTTCGTTTCAATCCCAAAATGGTCTGATTTTAGTAAAAGGAAACATTGAAGCATTAAGCCCAATACATCAGTTTCAATCCCAAAATGGTCTGATTTTAGTTGGTACTCCTTTACCTTCTTCCACTGGATTATCATCGTTTCAATCCCAAAATGGTCTGATTTTAGTTTTGATAAACTTAAAAGTTCCGCATCATCATCATTGTTTCAATCCCAAAATGGTCTGATTTTAGTCCGGATGGCCTTATTACAAAATGATATTGTCACTAAAGTTTCAATCCCAAAATGGTCTGATTTTAGTGCAGACCTAAAGATGAAAAATAAGAGGTGATTAAGAGTTTCAATCCCAAAATGGTCTGATTTTAGTGTTTTATTTGTCCCATTTAATCACCATGTATATTTAGTTTCAATCCCAAAATGGTCTGATTTTAGTATCAGTTACATAGATTATAATCAGATAATAAGCGAAGTTTCAATCCCAAAATGGTCTGATTTTAGTAGTTCAAAATATGGTGTAACGGTTGAAAAAACGTAGTTTCAATCCCAAAATGGTCTGATTTTAGTTTTGCTTCGTCGTCACAATATTTTCTCCCTTGAAGTGTTTCAATCCCAAAATGGTCTGATTTTAGTATAGTTACGCATCCCATCAGGGCTTAAATCAGCCAAGTTTCAATCCCAAAATGGTCTGATTTTAGTCCGTCTAGCTGCAGCCATAGAAGCTGACAGTTCTTTGTTTCAATCCCAAAATGGTCTGATTTTAGTCAATACTAGCAGACCCATCACTGGTAGAGCCAATCAGTTTCAATCCCAAAATGGTCTGATTTTAGTAAGCATCTTTAAATCGTTCTTCCATGCCTTGTTCTTGTTTCAATCCCAAAATGGTCTGATTTTAGTTTTCTCACCTCAAAAAGAGTTTGGGGTTTATCCCCAGTTTCAATCCCAAAATGGTCTGATTTTAGTACTTGTTCCTTTTATCTCCCAACGTTATTATTATGTGTTTCAATCCCAAAATGGTCTGATTTTAGTGTTGTACTGCTAATAAATATTTTGAAATAGCGTCCTCTGTTTCAATCCCAAAATGGTCTGATTTTAGTAAATATGCCATATCTTGAGTTTCCCCAAAATATTCTGTTTCAATCCCAAAATGGTCTGATTTTAGTTTTAACAAACCATTATATGATACTTATGGGGTAGTCAGTTTCAATCCCAAAATGGTCTGATTTTAGTTAGTTTGAGTCCAACTGATGTTAATAGTTCTAGTTTGTTTCAATCCCAAAATGGTCTGATTTTAGTTCCTCGGTCTGTCATTATAGGTGTCAGTATATACGTGTTTCAATCCCAAAATGGTCTGATTTTAGTAAGTATCTAACTCTGCTTGATGGTAGTTTTGATGTTCGTTTCAATCCCAAAATGGTCTGATTTTAGTAGAAGAAATAACTAAACATAGTATTCCCTGTAAATAGTTTCAATCCCAAAATGGTCTGATTTTAGTACATTACCCTCATTGACCGCCTGGTTGGTTCCACGAAGTTTCAATCCCAAAATGGTCTGATTTTAGTTCTCACGAAATTAAAAACTGTAGATGGATCTACATCGTTTCAATCCCAAAATGGTCTGATTTTAGTCTTTCTTGATGGTTTCAGATTTAGTTTTCATCTCCCGTTTCAATCCCAAAATGGTCTGATTTTAGTTCAAATTCGCAAGGAGCTTTTCTTCTAATATTACTGTTTCAATCCCAAAATGGTCTGATTTTAGTCAGCATGTGGCCTGGTGATACCGTACTCATAGCACTGTTTCAATCCCAAAATGGTCTGATTTTAGTCCAATACTCCTAGATGGGTATGTTCCCATCTACAGGTTTCAATCCCAAAATGGTCTGATTTTAGTGTTTTTTTATGAATTATACGGTTGCATGGTTTGTACGTTTCAATCCCAAAATGGTCTGATTTTAGTATGATCTTCCTGGAAGTAAAGGAAGTTTGTATAAGTAGTTTCAATCCCAAAATGGTCTGATTTTAGTGACATTTTTTGCTAATGAGATGGAAGATGAAGAAAGTTTCAATCCCAAAATGGTCTGATTTTAGTCCGGAGCTTTGGATAGATAGGGCCACGGCCTTTCTCAGTTTCAATCCCAAAATGGTCTGATTTTAGTATGGTGATGCGGATACTTATGAGGCCATGTATAAACGTTTCAATCCCAAAATGGTCTGATTTTAGTTGGCGGAGCTAGTGTTGATCCTGTCCCAACTTTCACTGTTTCAATCCCAAAATGGTCTGATTTTAGTACCGTCCATGTCACGCCTTCATATTTTGCATTGTTGTTTCAATCCCAAAATGGTCTGATTTTAGTATGGCCACAATACAAGAAGAAGAAGGCCCATTCTGGGTTTCAATCCCAAAATGGTCTGATTTTAGTATTATTTATTTAAACTCTTTTTTGAGGTGATATTAGGTTTCAATCCCAAAATGGTCTGATTTTAGTCCGCCCATAACACCGCTGCAGCGTGGGAAAATGCAAGTTTCAATCCCAAAATGGTCTGATTTTAGTTCAACATACTGTTCCTGTACTTCGACAGGTTCTCCAGTTTCAATCCCAAAATGGTCTGATTTTAGTGACCAATAATTATTAGCAGTGATTATTATATCCTGGCGTTTCAATCCCAAAATGGTCTGATTTTAGTTCGGTTGATGATTTCAAACAATGACATCATAAATAAGTTTCAATCCCAAAATGGTCTGATTTTAGTACCATTGATGAATATTGACAAAGATGGCCTTAGTATGTTTCAATCCCAAAATGGTCTGATTTTAGTCTCCTATTTCTTTTTAGGTTTCCGGGATTTTCTAACGTTTCAATCCCAAAATGGTCTGATTTTAGTCTTAAAATCAAAGAAAAATAAATTATATAAAAACAGTGTTTCAATCCCAAAATGGTCTGATTTTAGTCATTGATAATGAAATATCATTATGCTATGAGGATTTGTTTCAATCCCAAAATGGTCTGATTTTAGTCTGGACCGCCGGAGGACTATTTGCCCTTGGAGAAAGGTTTCAATCCCAAAATGGTCTGATTTTAGTGTCCCCACAGATGGAAGCAGTGACCGGTGCAATGTTGTTTCAATCCCAAAATGGTCTGATTTTAGTTTTGGTACTATTGTGTTCTTTTTTATTGAGTTTAATGTTTCAATCCCAAAATGGTCTGATTTTAGTCCATATCTAGTGGTGTATAGTTTTGGAGCGTAACCATGTTTCAATCCCAAAATGGTCTGATTTTAGTGATGTAACACTTACTCCAAAGGCTAGTTTAACCCCACGTTTCAATCCCAAAATGGTCTGATTTTAGTACGACCCCCTTCCATTATTTTAATAAAAGAAAGAAGTTTCAATCCCAAAATGGTCTGATTTTAGTGTGGTTGGCTTAGCTGGAGGGTTTGTTTTACTAGTGTTTCAATCCCAAAATGGTCTGATTTTAGTAAACCCCACGGGGACTTAGTTTAAAACGTGTAGAACGGTTTCAATCCCAAAATGGTCTGATTTTAGTTTCTTGTAATTCTTCTAATAGTTCATTCGCCAGGTCGTTTCAATCCCAAAATGGTCTGATTTTAGTTGAATAAATTAAAAACAATAAGCAAAGTATTTATTTGTTTCAATCCCAAAATGGTCTGATTTTAGTCAGGGAAGGATTACAACCTCTATGCTTGTTATGACGAGTTTCAATCCCAAAATGGTCTGATTTTAGTCCCATATTTCCACTGTCACATAAGGGTCCTCTGTAGTTTCAATCCCAAAATGGTCTGATTTTAGTCCTCCTGCCATCCTCGTGTAACTAATGTCAGTATAGTTTCAATCCCAAAATGGTCTGATTTTAGTGATAAATAATAGTTGTTACTGTTAGGGGGTTGTAGTGTTTCAATCCCAAAATGGTCTGATTTTAGTCCACAAAAATCTATTTCGTTCTGGCTTAGTTTCAACAGTTTCAATCCCAAAATGGTCTGATTTTAGTTTGATTGTCCGTTAAAATGTTGTAAGGCATTAAATTAGTTTCAATCCCAAAATGGTCTGATTTTAGTGAGGATAAGGGAAGTTTTTCAATCAGAGTAATGAGGGTTTCAATCCCAAAATGGTCTGATTTTAGTTTGTTTGTGATTATGTTTTCGAGGTATGCATGTATGGTTTCAATCCCAAAATGGTCTGATTTTAGTATCAAAATACAAAAAGTTAAGGGGGCCTGGTTATCCGTTTCAATCCCAAAATGGTCTGATTTTAGTGCTATTGATTACAACAACAATTTTAATCTTTTTTAGGTTTCAATCCCAAAATGGTCTGATTTTAGTGCAGGAGGCATAAGCGAATGAGTATGGCTAAGCGTGTTTCAATCCCAAAATGGTCTGATTTTAGTTGTGATTTTCATCCATCCTAATTCTTCACCATACATGTTTCAATCCCAAAATGGTCTGATTTTAGTTAACCACTGTCCCAGTAGATGCAGCCGGTAAAGTCCGTTTCAATCCCAAAATGGTCTGATTTTAGTTATCATCAACACAATATAATATATTGGTGATATTGAAGTTTCAATCCCAAAATGGTCTGATTTTAGTGCTTATCGTGTCAGCACACCCTATTCATCAGTGTAGTTTCAATCCCAAAATGGTCTGATTTTAGTCTCCATTAAAAATTGATTAAATTTATTCTACTACGATGTTTCAATCCCAAAATGGTCTGATTTTAGTTAAAATCAGCTTTCAAATTAAACTTCATTGAACCATGTTTCAATCCCAAAATGGTCTGATTTTAGTATAATACAGTATTTGATGCTGCGGGTATGATGAAGTAGTTTCAATCCCAAAATGGTCTGATTTTAGTATCAGCGGTGGTGGTTGCCATGTTGCAGCAGAGATAGTTTCAATCCCAAAATGGTCTGATTTTAGTTATCATCCTTCCGTTTTTTCCATTACCCCTATACAGGTTTCAATCCCAAAATGGTCTGATTTTAGTCTTTAACTTAATGATAGGGAATTACACTGTTTTCAGGTTTCAATCCCAAAATGGTCTGATTTTAGTATTGCTACGGTTGCACTGTCGTCATCACCATCAGCGGTTTCAATCCCAAAATGGTCTGATTTTAGTTTAGAAACCTATTAGCCCCCTAACGATAACTGAAAAGTTTCAATCCCAAAATGGTCTGATTTTAGTATTATCTGCATTTAAGGTAATGTCCTAGGTATGTGACGTTTCAATCCCAAAATGGTCTGATTTTAGTAGATTACACTAATGTTGTTATGAGTGGTTGTTTGTAGTTTCAATCCCAAAATGGTCTGATTTTAGTACAGCAATTCAGACAGTAACTACATTTAAAGAGGTAGTTTCAATCCCAAAATGGTCTGATTTTAGTTACAAGACTTTCATTTATTAGTTCACTTGTACCATTGTTTCAATCCCAAAATGGTCTGATTTTAGTGTTACCCATACGTGACCGCCACATTTGAAGGTTCCAGTTTCAATCCCAAAATGGTCTGATTTTAGTCCCTCCACTTTTTAATCATCCAATTTCCTTAATCTGTTTCAATCCCAAAATGGTCTGATTTTAGTTGGGGCATAGTTCCATTGCTAACCGGCAGTTGTTGAGTTTCAATCCCAAAATGGTCTGATTTTAGTCATAATTTCAGTTAAAACTGCAAATATCACAATAAAGTTTCAATCCCAAAATGGTCTGATTTTAGTGCAACACTAATTAAAACAGATGTAACAGCCCCAACGTTTCAATCCCAAAATGGTCTGATTTTAGTGTGCAATATTTGCACTAGTTGCATTTTCTGCAACAGTGTTTCAATCCCAAAATGGTCTGATTTTAGTCCAAAAATCCTCTTCTGAATCATACCTTTTAATTGTGGTTTCAATCCCAAAATGGTCTGATTTTAGTTATTATACGCACCGAAATAAAAGGTTTCCAGTGCAAGTTTCAATCCCAAAATGGTCTGATTTTAGTTCACTGAAACTATATCCAAGGGCACTGAAAACCATCGTTTCAATCCCAAAATGGTCTGATTTTAGTTTCCACTCTATGCATTGCACTTTGTGAATAGCCACGTTTCAATCCCAAAATGGTCTGATTTTAGTTTTAAATGTCTTAGTTAGTGTAAGGTGATTTTTGTTAGTTTCAATCCCAAAATGGTCTGATTTTAGTTTATTCTACTACTATACTACTATACTACTACTGAAAGTTTCAATCCCAAAATGGTCTGATTTTAGTTTCAACATCATACTGGTTTTCTGTGAGAATATTATAGTTTCAATCCCAAAATGGTCTGATTTTAGTTGGCCCTGGCAGTGGTCTTGATGCAGACAAGTTAGAGTTTCAATCCCAAAATGGTCTGATTTTAGTAACCTTAAATTTGAAAACGGATGGTATGTATGTAGTGTTTCAATCCCAAAATGGTCTGATTTTAGTAGTGATCGAGGTACAATCCGGATCCCACACATCATCGTTTCAATCCCAAAATGGTCTGATTTTAGTACAAAGACTTCAAAACATCCCATAAATTAAACATTAGTTTCAATCCCAAAATGGTCTGATTTTAGTCGCAGCTGCATTTGTAGAGGTATTGTTCCATATTTTCGTTTCAATCCCAAAATGGTCTGATTTTAGTATAATTATATTCTCCATAATGTCCTGTGAAAATATTGTTTCAATCCCAAAATGGTCTGATTTTAGTAAGGTGCACCTGGATATAATTGATCGTGTCAAAGGGGTTTCAATCCCAAAATGGTCTGATTTTAGTGTCTGTCATTTCCGCCTGACTGTAATTTGTCACAGTGGTTTCAATCCCAAAATGGTCTGATTTTAGTGGTGGTTAGATGGTAAATATTTCAGTCTTGGGGACAGTTTCAATCCCAAAATGGTCTGATTTTAGTCCTTTGAGCCAGGGGAGATCATCAATGGCAGATATAGTTTCAATCCCAAAATGGTCTGATTTTAGTCAATATTAAAGGTCGATAAAACTCCGAAGTGGCCAGGTTTCAATCCCAAAATGGTCTGATTTTAGTATCAGGGCTGACAAATATAATTCAAATCTTCTATGAGTTTCAATCCCAAAATGGTCTGATTTTAGTTGGTAACACCCAGGCTCCTTGCATACTCAGTGGCCCCGTTTCAATCCCAAAATGGTCTGATTTTAGTAGGGTCGAAATTTGCCCTATTCTACCCAATATTTAATATTATCTCCCCGATTGTATACATATATTTGTCGTTCCCAGATTAGTCAATTCTTTTATATGGGAAGACGAGGTTAAAATTAAAGATTTTTCATGAAATTATTCAGCATCCACACTCATAATTAACATTCAACACTTTTAGGTGAGCTATGACTCAAAAAAACAACAACAAAATGAATAATTATTGATCAGAGAATAAAATAAAATTAAGTTATTTTAAAGGTTCACTTGAAACTCATTCAAAAACGACCCCTAATCAGGAGGTATCATGTTTTTTAAAAAGAGATGAAGGAAGTTAAAGGTTAAAAAGAATATTTGATCATAGTATCCCATCAATAGGCGCCTTCTCAATCCCCATCACATCTCTTTTCATTGCTTTTTCTGTTCTTAGGGTGTAAATTATTATTGAATCCTCATTTTTATTCATAATCTCTTTTAAATTCTTTTTTATATCTACTAATTCACTGGGGGTAACTTCCCCTTCAAATACTGAGTTCTGAATCCAGTTGAGCTGTGTGCGGAGATATCCTTTGACTTTATTCACTCTTTCCACCTTGATATCATAAACAATGATTACATACATATAGTTCACCACCATATCACAAATGGATTGTACTCCTTAGAGCCCAACAAATGTTTTATGAGTTTATACGCCTCTAAACGTATTAATCGTCGATAAGAAACTTTACGGTTAAGTTCTCGATGTTTTATGGTCTTTTTGAGGCGTTCATCATATTCTTTAAGGAATATTTTGCGACCTTGGTCATTTAAGAGACAGTAATTTATGTCCCTCTCAAAATCTTCCTCTTTAAGCATTCTTTTGTTAACCAGGTAAAAGATAAGCCGATCTACCAATATAGGTTTAAATATTTCACTCAAGTCCAGTGCAAGGGAGTAACGACGTTCAAATGGTTCATGCAGGTAAGAAATAGTTGGATTGAGTTGAGTATGGTAAATTTCACTTAACACCGTCGAGTAAAGAAGAGAGTTTCCGAAACTAATAAGGGCATTTATCATATTTTCTGGTGGTCGACGACTGCGACCTTCCATTTTAAAGCCATCTGGTAATATTTCATCCATGTGGGTGTAATAAGCTGAACGCATCCTACCTTCCACATTCATTACTTCGGTGATGACATCACAATCACTGAGATCCTCCATTGTGTTTCCAATAGTATTTTCTATTTTGTAATATGATAGTACTTTTCCCATATTCTGCCCTGCACCTTCCACGAACTTTTTAGCAACGATCATCCGTTTGTCATGGTCAAGGTAGTGTTCGGCCTGTTTAATCAGAAGATCTCCAGAGAGAAGAGTTTCCCGGGGATAAAAACTACCATCATAAAACCCATAATAGTTGAAAAAGTGGATGGGTATACCTTCCTTGGCCAGTAAGTGAACTACCTGGGAAGAAAAGGTTAAAGATCCATAGGCATAGATGGAATATATTTTATTTATAGGTAAAGGTTTCTTACCCTGTTTGTTTACAAAATAAACTGTGTTTTCCTTTCGTTTTAGAATTCCGTCTGACATTACATAGTAATTTCTTTTCATTTTCTCACCATAAAACTGAATTCCTACCATTGATAATAATTGAGTTACAGAGCTTAGGTTATTTATTGGTACTTCATTACTGTAAAAATAACTAGCACGCTTTTAACCTGCTATTCCTTGCAAAATCAATCATCGAGTAGATCAGAATCTATTATTCCTCATCTACAAACAATGCCTCTACATAATGTTCCAATTTACATGACTTTTTCTCCCCCTAACCTTTACTAAAATAAGGGGACTGAAAGAGTGGAACATGGCATAATAACACTGAAATAATAGTCCATTTATGATCAGATTCATAAATACCCCTAGAGTAAAATTTAATCATTATAAACTTCTTTAATTTCTTTTTTACCATCACTGTGTTTATGTCATTTACTTACTATTTTACCCAGTTATACATCTTTCAAAGCGAAACTTCATGAAGAGACTTTTCTTTCATTACTTGAGTGTAAAATGTCTGATCTTCCTTTTTTAACTGCCTGAATTCATTTTTGTTAAGATGACTCAATAACTATTGCGAAAAATTTCTTTTTCATATTTTATGATTTTATGGGCTGATTTAGGATTTTCAGTTAGTATAGGTCACTTTCAGATCTTCCCCGATGGAACAGCTTCCGTAGAGCATTATTCGATCAGATTCTTTTCTAAGTTCTCTGATTAATGTCCTCAAGGTCCAGGAGAGTGAAGAGGACTTTTAATTCCCTTAACATTGGATTTTCCATGTTCTGATTTTTCTTAATCGGCCTCTTTCCCTTTTTATGGCAAATTTTCCTCATTTAGAGTTTTTGAAGATAGTTGGCAATGCCTAGTGAAATTCCCATCTTCACACCAAGTTTCGAGTGTGATAATCTTCCATGTAGTTTCTACCTAAAAATTGTGAATACGTAGGAAAAGCCCATTGAAAATGTTCATCTTTTTGAACACTATATTATACTTATTGTTTAACGTAACTTAAAGATGAATAGTGTGGTTTAAACCCAACAAAGCTCATAATATGCACATTTCCTACAAGTAGGTGTTTTCAGAGGTTTAGGCATATTTCCATCGACTAAGTTAGCTACTTTATTAGTTAATTCTTTTAATTCATCTTTTCTTGAACCGTCCCATTCTAGAGTGACTTTTTTTCTTATTTTAGGATAGTTTATCATCCCCACCAGATTTTCCACACCTTTAACCACACTCAAGTAGTAAAGGTAGTATAAAAGCTGATATTCATGGGCTTTCTCCATTTTTTTACTCTTTTTAACCTCATGAACCTCTAGCATATCTCCTTTCTTGATGAAATCTATGCTTATGAGGTTGTCAATTGTGTAATCCCTTTTTTCTTTCTGGTAGGTGCCCTGGTGGAGTTGTTTTCCCATGGAAACCAGATCTGATTCCTGTTCCATCTGGATATGGTGCGAAAAGAACCATAACTTAGTGTGGCATATGAAGTAGTAGTTGATCTGGGTTCCCATAATTTGTAGGTGTTTTTCACTGTTGGAAAGCATGATAAAAACCCTGATTTTCTGTAGAATAAGTTATTTAAACACGTTTATCGGTGATTAGCCATTCAATATGATCTTCAGGGCGGACTTGAATATTTCCCCATGATACTATTGAATGATAACTATCTGCAGCTTATTCCCTCATCTTTTTATAATATTAATTATTTGAGTATTAATATTTTCTCATAATGATAAATTATTTCTAATAGAATCGGGTGAAACTTAAATGAAGATTATAAATTCAACAAAAATTTGGGGATCTGATGAAAGATAAATCACCATCAATTCAAGAGTGGGAAAACCTGTATTCTGCTGCAGTGGAGTTTAAAAAACTCAAACCATGGGAGTGGATGTGGGATGATGATATATTTGGGGTTAAAAATCCAGAAACTGGAGAAACAGGATTCTGTTGTGTGATGGGAGGTGGTGGTGAACATTTTGCCCTTGGTTTATATCAGGGTAGTGAAGGTTTGGATGGATTATCCCGCATAAGATCTGGAGAGATTTTGCCAGATGAACCAGAAGCTTTGTTTGTACAGAAATGTCTCATGGCCTCCTTTGAAAACCGGGAATTCATAGAAGATGAAGATTATCAAATATTAAGGAAACTGGGATTAAGATTCAGAGGGAAAAATGCCTGGCCATTATTCCGGAGTTACCAGCCCGGTTACGTTCCATGGTATGTGACTGATGATGAAGCAAGATTCCTGACTCTGGCACTGGAACAGGCCATTCAGGTTTGCAGACAATATTATGAAAATCCAGAGGTGCTCAAACCGCCCATGATGACCCAGTTACTGGTTCGGGTACTCGATGGTGACACCTGGCATGATGAATGGCTTGAACCCTGGGATCTGGAAGAAAAGGAAGTGACGGGGAGATTTGTTAAGGAAGAGGATCTGGAGGAGATTCTGAAATTTTCCCATAAGGGTGTTTTGGAGGTGGATTACTATTTTTACCCGGAACCGGTTCAGGAAGAAACAGATCAAAGGCCCTACTTCCCCCACACCATACTCTGGGCTGATCATGAAAGTGGTCTCCTACTGAACACCACTTTAAGTGAACCCAATGAATGGGTGCCCAGTTTATTAAAGTCATTTCAGGAAGTAACTGAATCCAGAGGATCCTTACCCCACAAGATACAGGTCCAGAAAGTGGAAATCTATGATCTAATGGAAAACATCACCTCCAAATTGGATATTGAATTATCCATGGCGACTGGTTTAGATGTACTTGATGATGCCAGGGAGTATATTCTGGATACATCCATGGACGATCCGGTTATTCAGGTACTGGAAGGAATAATGGAGGATGAATCATTCCGGGAAATGGTGGAAAATGGGAAACTTATGGAATTACTGGAAGAAGGGACCCTTCCAGATTCAATGAGAGAGGAGTTGATACAGGCTTTAAATGAGGAACTTGAAGAATCTGGTGGGGAACTTGAAGAACCGGAAGAGGAACCTGACCGTTTTATAATGATTAATCCCCCTGAAAATAAAGCTAATAATTTTTCAAAACAGATCACATTACTTCCTGATGATAACTATCAGGGGATCTTTCCGACAAAATCTGAAAGAGAATTCCAGGACAAACCACGTCGTGTGGCCAAATCATGTGAACTTTTACTGGAAACATATTCGGATGAATCTATCATTAAAAAAGAACTGGAGAAGTTAATTAAAGAAGATCCTGATTTTCTTGATTCATATTTAATCCTTTCCAAGATATTTATAGGGGAGGGAAAGGAATCTGAAGCTGAAAAAACACTTGATATTGCTTACCACCGAGCTTTGAATTTAATGACCGATGAAAAAGATTGCTGGCCAGCTAAACTGGAGGATAGCTGGATTCCAAACTGGCATATTATAAATGCCATATTAAGAAAAGCAATGTGGTTATGGGAACACGATAAAACTTATGCTGCCCTGAATTTATTCAGAAAACTCCTTAAAACCAATCCCCATGATTTATTTGGTGTGAGGCATTATATCCTGGCCATTTCCATGGGTAGGGATTATTATGACTTCATAAAATGGGTGGTGGAATGTGGCAATGATGAAATCGTTTGGGAATGGTTTGAGGAAAATTACCCCAAGTTTCCAGATGAATTTGCCAGGTGGAGGGAAGAAGCAGAGAATTAATGATTTTTTAAAAAAAGAGATCAGATGGAAAAGATCTAAAGTCATACAGGGAAACTATAACCTCATCCATTTCTTCAACACGTTACTGGCCCATCTGGTTAAATAAATCTCTAAATTATTTACATAGATTTTTTAAGGAACTTCCTGCAGATGAAGAAGATACATTACCTGAATTTTCACCTTATATTTTTTGGAGCCATATTGAACTACAGAGTTATGTTTATAGTTATTTTCGCAAGTTGGTTTCGCATTCTGCTAAAAAGGCCTCAGCACCAGAAATTATAATTTCAGCTTCTTTTTTACCTATTTCAGGTAGAAGTCCATAATCTGCCTCTTCCCTATCTTCTTGGGCCCTGTTAAGTATATCAAAAACTTTGTTGTCAAATTTACCCGTCTTTACTAATTCCAATCCGAACTGTGAAATTAATCCTCTGTGTGTTTTTGGATACATGTTCTTTTTGGATAATAAGGCTCTTGCTGCGAAAAACATTGCATAATAAGCCCTGCTTACAGCATCCCCATAGAAACCGTTCCCCAACAGGTTTTTAGCCACTTTTAATTTGTGGTGAGCATTCCCCATTAAGATTTGCACATCATCCAATGGGGACACCCTCTTTTTTAACTTGAGAGATGAAATGAGTATTTTGTAACCGTTCAAATTCATCTGGAGAAATAACTTTAGCTGATACATAAATTCCAGTCTCAAGCAGTACGTCAGTAACTTTTCTCATTACCTCATTTTTGGCTTCAATTTTATTAGCGGAAATAATGAGTAGATCAATATCAGAATCCTCTTTATCTTCCCTGCGAGCCACTGAACCAAATAAAATCACCCTCTCTATTCCAGGGTAATCCAAAGATTTTGAGAATTTTTCAGCTATTTTTCTTTTATTCATATCATCAGACCATTTTTATACATTAAAATCATTTTGAAAAGTCCAAGTAATTTAATATGGTAAACTAATTTGGATCTTTAACAATCCCATATAATAAAAATTTCATGAACTTTTAAACACATGAAATTTATTAAATCCTAAAATAGTCTGATTAACAGGATGCTCTGTCCAAATTGGTTTCATTTCATTTTATATTTCGATCCTAAGTTAGTCTGATTTTTATTTTTAGTTTCAAAAACTAATCAATTTCTATTGTAAATTACTCTATTGTTAATTACTCTATTGTTAATTATATTAAAAGTTTATAGAACGAATATTGTCCTATAAATTGAAATGAAACCCAAACAAAAAGATTATATGGTATGAAACTCATTGATAGTATTAAAGATATTAACATATCCAACCGATAGAATTCAAATGAGATTCAAAAATAAAAGAAGGATTAGAAATGTCTGGTGTAAAATTGTATGAATTCACAGGAAATCCATTCGTAGATGCGGGGATCTGGGCATTAAGCCAATGGATAAATAAAAAACCAGAAGAGTTAAATAAAGAAGATTTAAAAGGGGTAGTAGACGATTTAACCTACGTTTATTTGAATAAAAAATGGTCCAAAAACTTATTTTCAGTTTTCCCAAACAATCCACTAACCAACCCTTCTGTAAAGGACAAAAAAGAACGTTATTCTAAGTTTTTATTAGAATTAATAGATGCAATAGATGTTCCGGATGTGACCGGTGACTGTATCTCCTGTGGTCGGAGAAACAAGATAGAAAGATGGGGTAAAGACAAAATACCATTGACAGGTTCAAAGAAATTTATAAATTACTTCTCTTATGGCACAGATGGTGCTGATTACTGTCCTGCATGCACTTTTGCTGTTCAATTCGTTCCCCTGGTAATGTATGCCTGTGGAAATATGTTACTTTTACATTCAAATTCTGCAAAAGTGATGAAATACTGGTCTAGGCGAGCTGTTGAAAATGTGAAAAAACAGATTGTAGCCGGTGAATTTACAGGATGCTACAATGAGGGATATAAGAACCCTGTTAATGCTCTTTTCCATGTAATTCAGGATGTGATCCTACATTACGATGAAAAATGGTATCTTGAAAAACCTTCAATATCTTTTTATCACTTTACCAATTACAATCAGGGTCCAAATTTGAATATTTACCATGTTCCCACTCCTGTTTTTACATTTCTAGCGTATATCCCTCATCATGAGAAATATGATGATTGGTTAAAGATAGTCAGAAGTGGTTATTGGCGTGTGAACTGGGAAAAGGTAAAAGAAGGTGGAGAATATAAAAACAATCCTAATATGGTTTATAACAATCTTTTAGAAGGAAAATCCATTATTAAGTTTTTCATTGATAGAAGAAACAAGGAAGCAATAGGAGGATGGGATTTAATTACACATTATCTTGAAGAGGTGCGAAATATGGATGAAAATAGAATAAATGCAATAAAAAGGGTTGGGAACGAGCTTGCAGATTATATAGAAACTGTTGATGATATGAAAACATTGCAAAAACTGGAAACAGCCACTAACTACAGAAATTATCGTAATTTGCTTAGAATCATAATCAAAAAGAGAATAGAAAATGGTATTGAAGACCCATTATTCACATTTGAGGAATACGTTAATTACCTGTTTCCAGAGGGTAATTTAACTTGGAGAGAAACTCAGGATCTGATCCTATTTAGAATATATGAAAAATTACAGAAATGGATAATCGAACAGGGTAAAGAGGATGAAATAGTAACATCGTCTGAAATAGAAGAAGAACTTCAGGAGGCAGAATAAATGTCAAAAACAGTAGTAGGATTTATGTTAGTGGATGCACCACACTCCGCACTTAACAACGCCGGAGCAGATGCAGGAGATAGAACAGATAACATTGTAAGGGTGAAATCAATCCGAAGAGGAAGAAAAGTTTATCCTTATGTTTCAGGACAAGCCCTGAGGTACTGGTGGAGAGACACACTACAAGAGAGATTTGACTGGAAAATGTCCCCCATAAGTCGGGAAAAGAAAATAGCTTTTACCAGTGCAAATCCCATTGATTATGATGACGATGATGTTTTTGGTTATATGAGGGCTTTAAAAGCAAAAGAAGGAGGAACTGTAACACGCATATCTCCACTGAAGAACTCACCCCTAATCTCAGTTATAGAACAAATTCCGACACAGGATTTTGGTGTTATGGCAAGACATGAAGGTGATCCTGTACCCTACGAACATGAATTTTATTCCACCATCTTAAAAGGCATATTTTCCGTTGATCTGGATAGTTTAGGTGTCTTTTATGGGGCCGAAAAAACCGGTTACAAAAATATGTACCCTAAACTGGAGGCATTAGCCGAAGAAAAAGGATTATCTCTCGAAGAAGAGAACAAAAAATGGACAATGCCTGAAGATATACGAATAAAAAGAACCCAAGATGTAATCAAAGCTCTTCCTTATCTTCAGGGTGGTGCCAAACTAACATCCCATTTAACTGATGTTTCCCCAAAACTCGTGATTCTTGCTGCAATTGACGGCGGAAACCACATCTTCATGAACATAGTAAAAGAAGAAAATGGTGAAGCAATAATGGATATTGAAGCGCTTAAAGAAGTCCTGAATGAATATGATGATTCGTTACTTACTGATGTTTACATAGGACTCAGAAAAGGATTTATGGACGAGTTAGAACCACTAATAAAAGAATTATCTGAAGAA
Source organism: Methanobacterium subterraneum (assembly GCF_002813695.1). Classification (NCBI taxonomy): domain Archaea; kingdom Methanobacteriati; phylum Methanobacteriota; class Methanobacteria; order Methanobacteriales; family Methanobacteriaceae; genus Methanobacterium; species Methanobacterium subterraneum. The sequence goes on along the minus strand of NZ_CP017768.1, from coordinate 418,262 downwards.
AACAGTAAGATACATGTGGGCACAATTAAAGAAGCTACGGATCAATTTTCAAATAAAATTCCTGAGTTGATGCATGTATGAAAGCGTTAAGAATCCTGATTAAAGGTTGGGTAACCTCATTCCGATACCCTGCTTTTATCAGTGGTTTTCAACCCACTCTACCGGTTCCACCATTAAGTACAATTTATGGTCTTATATCTGCAGTTAAAGGAGACTTAGTCACTCCAGAAGATGTTTCAGTTGGATATGTTTTTAAGCATAATGGAAAGGCAATTGATCTTGAGACCATATACGAGTTATCAGGTTTGACTGGGAAATCAAATGTCATGAAAAGGGAATTCCTTGTGGATCCTGAAATTTATCTATATCTGGATGATCTGAAATACTGGAAATACTTCAAACATCCACACTATCCTGTCCTGCTTGGACGTTCCACAGATCTCGTACATATCAGCGAAATCAAAGAAGTGGAACTGGAACAAAAAGAAAATGTTAAACTTGGAAAAACTATCCTGCCTCTGGGTTTAAACGGGGCATATGGAACTATTCAGGCGCTTCCAACACATTTCACAGACACCATACCACGGAAAGCAGCAGGTACAAAACCATTTATCCTGATGAACCAGTTCTTCAAATACTCTGATGAATGTCACTACGATGATGAGATGGACTGGGGTGTTTGGTTCCATGAATGAAATGGGTAAGTTACTGGCAAAACCAGATGAAACACTATTGGAACATACGGAAAATGCTTTAAAAGTTTTTAAAAGTATTAAAGAAGCTTATCATAATGTTCCCCAGTTATGTGGTGTGGAAGATTTTTGGGAACACCTATTTTATTCTTTATTTTTCCATGATTTCGGAAAGGGAGCAACTGGATTTCAGGAAATGCTTAAAGTAGGTCATCAAAAAGCCCCCTGGAAATATCGGCATGAAATCCTTTCTGCAGGATTCATATCAACTTTAAACTATGATCAACAGTACAAAGATGCAATTGGACTGGCCATAATTACCCATCATAAAGATATAAATAAACTTAGGGAACGTTACAATACATTCCCAAGCCCTCCAGGGAAAAAATTATATCATAAGAAATTATCAGAACTTGAACCCAATTTTGAAGAACTTTTAAGTTATTTTGAACTTATAGAAAAATGGAGTAAGGAGTATTTAGGATATAAACGGGATAATTATAAAATAATTTCCTCAATTGATGATTTAGAAGATGTTTACAAAAACTCAGCACGTATTTACTACAATGAATGGGAAGATGAAAAATATACACCCTTACATGGAAAATATGGAATTTTTTTAAAGGGTTTTGTAAATGCATGCGATCATCTAGCTTCTGGTTCTAAATATGAGATTTTAACTGGAATTTCGGACATGCGATCGGTTTATAACTTTCCAGAATTTCGAAAAGTCCAGGAAGACACTGCAAAGGTTAAAGGTAGTGCATTTTTAACATCACCCACTGGAAGTGGTAAAACAGAAGCATCTCTTTTATGGAGTGATAACAACCAGAACTCAAATAAATCAAAACGTGTATTCTATCTACTCCCCTATACAGCAAGCATAAATGCAATGTATAAAAGACTCCAGAAGGACTTTGAAAATGAGGATCTGGTTGGATTGTTACATGGTAAAGCATCCTATTTCCTTTATAAAGAGTTATCGGATGATAATGTAAATTACGATAACGTAAAAAGTAATGTCAGAGACATTAAAGGTTTAAGTAAAAAGATTTACCGGCCTTATAAAATTTTAACTCCTTTCCAAATACTGAAGGCATTTTTTGGATCCAGAGGATTTGAAATGCAGATATCAGAGATGAGCAATGGATTATTTATTCTTGACGAAATCCATGCCTATGATGCCCATACCACCTCACTTATCCTGGAGATCCTGAAAATTCTGAAAAACAATTACAACGCAGAAATGCTTGTGATGTCTGCAACCCTTCCCTCCTTTATTAAAAATCTTTTTAAGGATAATTTAGGAATTTCAACAGAAATAAAGATGGGAAAAATAGAACTTAAGGAATTCACAAGACACAAAGTTAATGTTGTCTCTGGAAGTATAATAGATAATCTTGATCTGATACTTGAAGATCTTGAAAATGGTAAAAGGGCTCTAATAGTTTGTAACACTGTTTTAAGGGCTCAAGAAGTTTTTGAAGAATTATCTGATGAAATAGAAAATAGTGCGCTTTTACATAGTCGGTTTATGCTTCGAGATAGGGAAAAAATTGAAAAATCTTTGGATAATCTTGATTTACTGGTGGGAACTCAGGCAATTGAAGTTTCTTTAGATATTGATTATGATGTTTTATATTCAGAACCTGCCCCCATTGATGCGTTGATCCAGAGATTCGGACGGGTAAACAGGAAAAGGAGGAAAAAAATAGCTCCGGTTAATGTATTTTCTGAAGGCTCCGAAAGCGATAAATACATATATACTCCAGAAATAGTCGCTAAAACCGTTCAAAGCCTTGAAAATGTAGGGATTTTAGAGGAAGATATTATCCAGAACATTGTAGACAATATATATGGTGATGGATATGTCGGAAAGGATAAAGAAGAATTCGAAATTGTTCAAAAGTATTTTGAATCATTCAACAGGCGGATAGTTCCATTCATAAATGATAAAGAAAGCGAAGTGGAGTTTTATTCACTTTTTAACTCCTATGAAGTTGTTCCCCTCAAATACAAACTGAACTATCTGAGAGAATTGAAAGAAAAAAGATATTTTGAGGCAATGAGTTACATTCTTTCTATCAGCGTGGGGCAGTTTAAAAAGTTGGAAACGGAAAATAACGTTGAATATGATATGGGCACATATTTTGTGAACATGGTATACGACGAAAAGCTGGGGCTGAGATTAGATAGGGAAGAAAGTTCCATTTGGTGAAATAGAATTTTTTGACTCAAAAGTTAAGAAAATATATCAGGCGGAGAAACACATGCGATTAAAAATCAGTTTAACATCACCCCGGGGTAACTATTTAATTCCATATAATTACAACCACATACTCTCTGCAATTATTTATCGCAAGATATCTGATCTTGATTTGGCAGCTAAACTCCATTTTTCAAAGGATTTTAAGTTTTTTACTTTTTCTCAAATTTATTTTTCAAAATGGAAACTTACTAAACAGGGTATTGTTTCTCTTGACGGGAAACTTTCATTATACATCTCTTCTCCCAATGATCACTTGATAAAGAGTCTTGTGGAAGGCCATCTGGAGAATAGTCAGGTAGATTTTAAAGGGAATAAATTACTGGTTGAAAATATTGAGCTTCTGAAAAAACCTGAATTTAAGAGCAAAATGAAGATGAAAACCATGTCCCCCGTGGCAGCCAGTATAAAAAGGGAAATTGATGGTAAGCTTAAGATATGGGATCTGGGTCCTGGAGACGAAAGATTCTATGAAAGTGTTCAGAAAAATCTTATAAATAAATATGTTTCCTTTTATGGAGATTACAATGGTGATAAATGGGTGAGAATAAAACCCAACATGAAAACAGCCAAAAGGCGCAGGATTGAGATTAAAGGAGACTTTCATCGGGGTTACATGATGGAATTCGGGATTGAAACTGATCCAAGCCTCATTGAGTTTGCTTATGACTGTGGACTTGGGGAAAAGAATAGTATGGGTTTTGGGATGATCGAAGTGGATAATCTAAGTCCAACAGAGGAAAGAACCAAAATAGATTAAATTGGAAATACCGGATAAATCCAATTTACTTGCTGGAAAGGGATACGCTTGAAGCATTAAACATTGTTTTTGAAAGTGGTTCATTATCCTTTTTCTAATCAAACCTTTATCCCATCCATTTGAATATGATAATGGAGAGGCCACTGCAAATCCGAAAATTCGTCTTTTGAGAGAGGATAGAATACAACTAACTCACCATATTCCAGTACAATTTGATAAATAACATTGTTCATCCTCTCGATTTCCAGAAATTTACCAACATCTGCCTTTAGAACTAATGCGACATCAATAAACACAACCCCATTTTCTAATGTGGATAGACATAACCCCCCACCATTTAATGTATCCTTGAGATTCCATTTACTTTATCAAAATCAGAATCAAATGAAACAATGGTATCTATTTTATCCTGTTTCATGAGTTCTAATGAAATAGAATCAGCAAAAGAAAGGACTCCATCATATTTTAAGAAAAAATTCATGGCCTGTGTGCTTAAATCTTTATCTATGAATTTTACTTCATGATTATCTATTATGTAATTGTATAGGCAGGCTCCCATCTTACCCCCGGCCAGACTCCCAACCATGGTCACTGCCTCTGAAAGAACAACAATAGATGTTATTTTATCCTGTTTTGTAACTTCAGGAAGTATTTCCAGAACCCTGGTATGCCATTGGTCCTTTTTAATAGATGCAGCTATGAAAAAAGAAGCATCAATGAAAATCAAATCTTTTCTCCCCTCTGAGCTTTCTTTTTAAGTTCTACTGCATCAGTTTCTGGTCCGTCAACCATGCCCAGTATATCCCCAATGTTTACCTTTTTCCGGAACTTTAATTCCACACCTTCTTCTGTAGAAACCCATTCAAGTATATCCCCAGGACCCACATTGAACTTCTTTCTTATTTCCGCAGGAACAACTGTCTGGAAACCCTTTGAGATTTTAGTTTCAGCCATTTAGATCACCTATTGAAATATTAGTTATCAAAGTATTTATGTTTTCAAAGTTTTGGGTTTTTCAAAGTTTATCTACACGCTTATAATTTCAAAAAGATTATGCGAAAATAACCTTTTTCTTGTAATTTAAGTTATTCTCCCTCATAAAGCGTTCCACATCATGTTCATGATCCTGCGAGACCATAATACCTGAACGAATTCTTTCACCATTCAAATGCTCCAGTACACCATCATAAAAATATTTTTTATCCTTCTTTTTCTGGGTGTAGCCGTATAAAAATCCGGTTCACCTTAAATTTCTTCTGAAGGGAGAAATTCTCAAAGAATATGTAAAGAGGCATTTGAAGATGATTATTAAAAATCCTTAATTATTAAGGTAAAATGGGCTTACAACTGTTATTCTGTAAAATTAAGGAAAATTGATTAGATAATCGGCATCAGTCAAAATTATTAAATGCATATAACCCCTTCTCAAAATCATATTCAAGGTTTATTTCCTTCACATACCTTTCCATTTTTCCCATTTTTATTTTAAGACCATTTTTATTCCCTTCATTGGCGAAATAAAATTTATTTGATACTTTGATTAAATACTTAGAAATTTCGTTAATTCCATTAAAATTTAATTCATTATTTTTTGCAAATTGAGGATTTGAACAAATTTTCTTTATGAAATCTTGCGCTTGAATGTGACCATCTTTATATTCAAATTGTTCCGGCAATACATCAAAAGTATTCATCCCTATATTTCTTGTTTGTATCCTTAATTGCCCCCCTTCTTCTTCGCTTTTATTTGGCCTTTTTCCAAAAATTAAATCTTCAACATAGGCCCCCCAAAAACTGATATCCGCATTAAACTCCGAAAACATTTTTTCATTCGTATAAACATTATCCATCATTTTAATACCTATTTTAAACGTAAAAAGAGTATTTTTGAATATCTGTTTTCGTGTATTCTCTATAATTTCTTTCATTACCCCATTTTTATCTTCATGAGTGTAATAAGGATAACAAAATTCCCCAGTGTCAAAAATATGGAATTTATAAGTATGTTCATTATCAAAACGTTTACATTGAGGGCAATTACATTCTTCACTATTATTAAAACTCATTTTCCTGTGAAGACGTCCACCTCTCTGTATCAATGCATCTAAAGGAGCTAATTCTGATATCAATACATCAAACGAAATGTTCAAACTAATTTCTGCAACTTGCGTCCCAACAAAAATAAAGGGTAAATCCGGATCAAACCCATATTGTTTACAGAATTGAATTTCTTCTTCACCTGGTTCTTCAAATAACCTTTTACCAAATATTCTAAGGATTTTCTCTTTTTTAGGTCTATCTTTTCTCATAAATTGAGAATTATAAAGCAAAATTTGTCTTTCAGGAAATCTCTGTTTCAATTCACTGAATATCATTTTTGATTTCGGGACAGTATTCACTATTATTCCGACATTTTGACCATCAGATTCCATTAAAAGTTTTATAAATTCATCAGAAACAGTTTCATCCTCGTCAATTTCACTGTTATGATACTCAAAAGTAAAGGGATTCTTTTCTTTGCATTCATTATCCCTGCCACTACTCTGAATCTTCTGATAAGAATCGTCAAATTTATGTTTTATTTGACTCGGTATGGTAGCACTCATGATAATATGTGGAATTTTTAAGCGCCTTAATACTTCACACAAACACTCCACCATACCTATGGTATGCGAATCATAGTAATGGAGCTCATCTATCACAATTAAACTATTAAGAATATTTCCAAATGCTCTTGGAGCATATTTAAATCCATTTACCAGGGAAAGTAACAGATGATCTATGGTTGAGATATTAAATGGTTTAGAATAAATCAAATTCCAGAATTTCTGACTTGAAATTGAAAAATCGGATTCCTCTTCTTCGTCTGTATTTTCAATTAAAAAACTCATTACTTCTGAATGATAAATACCGATCCAATCACGAGGTATTCTATATTCATCCTCAAATTCCTGAACCATATTATTACTCGTTACTTGTGTGGGAAGGGTAAAAATAACTTTATTAATAATATTCTGATTTATAAGTTCTTTAGCTACTAAAAGAGCTGCTAACGTTTTTCCTTCACCGCAAGGAGCTTCTATTCGGAAGGGTTTTGAATAGTCAAAAATATTTGATGATTGAGACATAACATTTAGAACTCTATTCTGAATATCGGTTAATTTTTTATTCCCTTTTATTTTACTTATCCCTTTGTAAATATCTGAGGGAGATGGAAACCATTTTGTTAAAATATTAGTAACATCTAGTCCCAGAGTATTTTCTTCTTCAATTTTACTTGCAATACCATCTGAAGTTGTCAGATATGATAAAATTAAACAGTATTTGGCTTTAAACTTTGTATCAATTTGATTGTTCCACTTGTTTCTAAAATTTGGCGATTGACTGCTTATTTTGAATTTTTTTAAACCCTCAAAATAATTTGCCCATGGAACATTTAATGAAATTTTATAGTTATTCTTAGTTGCAAATTCCATGAGATATTTTTCATTAAAACTTCCAGGGTAAGGAACTTTATCAAAAGAGTATTCTGTAAGGAGAGAATGGTGTGATATGCAAGCAAGACGTGAACAAAAATCACCTTCGTTTTGAAACAGGAAATAGCCCGAATATGGTGCATGTGGTGGTAGATGCGGTTCATTTTTTAGGGCTTCTTCCTGCCATTTAATTGCACCCTTACCAAAGTCATGGAAAAATAAGGCTGAATGGATATTTTCTTCTAGCAAACTGACATCTATTTCATTTAATTTACCCCAATTTTCTAAAACCGCTTTATTCGAAGAGATCAAATAATTTGAAATATCCAGAGCATCTTCAGTATGTTTTTTTAGAGTAGTACCATTACTTTTAGCTATCGTTTCGTAAGAAGACAATATGTTCACCTTCTACATCAAGACAAGACAGTTCTTGATCTAAATCTCCCTGAGGTATTGAACAAATTAAATTGTGTCCTTTTTCATCTGGAAAATCATTTTTTAGTTTACAGGGAATTTTGACCAATTGGCAATTAGTACGAACTCCTGGAATGACAGAATCTATCTTAACAGATTTAATTAATTCATCATTCACTTCTTTTATCGCGAGTTTACTCACAATCACAATATCATCACTTTCCCCCAGATATAACGGGCGTTTAGGGCTTTTCAAACAACTATACATATTGTCTATTGAGTATTCACCAGCAGAGTCTGTTGAAGTTACATAAATAGTATATTTAGGAGTTATTATCCTTTGACGGTTTATTTGAGTACTAATCCACTTTTTATTCAAGTTATACCCATTAATTCCCCCTTTAAATGAATTCCAAAAACTTTGAATAAAGATTAATAATTCATCAGCTCCAGCAGCTTTAATTAGTTCTAATAAAGCCAATATTTGTTTTTCATCCTTTTCACTTATTTTTTGGTTGTTAGTTATCTTAAGAAAGTTTTCCGAGAAATTTTTTCGTTTTAGCTTATTTAATTCTTTTTTTAGTTTTTTTTCATCATTTTCATGTAAATTTAAGTCATCTAACCTGTTTTGTAATTCCTCTTTTAAAGAACTTTCAATTCCTTCAATTTCTCGGCTCCCTTTATGGATATTAAGATAATCATCTATCTTTTCACCACTTTCATTGATTATTATTGCAAAATTTAATTTGGAATAGTCTTCAATATATTGTAACCCAATTCCTTTACGATCATTATCAGTTAAGTCATGTAACGCTGGTTTTTGCAAAGCATTTTGGATAAGACCAAAGAGAGTTGTGGGTGGTGGAAAGGGATAAGTAGGACGGATGTTCACAGTCCCATACTCACTGAAAGAACACCAAAATGGAACTTCTAGATCTGCCCTAATTACTCTCATTTTAATCCCCATTCAAATGTTTAATTGCCGCATCTATGGCTTGTCTGGGAGTTCCAGAGATTTCAAGGTTATCTCCTTTAAGATCCTCAAGAACTCCTTTAATATCGGGTTCGTTGCTGATAATTCCTGAAATCATTCCTGCAAATAGTTTAGTATCTGGCAATGTTAGACAATCATTCAGGACATCTTCAAAAGTTCTTTTATCAATATTGCCATTTTCATCCATTCTCAAAGCAGAAGAAAGCTTATGGTTGTATTGATTCTGGACACTTATCAATACAACATCAGGGGATGCGTTGGTCATTTCTCGACTTTGATTTGCAAAATCACTTATATTGGAAATTGCATTTAATACCGAAATAGTCCTTTTTTTCCTTTCATCATCATCATAACTTGTTTTATAATCAGTACCATCCATTTTAGCATCTTTTCCTTCACCCACTATTTTTGGAATTTCGTCAACTCCAAGGGCACCTATATCCAGAGATATATTGGCCCGATAAATGTTATCTGTTAACTGCTTGTAGGCTAAAGCCTGCCTTATATCATATGGTGCTTCAAAGTCTTCCTTACATTTAGGGCATGTTAGTTTACCACCTTGTTTTATATTTTTATCTTTTACTGAACCTTCTTCACTTTTCCCCCTAGCAGCCAATGGATATATCTTTTCATTACACTTCGGACATTCAATATCCTGAACCATTCTAAATATAAGGTCAGTAGTTATCGTGCTACGTATTTGTCCCATTGCTGGTGAAGCTTTAATTGGACTCCACCTTTTCGCACCTTCTTTGGGTAGTAAATAACCAAACATGTCACAAAGCCAACATTCATCAATCTGGCCACATGGGAACTCAGGGGTGCATTTGAAAGCTTCTGGGTGCTCTCTTTGTATAGATTTCCTTAAAGCATGTCTTACGGATTGACCTGAAATATATGGCAGGCCATTGTTATAGGTTTTAAGCTCTTTTAGATTGGTACTTCCCTCTCCCGCATTCATATTTGATAGGTCTGTTTTAAACAACCAAGTTGCAATTACACATTTTTCATTCATTCTTAAATCCCCTTTTATTCCTTTCTTTGTTTTTTCCTGTAATTTTCAGATAGCACATATGCACTCATAAATGAAACAAAATAAGTTTTCATGTCGCTGAAATTGTTTTGATCAATGGAATTCATCAAAGTTTCAAGATGATTGGCATCTAAATAAAAACTTTTCTTATTATCAAGGGCACTAATCTTAGCTAATCTAAATGAAGCATCTTCTAAAGCTTTTTTAAACTCTTCTGGTCCTGAAGAGTAAGCAAACTTAGTTAACATTCCTACATCTTCACTGAACCCTCTGCCGATTGTTTTTCCAATACTTTTGCAAGCATCTTTTAAATTATCATCCAACATTGTAGATTCTCCCATAATTTTTTCTAAGAATATTTCTGTAAAAAGGTAGAGTGGTGAACTGTTCTGTGCATGATATTTTACCCGTATTTTGTTTAAATTTGAAATGCTTTCCTTAGCTATTCGAAAAAGACCTTCTGAAATTTTTTTAGGATCGAGAGTTAAAATTCCATTAAAGAATTTTTCAACGTCATTTTCATTAAAAATACTAAATGATAAACTATTTAAAAAATGTGGAACTAAATAAACATCTAAATTGTTTTTTGGATCTTTAAAAGGCTCTAATATATTATATATTTTTTCATTAGAGTCCATATGGATAATTCGATTATTTGAAGAGATAATTAACCATTCATTAATTTCTTTAAATTCTTCTTTTTCTATGGGCTCAAAAGACATGGTTAATTCTTCAATTTCATCTTCGGAGTGATATTTGTTTTTTATATTATGTAACAGAGTGATCAATGAAGCGGACTTTGATGTACTTGATAAATTCTTTATGTTCGTGCCATAAGAAGTACAAAAAGCATCAGAAAAATCAATGAATTGACCTTTTAATGATAAGTTATTGAATACTTTTCTTAAAATCCCCAGTTCCAGGGTATTGGGTATTGAAAGATAAGATACTCCTTTGTTTCCTTTTGTTCTATAAAATGGAATATAATAATCAAATAAAGCAAAATAGGACAATATAACACATTTAGGACATATTTTAGCTTTTTTTCGAGTAGCACCAACACCGTCTATTTCATTGTTATGATGTTCACCAAAAAGTGGGTTAAAAAAATTTTTAACATCTTCCATAGTCTTGGATGACATTCCACAAAGTGGGCACGTGTTTTTACCGTTTTCAAAAGAAATTAATCTTTTAAATGAGGAATTATCTTTGAGGTTAATACCTAAATCCAAATAGCTTTTATCATCCTTGCCGAAATAGCTCATTCTCATTTTCCAAACTTGTTGTTTCTTTTTGTTATCAAATTTCTTTTTTTTCAAGAATTCTCTTTCATTATCAGTAATTACTATGATTTCTTCTTTAGCTTCACCTTTTTGGGTAGGATATTCTTTAGGAGGTTGATAACTAGATCCAAGTTCATCATTATTATTGAGTAATTTAAAAGTAGTTGAAAAATTGTAAGTTCCTTTTCCAGCTAATATTTGCATTGCTTGAGCAATATAATCCGTTATTGGTTTATCAACTGATTTGAATGAGATATTATCGTCAGACCACATAACATCGACCTTTTCCTCGAAATTTTCCATGATTTGAGCCATGGTTACAAGACCGTTGTTAGTCCATGCATTATTTGTAGAATAAAACGTTATTTCTTTCATTTTGAACCTCTATTTGAATTATCTTCGACAAAATTGAGCATACCAAACCCCATACTATTCTTCTCACCCAATCCACAGTCATAAGCAAACTTCACCAGTTTTTCATCTGCCTCCATGTCAAAATGCATCAAATAAGCCCTATGATACGTCGGAGTACCATTCTTATCAATAGTAATCCTTTTCCTTTTCACTGATTCCATGTCAGGAACGATTTTAACGTACTCATCACCATCATAAACATCATCATAGAATGAATTGTACTTACGAATGAGGTTCTGCTGCAGTGCAGTGAAAAATCTTAAGTCTCCAGGATTAAGATCCCATATCCGACCATCTTCACGTTTTATTCGGGTTATCACCGGGGACATGGTTTTCATTTTCATCTTCTTTTTAAAATCAGGTTGTTTTAAAAGTTCCACCTGTTCCACCATAAGGTTATCTCCCTTAAAAATAACATTAGGGTCTTCCAGGTATCCTTCCACCATGGTCTGAATTAGATAGTCATGGGGTGAAGAGATGTAAAAGTTGAACTTGCCATCCTTAGAGATCAAACCATTTTTGGAAGGTTTGCGGCGTGGAATGTTTATCTGAGAAAAAGTGAAATGTTTAAAGTCCTGTGATCCATGAAGCTGACTGGCCAGGTCAAGATCAGCAATTTTACGATATATGATGGCAGAAAGAATATGATTATAATTATATTGGATCAAATAATCATTTTTTGGTGCTTTTAAAGATATTTTAAGTCTTATTCAAACAACCCCCTATCCCGGACCCCTATCAAAAAATAAAATAACCGGAAGTACCTTCAAGTTATTAGGGGAATATTGTTGATAATGCGTATTATTATTATCATATATAAATTTAACTAAAATATTCGACAACCCCACCATCAAGGTTATTATATACATGACAAACATATAAAACTTTCTAAATATCATGACACTTTCATTTTTAATTCAAAGATATAACTTAAACAGTTCATCACTTTGAAATTTATGAAAAAAATCAATACCACCAACTTCGTCATATCAATGTATAGCGAAGTATCTTATTTTCACATAAAACCCACCTTTATTTTAATATAATAGTTGGGCAAATGTAAATCTATAAAATATTAACTGAATACTAAAAACCATTAATTTGATTAATTCCAAAAAATCATAAATATTTAAGATTTTAAGACTTCCAGGGTAAAATATGAGGGTTCCTTCATTAAAACCAGACAAAGAACATAAAGAACAGCCTGGGGAAAAACAGGCCGCATCCAGGGAATTTCGGGATAATTTAAATGAATTAAAAGGAAAATTGAAGATTATAAAAGGTAATAAAAATATTTTCATCCTCGGAGTTCTTTTAATAGTTTCTTTGAGTGCTATATTTGCATTATCATTTAACTGGAGTCCTGCGGCTAACACCACTGGCTCTACCGAGGTATCTTCCACTACCTTAGCCACTACCAATGATTCCACCGTGGTTAAAGAAGGACCTTACGGAAATACCAGCTCCAATATCACTGTAGCCTACATTGTAGGGGTGCACCCCCGTGAATCTGCATCACACCAGGCCATAATTGAATCCATACATGATAGTGATTCATCCCTTGAAAAGAGATATTACCTCTACATTATCAATGCACCGCTTTATCAGAATAATTATCCCCAGGAACGGATGAACGGCCAGTTACTGACCAACAAGTACGTAGTGCCAGATATAATTAACAACAGTTACCAGTTAGCAGTGGATGTTCATTCCAGTAATGGCAGTTACCCGTTTAACAGATTCATATTTGCCCCGGCACGGGGAAATAAATCCATTTCCATAGCCCTGGAACTGGATGATAAAATATCCTGGCTGAAATATTACTATCCTCCCAACCCATCCAGCATAGAATATGTAACCCTACCCCTGATACAGAATGGTATACCTTCCATTGTCTACGAAGCGTACAAAGATGATTCCAACACCACCACTAAAGAACATGCCCGTGAATTTATAAAAGTAATTGACACCAGCCAGTTATGGGGATGATGTATAAGAACAATCAAAAAGTAGACCATGTTTCACTCATAACAAATAATTAGATCATATTAAAAAAATCAGGGTAAATCTCACCCAATTTCCAATTTCCCCAAAACATCTGTTTTTCAACCAACCAGTATACATGTGGTTAATAATTTAGAGTAATTTCGATGATTTTCCATTAACACCCATAATTCCATACTCTTATCCATAAATAATATTAAACTTATTCTGGAAAACAATCTAGAACTTTAAAACCTGTCGGGATGAGTAACCCTCTTTTTCAAACTGGGAGTTTAAAAATTCCACCTTCTCCATATCCACCCGGATGAGTTTGAGATCCACTGGCAGTGACCGGATATAATCCATAGTAAGACCCTTCATCTTAATTGCCTGCTCATATTCCACCATATCTTCCACAATAATAGCCTGCCCTGTGATCTGCATACCCTTAAGATTACCCATGCCAGTGTAATCTTCATATATTGCCACTGAAACCTGTGGATTGGATAATAAATTAGCGAACTTCCTACCACCCTCACTTAAAATATAGATATGTCCCTGACTGTATTGATACTCCAGTGGAGTGGCCCGTACCCTACCCTGGGCATTGGTAGCCAATGTACAAGTGTTATGCTCCTTTAAGAACTCCTCAACTTCACTTCGAAGTTGGGAAGATGAAACTTCAACTAAAAGAGTATCCCTAATCCCCATAAGACGTAACGCCAAATCTACAACTTCTTCACGATTGAATAAGTTCATTCCCTGAGATGGTAGTCCTTCCCGGGAAATGTATTCCTTCAGGGCCTGGTAATCCCTTTCGTTTAAACGATCCATCTCCAGGCGACCGCCCAGAACACCCAGTTCAAGAATGTTACCCTCCAGAGTGTCCTCCACTTCCCGAAGAACACGAAGACCTTCAGATCCATTAAGACACGTGCAGAAGAGGGCTATGTTTTTACCATCTAACCATTCAGCCTCGTTATCCAGAAAAATCTGCATTTTTGGGTGGATCTTCCCATTATAGATGGGTGTTCCCAGTACTATAAAATCATAGCCCCGGTGTTTTTCAGAAAACTGGGATACTGGAATGCGGCGGGAAGGGCCCAATATGAGTGAAATTATATTGGCGGCCTCCCAGGTGGATCCGTACCGACTTTCATATAGAATAAGAGTTTTTATCAACTAACAACACCCCCCTCCCACGATGGAATTCTTTCCAATGTATGTCTGCTAAAAAAAAAGGGAATATACCCCTAAAGGGGAAATATGACCCTTTACTCTACATTGAAGCTCTTGACAATCACATCAAAGTAGGGTTTAACTGCATCAATGTCTGCACCCCCACCAGAGGCAAATAAGAGCAGGTAGAGAGAATTATTCTTTTCAAAGTCGATGAGCCGACCATAAGTATTGTTTCCAGTGGTGTCTTTTCCAGTGTAACTTATATCACTGGCAGTGACTCCTGCAATGTTTATGGTTGCATTGGTTGCATTCTGACCGGATTGCTGGGCCTGGGTCATTAGCTCCTGCCTGGTCTGTGACATGTTATTATCCCCACTCTTGGATAGTTTAAGGATCAACAAAACACTTCCCTTGGTAGCGTTGCTGGATATAAATTCAGGGCTGGCAACCATTACTTGAGTGGAATTGTTATTTACCTGACTGGAGACATTCCAGGTTTCCGGGTACTGGAAAGACATCCCGCTGGTCGAGAAATTTTTGGTGTTAATGGTTGAGGTAGTGGTGCATCCAGAAATCATGACAACCACTGCTAGTACAGCTAAAATGATCAAATATTTTTTCAAATTATTACCCTCCTCATTTATAAATTAATAATTATAGCTATATATGGTCTTAACAACCATAAATAATGATGGTCCTGAAATAAATATTTGAAATACTATCCACCACAATCAATTTTCGGTGTCACTACCACCCATAATTAATTTTCGGAGTCACCTTATGACTAATGAACATGAGAATAATCCTCAAAAACTTAAACAAAAACTCCTGGAAGAATATCAGGATAAAACCCTGGAAGACTTAGATTACGGGGAAGAAATCGAAACAAAACGCGGTTCATGTTATCGTTTCACCACCCATGAAAAGGTAGAAATAAAAACTCTGAAAGAAAAAAAGGTTAATGAGTGTTTAATCGGTGATTTAAAATTAATCAAAGGAATTGGCCCGTCCAAGGAGCGGAAACTTAAAGAAAACGGTTTCATCACCCTGGATGATCTTAGAGATCATCCCAGTTATGGTACCAGTGCCTGTGAATTACTGGAGAAACTGGAAAGCCGGGATGTGTGTAGCCTTTCTGATTGGATATCAACCAGATATTCTGCTTCCCATCACCTAAACCTCCTCCTATCCTCCCTATCTGGTGCTGAGAAGATGCTTTTCATGGATATTGAAACCCTGGGACTTAAGGATGTGCCCTTGATACTCATTGGTGTTGCTGAAGGAAATAAGGATGGTTTGACTATAAATCAGTACCTTTTAAGGAACTTGAAGGAGGAGAAAGCAACACTGGATGGTTTCTTATCCCATCAGAATAGTGATAATGTTTATGTTACATTTAACGGCCGTAGTTTTGATGTACCATTCATTAAAAGCCGAATGCGTTTCCATCATATGGATGAGAAGATCAACAGCCAGCATCTGGATCTACTCCACTTTTCAAGACGTCAGTGGAATGACCAGCTCCCTAATTGCCGACTGCAAACACTGGAGAAACATTTTTTCGGTTTTGAAAGATGTGATGATGTTCCCAGCAGCAAGGTTCCTGAGTTCTACTTAACCTACCGTGAAACAGGTAATATCGGCCCTCTGGTTCCTATAATTGAACACAATCGGGAGGACGTGGTTACCTTGGCCAAAATTCTATCCTTACTTCATCACTGCTCTGATTTGAAAGATTAGTGTATAATTAACTGATCAGTTTTAACAACTTTATAATTGGAGAATAGTCAACTAATCAGTTATAACAACTTTATAATTGGAGAATAGTCAACTAATCAGTTATAACAACTTTATAATTGGAGAATAGTCAACTAATCAGTTATAACAACTTTATAATTGGAGAATAGTCAACTAATCAGTTTTAACAACTTTTTAAGGGAGAAAGTGTTTACAATATCCTTCTTCTCAGCCCAGCCCCTGCGTGCGGTGGCCACCCCCAGTTCCATAAAACTTAGATCATGAGTATGATGACTATCTGTACTCACTGACAACTGGCAACCATATTCTACAGCCATTTTAACATGCATATCCTTCAAATCAAGCCTTTTAGGTTGGGAATTAATTTCAAGAATGGTTTCTGTTTCCCGGGCCTTACTGAATAAATTTTCAATATTTAATTGGTACGGCTTTCTTTCTTTAAGCTTCCGCCCGGTAGGATGAGCTAATATATCCACATAATCATTTTCCAGGGCCCTTAGAATTCTTTCATTCATTTTTTCCGGATCCTGGCGAAGATCGGAGTGTACAGCTGCTATAACTATATCCAACTCTTCCAACAAATCCCTCGGCATATCCAGGTTACCATAAGAATCCAGGTTAACCTCTGCACCCTTTAGCAGGGTGATGTCCTCCAGTTCATGGTTTACCCTGTCAATTTCACCCATCTGTTTAATTAATCTATTTTCATCCATACCTCTGGCCACTGGGATGCAAGTATGATCGGTGATGGCCAGGTACTCATAATCCCTCTGGGATGCTTCCAGGGCCATTTCCATGATGCTGCTTTTCCCATCACTCCAGTTGGTGTGTATGTGCAGATCGCCCTTTATATCCCCATAATCCACCAGTAGGGGGAGTTTGCCTTCCTGGGCAGCTTCTATCTCACCGGTGTTTTCCCGGAGTTCTGGTGGAATGTAATCCATACCCAATGCCTGGAAAACATCAACTTCGGTTTTACCAGCCAGTCTTTTTTCATCATGGAATACTCCGTATTCATTGAGTTTCATACCCTGGGATATGGCTATTTTCCTCAGACTGATGTTTAACTCACGAGAACCAGTAAAGTAAACCATTGCTGAACCAAAGTCATCCTCCTTGAAAACCCGGATATCGGCGTCCATTCCATTGAATAGTCTCACTGTTGATTTGGAATGTCCCTTAACTATTACCTCTTCAACCAGATCCATTCGGTTGAAGAAATCCATCACCTCATCCGGATGTTGGGTTACAGTTAGTACGTCGATATCTCCCACTGTTTCTTTTCTGCGGCGGATGGAGCCAGCGATTTCCACCTGTTCCACCAAATCCAGGGCACTTATCCTCTGTTTGATTAAAGATGACAGGGGTAGAACTTCACCCAGTAACTGTCTTCCCGTGCTTTTACGGGCAAATTCCAAGTTTTGGAGAATTTTAGCCTCTGTTTTAGCACCCATTCCCTTCAATCTGCGAATATGATGCCTTTTAGCCTCTTTCTCCAAATCGTCTAAATTCTTTATCCCCAACTCCTGGTAGAGGAGTTTTATTTTCTTAGGACCCAATCCCTCCACTGACATTAACGCATCCAGATCCAGAGGAAACTCTTTCTTTAAATTTTCCAGGTATTCCAGACTTCCAGTATCCAGTATCTCCTCAATTTTCGCATGAATATGTTTACCTATCCCTGGAAGTTCCTCCAGTTTTCCCTGTTTCTTAATATCAGCAATATCCACACTGAGTGTTTCAATGGTGTGAGCTGCTCTGCGGTAGGCTTTGGTACGAAAATCCGGCCCATCCATTTCCAGATAATCCGCCACTCGGTTTAGAATAGATGCCACTTTCTGATTCTGCATAAATAATATTATGTATATCTTGCCCTAAAGTTTTTTTTAAAATACGGGGTTTATGATTGATTTTCATCCCTATTCCCACCAGCTAGGGAGGCCAGTACCCCTAGAAAACTGAGTAAAGCAAATATTAAAAATGCTATTCTGATGCTGGTAATGAATTCTGGATATATCTGAGGGTTTATGGTGGAACTGCCCATAACCAGGACTAACACCAGTAATACCACTCCCATACCAGACATCTGCCCCAGTACACGCATGGTGGTTACGGTGGTGGATGCCACTCCGTAAAGACGGGATTCTACAGTGCCCATTATGGCATTGGTGTTGGGGGAAGAAAAATTAGCAAACCCCAACCCCAGAAAACCTAATCCAATAATGATGATGATCATACTGGTTTCCTCCCCCAGAAATGCAAATATGGCACAACCAATAGTATTCAGGGACATTCCCAACGCTGCCATCTTTCTCGGTTCGATTATATCTGATGCTTTCCCAGCCAGGGGTGAAAATATAGTCATCATCACGGGTTGCACAGATAGCACAATCCCTGCCCACTGAGGATCCAGTCCTTTGATATACTGCAGATATAAACTTAGAATGAATACAATTGGCGCTGCGGAACAGTAACTGATGAATGCTGCCAGATTGTGGAGAGTGAAGCTCCTGTTTTTGAAAATCTTCACATCCAGAACCGGACTTTCTATCCTGACTTCAACTAGATAAAACAAAGCTAACCCAATTAAACCTCCTAAAATTAGAAAAATCCCGGAGGTTTCTGGTAAAATTGACAGCCCATACATCAGGGTTACCAGAGAAAATCCTAAAATAATTGAACCTAAAATATCAAATGATTTTCCACTGGCTTCAGCCCATTCACCTTCTACCCTGGTTACTGCAATGATGGCCAGGATCCCCAGTGGCACGTTAAAGAAAAATATACTCCTCCATCCGAAATATCCAGTTAAGAAACCTCCTAAAACCGGGCCCAGGAAAAGTCCCAGAAATGCTCCGGTAATAGTTATTCCCAGTGCTTTTCCCCGTTCACTGGTGGGAAAAATAGAGGCTATGATGGCAAAGAGGTTGCCGAATATCATGGCACTGCCTGCGCCCTGTAAAACCCGGAATAGTAGGAGCATGTCAATTGAAACAGACATGGTGGCTATGAATGATGATACTGTGAATAATATTATTCCCCAGGTGAAAATCCTTTTTCTACCATAGATATCTGCAAGCCTACCAAATGGAACCAGACAAACTGCCAGGGCCAGTAGATAGGCGGTTGGAATCCAACCCAAAAGTATGGCATTGGCTGCAAATTCATTTCCAATGGAAGGCAAGGCTATATTAATGGATGACCCAACGAAGGGGGTTAAAAAGGAGGTTAAAACAGCCACCATGAGGGCATATTTTTTAGGAGACATGTAGGTTACCGAAAGTGTTATTTCATCTTCAAAAACATAAATATAATTGAGTGTTTATCTTTTTTAGTTGATAAAATATATTGAATAAATCCAAATGTTTATTGAATAAATCCAAATGGCATAGTAAATGAATCTAACTGTTGTGGTGAGATTGTGACTGAAAAAAATAGGCTTATGAAAGCTACTTTTGGTGCTGGTTGTTTCTGGGGTGTGGAAGATGCCTTTCGGAAATTGGAAGGAGTGATTGAAACTGCAGTAGGCTATGCAGGGGGAGATTTTGATAATCCTTCCTATGAAGATGTTTGTTCGGGGGTAACTGGCCATGCAGAGGTGGTTGAAGTTATATACAATCCAGAAATCTTATCATACACTGATCTTTTGAATCTTTTCTGGGAGATCCATAATCCCACCACCTTAAACCGCCAGGGACCTGATATTGGGGCACAGTATAGGTCAGTTATATTTTACCATAACCCTGAACAGGAAAAGTTAGCCAGGGCGAGTATGGGGAAGATGGATTCCTCTGGACGTTACTCTGGTAAGATTGTGACGGAGATCAAACCAGCTCCCACCTTTTGGAGGGCAGAAGAGTACCATCAACAGTACATTGAAAAAACAGGTCGGAAAGGTTGTCATTTTTAAAGGTTTAGATTTTAGAATCTTAAAGGTTAATTTAAGAACCATAATCGCTAAGATTTTAGAACCTTAATCTGTAGATTTCAGTACATTAGTTTAAACTTCTTTTTTAACCTTGATTTGATAAAAATAATCATAATCCCAACAATATCTTTAAATTAATGATCTTACCCTTTTCATTGATAAATCTGGGCGGTATGCTCCTCTGGATGGAACCTTTTATTCCCAACAGTTCTTCCATCTGGGGTGAAACAGCATGGTAAGCCCTGTCTATCTTATTTAACTTTTTTGCACTGATTAAAATTCCTTTTTCAAGTAATTTACTTTTTTCAGGGTCACCTACAACCAGCACCATTTCACCTAGACCTGAATCTCGTTTGGGATGGGAATTATCCGGGTATTTTTTTCTGAACCCCAGGATTTCATTAAGGGAATGTTTTTTAAAATCCAGAATTTCCTTTACCGTGAAATAACCAATTATGTAAAGAGCTTCTGGATGCTCTGATTCTTTTTGAGGAGTAAGGCCAGCATAGAAAACTAGAATGTCACCAGGTTCAAGTTTCAGCAAATAACCAGCCTTACGACCAACATCACCATAGGTAAAGGTGGTAAACTCGGGATCAAAGTGCACTTTACAGTCAGCTAAAGCTTTTGGAAGGTAAATGGAGAGTTTTTTTCCTTTAATTCCAATTAAATCATCATAGGTACGTTTTTCAACTGATTTTTCATCTGATTCGGATAATGGTATATATTCAAAACTTCCATCCGGGAATATGGGAGATAAAACTCCGTCACTGGATTTGTCAATCCCCACCCTTAACAACATGGCTTTCATGGCTACCTTAAATGTGTCTGTTATCCACTGTGATCTGTTATTGTTAAAAACATTTTATTATTATAAAAGGGGAATAATACATTTAATGATTCTTTAATACAGTGGAAGGTTAGGTTTTTAAAATGGAAAAAATTCTGAAATTCTTTGAAAATGACCGTTTCGCAGATCTAAGTAATATTGAAGTGGTCAGTATTTCCCCGGGAAAGGCCACCACCCAGATGGAAGTGGAGGAGATGCATCTTAACGGAGTGGGAACTGTTCATGGAGGGGCTCTGTTTACTCTGGCGGATTTCACCTTTGCACTGGCAGCTAACTCACACGGAACAGTTACCGTGGCTATTAACGCCAATATCTCATACTTCAAGGCAGTTAGTGAGGGTTTGTTAACTGCTGAAGCTCGTGAGCTCTCTAGTGGAGGTAGGATTGCCAGTTACACCGTGGACATATACGATGAGGGACGTGACCTGGTGGCAGTCTTCCAGGGTATGGCCTATCGTAAGCGGGAGAAGATCAGTGATTTATGAAGGGTATTCCATGGGAGGAGTGTTTAAATAAGAAGGGGGATATCCAATTGGGGATATTTCAAATTAGGAGAGAATATTCTATTGAGATGAGGTGTAATTATGGATACAGAAGAGATAATTGGCCTGTTAAATGAGGATTTCGTGAGAGAATTGGAAGCAACCCTGGTTTACGTGCAGAATTCATTTTTAATGGAAGAATGTGATCCCAGCAGGGTAACTGAAGCCATATCTGTGGATGAAATGCGCCATATGTGGTGGCTGGCAGATCTAATAACCAAAAGAGGTGGTAAGCCCACCATGAAGCATAAAGAACTGGACTTTGGCGGTGAAAACCTGGAAGAAATGCTCCAGCGGCAGATCCAGCTTGAATCAGAAGGTATTGATAGATACACTCATCAGATTGAGATCATTGATGATGAAGAGGTAGTGGGAGTTTTAAAGCACATCAGGGATGAAGAAAGACGTCATCGCAAAGAATTCCGTGAAAGGCTAGATAAACTAACGGATTAATAAGGGATAATTTATGGATTAATAGGAATTCCGGGATTAAAGAGATGCTAAAGGGTTAATATGAATGCCCTAAGTACCTGGAGGAGCAATAGTAGTTATTTAGAAGGATTAATCAGCGGAATTATAATATTTAATTTAATATTAGATAGGTGAAAATATGGAATTTACCCCTAGGGAAGTAGAGGAACTTCAAGAGAAATTATTAATTGTTCACCGGTTCATTTCCCAGGAAAAAAGGTTTAAAAACTTTTATTACCAGGGAATAGATGTTAAAGAGAATATCCATAGTGATCAGGGCATGGTATACAAACTCATGGAACTGGATGATGCTGAGGAACTTTTAAAAAATTGTATAATGGAATTGGAAGAGATGAAAGGCGACGGAAAATCATTCAACCCCTCCGAGTTCCATGAATTCCTCATAAATCATGATTGGAGTTTCTTATACAAAAAGTACGGGATGAAAACCTCTGAAGATGTGGGTAAGCTCGATTTGGAAAGTCTTTTAGAACTTTTGTAACTGCAATGTTTTTTAGAACCTTGTATTATAAATTAACGACAATAATAAGAGGTTCTGAAACATTTAATAATCCCAACTTTGATTTTAAACTCCGAAAGAATGATATTATTGTTATTTCCCGCGGAAAATCTGTGAGATCATTCAATGAAACTTATTTCATCCCAGGAATATGATAATGGATTAATTATGGATGATATAATATCTGATCCCATAGTTAGAAGTGAATAGTATTCCCCATCATATTTTTAGGTCATCTCCTCCTTTCTTTTACTGGTTTTATCCATGGCATGAGCTATAAATTCATAGAAAGAATTTTATTTATTGCAATATATAGTTTTGAATGGAGATTATAATGATAGAACTGCTTTTCTTTATTCTAATGCTTTTTATAGTGGCAATTCTTTCGCGAAGAATTGATTCAATCCCTTTAACTCCTCAGATGATCTTCATTTTTGCAGGAATTGTAGTAGGATGGTTATTTACTGGTTATGTGGATATTATACAACCCCCAACATCCACCATTATATTGTTAATAGCAGAAATTGCACTGGTACTGGTACTGTTTTCTGATGCATCCCAGATTAGATTGGGTTCAATTGAACTGGATAGTTTAACTTCCCGCCTACTGGTGATTGGCTTACCCTTGACTATTGTGTTGGGAATTGCCACTGCTATTTTTATTTTCACTGATTTAACCTTCTGGGAAACAGCTATCATAGGGGTGGTTTTGGCACCCACTGATGCGGCTCTGGGCCAGGTTGTGGTTCAAAATAAAAGAATACCCCAATTGATCAGGAAATCACTGGAAGTGGAAAGTGGTTTGAATGATGGATTGTGCGTTCCATTTCTACTGGTTTTTGTGGCCATAGGATTAGCAGAGGAGAGTTTCAGCCCAGTTGGATATTTTCTTGAGGTTGCCATCATGCAGATCGGAGTGGGAGTGCTGGTGGGGATTGCTGTGGGAATTGTTGGCTCCAAAATAGTTATAAAATCCAGGGATAAGGGATGGATAACTCCAGAATATCAAAGAATAGCATTTTTAGCCCTGGCACTCCTATCATTTGTCATTGCCGATCAGACTGGTGGAAGTGGATTTATAGCAGCATTTGTAGGAGGGCTAGCCACAGCATATGTTACCCTCGATGCGCGGAAGGTGCTCATGGACTTTGCAGAAGCAGAGGGTCAGTTCTTGAATTTAGCAGTGTTCTTCATATTAGGAATCGTGATATCCGATCTAATTCCCCAGATCACATGGCATATTATTCTCTATGCCATTTTAAGCCTTACAGTTATCCGCATATTGCCGGTGACCCTCTCTCTTATAGGTAGCAATATTAAATGGGATTCAACACTTTTCATGGGATGGTTCGGCCCACGTGGACTGGCATCGGTAGTGTTAGCCCTTATAGCTTTGGAAAGACTAAGCCCTTTCCAGGGTCAGGAGACTTTCATCCTCACTGTTTTCATAACCGTCTTTTTTAGTGTGATTGCCCATGGAATAACAGCATTACCCTTTTCCAAACTTTACCTGAGCCACGAGGATTAAAACCTTAATAAAGGTTAATTCAAGAGATGGAACATTAGAGATTAATATTATCTTTTTCAAAAATTAGTCTCCATCAATTTTAGATCACAGATTCTCAGGCTCTGCCGGGACTAATACTTTTAGATTTGTATATTAATGACCTACATAAGTTCAAGGGATACATAAATATATAAACTGGTTTCAGCCTTAAATTAATTACTTAATTTTTTTTAATATACAGAAGGATTATAAAGGAAAATATAAGGTAAACCCTGATTAACCCAATTTATAAATCTGTATATGTTTAGAAATAGATAATTGACCTAACAAAAAAATCAGTAATACTATTAAGACGGTTGTGATTTAATATGGCAGGAATAGTAGGATATGGAGTTTACATACCTTCATACCGTATAAAGGTTGAAGAGATTGCAAAGGTCTGGGGAGACAATGCCCAGGCAGTTTCCAGAGGACTGGTAGTTAACGAAAAATCAGTACCAGCCCCCGACGAAGACACCGCCACCATATCAGTGGAGGCAGCTCGTAATTCACTTAAAAGAGCAGGTATTGATCCACAAAAAATCGGAGCAGTTTACGTTGGCTCAGAATCACACCCATATGCAGTTAAACCCACTGCAACCATTGTGGCTGAAGCTGTGGAAGCAAGCCCTGATCTGACTGCAGCTGACCTGGAATTTGCATGCAAAGCAGGTACTGCAGGTATGCAAATTTGTATGGGGCTGGTAGATGCGGGAAACGTGGAATATGGTCTTGCGGTTGGGGCAGACACTGCTCAGGGAGCTCCCAGTGATGCGCTGGAGTACACTGCATCTGCAGGTGGAGCAGCATATATAATTGGAAAAGAAAACACTATAGCTGACTTTGAAGGAACCTACAGTTTCACCACTGATACACCTGACTTTTACCGTAGGGAGGGAAAACCTTACCCCCGTCACGGAGGACGTTTCACCGGGGAACCAGCCTACTTCAAACACGTGCTCGCCGGGGCTAAAGGAATGATGGAAAAAATGGGCACAGAAGCCTCTGATTATGACCATGCAGTTTTCCACCAGCCCAACGGCAAATTCTATATAAGAGCTGCCAAAAAACTCGGATTCACTGAAGAACAGTACAAAACTGGGCTTTTAACACCGGTAATTGGTAACACCTACTCCGGGGCAACACCACTGGGGCTGGCAGCCATCTTAGACATTGCTCAACCGGGTGAACGTATATTCGCAGTTTCATACGGTTCCGGTGCAGGTAGTGATGCTTTCAGTATCACAGTTAATGAGCAAATAGAAGAAAAACGTGACCTGGCACCTAAAGTTAAGGATATGATCAAAAATAAAGAATACGTGAACTACGCCATATACGCCAAGTTCAAAGGAAAAATGAGGATGGCAGGTCTAACTCCACGTTAAACATTTATGGATAGTATTAATGGAGGAATGTTAAATTGAGAGATGTTGCAATTATTGGAGTTTCACAAACCAAATTTGGTGAAATGTGGGATATATCCTTTAGGGATCTGATTACTGAAGCTGGAATGAAGGCTGTTGCCGATGCAGATATTGAAGGGGGAGATCTGGAAGCCATGTATGTGGGAAACATGACTGCGGGTCTGTTTATACAGCAGGAGCATATAGCCTCTCTTATTGCAGACCATTCAGGTCTAACACCCATACCATGTACCCGGGTGGAAGCAGCCTGTGCATCAGGTGGTTTAGCCCTTAGAAGCGGGATAATGGCTGTGGCCTCTGGTTATCATGATGTGGTCATCTCTGCAGGAGTTGAAAAAATGACGGACGTTGTGGATCCTACTCCGGCCATTGCCACTGCATCGGACCAGGAATGGGAAGCCCAACAGGGAGTTACCTTCCCATCACTCTACGCCATGATGGCCCGTCGTCACATGCACCAGTACGGAACCACCAGGGAACAACTGGCCATGTTCAGTGTTAACAATCATAAAAACGGTGCCCTAAACCCACTGGCCCAGTACCCCTTCGAAATTGGTGTGGATCAGGTTTTAAACTCAACTATGGTGGCTGATCCCCTAAGATTACTGGACTGTTCTCCGGTGACTGATGGTGCAGCGGCAGTTATACTCTGCCCTGCTGAAGACGCCCGTAAATACACTGACACCCCGGTTTATGTTAAGGCCTCGGCCCAGGCTTCCGGAACCATTGCCCTGCATGACCGAAGGGATATAACCACCATTGACTCCACAGTACATGCTTCCCGCACTGCATATGACATGGCCGGGCTGGGACCAAAGGATATACAGGCTGTGGAAGTGCACGATTGCTTTAGCATCAATGGTATCTTAGCCATTGAGGACCTGGGATTTGTGGAAAAAGGACAGGGTGGTCAGGCTGTAGAGGATGGTTTTATCCAGCGTGACGGTGACCTACCCGTGAACCCCTCTGGAGGGCTTAAAGCACGTGGACACCCCTTAGGGGCCACTGGAATCGCCCAGGCTGCTGAGATGGTCTGGCAACTCAGAGGAGATGCTGGTAAAAGACAGGTTGACGGTATTGAAGTGGGTATGACCCATAACATAGGCGGTACCGGTGGTACTGCTGCCGTGCATATTTTCGGTCGTTAGAAACATTAAAAAATAAATAAGTTAGGGATTAAAGAATTTAATAATATCCCATAACTATTTATTTAAAATTTATTTGAAAGGCCATCCAAATTTTATTTTTTTTGCTTTTTAGAGCTATTTAAATGTAATTCAATTTATTTAAAAAAAGAATAATCAGTTATAATTACCTTCACCTATTTTAATCTGTATGTTTGGGTTTTTCTAAATACATTATTTATTTAACTGGCAGGCCACAGCTTTCCCAACCCATTATTCCACCAACCAGATTGTATAGGTTTTCAAAACCCAGTTTCACCATTAGATCAGCACCGGCAGCACTCCTCATTCCGGACCGGCAGTAAACCAGGTAGGTCTTGTTTTTATCCAGTTCCTGAACTTTATCCTTGAAGTCTGGTGATTGGTAGTTTAGAAGTTCAGCCCCCTCAAGATGTGATTCAGAGAATTCTCCAGGGGTTCTCACATCAAGAATAACAAAATCAGGGTTGTCTTTATTTTCCATTATCAGTTCATATGACTTTTCAGGGACAATATCATTGATTTTAGAGGTTTTGCTTCCAAACATTTTAAATAAATCTCCAGTTAAGGTTTATATTATGTTGATTTAAGTTTATGTTGATTAAGCTCATAAACTTGACTGTTTCACGGACTGTTCGTTTATTATAATATAATTCCTAAATATCCCTGTTCAATAGATGGGAATCTTGAATTAATTAAATCAAATTTAACGCTTTAAATCTTCAATCGGTAAATTAATTGTTTCAGTGAATATTGGATATCTTCAAAAAAGCTCTTTACAAAGATTAACTCTTTTTCCTGGATTCCACCCAACTTCCATAAAACCAGGTAGTATAAACTTAACCCTAAAATAGCAGTTAAGACTATATCCAATGGTTTATGAGGGTTCAGGATGATTATAATAATACACATTAAGAATCCAGTTAATATACTCTTGATCAAAAACCAAGGGTATAATTCGAGGCGAATATAGTTGAGGGAGTAATAGAGGGAGATAATGAATGCAAAGATGTATACGGCCAGTGATGTTAGGGCAATGCCTATTATTCCCCAGAAGAATCCAAAGGTAATGTCCATCAATAGATTGGAAACTGCACATATTATCCATATGTTGCCGGTTATGCGGGTTTTCTTTTCTAAAATAATCACCTGGGACATGATCCCGTACAATCCAAAGAAAACACCTCCTAAAGCCAGTATGGGAGTTATGAAATAACCTCCAAAGGCGATCTCCGGATTAGATAATACCTTTAAAATTGGCAGTGAGAGGACTGATAGTAAAAAAAAGAGAGGGATGGCTATTATAAGGAAGAGTTTAAGAGAATAATTGATTAGAGTTTTGATCTTCTGGATTCTGCCCTGAGCATGGTAAAGGGCAAGGTTGGGTAACAGGAGGGTGTAGAAGGGGGACATGATAATGGAAATGAGATTACCCAGGAGATATGCTGCCGAGTAGTAACTGACAAAGGATAATCCCAGGAATAAACCTATTAAATAACGGTCGGTGATGTCCAGTATCCAGAATGAAAGATTGGTGGGGATGGTGGGTAGTCCAAAATTAAGGTATTCCTTTAAGTTAGAAAATAGAGGTATTTTAAAGCCAATTTTTCTCAATATTGGGATGTACATGGCAATGATGAGTATTAACTGACTTATGATTAGGCCTATGATTGCACCGTTAATCCCGTAACCCTTAAAAACCAGTGCAGCCACCAGGAAAACTACAAGGTATGCTTGAATGAATGAAAACAGTGAATATCTTTTCATTTCCTGAAATGTTCGGAAAAAATCAAAAAATAGGAGTGTTAAGCCGTTTAAGAATAGGCTGAGGGGTAGAAACATGGCCACAAAGAGGTTGCCATTGAACAAATTTTTAGCCAGGAAAGTTGCACTTAACATAAAAATAATGGCCATTAACAGGCTTCCCAAAACTACAGTAAATCCCAGGGAATAGAATACTTCCTGAATTTCTTCCCTACTTTTATGTGGGGATAAAAAACGAACCATGGTGTAGGGTAGTCCTAAAACTGCAATTGCCGGTACTATGGTTATGGTGATTGTGTACTGTACCCAAACACCATACTCTAGAATGCTTAAGCTTTGGGTGAGGATTGGTAGTAAAATTAGCTGATTAAAACTTACCAGGATTGTGGTTATGCCCAGAATTCCTATTTTCTTTAGAAATATTTTGTATTCCTGCAAATGTCGCACCACCATTAATGCGAAGAAACAATGATATTGGTGTCATTATTGATTATGTTTAGAGTATCATTAAACACTTTAGAGATTCTTCAATAATAAAGGACATATAACGAATTAATATCATTCTCAATAATTTAGGAGAAAATTAGTTTTTGCGAAATTAAAGAATATTCTTGGATACGTGATAATTCAGATCATCTAAGGCTTTGAATATAATCCAAGAGGATTCCGATATATCAATCTTAAGGATTCAGATAGTATTTCGAGATAAAAAAAAATAATTTGAATGTTTTATTCAAAAAAAGAACGTTTCAAAAAAAGTTAAAAAAATGTAAGTCACTGGGGACTTACATCATTGGTGGCATTCCACCAGGCATTCCGCCCATTCCACCCATGTCACCCATGTCAGGTTCTTTACCTGCACCAGTGGATGCAATGACGTCATCGATCCTTAGGATCATTTCTGCGGCTTCTGCTGCGGATTGGATGGCCTGTTTTTTGACTCGGTGAGGTTCAATGACTCCGGCACGGTACATGTCGGTGACTTCGCCTGTGAATACGTTAAGTCCCATGTATAATGATTTTTCATGGGCTGCTCGTAGATCCACGAGAGCATCAATACTGTCCAGTCCTGCGTTTTCAGCCAGGGTTTTAGGTACAACTTCCAGTGCTTCTGCAAATGCATTAACAGCTAGTTGTTCACGGCCGCTGATGGTGTCAGCGTATTCTTTGAGTCCTTTGGCGATGGATATTTCTGCAGCTCCTCCACCAGCAACTACTTTACCGTCTTCAATGGTTGCAGCAACTACACCAATGGCATCTTCAATTGCTCTTTCGATTTCGTCTACCACGTGTTGGGTTGAACCACGGATGAGGAGGGTTACTGATTTTGGGTCTTTGCAGTCTTCCACGAAGATCATTGCTTCGCCGGAGATTTTCTTCTCAGCTACGGATCCAGCCAGTCCCAGGTCATCGATGGATAGGTCTTCTATGTTGGAAACTACTGTAGCTCCGGTTGCACGGGCCAGTTTTTCCATGTCGGATTTTTTGACTCTGCGTACTGCCATAATTCCTGCTTTGGCCAGGTAGTGCTGTGCCAGGTCGTCAATTCCTTTTTGACAGAAGAGTACAGTTGCTCCGGCATCGGCGATTTTGTTTACCATGTCACGGATCATCTGTTCTTCTTGTTCAATGAAGGCCTGCATCTGGGCAGGGTCAGTGATTCGGATTTCAGCGTCCACTTCGGTTTCTTTAACTTCAATGGCACTGTTTAGTAATGCTATTCTTGCATCTTCCATCTTTTTAGGCATGCCAGGGTGTACTGGTTCTTTGTCGATTATGACACCGTTTACGAGTTGGGAGTCATCGATGGTTGCTCCGTCTTTTTTCTCGATTTTGATGTGGTCTTGGTCGATTTCCCCGTCGTCTTCCACCTGTTTGACTGCACCTACCACCAGTTCTGCTAATGGTTCTCGTGCCTTTTCGGTTCCTTTCCCGGTCATGGCTGTCATTGCCACTTTCATGAGGGTTTCCCGGTCTTCTGCATCGATTGATATGACGCTTAAGATTTCCTGGGCTTTTTCAGCTGCTTGCCTGTATCCCATAGCTATTATGGTTGGGTGAATGTCCATGTCCAGGAGGCTTTCTGCTTTTTTGAGTAATTCACCAGCAATAATAACTGCGGTGGTGGTTCCGTCTCCCACTTCGTCTTCCTGGGTTTTGGCTACTTCCACCAGCATTTTTGCTGCAGGGTGCTCGATATCCATTTCTTTGAGGATGGTTACTCCATCGTTGGTTACTACGATGTCACCTAATCCATCTACAAGCATTTTGTCCATTCCCTTAGGACCTAAAGTGGTCCTTACGGTTTCTGCTAAGACTTTTCCTGCTAATATGTTCATTCTCTGAGCATCTCGTCCTAAAACTCTAGAAGAGCCCTCAGGCATTATAATAATAGGTTGTCCTTGTCCTTGTCCTAATTGTGCCACAATAATCACCTCTATTTTTTTATGTAAATGATCAGTAGGTTAGCGATTATATAAATACTTTGCTATTGTCATATTCATCTGGAGTTTAAATGGGATTTATTAATACACACCCAATATTTAAAAAGACATGAGGCTCTGGAGATTATTTAAGGAGATTTAAGAGATCCTACCAAACATATCATCGTATTATAAAGTATATAGCTTTTTTAAACCTATATAGCTTTTTAAACTATTATAACCAAAAAAAATAATGTCTTTTTTTAAAATAATGTCTTTTTTAATCCTTATCTAATTTTTTCCAGAATACGTTACCATGACTTTCCCTGGATCGGAAGTAACCCTTCCTTTCCAGGTTTCGGAGGGCGTGTTCAAAGTTTTGGATTGTGAGTTCAGTGAATCCCATATTAATAATCCATTTATAAAGATTATCCAGTGTATCTTCTGAATCTGGGAGTAACAGGTAGACGTTGGATTGGAAGGAAGTTAAATCCTTTTTTGGTTTTTGGGTAAGCAGTTTAAACTGATCCTTAATTTTTTCCAGTTCCTTTATTTTCAGATCCTTTACTTCAAGTTTTTTGACTAATTCCTTGATTTCTTCTTCTTTTTTCTGGATGGATATATCCTGTTCTTTCTGTTGCTCCTGAAGTTTACTGTGCTCCTGAACCAGGGATCTGGAAGATTCTTTCTGGCACTTTTTAAGTTCGATCTTCAACTTACTGATCTCTAATAGGCAGGCCTTAACCAGCTGCCGTAACTGTTCTCTCTCGGTATCCTTCAAAAAGGCCATAGTATCACTTGAATAGTAGAATTTTTATTATGGATATAAACACTAATTCTAATCTTAACTAATTCTAATCTTATTTATGCATCAATCTCCTTTTAAGTTTTGAGATAACAATCCCCATAATCACCATCAATGATTACAATCACCATCATAACCTGAGTAAACAATATCTAGAAAATCCATCACCACCAAAACACCCAATTACTAAAAATCAAAGAAATAATTTAAAATTGTATTAAATCAAATAACAGGGTGTCTGATCTAGTGTGAAAATTCACCAACTTTATGACTTTGATTTCAAACACAAACAAGTATTTGGATTTCCCGGATAAAAGTACAATTGAATATTGACTATATATTAAAAATAGGCCTTAAGAATCGGAATATTTATTAATAATGGGATATAATATTTTATTGGCTGATAAAAATGAATATCCCGTTAAATCCCGATTCAAAAGACCCTATTTGGACTCTGTTTGGTAAAGTAATTAAACTTATCGATAGTAGAAGTTTTCAGCAAGAATTGGCTCGAAACAAGCTACAAAGCATAGAACGATATCAAACTATGCTAAAAATAATATTATTAGCATCATATTTTAATTTAGAAGTATCACATGTTCACTCTGAGGTAGAAAACCGTGAAAAGCTCCGGAAATTCCTAAATATAAACAACCCATTAACATTAAAACAAATCAGAGAGGTTTATTCACGAAAAAATGAACAAAAATACCTAGAATTAGCATTAAAAACACTTAACAAACTAGAATTTAAAAAAATACGAGGTCTTAAAACTATTTTACTCGATTCAACCGCGATAATCATTGATTTGAAGTTTAATGGAAAGTATATTTCAAAGCAAACATGCCTTGATAAAGACTACAAAAGAGGCTTTTCTACCTCTAAAGGCCATTATGCAGGCTTTCAGATGACAATAGCAGTAGAACACGAAACATTAAGACCCCTAGCAATACTAATCTATCCAGGTTCACCAAACGACGCAAAAATATTTGACAAAATTATGTATGAACTGAAAAGAAGAAGATTACTCAGAAAAGGACAATTAGTAATTGCAGATAAAGGATTTTATAGTGCCTGCAATTACTTAACCGGAATAAACAAATACAAAATCGTTCCGTTAGTATTTCCAAGGAAAAAACCAACATTAGAAGTGTTAAAAGACAAAATAATCAATCCGTTAGATTATTTTAACTATGAAAATAAATCCGGAACAATATATCAGGAATTACGAAACCGATTATTCGAATTACTTCCTAAATGGGAAGATTCACGCCGAACAAGATGGAAAATCGAGAAAGTATTCGAATTCCTAAAAGAAAATTTAGGCTTAGGACATATACACGCATATACCAAACGATCCGTCTATAAAAAAGCATATCTAAATGTACTTTTACTAGGAATACTAATATCCAATGGCCAAAACGAAATCAAAGAAATTTACACCATGCAAAATTTCACTTAAAACAGACACCCTGTCAAATAAATAAATTCTTAACATCACCAAACAGCTTATAAACAGTGAATTAATCTCCACTGAGTTTATGGACTTAAATTCAGTAATTTTATGGACTTAAATATCCGCTGAGTTTATGGATAAAAAAAAAGAAAAAGGAATTAAATAATAGCGGTTGTAGCAGTTCCTCCCCAGGGTGCAGCGGTACTTGCAGAGCCCAGAGTTTTTCCACCCTTGGTTATGGAAGCGGTTAGGGTTCCAGAGCCACCCTCTGTTTTACGGGCAGAAATTGTTACAGAACCCGTCACCGGACCTAAATTAGTTGTTTGATCACCAGTACCGGATAATGCACGATATCCAAAGTTACCGCTCACATCAGCAGCCCAATTTCCAGGATAACTCACAACAACATTAACATCATTAGAAGCAGAAGCATTGGTAGATGTGTTATTAGCTGACGTGTTGGAACTAGTAGTATTGGACGTGTTGTTATTGGAAGTACATCCCGATACTACAACCACCAAACAAACTAGAACCACTAAACAGATCATTTTTTTCGACAAATTCATTATTTAGACACCCTCCTCTAATTTAAGAAAACTTGTGTTAATATTGGTGTTATTATAATAATTAGTTTTCGGAAAGAGGTGAACAGATTCTTAATATTCAACCAAAATCTTCCAGAGGCCAGGTGAATAAAATATGAACCCATTATTTATAATGATCTGGGTTTGTAGAACTTATTAATACAAATGAGATTATTCAAATCATGGATTAAACCATAATTAGGAATCAATGTGTGAAAAATCATAGAATAAAAAATTAAAGAATAAACTTGAACTATTAAGAGAAAAAGACAGATAAAGAAAAAAATAATAAGAAAAAAGGAGATATTAAGGGTTCATTAACTATTAACTCTACATTATCTCCGCAATAAGTTCCGCATTAAGTATGGATGCTCCCGCAGCACCCCTAACAGTATTATGGCCTAAAAGAACGTATTTCAGGCTCTGAGGGAATGTTGCATCCTGTCTGAGTCTTCCCACCGTGACGGTCATTCCTTTTCCCATCATACGGTCCATTCTTGGTTGGGGTCGGTTGTCCTCTTCCCGGACAATAACCGGATGTTCCGGAGCGGAGAAAAGGTTTAATTTTTGAGGGAGTGCCTGGAAATTCTGGAGGGATTTTTTAATGTCTTCCAGGTCAAATTCTTCATCCATTTCCATGAAAACTGCTTCGGTGTGACCATCCACCACCGGGACGCGGTGGCAGGAGGTGCTGACTCCGAAGGTTGCAGGTTCCACATTATCCCCATCAAAGTCACCCAGAAGGTACAGTGTTTCTTCTTCCATTTTCTCCTCTTCCCCTCCAATGAAGGGTACCAGGTTGTCCAGCATGGCCATGGAGGGCACTCCATTGTAGCCAGCTCCGGAAACAGCCTGCATTGTGGACACGTAGACCCGGTTGATATCGTACTGGTCGTATATGGGTTTCAGGGTAAGTACCAGGGCTATGGTGGAACAGTTGGGGTTGGTGACAATGAATCCATCCCATCCCCTGTTTTTCTGCTGGGTTTCTATTAAGTCCAGGTGTTCCGGGTTAACCTCGGGTATAACCAGGGGCACATCTGGTTCCATACGCATGGCACTGGCATTGGAAGCAACTTTCATACCTGCTTCAGCGAATTTAGGTTCTGCAATTAGCGCGTTTTCAGCAGGTAGTGCTGAGAAGACTATCTCCACATCCTTCACTTGGCTGGGGTCGGTGTCCACCACCACAGTGTCTTTCACTGCTTCGGGGATGGGTGTATCCATGTGCCAGGTCACTGCATCCTGATATTTTTTTCCAGCAGAACGCGCCGAAGCAGTGAGGGCTGTTATCTCGAATTTGGGATGATCTTCAAGAAGTTGTATGAATCGCTGCCCTACCATTCCTGTTGCTCCTAAAATACCTACATTTACCATATAAACCACCTTTTTCATATACTGTTTATTAATTACTAATCTAATCTTCCCATTATAATACTATCCCTATTTTCCTCTTGTTAATTACCTGGTTTTGAATAAGTTCCGATAATTATCTGCCTTATTTACAATCCCAGAACATCATCCATATTACTTACTTTGCCCTTTTCAGCACTTACCACGTAACGGATGGACTTAATAACACCATTAACAAATGCCTGTCTGCTGCTGGCGCGGTGTGTGATTTCCAGTCGTTCCCCATCACCGGCGAATAGAACTGTGTGGTCGCCCACAATGTCCCCACCCCGTACAGCGTGGATTCCGATTTCTTCCGGTGTTCGCTCACCCACCATCCCTTCTCTACCATAGACTCCTACTTCATCCATTTTACGGTTTAGAGCTCCGGCTATGAGTTCTGCGGCCTTCACTGCAGTTCCAGATGGGGCGTCTTTTTTGTGTTTGTGGTGTGCTTCTATGATTTCCACATCGTAATCTGTGAGGATTCCGGCCAGTTCTTCCACTACCTTGAAGAAGACGTTAACTCCCACTGCCATGTTAGGGGAGATAACTGCCCTGACTTGGTTATGTTCTATTACTGACTGGTTAGATTTCATCTGCTCCTCAGTGAAGCCAGTGGTTCCCACCACCAAGTTAACACCACATTCGGCTGTGGTTTTTATGGTGCTCACTGCTGCCTCCCTTATGGTGAAATCCACAAGAACGTCTGGTTTTTTCTCCTTCAGTGTTTCTGCCAGTTTTTCTGCTCCCACTATTGGCACGTTGATGGGCCCAATCCCCATAACTTCCCCTACGTCCCTTCCTTCCAGTGGTGTGTTAGGGGCTTCAATGGCTGCCACTACATTCAGGTCATCCTGTTCCAGGATGGTGTTGATGATCATGGATCCCATTCTTCCACCGGCTCCGGTTACTGCCACATTTATCATGATATATCATCTCCTAAGATTAATAATCCTTTAAAAAAATAAAATAAGAGAAAAAAATGTTAAAAAGTATTTGTGCCCTGGATCCAGGCAGTTAATTAATAAATAATGAGTATAGCTTAAAAAAGCTTAATATATTTAGATCAACTGCAGGTCCAGGAGTACCTTCCTGAGTTCATCCTGGCTTTCCTTTTTAAGTGGGGCCAGGGGCATGCGCACATGACCTGAAGGTCTGCCCATCATGTTAAGTGCTTCCTTAGCAGGCACGGGATTGGATTCCACAAAGAGGACCTTCATAAGATCATATAACTCATAATGGAGATCCTGAGCTCCTTTGAAGTCTCCTTCCAGGGCTTTATTCACCATTTCACTCATGCGTGCCGGGTCAACATTACCCACCACACTGATAACACCTTTACATCCCTGGGAAATCATGGGGAGGGTGAGGTTGTCATTTCCAGACAAGACCAGGAAATCTTCCTGTCCCAAACTTTTCAGTTTATGAATGGTCTGTGAGACCTTGTCCAGGTCGGGGTTTGCCTCTTTAATAGCCACTATGTTATCCAGCTGAGCAACTCGTCCAATGGTTTCCACATCAATATCAGTACCGGTACGGGAGGGGACATTGTAGACGATTATGGGAATATCCACAGATTCAGATAACATTTTATAGTGTTCATAAAGCCCATGCTGTTGGGGTTTGTTATAGTAAGGAGTTATTACCAGTGCGTAGTCTGCACCTACGTCTTCTGCGTATTTCACCAGGTCAAGTGCTTCCTTGGAGGAGTTGCTACCTGCTCCGGCCACTGCAGCTGCCTTGCCCTTCACTTCATCCACCATGATTTCCATCATCTTCTTCTGTTCATGGTGGGTTATGGTGGCGGACTCACCGGTGGTTCCGGCGGCCAGTAGGCCATTTACACCTCGTTCTAGGAGATAATTCATGTTCTCCCGCATGCCCTCTTCATCCACGGTATCTTCCCGGGTGAAGGGGGTTACCATAGCAACTGTGGTACCTTCCAATTTCATTCCAAGACTCTCCTTACCATTTCATAAGCTCTCTTACCATCATTCCAGTCCACGAATATAACAACTGAAGTTTGACTTGATGAAATTTCCACTATGTTTATTTTATTCTGACGTAAAGGTGCGGTGATTTTGGTGATTATTCCTGGGGTGTCTATGAAATCCTGGCTGTTGACGGTGATCATGGCGATCTCCCGACCCAGTGACAGGGAACTCATATCCGGATTTTTCACCACTACCTCATGAAGGATTTCATGGGCAGCATCAGCCACTGATTTATCAATGAAAAGGGTTATTGAGTTTTGACCGGTGGATATACC
The DNA here is from genome assembly GCF_002813695.1 of Methanobacterium subterraneum. NCBI lineage: Archaea > Methanobacteriati > Methanobacteriota > Methanobacteria > Methanobacteriales > Methanobacteriaceae > Methanobacterium > Methanobacterium subterraneum. The sequence continues at coordinate 380,867 of NZ_CP017768.1, read as the reverse complement.
ATAAATATTGATATCATTATCCTGAAGAGTTTTGGTGAGTTCGGCTAGTATTCCCACTTTGGTCAGCATCTCTTCACCGACCACGGCAATGACTGAAATGGGTTCATTGTTTAGGGTGGTTGATCTTAGCATTTTATCCTTGGAGGGACCCATTATCTCTGTGCCTGGTACTGAAAGATCACCATGTTCAAATCCTATGATTTTAGCGTTGATTTTAGGGTCTTTATAGCGCAGAGCATGGGGGTGTAATACCTGGGCTCCGTGGGTTGCCAGATCCCTCATTTCTTCAACACTGATTTTGTCCAGTTTTCTGGCAGTCTGTAATTTATTGGGATCAGTGGACATTACTCCTCCAACATCGGTGACAATGATCACCTCTTCTGCATGGAGGCAGTGTCCCATCAGGAAGGCAGTTATGTCACTTCCACCCCTTCCCAGGGTGGTGATGTTACCTTCTTTGTCTTTTCCTAGGAAACCGCAGATAACGGGGATGACTCCCTGATCCAGGAGTTTTAAGATCTCCCTGGATCTGATTTCAGTCTCTGCAAAGTCAATTTTGGCATTTAGATAGTTGCTGTCAGTTATAACTGGCCAAATTTCCATGTGAGGATCAACGTACTCTGACTTGACACCCAGGGATTCTATTGTGGACGAAAAAACCCTTACACTGGTTATTTCCCCCATGGATATTATGTCTGCCATTTGTTTTTCAGTGATGGCTTCTCCTATGGATCTGTTTACAATTTCCAGGATGTCATCGGTGGTCTTGTTGATGGCTGAAACCACAACCACCACCTTCTTGCCCTGCATGTACTCTTTAACCACTGCACGGGCTGCTTTTTTGATCCTTTTCCCATCTCCGATGGATGTTCCTCCAAACTTGGCCACTATTATTCCCATAGCAACCAACCTTAGAAGTAATTATTTCTAACCAATCGAGTTACGTAACCTGCGATTTTGTTCCGCAGATGCTTGGTACTTACAGTGGAGAATTCCTGCACTAACTTCTTATTTTCATCGAAATCTGTGGTGAATTTACCGGGATAAGTTTCAATCAGTTCTTTGGATGTTCTTTTAACGAATGATGTTCTAATGTTACCCATGCTTTTTACCTCCTTGTATTTTCTGTTGTTCTTTTTTGCTCAAATCCGTCAGTATCATAGTGATCTGGGTGAGACTGTCTTTATCTATTTCCTGCTCTTTAGCTATTTCTCGGATCTTATGGTGGATAAACTCTTCCCTTTCTGGATCATGAATTTTCATTCCCAGAACAATCTTGGCCTGGTAAATATCAGTGGCCAGGGAAGTTCGCTCTTTTATGAGCTTTATTATCTTTTCATCCAGTAAATCAATTTTTTTCCGAGAGCTTTCCAAGAGTTGTAACGCTTCTGCCCTATCCATGGTCAACCACCTTGGTTCCCATATTATCCGCCTGAGTTAATATTACCCGCCCAGGATACGAACTCCATGCTTCCTGAACACCGCTTATATTCTCTTCAGGAACTATGGCTACAAATGAGGGGCCAGTTCCTGAAAGACCTGCGGCCAGTGCACCTGAATTTAAGGCATCCAAAGCAATTCCAGCATCAAAACTAAGCGCAGCGCTATATAAAATTCCGTTTAATGTCAGAGCTCCATATACGTTGCCTTTGAGTGCTTCCTGGAATGCGAGTTTCACCCAGGGGGCCAGGAGTTTCATCCTACCGACATCAGATTGGGCAGTAGGTGACTTTCTATTGGGCATGTATATTAATATATTTTGCTCCTCCATGGGGCCTCGGTGGAAGATCTCACGTCGAGGATTGTGGGTGATGGTTAGACCTCCGAAAAAGGAGGCACTGGCATCATCAAATGCCCCGGTAATGGTAACCCCTGCCTCCAGAGAGGAATCAATGGCCAGATTAAGTATATCTGAATCATTTAAACTACCCTCAGGTATTAAACCATCATTAATCATGGCCTGGTATGTGGCCAGAACCACTGCATTGGAAGTGGCACTGCTGCTTGATAGTCCCGAGGCCACAGGTAAGGTGGAACTGGTCTTTATTTCTATCCCGGTGTCCACATTAAATTTATCAAGTACATTTCTCACACAAATTTCCATAAGTGTGGTGTCAACATCCTTATCTGCTTTGAATATTCGTTTTGATGACTTTAAACTGGCTTTGGCAGTTACATAAAGTTGGATACCAAATGCAGATCCGCAACCCGTGGATATGGCATTAATTACCGTTGCTGATCCGGGTGACCGGACAATTGCTTTCAAATTATCACCTGTAAAAGTTAACTCCTATGGAGTATTGCACTTATTTTATATACATAGAAATAAAAAGACTAATAAATACATCGATGGAATAAATAAAAAATAGAATATAATTAATATTATAATGTAAAAGTAATAATCAAGAAACACTAGGTAATAATATGAGTAAAGATACCAGACTAGTTTTGGGTATTGTGGGAGGAGGATTTTTAATCCTTCTAGTTCTTTTTATAGCCATCATATCCCTTTTAGGGAGTAGTGACCAGTTCACCAATGGCACCAGCTTCGGAAACACCGTGGCAATTGTACCGGTCCAGGGTGAAATTGCCTACAGCCAATCTAACATTCTGGGAGGAGGAGGAGTAGCATCACCCCAAACCATAACTGAGGGTATTAAACAGGCCGAAAAAGATGGTTCTGTGAGTGCCATTGTCCTAGATGTTAACAGCCCCGGTGGTTCACCAGTGGCCAGTGAAGAGATCATGAATGTGGTTAAAACTGCTAAAAAACCAGTGGTGGTTTGGATCAGTGATATTGGTGCCTCCGGAGCCTACCTGGTTGCCTCACCTGCCGATAAGATCATGGCCAGCCCATCATCCATTGTGGGTAGTATTGGAGTTATACTCAGCCTAACTGATCTTTCTGGACTTTACCAGAAGATCGGTGTTAACCAGTACGCAATTAAAGCAGGGGAGTATAAAGATATGGGTGCTTCCTACCGTAATTTAACCCCTGAAGAAGAGCGGATGTTGCAGGAGATGGTTAATCAGGATTATGAGTACTTCATTAAGCAGGTGGCTGAAAACCGTAAACTGGATTTGGACTATGTGCGGAGCATTGCCGAGGGAAAAATATACACCGGAACCCAGGCCAAGGAATTGAAGTTAATAGATGAAACTGGTGACCGGGAAAAGGCCATTGAATCAGCAGCCCGACTGGGGGGAATAAAGGGAGACTATGAGGTAATAACCATCACCCCTACCGAGACCCTGGCGGATATTATTAAGGGTTACTCCACCAACTTTGCCTATGCACTAGGTAAGGGAATTGGAAGTTTATTGAATGAGGGTTCTGTAGAAAGCTCTGTGGATTACAGTTTAAGATGATAACCGGATCCCTTACCTGGGTTTCCGGTGACAATCTTTTGATTATATAAAAAGTGTAATCCTCAAAAAATCCATCTCGAAATTTATAAAAATAAGATTCCATAAAAAAGAATTTAAATAAATAATCATAGAATTCTAATCAATAAGATTTACTTTCGAACATAGTTTTAAAAAATGAGGTGAAAATATGGTTGTAAAAGTTGAGGTGTTCACATCTCCTTCCTGTCCTTACTGTCCTATGGCTATTGAAGTTGTAAATGAAGTTGAAAAAGAAATGCCTGGCACTATGGAAGTTGAAAAAATTGACATCATGGTTGATCGGGAAAAAGCAGTTGAATATGGGTTAATGGCCGTGCCTGCTATTGCTTTAAACGGAGTTGTGCGTTTTGTGGGCGCTCCATCTAAAGAAGAACTGACAAGTGCCATAGAAGAAGAAAAGAATAAATAATCCCTTATTTTTTTTTATTACCATGGAAGAAAATCATTCCAATTTAAAAGACCAGAATTTATCTTATGCTAATTCTAAACCTGGCAGGGAGAACAATAAATCATCCCCCCCATCTGTTTCTTTACCAGTTGAAAGTGACAATTATGGAATAACCACAGGAAGTGCAGCCACTGCCGCAGCTTTAGCCGCATTACAATCCATAAAAGGGGAAAAAGTTTCCGGGGTTAATATCCAAACACCCCTGGGATGTCTGGATATTTCAGTTAAGAGTTCTCATAAAATAAGTGACCACTCTGGGAGGGCTTCAGTTGTTAAAATGCCTTACCATGACCCTGATGTCACCATCAATTTAGAAGTGCATGCCGAGGTTCATCTTACAGATAAACCAAGCATAATAATCACTGGTGGGGAAGGGGTAGGCCGGATAACCAAACCAGGATTACAACTACCAGTGGGAGAAGTAGCTATAAACCCGGTTCCAAGGAAGATGATCCAGTCCAACCTGGAGGCTGCACTGCCACCAGGTAAAGGTGCCCAAGTCTTGATCACCATACCTCAGGGTAGGAAAATTGCCCGTAGGACTATGAATCCCCGTCTGGGTATTGTGGATGGCATTTCCATACTGGGAACCACTGGAATTGCCCGTTCCATGAATTCAGAAAGTTTCCAGAAGGCCAAGAAATGTCAGCTGGATGTGGCACTGGCCGAAGGATATCAGGAACTGGTTTTCGTTCCCGGGAATATTGGAGAAAAACTGGCCCGTCAGTTGCTGGATGTGGAAGATGACCAGATAATCCAAATGGGTAACCTGGTGGGTTACATGCTGGAAGAAGCAAGTAAAAGTGACTTATCCAAATTAATAATCATGGGCCATGCTGGTAAACTGGTTAAAATAGCCGGAGGTATCTTCCAGACAGAGCATCGCCTGGCAGATGGTCGCAGGGAGATAATAACCACCCACACCGGACTAAGAGGTGGGAATAAAAAAGTAATGGAGGAAGTTTTCAACTCCAACACCACCGAGGACATGATTGAAATCCTGGAAAGAGAAGGTATGGTGGATATGGTTTTCAACTCCATAGCCAGTTCCATCAAGGAACGTTGCCAGGACAGGTTTGATCTAAAGCCAGAAGTGATTATTTTAAAGATGGATGGCACTGTACTCAACAGTAATTACCGGGTTGAATTACTTAATCATCAATCCTAACTTCGATGATTAGAACAGATACTCAGATGTTTCGGATTTTTAGATTTTTAGATTTTTAGATTTTTAGATATTTATAGATTTACGAAAACACATTTTATAAAAGGAATATATGAAATATATTATTTTATTAGTGGATTCAATGATTATATAGTCAATTCAATGTCTTATTTACATTCCAACTCAAAGTTTATGGTGAAATCATGCGTGTGTGCATATTAGGACAATACCCCCCCCATATTGGAGGTGTTTCATCCCACACTTATCTTCTATCCAGGGAACTGGTAAAACGAGGAGATGAAGTTTACGTGTTAACCTATCCCCACCAGGATATTAGGGATGTTGGAGGAGTTAAAGTAGAAACAGCCTCCGCACCCAACATTAAAGGTTTAAGGGGTTTATTCTTTTCCATATCCTCTTTTTTCAAACTGATAGGCATGGTACACCGTTTAAAGATTGACCTTATCCACGCCCACTTCCTACTACCCCCAGGGCTTATCGGAGTTTGTGTGGGTTCCATCATGGGTAAAAAAACTGCAGTAACCGCCCATGGATCCGATCTCATGATACAGGCTAAAAATCCCCTTCTAAGGGGACTAATCAAGTTTACCCTTAAAAGAGCTGATTATGTGCTGGTGGTTAACCAGACACTGCAGGAAAAAGTGTTGGAGTTGGGTATAAATCCGGATAAAATTTACATAACTCCCAATGCAGTGGATGTAGAAAAATTCACCCCCCAGAATAAGGAACTCCCCCCTGATATAGAGATGAGTTCTGATAAGCCAGTGCTACTATTTGTGGGAAATCTGGTGTTCCAGAAGGGTGTTAAATATCTCCTGGATGCTAAGATGTTAATGAATACCCCTGCAGAGCTGGTAGTGGTGGGTGATGGTCCCCTCCGCCAGGAGCTGGAGATGAAAGTTCAAAATGAAGAGATCAGTGACGTGGTTTTCGTTGGTGCCCGTCGTGACGTGGAGAAAATTATGCCATCTGCTGATGTTTTTGTTCTCCCCAGTGTGTCTGAAGGGTCTCCCATCACTATCCTGGAGGCCATGGCCAGTGGTCTGCCAGTGGTGGCCACCAGTGTAGGGGGAATCACTGATTTAATAAATGATAAAGTAGGACGAGTAGTTGAACCTGAAAATCCCCTGGAAATGGCAACTGCGTTGGATGAAATCCTAGAAAACAAAACATTACTGGAAGAGAAGATAGTTGCTGCCCGGGAACATGCCATGAAATACAGTACCGTAAAGATACCTTATTAATCCACTAGTTATAAGGTTTTAAACTATTTAATTACCGTTCGTTAGTTAACTCTTGATGAAACAATTACACTTACTCTGAAAGTAAATCATAATGGAAATTTCAAGTTTTATTTCAATTTAAATTATTATTTATCACTCGCTCTATCCAACATTATAATAAACAAAGCAAACCATCATACTCTAAGAAATAATTAGAATCAAAATAGAATAATAATTAATAGTTTATCTGAGTTTAAAATCTGGAGATTTTAGAAGAACTTAGGCGTTTAAAATAATTAAAAGGGTTTTGTAAATACATGATAACACACTAATAGATGGAGATGAATGGATATGGATGAAAAAGAATTCACACACCTCACCCAGAGTGGGGTGCACATGGTAGAAGTAGGGGATAAGCCAATCATCAAAAGAACCGCCCTTGCCCAGGGAAGAATAAAACTGCAAAAAGAGACCATTGATCTCATTGAAAAGGGAGAACTTAAAAAGGGTAACGTGCTCACCACTGCCCAAATAGCAGCCATCCAAGCTGTTAAAAATACTCCCCAGATGATACCCCTATGCCATCCAATACCCATCGGAGGGGTGGAAGTGGAATTTGAAGTGAACCCTGAATCTATTGAGGTTACAGTGCAGGTGAGCAGCACCGGGAAGACTGGTGTGGAAATGGAAGCCATCACAGGGGTCAGTGTGGGTCTTTTGACCATCTGGGACATGGTTAAGAGTGTGGAAAAGGATGAAAATGGACAGTACCCTTCCACCGCTATCACTGATATTGAAGTAATCCGCAAGGAAAAAATCGAATTATAATCAACAACGGATTATATAAAATTTAATTTATTAGAAGTTCGAAGAAAAGGAAGGAAATATGAGTCTTGAATCTGTGGATCCAGCTATCAGGAAGATAATAAAGGAGTCTTACCCCCAGATTAAGGAGCTTAACCCTGCCCAGAATGCAGTGGTAGATGCCGGGCTTCTGGATGAAAAGGAAAATTACATCATTGCCATACCCACTGCCAGTGGTAAAACCCTCCTGGGAGTGATGGCCGCCCTCCGGACAATCCTCGATGGGGGTAAAGTGGTTTATGCAGTTCCCCTTTTATCCATCCAGAATGAGAAGGTTAAGGAATTTAAAAAATTCGAAGAACACGGTATCAAGGTGGGTAAACATCCCTCTTCATCGGATTTGGCAGTGATGGTCTTCGAATCCTACGATGCACTGACCCGTTTCAACTTGAACGCCCTTTCTGATGTGGATCTCCTCATTGTGGATGAATTCCATATGATCGGGGAGTATAGTCGTGGCCCCACCATTGAATGCGCCATCACCCGTTCCCGTATGCTCCATCCCGGGATGAGGTTAATCGCCCTATCGGCCACCCTGCAGAACATGGAGGAACTTTCCACCTGGCTGGGTGCCCGGGTGGTGGAACATGATTATCGGCCAGTTCCCCTTTTTAAAGAAGTTCTGAACACTGAAGAATTCGGTATCAAAAACAAGAATGATGTTATACTTCGAATTCTTAAGGATTCCATGGAGGAATCCAGCCAGGCCCTGGTATTTGTTTCCACTCGCCGTTTCACTGAATCACTGGCCAACTACCTGGCAGGTAAAATAAAAAGGACTCTGCCCGCGGAGAAGAAAAAGGCATTTAAAAGGGTGGCTGAAAAGATCCTGGATGTTCCCAAGAGACGCGGATCCCTACCCACTGAAGTGTGCCTGAAACTAGCAGAATGCGCGGAGAATGGGATGGCCTTCCACCATGCAGGCCTATTTGATCGTCAGAAGGAGATCATTGAGGAGGAGTTCCGTGCCGGGAACCTTCTGATGATCACCGCCACCCCCAGCCTGATGTACGGGGTGAACCTCCCCTCTAAGAACGTGGTTATCCGGGATTACACCCGCTGGACCAGTCAGGGACCTCAACCCATACCGGTGTTCGATTACCTGCAAATGTCAGGCCGTGCCGGGCGTCCGGGGTATGATAAGGAGGGTTACTCCTACCTGATTGGTAAAACCCTCTCTGAAGCTGAACAACTCCAGTATCAGTACATCTACGGGGAGATTGAAGCCACCAACTCCAAGTTACTGGAAAACCGGGATGCAGTTTACCGCCAGATCATTTCACAGGTGGCAGCTGGGATGGCTCGGAATCTGGATGAACTCCTGGAATTTTTCAAAGACACTTTTTCTGGTTTCCAGATGACCCACTCGGAGTATTCTTCTTTATTTGCCTCGGATACCATTCAGTTTCAAGTTAAGGAGGCACTGGATTTTCTGATGGAACACGGAATGATCCAGGCAGTTCCGGATGGTCTGAGGGCCACTGCCTTTGGCATGTTAATTGCCAAAAGTAACTATGCAGTGCAGACTGCGGTGCGTCTTAAGGAATTTGCCCGTTCTGGTGGAGAAGTGGAAATGTCCCGTTTAATCTATGAGATATGCCGCACCCCTGATCTGATCCCCATCTCCTTTAAAGGCCGTAAAAGCCGAGACCCGGTCCGGGATCGGCTCAACCGTGCAGGTTTGTTTGTGGTGGATGTGGGTAACGATGAGGCCACTGCTGCCACCCTTATGGAATGGATGGATGAACGGAGCGAGTATGAGATTGAAAATGCCTTCAATGTTTATGCGGCATCCACCCGGAGAGCAGCCTATGAGGCATCCCGACTGGTGAAGTTCCACCGGGAAATATGCCAAGTTCTGGGTGTCTATAGCGGACTAGATTCCATGGAAACCCTCACCGCCAGACTCTATTACGGGGTGAAGGAGGAGTTACTCCCACTGGTGGTGGGAATCAAGCGTCTGGGCCGCAGACGTGCACGGGCACTGGTAGATGCCTTCGGAACAGACCTTCGTTACGTTTCCCGAGAGGAACTACTACGGATTGAAGGTATAGGGCCTAAAACTGCGGAGAGTATACTTAAAAAGTATCATTCGCATGATTAACCCCCATGGAATATTCTATTTAAGGAGATTACTGATATAAAGTGGCTTTGATTAAGGTAACCCGTTGAGCTGGAGAATGAAAATAAAGTAATTGGGAACATGATTATCAAAGAACTGGATTTTTCCCGGGAAATTTCAAAAAATGATCTCCTGAAGGCGTTGAAGGGTGAAGCCAATCATGTGCATATCCATGATTTCATCAAAACCTGCAGCTTCCTCAAGAAGAATATGGAACATGTAAACCCCCATTACAAGGAAGAGTACATTAAAATGTACACCGAAGGGTATTTAAAGGGTTACCGAGATGTTAAAAATGATAAAACATCCTACACCGGACATGTTGATCTTGTTGAGCTGGAAGAATCCATCCAGCTCCTGGAAAAACAGGAAAAAATAATGGAAACAGAGTTTGGTGAAAATAACCGATCATTTAAGCCCTATCTGATCATGTCCATTTATACCACATTCATACTGGAAGAACCAATCCATCCGATGGGTACACCATTCCCTGGTGGTTTGAAGGTACGCAAAGATAATGATATCTATTACTGCCCAGTAAAAAAGAATAACGAGAACAACCCACTGGCAGTTTGTGGATTTTGCATTGCAGAGCAGGAACCAGATATGTAATTTTTCCAGGAATTTTTTTTTATTTTTAGATTACAGACAAAATTTTAAACCCCACATGCCAATTAATCAAATACAGATGTGATTAAGACTTAGCCCAATAATGAAGGCTTTAACTTAATGATTAAGAATTTAACCTAATGGTTGTAATTTAAGGATTAAATGTAAGGGATAAAATTTATGAATTTGATTAAAAAAACATTGGTAATGATTAAAAAAAAACCATTTGGGAAGCTAAATATGGTGAAGAAACTGGATGAAATTGATTTAAACCAGGCCCTGAGTAAAAATGATCTATTGAAAGTACTGAAAAAGGAAGCCAGATCCATCTATATACAGGATATAATGAAGGCCTCCCACTTCCTCAGGGAAGATGCCACTTTCATGCCACCCCGTGAAAGGGATGAATATATTGCCAGGTTCACCAGGGCATTTTTCACCCGGATCAAGGATATAAAGGATGACCAATCCTCTTATCAGGGAGAGGTGAACCCGACTAAACTTAGTGAATTTTTAGAAGTTCAGGACGAACAGGCCCTAAACTCAAGCACTGATGATGAGCGATGTTTCCACCTCATAGCCCGTTTGGTTTCTGCCTACACTGCATTTGTAAGGGAAGAATCCATACACCCTATGGGAACCCGGTTCCCTGGTGGTTTCACCCTGCGACTGGTAGGTGGTGTTTATCTCTGCCCGGTTAAGGATAAACAAAAAGAAACCCCCAGTGCACTGTGCAGATTCTGTGTATCAGTCCAGGATAAGAGTGTAGATTGATTAAACCCCAAATTAATCAAAATATTTTTATTCTTATTTTAATAAAATTAATAACAACTAAATAACAAAAAAAAGGATTTAGAAGTTTATTGGAAAGATTATATTAAATTTACATATCTACTGTAATCTTTCCCGTAAATATCCCATTTACAGTCAATACCTGATAATTATTTTGTGGAGAAAAGGGATATGAAGCCAGCATCAGTACTCATCGTGGAAGATGAAATGGTAACTGCCTTGGATCTTAAGGATAAACTGGTGAATGCTGGGTTTATAGTTCCGGCAATTGCGGCCAGTGGTGAAGAGGCAATTGACGCTGCAGCAGAATTTCGGCCCGATGTGGTGCTCATGGATATCGTGCTTCAGGGTGAAATGGATGGAATCCAAGCTGCGCGGAAAATAAGCTCCCTCGACATCCCGGTGGTCTTTTTAACTGCTTATTCTGATGAGGTGACATTGCAGAGGGCTAAATCCACCAGCCCTTATGGTTACATTATCAAACCCTACCCAGATAAAGAACTGCAGTTAACCCTGGAAACCACCCTCCAAAAACATCATGAATACCGTGATAAAGTTGAATCAATCCGTTATAAAGGTCTGGGTGACGGTGTACCTCTAACCAGTTATGAGGATGAGGTCCCATGGGAAGAACGTCCCAAGATATTGATTGTGGAAGATGAGATCATCACTGCCATGGATCTTGCGGCCCAGCTGGAGGATATGGGTTACCTGGTAGTGGATACTGTGGCCAATGGCCAGGATGCTATAAAAAAGGCAGAATTATTCCGTCCGGATCTGATACTTATGGACATCGTCTTGAGTGGAGAACTGGACGGCATCAATGTTGCCGAACATATCCATGACCTGGACATCCCAGTGGTTTACCTCAGTGCCTACACCGATGATGTTACTATAGAAAGAGCTCTTAAAACATCCCCCTTTGGTTACCTGCCCAAACCTTACCAGATTGATGAACTTTACATCACCCTAGAAACCGCCCTTCAACAACACCAATCAGAAACTCAGAGGATAGAAGAGATAGACCATAAGATCACTGTTAAGGAAGGGGAAATGGTTATTGAAAAGACCGCAGTGTTCTTCATCAGTGCCATTATCATTTCATTGATTGTTTACAGTCTGGCCACCAGAAGTATGACCTGGCTTATGTACCTCCTATTCATACCGGCATTTTACAACTTATTCATTATCGCCGTGAGTTTAAAGAAACCTTCACCCCCCGGAGGGACGGAACTACCCTTTATCAGCATTCTTATCCCTGCACACAATGAAGAGCTCACCATCGGGCGTTGTGTTCGTTCCCTGGCGGAGTTAGATTATTATAAAGATGGAAAGCGTAATTATGAGATCATAGTAATTAACGATGGTTCCACCGATAAAACCAGGGAAGTTCTTGGTAATTTAAAGGGTGAATTTAATTACCTGCGTATTGTCACCCGTAAACCACCACGAGCCGGTAAAGGTAAGGGATATGTTCTTAACGATGGGGTTAGGGTATGTCAGGGGGATGTTATCGCTGTTTTTGATGCGGATGCCCGTATAGAATCTGATTTTTTAAATAAAATCATCCCTTACTTGGACGATGATGATGTAGCTGGGGTTCAAGCTAGGGTGCGTATGTACAATGCCGACCGGAACCTGCTTACCAAGATGCAGGAGGTTGAGTTCTCAATTTTTGGCAACGTAATACTCAGAGCACGGGATATCATGGGGAAATCCGGTTTCCTGGGAGGTAATGGTCAGTTAACCCGGAAAAAATTCGTGGAAGATATTGAGGGTTGGGATGGTTTTGCAGTTACCGAAGATCTGAATATGAGCATTAAGCTGATGCTGGATGGAAATAAAATACGTTACTGCCCCGAGGCAGTGGTCTGGCAGGAAGCAGTGCCTGAATGGAAGGCTTTTTTCCGGCAGAGGGTTCGTTGGGCTACTGGTAATCTGGAGACCTTATTCGTGTATCTGGCCCCTATAATTGATGCTAAAATACCACTTTACAAGAAGATTGATTCCATACAGTACCTGGTTTTTCTCCTGTTCACCGTTTTTGTGATGCTCGGTTATATTGTGGCTATTTTAAACCTGGGAAATGTGATAAGGTTTTCAATGGAAGCACCAGTTATTATTGGATTGATATCAACAGCGGCTTTCTTTCCAGGAGTTCTTCTGGGAATGCGGAGGGATAAGGTGGGTATTTTAAGATCTCTCATCAGAGGTGTGGAGTACTGGGCTTACTGCCTTTATCTTATACCCCTCTTCTTTGCAGCCTTCGTTCACATGTTGACACGTAAGGAGAGGAGATGGGCTAAAACCAAGCACACTGGGGAATAAAATTATAAAAAAGAGATATGATCCTCTGAAAATATGTAGCTAATAATTTAACTTTAAAGATTTTCCCATTCATTCCTGTTCAACATCAACCAAGTGTTCCACTCTTTTCAATGAATTCTTAATTGCATCATCATGCATTACAATATTTAAGGCCCCCCTTGGACATATTTCAACACACCGCCCACAGATTCTGCAATCATTCTGGTTTCTTTTTACTTTTCCATTTATTATTGTAATTGCATCCACAAAACAGGTTTCATGGGCACATATTCCACATCCATTGCAGAGTTCCGGGTTGAAGTTTATTTCAACTCCTTCCATTGGGGAGAAACTACTGCTCATATCCTCCGGGAGGTTGGGGGTCATTTTCCACAGACAGCAACACTGGCAACAGTGACAGATTGAGAGTAATTCCTCTTTCGGGCCTGTGCTTAACCAAACACTGTCTATCTTGTTCCTGCCAATGATTGGCACCAGACCTGCTTTTTGACCCCTTTCTACGTGTTGAATTGCCTCAGAAGCTGAAACTGTTCTTCCCAGTTTGGATGATATTCTCTGGGATCCTTTCCCTAAAAATAAACATCCCAGATCATGGGGGTAATCCTGGCAGTTGTTGGAAGTGCGGCAGATGCAGTTATCCATGATAAAATGGTATTTTGACCTTTTGATCATCTCCTTCAATACCTGACTAGGGACTAGTGTATTTTCATTATATGTGGGAACTATGGCATTTACTTCCAGTTCCATCACATCTCCTGATTGGTGGTTTTTGATTGCAGCATCCCGGGGAAGTACCTGTATATCATCACCCTCAAAGAACATTTTATCTATCATCCATTCCAAGGGAGGGAGTTTCTGACAGGCCCGAGCCAAAACAAAACGGGTGTTGAAGGTTATATTAATAACCCTCACACTAAGATCTGAAAATCTGATTTTTCTCATTAGACATTCTCCATTGATATAAAGATTATCAAACCCAGTCTTTAAAATCTTTGTAATCTTTAGTTAGCAATTCCCAAAATCTTTTACAATCTTTAGGATATCTTAATTCATCCCCCAAATATCTTTTAAGGATATCTTAAGTAATCCCAGGAAATCTTTTATAATCCCAGAAAACCTTTTGTAATCTGGGGATTATTTGACAAAATTCTTTAATGCATCATTCCAACCATAGACGGTATTTAATGTTTTATCCCTTTTTTAATCTTTTTTTAATTAGAACCACATTTCCAAATGATAGAACTTAAATCAACAGAGAACTCCATTTATCAGTAAAGTATATATTCGTATTGAATCGTAATGTTATACATGACAAAAAAGAAGAGTGTGTACATCCGCCTGGAGCAGGAGTACATTGAAAGAATTGATGGGATAGCCAAGAAGGAGGACCGGTCCAGATCATACATTATACGCAGATTGATCGTAAATGGACTGGAGAAAAAGTAATACTTTTTGGTTAGTTTTTATTCCGCTGAGTGCCAACTAGTTGAATTTCATAAACAATACACTAAGTTAGCTAATAAATAAGTTAATTAACTAATTTTTCAGCCTTACCCGTTGAAAGAGTATCTATAAAAATATATATGATTTTTAGACGACTTAAAATTAGGCAGTTGCAGAGAGTATAGAATTAGGATTTTATTCATTTACTACCCATCGTTCTTAAGTTTAAAAATCAGAATCTTCAAAAGAGAATAAGGATTGAATTACTTCATTATCTTTTTTCTTACCCCTAATCTCACCCATGAGTTTGATTTTCTCATCAAATTCATTCTGGTATTGTTTCTGAAAATTATTCCAGCGTTTAGGATTTTTAGATAACCAGTTGGTTGATTCTCTAGTTTGTATAGAGGATGTTAGTAGTGCTCCCTTTGATTCCTTACTGGACTTATTGGATGCACCACTGGAACATATCTTACCCACCATTTCTTTGAATTTATTCTTCCTCTGAGGGAAGTGATGGGACCCGGTAACCTTGCTAATATCAACCATGTTTATCCCTTAATCAATTGTGAGGGTTCATAGTATATTAATATATCTTTTAACACTGCTCCAGAAAACACTGGGCCATCTTGCGGGTCTTGGGACTTTTACTATCCAGCTGAGATTTTATAAAATTTTCAATGAGTTGCTTATCATCTGCTTCCAAGTAGATTTTCCCCAGGGCCTCAATGGCGTAGGCTTTAATTAGTTCCTTTTGGTTACCCTGGTGGATGTCATCAATACTCATTAATATATCCACAATCCGGGACCTGAGATCTGGTTTGTTATGTGCAATGATACTTGAATTTAAAGCCACGTGGGATGCAGTCATAGCCTTATCACCAGCCAGCACTCCGTAATAATCATTAAATATCCTTTCAAATTTAGTATCCATATCTACGCGGGTTAAACTGGCTAATATGTATATGGCTATGTATTTATGGTAGTTGTTGGGGCTTTTAAGCATTTCCTGAAAGTAGTCCCATTCTTTATAGAGAAAGTCTGGATCTTCTTGAGCTATAACTTGCACGGCTTTAAAACTGTTTTGACGGGTAGTGTTATCTTTAGATCGGACTCCTTCTTTCAGTTCCTGGAATAGATCTTGGCTATTCAATGCCTTCCTGGCCAGTTTTTCCACGTCTATATTTTTTTCATCTAAACTTACCATAACCATCCCTCTAGTTTAATAACACTCTAATTTTGATTATGGATTTATTTTAAATATTTTGAAATAATTATTTTTAGTATTTTTTAAATTGTAATTCTTTTTTAAGTTAGTTTCATTCCAGAAATTCTCTGGCTTTAACTGCCCGATATGTTTTTCCTTTGTAGTTTATGGGGCAGGAAACTGCACCACGGGGACAGAGGGAGGTGCATCTTAAACAGTACTCACAGTTAAAACCATGCACAGGATACTTATCTTCAGACAGGGTTATGTTGTTCACTGGACATAGTTTCACACATATACCACACCGGCGGCATTCTTCATGATTGGTCTCCAGACGTAGGAGTTTCTGATTGAGATTGGATTTTGTGACCTTTAAACCGGCAAGGGATGTAATAGTAAACTGCATCTGAAATCAACGGTACTCTCCCCCATTTAGATCTTCCAGAGACAATGTCCAGAGCATATCTTTCAGCCTTCATCATCCCTCTTTGAACCTTTTCATTACAGGTCTTCCCATCCTGAATATAAAAGATGTTGGGAGGCATTACAATTTCTTCAACCCCTATGGGATTGTATCCCTTCTTTCTCACTATTTCATGCACTGGCCCCACAATACCACCGGAAAATCCGGCCAGTGTGTCCACCATGAAGATCTCGGTGTCCTGGTCAGTTTCAGGCAGTGCCCTGATGAATTTCCATACGAAATTGTAGGTGGATAATTCTGCTATGGGAAATCCCAGGCCGAGGGTATGGTTTAAATTCACATCTTCCGGTTTTGATTTTTCAATTTTGTGCAGATTAACCGGAACCCCGTTTTCCGTGAAGATATCTTTCATCTTTTTTACCACTAAAAGGGTGTTTCCAGTTCCAGAGAAATAATAAAAATCAATTACATCTTTAACCATAGAACACCTCCCACTATTCACTGCTTTCTTTAATTATCAGAGGATTTTAAATTAATGTTACCCACTGGCATTTCTACCATTATTTGTTTAAATTTATTGTTTGAATAAAATAATGTTATTATAAATTTATTTTACTATTTCAATGGATTTGATGAATTTTTCCTCAAAATTTTGAAGAACTTCTTCCAGTTGCAGAACCTCATCAAAGATCATGTAACTCAAGATACCGTCCAGTGCTGCCATCAGGGTTATGGCACTGGTCCTTACATCGTGTTCTTTGAATTCCCCCTGCTGAACTCCCATGGTGAAGGCACCTTCCAGAAATGCAACATAATCCACAGTGTACTGCTGGTAGTACTTTAAAAGTTCCGGTTTTTCCAGAATCTTGGCAATTGAAAGGAATAAAAATGCAGTTTCTTTGGGATTTTCAAGCCAGTAACGAATATAGCTTTTAATGTAGTGCATGATTCCTTCCCGCATTGATGAACATTTCTGGGCACTCTCCATTATTCCCGTAACTTTTTCACTTATTTTTTCATTGGCAAATACCAGTACCATGTCTTTGCTGGGGAAGTAATGGTAAAGTCCACCTTTACTTACCCCTGCTTTCTGGGCAATGGCCTCCATTGTAGTGTTTTCGTAGCCTTTTTCCAGGAAAACTTCAATTGCTGCTTTTATTATTTCATTTATTCTTTCTTCACGGGGTTTTCTGGGAACCATCATAACCACCTGCAAACCGACCGTCGGTTTGTAATTTTTTATTGGAGTCATGCGATATAAACATACCCCTAGAAAATCTTTGGTTAAGGAATTAAAAATAATGAAAAAATGGAACATAATGAATTAAAATTATCTCAATCCAATTAATATTAAATTATACTTAAATTATCCGCACAATACAAAGTATTCCCATTTATAAGCCCTGAAACCGCTCTTAAAGAGCCAATACCACTATGATTTGCTCGGGTACTTGTAGGTGAAAAATTCCAGTAAATTAAAATTATAGAATGAGGAAAAACTACCATTGGTCACTGGTGGTGAAACCTGAAATACCCAGAAAGCCCTGGATCCTAAAAATTCCAGCATCCAGTACTATTTCTCATTAACCCCCATAACAGTCATAACATCAACCCCTTGTTTTTAGGTACCATTATCTGCGTGTAGTACTATACTATTACCATAAAAATAGGGATTTAAACTAAAATTACATAATATTCCATAAAACTTGGATTCATATGAAAGGAAAAGTCTTGTTGGTGGGTGCAGAAGATGAAGAAAACCTGGCCATCAGGTACCTGGGAGCCCAACTCCAGGAAAACGGACACACCGTTAGAATTGTTCCATGTTCCAATCAGAATGAATTTTCAGGAGTTCTAAAAGAACTAAGATCATTCCATCCAGATATGGTAGCGGTTTCAATGGCCTTCCAGTCCCTAGCTCCCATTTTCCTGGAATTAATACATAAAATAAAAGAAACAAACCCCCATGTCCACGTAACTGTGGGAGGGCACTTCCCCACCTTTGAATTTGAGAAAATACTGGACTATAAAACTGTTGATTCTGTTATTCGTTTTGAAGGGGAAGCCCCAATTTCTAGCCTCATAGATGTTCTGGTAAATAATGAAAACCTATCCAGTGTTCCTAACCTGGTTTATAAGTCAAAAAAAGATGGGCTGATGCAAAATCATTTAATCACAGAATTCCCTGATTTAAACCGTCTGAAATTCCCTCTTCGGAATAAAAAACCACATACCAGGTTGGGTGAGCGGTTTGCCACCCTGGTCACCAGCAGAGGATGTTTTCATTCCAAGTGTATTTACTGCTGCATAGGGGCATTCCACAAACAAAAAACAGAACTTCCCTACGCATTAAGATCTCCAGAGAATGTTGCCCAGGAAATGGGAAAACTTTACCATGATCAGAAGGTGAGGTTATTCCAGTTTCACGATGATAATTTCCTCCTACCTACCAAAGAATCATCCTACGCCCGTTTGAATAGTTTGAAAAAATCATTGTTAAAAGAAAAAGTTGAACTGGCAGATATTGCACTTCTCATTAAAACCAGACAAGATGGTGTTGATGAAGATATATTAGTTCTTTTAGAAGAAATGGGAACTGTGGGTGTTTTTTTAGGAGTTGAAAATGCTAGTGAGACTGGATTGAAAGCACTGGTCCGGTCTTCCAGTGTGGAAGAGATTAATAGCTCCATAGAACTCCTGGAAAATTTTGATATGGGTGTTACCTTTAACCTACTGATGTTCCACCCCCGGGCCACTCTTAAAGAGATAAATGAGAACATCTACTGCATGAATAAGAATAAGAATTTGGCCTTTGATTTTGGAAGAGCGGAAATTGTAGCCGGTTCTCCTCTGGAGAAGCTGGTTAAACGAAAAGGACTTTTAAAGGGCAATTGGCCACACTGGGATTACAGAATTCAGGATAATGCCGTGGAAAAATTGTTCCGTCTTAACAGTCTCACCTTTTACCGGGAGAATTCCCTTTATCCAGAGTTATCCCATAAGCTAATCGCCCTATCCTACCGTTCACAGCTACTGCAACATTTCTATCCCGGGAAAAAATCAGGAAATTTAAAGGATGAAACAGAAAGGCTCATATCCAAGGTAAACACCTTTACATTGGAATCATTAATCCAGATCTACAGTTTTGTGAGTGAATCAGAGATTAAAGAAAAATTAAACCATTTATCACATGAAATGGACGTTTTTTATGGAAATTACGCTGAGAGGGCATCTAAATTGGGTGAGAAAATGGGGAGGTTTCAGGTGGTGGAAAAGAAATTCCAGGAAAAGGGAGTGGGTGATTATTTTCAAAACTCAACTACTCTGGGCAGGATTTTCAGGATATAATTAATGAAATCGTTATTTGCTAAAAACCAACAACTTCAAATACAGTTTACCTATCCTAAACCTGTGAATAACCCCCCACAGATATTATAAAAAAATAAATATCAGAAAAAATAAGAAATAATTTCATGGTGAGTATTAAAGAATTTTTGTATCCCCTAAAATACAAGGTAACCCTATTTTTAGTGTTAGCCATTCCCTGCATCGCACTTACCACTCTGCTGATTGATAATATCATTTATCTTGATTCTCTCTCATTATCCCTAACAGTTGATGCCCTTGTCTTTTTAATAAGTATTTTCCTTTCCATTGTAATCGGTCTAGTTTTAAGCTACTTATTAAGCTGTGTTATTGATTGTTACATAGCCAATGAGAAAATAAAAATAGTTATTGCCCTTATCTCCGGGATAACATCTTTAATTATTGTTTATGTTTTCTATAAAATGATGACCGAACCCATTATTTGTGACCCGGTACATATTCCGGCTAATAATCAAACTGTGTGCGACCCGGTTCACCAGTCAATTCAGGGGGAATCTTACCACACCAATGTTCTGGATGGTCTTAATGTAGATAAATCACTGGTGGAGGAATCATTCCAGGAGTGCATCCAGAATTTGAAGTAGTTAGAGTAAATATAATAGATTTTCAAAGGATTAAAGAATTAGTACCTAATGATTTCCAAAAAAGGATTCTACCTATTCAAAAAAAGGAATCTGGTGATCTTTCATTAAGAAATTAAAAATATTTTACCGAGTAATATCCTAAAAAAAGAGATTTGAGGCGGATTTTTAACCTCCACCATCACATAGTTCAGAGCTCATGTCAATGTCTTCCAGGTTCTGTTTAAGTTTATCCACTTTTTTCTTAGTGGATTCCTTTTCATCCGTTTTTTCACTGGATACTTTTGTTTTTCTTTTGGATTCTCGTTTTTTAAGCCTATTGTATTCTTTTTCATCCATGAGTTCCAGGTAGCGGCTATTGTACCATAACTGGGTGGTGTCTACCTTCACCCAAATTCCATCTTCATCACTTTTAAGACCTAAAACTTCCCCGGCACTGCCAGTACCACTGTATCTCACATGAGAACCTATGAAAATCTCTTTATTCCGTTTGTTTGCAGCTTCCACATTCTCACCCCCAATTTACTGGTAAATGAAATCATTTATAGTATTTTTTTAAGTATTTGATGGATAAATGATATTATTTTTTAATGTCCAGTCGTAATTTCTCTTTCTTCTGACCGGATTCTGCCCTTGCTTTCAGTTCTTCCTTTTCAATATTTAAAAGTACGTAATCCCCAACTTCTTCTATGTCTGCAGTTACGATTTCCAGATCTTTCCGGGTGAGTCCGAAATCACTGGTTGATATGATCATGCTGGTTATAATGCCCTCTTTTGGTTTTATGACCATGTCTGCAATTTTACCTATTTCATTGGCCTTTTTATCCAAAACTCTTCGCCCGAAAAAGTCACTTACTTTCATTTAAACACCAGTTTATACTCTGTTTTTTGATGTATATAAATTATTGTCCATTTAACGAGCCTCCATATCCCCTTAATTTTCTGGATGGATTTAAAAAGGCTAATAACTCCCCTATGTCAATATATTTATTAGGCATCTCCCCCAGTCATTTATACTGTTTTAAAACCAAATAATAATCAAGTGTGTATTTGCCAGAATTGTCTAAATCATTAATTAGTAGAAATAAAATTTTATTAGAATAATTTTATGAATACAATTTTTAAGATAAAAATGGAGTTTTGTGGGAGAAAAAGATATGGAAGAAGCGGGAAGATCCATAATTAAAGATATACAGTCTGGAAAGATAAAAAACAGGAAGGATCTGGAGAAGGCAAAGTTTCAGGTGTGCCGTGATTACAAACTGGACCGGTTTCCCCGTAACTCGGAAATACTTCAAACAGCCCGAGAAGAGGAAAAAGAACTTGTTATCCCTATTTTGAAGAAAAAACCAACCAGAACAATTTCAGGTGTGGCGGTAGTGGCGGTGATGTGCCCGCCCCATAACTGTCCCCACGGAAGATGCCTTTACTGTCCCGAGAGTACAATAGCCCCTCCCAGTTACACGGGAGAAGAACCCGCAGCATTAAGGGCCAGAATGTACGATTTTAGCCCGTATAAACAGGTATACAATCGTCTCCAGCAGTTGGAGAGCATCGGTCATCCCCTGGATAAGGTGGAACTCATAATTATGGGTGGTACTTTTCCCTCACGGTTTTTATGCTTCCAGGAATGGTTCATCACCCAGTGTCTCCAAGCCATGACTGATTTTGGAGTTAAAGAATATAAATTAAATTCTGATGATGAGTACACCGGGGGCAACCTTGATTTGCAGGGATTCCAATACCTGGAAAATGTTCAACAGGAAAATGAGAATTCCAGTGTCCGCTGTGTGGGTATGACCTTCGAAACCAGGCCAGACTACTCACGTAGGGAAGATGTGGACCGAATGTTGCAGATGGGTGTAACCCGGGTAGAACTGGGTGTGCAGACCATCTACAACTTCATCTACCACAGGGTAGAGCGGGGCCACCGGGTAGAAGACACCATAAAAGCTACCCGTGTTTTAAAGGACTCTGGGATCAAGGTAGCCATGCACCTCATGCCGGGTCTTTTCAGTGACCAGGAACGTGATCTTCGAATATTCAAACGATTATTCTCTGATGAACGTTTCAAACCAGACATGCTGAAGATCTACCCCTGCCTGGTAACCAAAGGATCCAAACTCTATGAACTATGGGAAAAAGGGGAGTACACTCCCTATACCAGTGAAGAAGCCGTGAAATTAATTGTGGAAGTTAAGAAGATTCTCCCCAAATGGGTGCGTACCATGCGTATACAGCGGGACATACCATCTCAACTCATAGAAGCGGGAGTCCAGAAGTCAAACCTGGGAGAACTGGTTTATAATCAACTTAAAAGAGAGAAAGTTCAGTGTCAGTGCATTCGCTGCCGGGAAGTAGGACACCAGGCTGCCCATGGAACTTATACCAATAAAGACAATGTGCAACTCCTGATGGAAAAATACCGTGCCAGTGAAGGGGAGGAAATATTCCTGTCCATGGAAGATGCTCCTGCTGATGTTCTCCTGGGATTTTTAAGGCTACGAATGCCATCAGAACAGGCTCATCGTCCGGAAATTAGCCATAAAAGTGCACTGGTTCGTGAATTGCATGTTTACGGACCCATGATACCTTTAGGTGAAAGGGAAGATGACCTGTGGCAGCACCGTGGCTATGGTGAAGAGTTACTGAAAAAGGCCGAAGAAATCAGCCGTGAAGAATATGATAAAAAGGAAATTCTGATTATCAGTGGAATCGGGGCCCGTAACTATTACCGTAAATTTGGTTACAAGCGAAAAGGACCTTACATGGCTAAAAAATTAGTTTAACAAAGTTAATGTGGATAATAGATTTAATATTAGTATTAATTTAAAAATCAGTTCTTTTATAAAAATTTCTTAGAATTAAAATACCAAAGAATGTTAATTAGATATAATAGTAATGTTAGGAATTTGAAATAGAAAGATGATTAATACTTAGAATACCAGTAAATTGTTTAAAATATTAGAATACCATCAAATGGAGGGATTTAATAAATGATATCCATAGAAGAACTGGCTGGAATGATTGACCATACCAATGTACAGAGGGATGCGATGGAAGATGATATTAGGGAGCTCTGTCAAGAGGCGGATGATTATGATTTTAGTTGTGTCTGTGTAACACCCACCCAGGCTTCCCTGGCAAGTGAACTCCTGGAAAACTCCAACACTAATGTATGTGTGGTTATAGGTTTCCCATTCGGGGTGCAAACACCCCATGCCAAGGCCTTTGAGGCAGAGGAAGCAGTGGCCAGTGGGGCCTCTGAACTGGATATGGTGATGAATATAGGCGCCCTCAAGTCAGGGCATTACCCCCTGGTCCAGGCAGATATCGCCGCAGTGGTGGGGGCAGCAAGGGGGCATGTGGTCAAAGTTATCCTGGAGACAGCCCTCTTAAGCAGGGATGAGAAGATCACTGCCTGCCAGCTAGCCCGGGAAGCCGGAGCCCATTATGTGAAAACATCCACTGGTTTCGGAGTGGATGGAGCCACAGCGGAAGATGTTAAACTAATGCGGGAGACTGTGGGCATGGAGATGGGCGTGAAAGCAGCGGGGGGCATCCGGGACCTGGAAGCAGCCATAGCCATGATCAATGCCGGGGCCAGTAAAATCGGAACTTCCACCGGAGTCCAGATCATGGAAGACCTCCTAAAACAGGGCGAACCAGATGATATTTCCAACATTTAAATGATAGCCATCTTCTAACATTCAAAATAATCAATTTAAAAAATCGGAGAAGGGGATTTGAAAATGGAGATTGAAATTGAAATACTGGAAAAAGGAAAACTAAAGGTAATCCTGGATGATCGAAACCCATCCACCGCCCAGAAGTTCTATGAAAACCTTCCCATGGAAGGTGAAGCCCAGTTATGGCAGGAAGAGATTTTCTTCCCCATACCCCTTGAACATGACTATGAAAATCCCTCACCATCCTCTGATAAGGGGGATGTATCCTACTGGCCTCCCGGAAAGGCTTTCTGCATATTCTTCGGAGATTCACAGCCTGCTTCTGATGTGAATCATGTTGGAAGGGTGGTTGAAGGTTTGGAGGTTATGGGGAGTGTTGAGGAAGGGGATTGGGTGGTTATTCGAACAGTTTAGCACCAGATATATAATATTCCCAAATTATTTTAATTAACCAAAATCATCTCTAAAAAGAGCATATCTTTAAAAATTAGTACAATGGTTTTTTAAGATTACACTGGTTTTATAGTCTTATAAAGAGTATCCCTCTCGGCAGGAACACGCCCCAGATCCCTTATTATCCGTTGTAATTCTTCAGGAGGCGTGTAAACACCGTGCTGTGCCCCGGCAGATCGGGAGATGTTCTCTTCCCCCAGGGTTCCACCCATATCATTGCAGCCGGCAGTCAGACATACCTGGGCGAATTTGAACCCCAACTTCACCCAGGAAACCTGTATATTATTTAATAAGTCACCAAACATTAACCGGGCCACAGCATAGAGTTTCAGGTCCTCAGTACCGGTGGTTCCAGGACTAGAGATTCCCTGGTGGTAAATGGGAGCATTCATGTGCATGAAGGTGAGGGGTACGAATTCTGTGAAGCCCCCTGTTTTTTTCTGGATGTTCCGCAGGATTTCCAGGTGCTCCACCCGGTGCTCCACCCCTTCCACATGACCATACATCATGGTACAGGTGGTGGGCACACCCATCTGGTGGGCGGTTTCAATAACCTCCACCCATTCATTGGTGGTGAGTTTACCCGGGCAGATAACCTTCCGGACTTCATCGTTGAGGATTTCAGCAGCTGTCCCTGGCATGGAACCTAACCCTGCATCTTTCAACATTTTCAGAGTTTCTCCGAGGGACATTCCAGACTTTGATGCTCCGTAATATATTTCCATTGGAGAAAATGCGTGTATGTGGATGTCCGGGATTTCTTCCTTAACACTGCGTACTATTTTTTCATAGAAGTGGGCGTCAACATCAGGATGGAGTCCTCCCTGGATACATATTTCCACTGCACCATCATCCCATGCATTTTTCGCCCTTGCCACTATTTCATCCACACTCAAAAAGTAGGCACCTCCCTGTCCAGGGTCTTTGCGAAAGGCACAGAACCCACATGTGCCAGTGCATATATCTGTGAAGTTGATGTTCCAGTTTTGAATATAGGTAACCTTATCACCAACCAATTCCCGCCTTCGCAAATCTGCCGCACGAATAAGGGCTTGATATTCATTACCAGTTGTTTTCATAAGCTTAAGTGCTTCCCCATTAGATATAGGCTTTTTCCTGGCTTTATTTAGTATCTCTCCTATGGTGGGTTCAATGTCCGGACTCTTATACATGGGAATTCCTATGGGTGTTTATAACCTTTAAAGTTTTGGTAGGTTGATGATCACACTCGGTGAGTGTGCATGTTAAGTGGCATGGCTGCTCATAGCATGAAAACCGATATCTTTAAATATTATAGAGTTCTAGCTAGAATAGGAGGTGAAAATATGGCTGAATTACCAATTGCTCCAGTTGGAAGAATCATAAAAAATGCTGGTGCTCAAAGGATAAGCGATGATGCAAAGGAGGCTTTAGCCAAAGCTCTGGAAGAAAATGGCGAAGAGCTAGCTAAAAAAGCCGTCGAACTTGCAAAACACGCCGGAAGAAAGACTGTCAAAGCCGAAGACATCGAAATGGCCGTCAAATCCGCTTAAATTTTTTTATTTCTTATTTTTCTTATTTTTTAGGATAATGATCTATTTTTACCCACCCATGATCATTTGTGATCTCCAATAGAGACTGGGTATAAAATGCTTTAAACCATACCTATCTCTTACCACAGTTTCTTTAAGGGTAGCTGTTCATTAGAGATAATTCAAAAAATAACTCAATCTTTTTATACAAAAACTCCAATAAAGGATAGTACATTGATTGAAAGGAGATAGAAAATGAGCACTATAGATAACTTAAAAGAAGCATTTGCAGGCGAATCTAAAGCTAATCGTACATATCTAGCCTTTGCTAAAAAAGCAGATGAAGAAGGATACTCACAGGTGGCTAAACTTTTCAGGGCAGCTGCTGAAGCGGAAACTGTTCACGCCCACAACCATCTACTGGTGATGGGAGGTATTGGTAGCACTGAAGAGAACCTGAAAGGGGCTATTGAAGGCGAAATTGAAGAATTTGAAGCAATGTACCCTGACTTCATCAAAGAAGCAAAAGAAGTGGGTAACGATAATGCAGTGTGGACCTTTGATGTGGCCAACCAGGTGGAAGAACTCCACGCCGGACTTTACAAAAAAGCTCTGGAAGCACTGGGTAATAACGAAGAAGTGGATTATTATGTCTGCGGACACTGTGGTAACACTGTGGAAAATGAGGCTCCAGATGTTTGCCCCATCTGCGGAGCATTGAAATCTGATTTCTTCAAAGTAGATTAACCCATTTAATGAATCTAAATTTATTAATTCATTTTTTTATTTTATTAAAAAAATTAATTTTTTTTTAAATATTTGAAAAATTAGATTGGATAATTTTCTATAAGCATTAGATCACATAAAATTAATCGGAGTTATCCATCTTTTTTTCCTTAAAAGTTATGCGAAAGGTGGTTCCTGGACTTCTTTCCAGTTCCAGTTCCCCTCTGAT
This sequence comes from Methanobacterium subterraneum, assembly GCF_002813695.1. NCBI lineage: Archaea > Methanobacteriati > Methanobacteriota > Methanobacteria > Methanobacteriales > Methanobacteriaceae > Methanobacterium > Methanobacterium subterraneum. Next base: position 354,237 of record NZ_CP017768.1, on the reverse strand, counting down.
TTGTTGGGTGAGGCTGGTAACCAGTTGGAGTCCTAGGGAATCTATTTTACCCAGTTCAAGTTCTGGGGGGAATCCTATACCATTATCACTAACTTCCAATAGGCACTGATCTTCCACTTCACTGAAATTAACTGTGATTTCCCCTTTTTTATCCCCTGGGAATGCGTGTTTCATAGAATTTGAAACTAGTTCGTTGATTATAAGTCCCAATGGTATGGCAGTGTTGATGTCAATCATCACATCCTCCACTTCCAGTTCCAGATTAATCCGGGAGGGATCAGAAACGTAGGTCCGGAATAGATCCCGGGTCAGGGTGCGGATGTAATCCCCATAATCAATATGTTTAAGGTCAGTGGAGCGGTAGAGTCTTTCGTGAATTAAGGCCATGGAATGAGCTCTTTCCTGGCTTTCCTTGAATATTCCCCGGGCTTCTTCATCTTTAATATATCGTGACTGAAGATTCAGGAGACTGGAGATCACCATCAAGTTGTTCTTTACCCGGTGATATACCTCCTTCATGAGCATATCCTTCTCATCAAGGGCTTGTTCCAGTTTAATTTGAGTTTCTTTAAGGTCACTTATATCCCTTGAAATTACCTGCACACTGCGAACTCGATTATCAGGACCGTATAGGGGTTGTAGACTTGTACTGAACCATTGGTCTCTCTCACCATCGGGTACAAACATTTCCATATCTAAACCTTCTTCTGTGTGGAACACTTCTCTTATTAATTCCATCTGTTTTTCAGCAATTTCAGGAGGGAAAAAATCCCGGAGAGAATGTCCCAACATATCAGCAGGTTCCTTACCCATACTATGTGCCCCTGCCTTATTGGCCATTAAAAAAATACCATTCTCATCATACAAAGAAATAGGGTCCTTAGCTGATTCAATGAGAGTTCTGTATTTCTCCTCACTCTCACGCAAGGCATCTTCTGCATTTTTTTGGTTGGTTATGTCACGACTGTTACAAACAAATCCACTTATAGCCACACCATCATCAAATATTGGTGTACCCTTGGTACCCAACCATACGTAACTACCATCGGCTTTCATGTAACGGTACTGAACAAACTGGGTCAGGCATTTCCCGAAGGCATCCTTCATGCAAGAGGTGACCCTTTTCCGATCATCAGGGTGCACCCCTTCGAACATTGATTTTCCAACGAGGTCCTGTGGTTCAAACCCGAGGACTGATTTTACCGAAGGACTGACGTAGAGATATGTGCCATCTTTATCAGCTTGACATATAATATCAGCCATGTTGGCAGTGATCATTGATAATTGAGCTTCGCTCCGGGTTAAAGCCTCTTCAGCAGCCTTTTCTCGAGTTATATCCCTTGCTATGGCTGATAATCCAATAATCTTTCCTGATTTATCTTTTATTGGGGAGACTGTGAGGGATACATCAATAATTTTTCCTTCTTTAGTTATTCTATTGGTTTCATAGTGATCAATTTTTTCCCCAGAAGCAATTATCTCCAGTATCTGCTTGAATTCATCGGAATCAGGGGGAAATATAACAGAACCTGATTTTCCGAGGACTTCCTCTGCCAGGTGCCCATAAGTTTGTTCTGATCCCTTATTCCAACTCAACACCTTACCATCCAGATCCATTCCAATAATGGATTCAGTTGAACTTTCCACAATGGCTGAAAGTATAGCCCTGGTCTTTTCAGCATTTTTACGATAGCTTATTTCCCTGATGATGGAAGTGGTGAATATTTGCCCATATCCTTCCCAGTTGGTGATGGATATTTCAAAGGGGAATTCTTTACCATCCTTCCTCAAACCCACTGACTCAAAAGTTCCAAGCAGTTGGTGTTCACCGGTTCTGCGGAATTGATCCATTTGTTGATGGTATTTATCCCTCAAACGTGACGGGATGAATTTTTCCACATTTTCTCCCATTACCTCATCTTCAGAGTACTGGAAAATTTTTTGGAAACTTTTATTGGTAAAAACCACTTTACCAGACATGTCCGTGGTAATGATTCCATCAATGGCAGATTCAACCACTGAACGAAACATTTCTTCGCTGGTTTTTAACTTTATCTGTGACTTTTCTATTCTTTCACTTAGAATAACAGTTATCACACTAACTGAGATAAAGATAGCAGATCTAAAAAGATTATAATAAATGTAATTACTTTCAATGGGACTTATAGAACTAACAAAAATAAGCACCCCGGCCAGGAAAACCGGGACCCATAATCCCTTCCGTTTCCACCAGACAGCAGCTAATACTATGGGTATATAATAAAAATGAGTGAAAAGAACACCGGATCTTAGAACAGAATGGAAGTAATAGGTTAGGATGCAGGATAAGGCAATTAAAGCCAGAACCATGAATGTTTCATATTCTGATCTTGATCCTTTCAATTCTAACTGCATATTTGAAACCCCAAAGGACGAAATTCAACTTCTAATTATTTTTCTATTGAATGAAGCATAAATTATTTTCTTAACGGGAAGTTTATCACGTCCCATCAGGATTATAAATCTTAATCATTCTGGAGATTTTAGTTCAAAATAATGACTGAAAAATTAGTAAATACTAAATAATCAAAAAGTGAGGAATTAATAATAAAAATAGGACTTGACCTAAACCATATCCATTAAACTCTCCAGCTTTTCAGGGTCATCAAACTCTTCCATGGGAAGTATGTATTTCATTTCTCCCTCAACCACCACCAGGGCCAGTGGTGATATTGAATATACTTCACTTTCATGGTGTTTCCAGTGAAAAATCTTAAGGATAGGATAAAAAATTCTATTCTCTATTTTTACAGAGTTACCAACCTTTATTTCTTGATTTTTCATGATTCCACCAGTTAGCTACGTGCTTCCTGAATCAGTTCCCTTACTGGTTTTTTAGTGTAGGCGCGTATGGCTTCTGCCACTATCCAGAATAGCTTTAAACTTACATCGACCTGTAGATCTCCATCCAAAACCCTTCTCTGGAAATCCGGCGTTATAACCGCATGGATTCGAGTGATGGCATTAAGGGGATAGGTAAATGACCATATATATCCGGTAAAAAGTGCAGTGTCCGCTGGACTTTCCATTCCCAGGGTCATGTTAAGGGAAAATTTTTCCAAATTCACAGAATGATAAAAAACAATTATCAGCCTATATAGGTGAGGCCAGGAATTTTTAACTAATTTCAGAATCTTTAAAATACGTTTAAGATCAAATTCATCTTTTTTCCCTTCCTTTTTGTCTTCCTCTTTATCATCCTGGCCCTTTTCATCTCCAGGTATTTCCTTTGAGAAAATGCGTATCCCTAAAAATTTGAGAATGAAATGACCCTTAATTTCAGATCCATTTTTTTTAAGGTCCAGGGAAAATTTTAGGGGAATCAAAAGAAAAGACAATAAAATAAGCACCAAAATAATTATTATGATGCCTATTATAGTGTATATCAAATTTAACCCGCTCTAAGGTTATTTAATACTGTTTGATGGCTCTAATATTCTTAAGAAACTTTTTATGGTCTTAAATTTTTATTTCTCCTTCAGCCTGTACTTCGGTTTTTTTCTCTTCTTTTTTATGGTGTTTTTTGGATTTACTCATCCCCATTTTCCGGCCTTCAGCCATAACATCAACAATGGCATTGCTGACTTCCCCTATGGCCCGGGTTAATGGGTCTGGATTTTTAAGAGGCATTACTTTTACCCCTTCCGGTCCACTTTGACCTTTGAAAACCACTACCATGGCCACTGGTTCTATACCTGCACCTCCACCAGCAGCAGCTGCAGAACCTCCTTCATCAGTAGAACTTTTTCCTTCACCCATACCTGCTCCAAATGCCATCCCCATTCGGGTAACCGGAATCAAGATTTTGTCTTCGCTTTCAATTACTTCCCCAATAACGTTTTCTATGTTTAAAACCTTTCGAATTTCTTCTACAGTTGTTTTTATGGGATCCTGGATATCCATTATAGTTCACCCCTACGTTTTATAAAGTATATAATTGTATATAATATTGTTTTTGAGGCATATACATTTTACGAAAGTATTATTTAATATTTCCAGAGTAGACTTTTATACTTTGAGAAATTACCCCAGCTAGAGAAAGGTTTATATAGTATAGGACACGAATGTTTGAATGCGGGCCCGTGGTCTAGGGGTATGATACCTCCCTGACACGGAGGTGATCACGAGTTCGAATCTCGTCGGGCCCATTTGCCGTGGTAGTTCAGTTGGGAGAACGCCAGACTGAAGATCTGGATGTCGCTGGTTCAAGTCCGGCCCACGGCACTCCCTTTACTTATTATTTTTAGTGCTCTCTGAAATATCCTTATTAAAATAAAGTATAAGTTTTTCCAGTTTAGATTAATTGCCTTAATTTTTTATTTTGTCCATATCTTAATTTATCATCATTTAATTCCCGTAATTGAATATTATTTTCATTCCATTATACATTAAAGGAGATGTTTAGTTACAGGGATTAACTTAAATGGATGATTTAAAGAATTAGATTATCCCAGTGTATCTACGTAAGGAGACAGCAATCAAACCCCCCAGCCCAGTCAATATTCCGTATACAATGGATCCTCCCAGGAGGATAGTCACCCAGGGGATGATTCCCACATAAGCCAAAACAAATACTCCGGGAATGATTGAAATTACCACTGCTACACAAATTCCTACCAAGGCCCCGTTTACAATTCCTTCAATATAACTTCTGGTGCCAATAGCCGCTGCCGAGACAAATCCGGATAGTGAGAATATTGATAAAGAAATCAGGGATGCTCCACCTAAAAATGAGAATAATGTAGGTTCATTTGCATTTTGAACTGTTAATCGTACCAGTCCAAAAAAGATGATGATGTTACTGAGGATGGTCATTCCTATCAGGAATATGATTCCACACCCCACACCCCACAGATCAATACGTTCATATAATCCCCTTAAACTCTTTTTCCTTTTCTGCCGCTCTTCTAAAACATAACCATAGTCATACCAGTTAGCAGGTCCTCCGGTTTTAAGTATCTTCCCGCATTTAGAACAAAATGCTGATTTTACTTTGTTTATCTGCCCACATAATGGACATATATTTTCAGAATGAAGGTTAATAATTTGGTGTTTATTTATATGTTGATCACTGATCTGATGACTGTGGGACTGAGATTTACCCATATTTCTGGCCGTTTTTTTAACACCTTTGGGTGTTAGTTCAGCGTAACTTAAGGTTCCACCACACAGACAACTTTCAAAGTCTTCTATTGATTCTCCGGTTTCAAGTTCGTAAAATCCATTGCATTCATCACAAATTATATATTTCATTTAAAACCCCACCCTTATTGAATATCAGCCGCTACTTTGATTTTAAATAATTTTTCACCAGGAATTTTACCAAAATGCTAATTTATCATAGAAATTTCCTTGGTTTGTTAAACTAAATTACAATATTTTTTTACGGATAAAAACACCTGTTAAACCACCAATATTGGCCACTGTGACTGTCAACAGGAGGATTAAGATTAAGCGAGTGTTAGATAACCCACTTCCGGGAGTTTCATGTGGAAGTGATTGGAAAATTGAATATCTGATGAATAAAAAGATTAACAGAATCACTGCAAAGATGGACAATCCTGCTAAAAGGTTAATGTCAATAAAAATATCACTGTAATCTTTCTTATTTAACATGAAAGAGGTTATTGTGCTTGCAATTAACATGAAAATTATAGATATTTGGAATGCAACATCACCTCCAAAATAATAAAAGACCAAACATGAACCTAGATAAATTAATAATCCTAATTCAACTGGGGATTTAAGTTTCGAAAATCTTGTAACCCTATTTTCACTTCCTGAGAGGAGATCTTGAATTAGAAACCCAAATTCCCATAGATGATTAAGACCACTACCTTTTTCTCCATGCCTATCAAACATGGATGGTAGTTCCTGTCGGAAATAATTACCATCAGTATCGATTCTAAGCCGATCCCGCAAAAACCAATCTTCAGGATCAGTTGTTTTAACTTTTCTACCGGCATAGATGTTTTTACTGGTTTTAGCTTCAACTACATGAAAATGGAAATGTTCATTATATCTGGAACTTTCATGGGTATCCAATATTGTGCCACAATAAGGGCAGAATGTTTTACCATCAGAAACTTCACCACAGCCCGGACATTTTAGGGAAGTTTTTTGAAAAAGAATCTCATTCAAAGATGCCGGAAATAACTCCCCTCCACACTGACAACAGGCAAAATCATCAGGTGATTCTCCTTCCTGGAGTTTGTAATATCCCCCACATTCATGGCAAAGAAGATAAGTCATAATACCCTTAGCACGAATTTTTATCAATAAAATTATACTTTTTATATTTTTAGTAATAATATTTAAATATTACTATTCAATAATAAAAGAAGAATTGTATTCCCCTAGTAATTTAAATTTTTAAAATGGATCAGGATAGCGGAGATATAATCTGTACAATAAATCCATTTTTCTTGAAATAAGTGAAAAATTAGACTCCTTGGAAATTTTAAGTTTATTTTTTACTAAAACTATTATAAGCCTATAATTGCTCCTTCTTCAAAAAAAATGCAAATTAAAAATATCGAATCTGCATTCAAACAAATAAACCTAGAATAAATATAGAAACTAGAATAAATGCAACCCCGGCGAATATTCCCAAGGGTTTAAATTTTTCACCTCTTATAACTGCAGATAATTCCTTGGCAGGAATTAATATTTGACCACATTCGCTGCAGAAGGCCGTGTTTGTGGGGTTTGGATTTCCACAATATTGGCAAAGGATCATGGGAGATTTGATGTGGAGGCCATCATCTTCAACCAGATAAAATTTACCACCGCATTGGCATGAATCAAAATCACTGGGGGATTCTCCATCCATTAATGCATAGTAACCGCCGCAGTTTTCGCATATTAAATATTGCATATTATCTAATACTGGTCTCTATATGAGCCCATATATGATTTACTATGGCATTAAAAATCGGATTTTTTATAAAGAAGCAGAATTCATAGACAAAAATGTTATTAAAAGGAAATATATTGCCTAAAATGATATTAACCTACACTGACGATAATAATCACGACCTCAAATGAAATTTAAAAATAAGAGTAATAGTGAGCACTCTAAGAAATAGCCAGTAGCTCACACAATTAACGTTTAAGATTTCCCTTCAAATAGGTGCTCAGGGCCTGGGTGATCTCCACATCCTGAAAGGTTCCCAGATGAGCTTTCTCAACTACTACCGTTTTATAGGAATTGGTGCGACCAATATAACCACCTTTACTCCCTCTATCCGTAATCAGTATTTTTTGATTGGTACCCATGAACCTCTGATTATTCTTAATGGCAATAGCCACCTTGAGATCATTCAAGTCTCGGGAACGTTTTTTCATGATTGCATGATCAATAGGGGGAAGTAAAGATGATCGTGTGCCCGGACGATGATGATATTTGGAGATATGCAGGAAATCCGGGCGAATTTCACTGATAACATTTAACGTGGCGTTGAAATCATCTTCCTCCTCGGTGGGGTATCCCACAATAATATCTGTTGCCAGGGATAGTTCTGGTATTTCCATTTGGAACTGTTTCACAATGGCCTTGTATTCTTCCACACTGTGTCCCCGTTTCATATCCGAAAGTATCCGGTTACTTCCACTTTGCAATGGAAGGTGAAGGAAATTATAGACCTTTTCATTTTTAAATGAATTTGTAATAGATGCCAGGTCCTCTTTAATGTTTTTGGGGTGCATCATTCCTACCCTTACCCTGAAATCACCTTCTATTGATGTTATCTGGTTGATGAGATCAGCGAGGTTTTCTCCACTGTCTTTCCCGTAAGCAGCAGTGTCCTGGGCAGTGAGCTGGATTTCAATACAACCATCCTCCACTGCCTGTTCTGATTCAGCCTTTAGAAGAGATGAAGGATAACTCTGTAGGTCTCCACGTGCAAATCTGGTGCAGCAGTAACTGCATCTACCCAGGCATCCCTCACATATCTGGAGAATATGTACCCGGGGATTGGAACGTTTTCGTGGAAGGCCGGTCTTAATATCATGACCATGACCGGTTTCCCGGATAATGTGATTATCCATAATAGATTTGACTACATTGGGGATGGAGTTTATGCGACGAGCACCAATCCATCCTGCTTTAGGTGCCAGTTTTTTTAGTTTTTCAGGATCAATATCCACCATACAACCAGCAATTAACAGTTTTTTCTGTGGGAACTGGGTCTGGATTTTCTGAATGTGATTGGTTATCTTCTGTTCAGTGGGTTGTTTAACATAACAGGTGTTAATGACAATAACATCAGCATCTTCAAGGGATGTTACAATTTCTCCACCAGTTTCCTCTAATAAACCGGCCATTATCTGGGAATCCGCCTGATTGAATGTGCAACCAAAAGTTTCAATATAGATTTTCATGTTAATCAGGGTTTTTAGATTACTAATTACATTGGTGTTCGATTAAGTTGTTTAATAGGATATAACTTAAAAGTATGCAATGGGATATATTTAGATAGTTCAAAGGAAGGATTTTAGATAGGATATCTAGGGATTTATACATTGAATAATCAAAAAGGGTTTAATATAATACTAAAATGTTAGGTTTTAACGTGAATTCTTTTATTTATTTTCAGGCCAACCATGTTTTCCGATCATGGGGACAAAAACAACCCCTCCCAGATTCCGGGTCTGGAAATCATCATCTGAAATTCGCATTACTAACACCAGTTCCTGGTAATAGTCTGATCCCATGGGCATGATCAGTTTTCCACCAATTTTCAGTTGTTTTTTAAGGGGTTCTGGAATTTTCGGTGCACTTGCTGTTCCATATATGCGGTCATATGGAGCTTTATCTGGGTATCCTATGGTCCCATCTCCCTCAATTACCGTTACTCTATCGGAGTAGCCAGTCTTGTTTAGGTTTTCTCTAGACTTTTCTACCAGTGCTGGGATTCGTTCTATGGTATAGACATGCCCTTCGTTACCCGCGATTTCTGCTACCACTGCAGCATTATATCCCAAACCAGTTCCAATTTCCAAAATTCTCATTCCATCTGTTAATTCTAACTTTTCGGCAATAATCGCTACCATATGGGGTGCGGATATGGTTTGGCCCTTACCAATGGGAAATGGACGATCTAGGTAGGCATAGGAACTGTTCTCTGGAGGCATAAATTCCTCACGGGGAACCTTAAGCATGGCTTCTTTAACCTTTTCAGTGTTTATATATCCCTGGTTAAAGAGTTTTTCCACCAGATCTTTCCTTTTTTCTTTCATCCAACCACGTGATGCTTCTCCAAAGAATCCAGTTTTGGCACCTATAAAGGTAAACTGGACTTGATGGATTTATTTTAATAAATGAATAATTTTATAGCGGTATTAACTTGACTAATGGTTGATGTCAAGATTCAGGTGATTTAACGAATATAAAGGAATTTTGGGATTAACAATATTTCATTAGGTTTCAACTTTCATCTTCGGGTTCTACTGTTTCAACTATTTTGGAAGTTAAATCATACTGAAATCTATCCCTGCGATCAGCAGGCCGCCCGTATATTCTTTTAATTTGATCTGCAGGAGCTCCTCCCTTTCTGATCTTGGAGGTGATAGTCTTCATGGATTTTATGGTGAATACTGCCTTCCCCAGTTTAACAGTATCTCCCACATTAAACTGGAAATCCCTTTCAACATCCACTTTCTGGGAAAGTATTCTTCCACCGTAATCTATGGATATTCCTACCCTGGTAGGTCCGGTAAGGGATGTGGCCCAGATGGTTACCAGTTCCGATACCATGCTTTTTGAAACGCGACCACCCCTGGTATTTTCCAGTGAAGTTATTTCCACTTCCTCATCATCCACCATCAGTACTTCCCCAATTTCCAGGATTTCATCAGGATATAATTTAATGGTTTTTTTCAGTGATTCCTCAAATTTGCTGATGATCACCCTAATTTCAACCATTTTAGGGATCTTTATTGTCTCCCTAAATGTGTTTCCACATTCATTACATTTTAAAAGGACTTCTTTGATATTTTTACCCTTTGATTTGAGTATTTCATAAGATTCAGAATCACATACTGGACATTTCATTTTCTTAACCTCGCTTCGATAAGAATAAGTAAAAAATATTGTAATATTGATAAGAATTTTTATGTACTTTGGAATATTTATAAATATGATTGGTCGGGATATGAATTTTAACAAGTAACTATTAAAATAATTGCCGGGAATGAATATGAATAGTCTAATTTTTAGTGAATTGGAATTGGGGGGTATAAAAAATTAGGAAATATAACCATCACACTCATTTTTTTGGGAATATGAACTTCATTAAGACTGGTTTTCCTTTTTTTCATGTAAATAATGTTTAACCAAACCTCCATCTTCCAGTATTCCCAGCATGAAATCGTGGAATGGTTGTATGTTGAATTTATTACCTGTGCTGAGGTTTTGGATCATTCCCTCTGCCAGATCTATTCTTAGCTGGTCACCCTTATCTGCTTCAATATCCGCTACTATGACAGGTAAACCAACATTTATGGCATTACGGTAAAATATACGTGCAAAAGATTTGGCAATAATCGCATCCACCCCAGCATGTTTCAAGGCTACTGGGGCCTGTTCCCTGGAAGATCCGCAGCCAAAGTTCCACCCAGCCACGATAATATCCCCCTGTTCCACATTTTCCGCAAACTTAGGATCTTCCCCTTCCATAACATGGCTTGATAACTCGTCTAAACTGAAAGTTCTTAAGTATCGTCCAGGTATGATTACATCAGTGTCTATACTATCCCTGAACTTCCAAACTTTACCTTTTATTTCATCTTTCATGGTAATCAGTGCAAAAGATTTTTTTTAGAAAATATCCAATTAATTGTGATTGTATACCAGAATTTTTATAATATCCCAGAATTTCTGATTTTCACATCAGGAATCCGTTGATTAAAACACCAGTTTCCTTGATTTTAGTGAATGTGTTCCAGCACAGCACCACTATTCTGAGCCCTGGTTTCAATTATACTACCACCAATATCTCTTAGGGCATCACGAGCTGCACTTACTATATCCTGAGTGTTGTCATTTACTGCATAAATGGTTGGTCCGAATGAACTCATTCCCACACCCGGCGCACCGGCATCCCGGAGCAACTGCATTATATCACCTATAATCGGTTTTTGCAATTGATTCTCTACTTTTTTAAAACCAATATTTTGTATGGAGTTTACTGCTTCTCCAAATCCATCCAGGTCTTTTTCCAATACCGCTGGCATCATTTTCATTAAGAGTAGATGTGAAAGTTGTTGAACTTCTTCCACGGGTATGGGGCAGTACTCCTGGAATATGTTAACCTCTTTCTCTCCAGAAACATTCTTTTCAACTTGGGGGATAACCAGTACCACCTTCCAATCATGCGGAAAATCGTACCGTGCAATAATAGGTGGGGGTGATGCTGGTGAAGCTGAGGAAGGTAGAAAATCAGGTTTTTCATCTTGAGGGTGGCCGCCGTCAACAATGAAACCTCCTTTATCAAAGGATGCCACCCCTATACCAGATGTACCTCCCCGACCCACGATATTAGCAATCTCAGGCACAGTTATCTGCTGGTTATCCGCTTCAGAAATGAGTTTAGCAGTGGCCAGTGACAGTTGCGTCCCAGAACCCAGACCAGAATGGGAGGGATAGGTTTCGCAAATAGTGAAACTGTATCCACCATCTAATTCAAGGTAGTCCATCATCCGCCGAGCAGAGGTTTTTATTTTATCCTCATAATCAGATATTACCTTAACCGGTATGCTTTCACGATTTTGAAACTCAACGGATATTTCACCATTATTTCGCTCCATTTCCAAAACCAATGCTGGTTTTTCAAGTGTGAGACCAACACCACCATCTATTCGGCCCAGTGAACCGTTTAGATCAATCAAGGTTAGATGCAGCCGTGAGGGAGTTTTGATTATCAATTCTGATACCATTTTTATATTTTTCTGAAAGTTTTTACATTTTGAGTGATTTTAGAGATCGTGGAGTTGGGGAAAAGTTATTTTTTCATTGGTTTGGCGAATTTCTTCTCAACCTCTGGACGGTGAATTGCATTCATGGAACAGAATGGTATTATACGCCCATCAGGAACTGCGTAGTGGATCACGCATCTTTTAACCCGGTCCTGGTCGAAGTTCCAGGGATCCATGAAGTGCATGCATGATATGAGTAATGTTTTATGATGGAAATCTCCCAGAGCACTGTATGATCTTTCCTTGAAGACTTTGGTCAGTATTCCAGTTATATCCAGTGAATCAGGTTTTTTATCCCGGTCAATGGTTTTGGGAAGTTCCCTAGTGGCTCTGCTTATGACTTTGGCTTTGCCCACTATTCCTCCGTCCTTTATATCATCACTACTGCGGGAAAGGAGGTTGAAAAACCTATCCACATCTACAAACTTAGTTATGGGAGTGATTTCGCCATCATTAATGAAAATATAGGTCGCGGCACCGCAGTGAGGGTGGCAGGTGAATGATACTTGGTCTTCGCCTTCGATGGCCTCCACAAAATCGGTGATGGGTATGACTGAAGAGGCAGGATAAAAATCATCACGACCAATCTGACCATCTGTCTGCTCATCCACTAATTTCTGGAAGGTGGGTATGGTTATTCTCTGTTCTTCCACTTCATCGGCAGGTGTTCGGCCAGCAAATGACACTGGCTGGAAATTCACCCCCCGGATAATGTCCAGGTTTTCAATGGCAAACCGTATGATAGCCCCCACCTGGTCATCATTAATTCCCTTAACCAGGGTGGGAACCAGAACAATTCCCAGATCTGCTTTACGGCAGTTTTCAATGGCTTCCAGTTTAATAGGCAGAAGGTTACGGCCCCTGGACTTTAGGTAGGGTTCTTCAGTAACTCCATCGAACTGGAGGTAAACTGTGTTTAAACTGGCATCTTTAAGTTTCTGAGCCAGTTCTGGGTCTTTAGCCAATTTAATTCCATTGGTAGCTATCTGAGTGTGGCTGAATCCCTCTTCCCGGGCTAGCTTCACCAGTTCCACAAGGTCCTTTCGTACCGTGGGCTCACCACCAGCATACTGGATGGCAGGGGTGGGTACTGGCTGGTTTGCACGGAGATTTTGTAACATCTCCCGTATTTCCTCATAACTAGGCTCATATATGGATTTAGATACAGCTGCATTAGCAAAACAAATAGGACAACGAAGATTACAACGATTAGTAACATCAATAAGGCCTAATATAGTCTGACTCTCATGTTCCGGGCACAAACCACAGTTAAGAGGGCATTCACCTTCCAAGGTGGTGCGAGGATTATCAATCCCCTCACCACAATAATCATAATCAGCAGCATAGTGGTAAGCTTCTGAACTCTGCCAATAAGTATTTTCGAATTCACCGTGCTCTGGGCACGTTTTCCTAATCATTATCTTGTCCTGGTCCTCGAAGACTTCTGCATCCACTACTCGAAGACATTCAGGACACAGGCTCTTTGTTTTCTTTATGACCATTATCTCACCTTATTATTAGTATTGAAACTCATGTAGTCAAGCATAATTGATTATATATACTTGAGGGATCAATCAGCTTTATAGTATTTTATGGTTAACACATAACTTATTATCCTGTTTTAAATCGGAGGTAAACTATGGACCCGAGTATTTTCAGTGTTTTGATTTTATCCGCTTATGCTATATACTTTATGTTACCGGCTTACCTAGCCAATGCCAGTGCTCTGACCTTTGGGGGAGGAACACCCCTTGATATGGGCCGATCAATGAATGACGGCCGCAGAATACTTGGAGATGGTGTAACATGGAAGGGGACTATTATTGGTATCCTGATTGGGATGGGCATAGGCCTGCTTCAAGGTGCTGTAACTGGTAACATGGTACAGGATCTTCTGATAATTGGAGATCCAGGAATAGCTCAGCTGGTTCAAGGAACTATAACCACTAACACACTGCAGGGCACATTATTAGGCTTTGCACTGGGTAGTGGTGCGATTATAGGAGATGCTTGTGGGAGTTTTATTAAGAGAAGGTTTAATGTGGAACGCGGACGACCAGTACCCCTAATGGATCAGTTGGATTTTGTGGTAGGTGCAATAATATTCGCATCTTTGGTAATAGTCATTCCCCTTAATTTAATAATCCTTATAATTGTAATAAGCATCTTTCTTCATTTGGGAGCTAACATAATCGCTTATTTACTGGGTATGAAAAACGTTTGGTACTGATATTGTTGTAAATTGATTTTCATCCAGTCATATACTAATATAAAAAATTACACAAGGTTTAAGTCTCCCAATATCCCCTTCTTTTTTTAATAATCTTTCTAAATAGTATAGAAAACTTTTCCCCCCCATAATCTTTTATCGAATAATGATTTTTCTTAATTTACCTTATAGGTATTAGAGATCTTTTTAATCATTTAGTTATTCTTTAAATTGGATTTTTCAAATTTTTGATTATTTTTAGTATTCCTTTATTAACTTGAAGACTGAAGAACTTTGAAACTGGTACTGAAAAGTTGATATGTCATCTGTGCTGCTTGAAGCTGGTTATTCCACTCCGGAATTTCATAGACAAAAACAGGGTACCCTGCATTAGTCAGGGGCCTGTCAATCTGGGATATGGAACTACTCTTCTCACGGGTACTGGATGAACCCGGATAATAATTGAATTGAGGGAGTAACTGGTGAACTGCCTTACCCAGGGTGACTGATTTGGAGTCATGAGTGGGGGTGGCAATGTAGTACCCTTCACCATAGCCCTGTTCATGGTCATGGGCAATGATCACCAGCTGGTAATTTGATTTTTTAATATCTGGAATGGCATATTTTTCAACCAGGTCCTGTCCATTGCTACGACCAATATCAAAGTCCTGGGCCTGGTCAGTTACCGTCACATGATAATCAACCATCTCCACGTTATTCAGGAGAGCGAAAAGTTTCACCACATGGGGCACCAGGTTGGTTGAGAGATCCTCCCGGGGATGCATACCCGTCACCACTGCAATCTTTGCAGCAGGATTCCCATAATGGGAATAAACTTCTCTGGTAACGTATCCCTGCTGATCAGAACCTAAAATGGAGTGTTGACTGGAGTTAGCAAATAAGAATATTGCTACAATCCCCAGGATTATAGCCAAGATTATCCAACTCTTTTTCATAGAATCATGATTCCCTATTTAATCAGATTTATATGTTGTCATGTGATGCAAATCCATATTCCTTATTTAATGCTAATTTACCCAATATCTTCCGATGAAAACCCTATAATTGATTTAGGTTTATATTTTAGTAGTATATGATTTATTTTCCTCTTTCTAGAAACTTTTCCATTAGAATAGCAGTTCCCACTGCTGGTGCCACTACACAATCCTCCTTGCTGAGGATTTCTTCCATGGTTCTAACCTCCAGACCCAGGAGTTTTGCAGCTTCACATCCAATGATGTTCATTCCCAAACCAGTGACAATTACCAGTTCAATATTTTCTCGGCCACTGACTTCTTCAAGGGCTTCAGCCACCTGTTCCACCTGTTTCTGGTAGATGAACCTGGCAATTTCCTCCACATCATCCGGACTCAACAGATCCAGATCTCCACATACCACCCGTGCTAGTCTTAAAAGTGAATTTTCCCGGGATTTATCCTCCCCATCAGGGGTTTCTGAGGTGTAGTCTTCCATGGTGATGTTTCCCAAGACCAGATGCACATCGGCAGTTACTGCGAAAATTTCCGAGGCAATGCGCACCAGTTCATCTTTTAATGGTACTTTATCCACCAGAGTGGCCACGTTAGTACGGAGAGTCCCGGTGTATACCAGTTCCCCAGTTGCCAGCCTCTCCAGATCAGTTCTTCCCTTGGCACATTCAGTACCATTTTTAATGGGAATTATATCGGTGGTGGTACTTCCAGTATCGATGAATATACAATCAGGGGCCATGAAGGCTGCTAGTGGTGCGGTGGCAATCCAGTTAGCGGCAGCCAGTTCCTGGGGATTTTTTTGAACTGATTCATAATCCATCATACCATTAAGACCAACAAAGGCAACTGGAAGGTTGAATGTTTCCATAACCATCCCCGAAATATCCAACACGCCTTCACTCTTACTCTGGTAACTATCAGCTAGTTCGGCAGTCATGGAAATACCTACTGCATCGATCTCATCGATATCTTTATCTAAAAGTTCTAAGAGGGTTCGGGATAGCTCATCTTTTTTATTCCACATGGGCAGGTAGGAAAAATCAGTTCTTATGTTGATGATTTTTCCCTTTTCATCAAATTCAACCACAGCCAAGTCGGTATTTGCTCCTCCAATATCAAAACCTGCAATTTTCAATTAATCACCTTGAATGAGAAATTTTTACAATCCAATAAAAGATTTAAAAGAGTGAATTTATTATTCATGTTATTATTATAACCATCTTAGTTCCAAACAAACTAAATTTATAACTTATGGAATCATGTCCTTCAACTAATCACATTTAAATTGAGTCTGTTCCCCTTTTTTTGAATTTCTATCTCTCTTTCCAGGGTGAATTCCCCGGGAAGTTTACCCTGTGTAGATTGAACTATGGCTTCCCCTAAATTAAAGTTGAGCATATTTCTAAGGGCCACGTAGGGTGTAGTTATCCTTGAGTTAATCTCCACCAGATAAACCTCATCATCATCCAGGATCATGTCCACCCCCACATAACCCTTCAGTCCACTGATGGATTCAACTGCTTTTTTAGCTACCTTTTTAGCTTCCTTTTCCAGGGGATGAGTCATGGGGACTTTTCCACCATTATAATTAATGGTTCCATTTTCAGTGCTGATATTCTGTTGATTTAGGCTGAGGGGTATTGCTCTTTTACCGTTACTGAGTAAACTTACACTGGCGCTATCTCCTTCTATGTAATCCTGCACCAGGAAGTAGGGGAGACTGCTTATCGCTCTCACTTTCCGGGTTGCAGATTTAAAAGATTCTTCAGAGTCCACAATTTGCACCGCTGAACAGGAAACCCCATCTGAAGGTTTAACCACCTTTTCTCCAGATATTCCCGGGGCATATAATCCAATATCTTCCCAGGCCACACGATGAGTGGGGATAACTGGGACTTTATCCTTGAGGATCCGGTAGGTGAGATATTTATCCGAACAAATGCGTACTGCATCGGAATCTGATCCTACCACCTGAACCCCACTTTTCTCAATGGCTCTGGTTAATCCACATAGTATGAAGTCTTCCTCAGGAGCTATAGGTAAACAGTAATCATACTGAGAGATGTTATCCAAAATCCAGTCGTCAATGGATCCTTCTATAACTACTGGCTTACATTGGCTTCCTTCGATTGAATCTATATTTTTGGATATGAGATAGCTGGCAGGTAAACATTCCAGGTCACAGGTAAGGCCACGGAGCATTGCTTTACCTTCTGCAGTTAAAGCAGGGTCCTTGATCCCCAGTGCACTGGCGTATTCAAAAATTAAGAGGTTCAAGACCTTCCAACTCCCTTGAAAACTACTCCCTTCTTCTGGAATGTTTCCCGGTCAAGAATAGGGCGAGTACATACTAATAATCTGTTTTTAATCATTTCCGGCCTAATGTTCCGGTAAAGATCATGATCAGTTACTAAAACCACACAATCGGTAGAAAGGGCAGTTTCCAGGTCTACAACTTTAGCCCCCCAGAGTTCAATGGACTCAGAGGGAACATAAGGGTCATTGACCAGAACTTCAGCCCCTTTACCATCCAGTTTCATGATTAATGGTTTTGCAGGTGTTTCCCTTGCATCAGCAACGTTTCCTTTGTAAGCCACACCTAATACTCCAATTTTAGATGCGGAGATAATTTTACCCTTATCTTCCAGAGCTTGTTCCACAATTTGAACTACTTCTCCAGGCATGTCTTCGTTTACCTGTCGGGAGGTCTGGATCAGGGGTGTTTCCACTCCCCTTTCCCGAGCGATTTCCACAATGAAGTAGGGGTCTATGGATAGGCAGTGGCCGCCCACTCCTGGTCCTGGTGTGTGTATGTTCACCCGAGGATGGTGGTTGGCAGCCTGGATAGCTTCAATGGCATCCACTCCTAAAGCATTGCAAACCAGAGCCATTTCATTGGCCAGGGCTATGTTGGTATCACGATAGGTGTTTTCCATTAGTTTAACCATTTCTGCAGTTACCAGATCCTGCACCATAATGATTTCACCCCCGGTGATCCTCTGGTACAATGCTGCTGCCATTTGAGTACTTTCAGGGTTAATTCCACCTATCACCCGCGCATTGTGGGTCATTTCATATAATGTATTGTTAGGTAGGGCTCTTTCAGGGGTGTAAGCCACTTTAAAGTCTTCTCCTGCTTTAAGCCCGCTTTCCTCCAGTAAAGGGATTACCAGATTTTCACAGGTTCCTGGTGGCACTGTGCTTTCAACAATAACCAGATCATCCTTTTTTAAACCTTTTGAGATGGATCTGGATGCCGAGTTAACTGCAGTGAGATCCGATTTTTTGTGTTCATCCACTGGAGTGGGAACGATGATCATGATGGTTTTAGCCTTTACTAGTGCGCTTAAAGAGTCATTAGTAGCGGATAAACAGCCATTTCCCACTGCTTGTTTAACCATATCTTCCAGGCCAGGTTCCATAATTGGAGATCTTCCCTTGTTAACCATTTCCACAGTTTCATTGTTGATATCAACCCCCACCACTTTCAAGCCACTCTTTGCCAGAAGAGCAGCTGTGGGAAGCCCCATGTGGCCTAAACCGAATATTGCTATAGGTGAATTTTCTTTAATCATTCTCTATCCCCTAAATTAAACCATTATTTTTGTTGAAGATTTTTCTGTTGTAAGATAAATTTTTTTAACCTTGATTAGTTCCAGTAATGGATCTTATTAAATTGTCTAACAAAAATCCTTAAAAATTCAAAATGTAAATGGAGTTTAATCATTTAATACCTATGAACGTTTGGTAATCTATTTTAGACTGGGTACACATTAAACACTTGGACAATTATTTAAAATTTATTGGAAAGGATTTGAAAAAAACTTCAGGCATTGAAAGTCTTTAAATTAAAAATCATTTAAATCTTTTTTTTAATCTCTTTACTTTTTTAGTTTAATTATATTTTCGTTTTCCATAAATTGGAAAAAAGAGAGAAAAGGATGATTATAAATCAGGATCACTTAATTGGGTAACCATTATGGTTTTACCATTTAGGAGAAGATCCGATCTTGGATATTCAGTATTATCACCATTAAATACGATATTTACAATACATTTTGGATTTTTTTCCTCGAATTGGGCCACAGTAACTGGTTCATCCACCAACAAAAGTTTCTTCACCTGTCTTCCAGTTATACTTTCAGGAGGTTTGATTTCCAGCTTTCCCTGGTCGTGCGCATTCTGTATAGCATCGACAATCTGTTTAGAAGTAGTGCCATCACCATATGGATTAGGTGCTTCCTTCATCCTTTGATAAAGTCCCTCATCACCCAGTATCATGGAGACAGTTTCGGTTATTTTTTCAGTATCGGAACCCACCAGGATATTACCCCCTGCATGGACTGTTTCTGGTCGTTCGGTGTTGTACCGAAGGGTTAAGCATGGTATATCAAGGGTTATGGCTTCTTCCTGGATTCCACCGGAATCAGTCATTATTAACTTGGAATTGGACTGGAGGATCAGGAAGTCAAGATAACCAATGGGCTTTATCATCTTAATGTGCGGGGCTTTTTCAAGTTGAGAAAACATTCCAAATTCTTTGAGGGTTTTCATAGTACGGGGATGTACCGGGAAGACAATGTTAAGGCCTTCAACTTTAAGGAGAGCTTCTACTATGTTTTCCAGTCTTTCCCGGTCATCAACATTCTCGGCACGATGTAAAGTTAATAACAAGATGTCACCATCAAGTTCCAGTTGGGGCATGATCTGGGAGGTTTTACCAGCAATTTTAAGGTTCCGGTAACAGGCATCCACCACAGTATTGCCCGTGATGAAAATATTTGTAGGAGATATTCCCTCAAATAACAGATTTATGGCAGTTTCCTCGGTGGGCACAAAGAAGAGGTTGGTGCACACATCTGCCACCATACGGTTTATCTCCTCCGGCATGGTCTTATCATAGGAGCGGAGTCCGGCCTCCACGTGTCCCACTGCTATGTGTAGTTTAGCTGCAACCAGGGCCCCGGCTAGAACCGCATTGGTATCACCCTGCACCAGGACAATGTCTGGTTTTTCAGAAAGGAGAACTTTTTCAATGCCCTCCATCATAACCGCGGTTTGTTTCCCATGGGAATCTGAACCCACCCCTATGTTGTAGTGGGGTTGGGAGAGTTCTAGATCCAGGAAAAACTGCTGGGACATTTCATGATCGTAATGCTGACCAGTATGTATTAAAATGTAATCAATTCCCCTTTTATCCACTTCATCAATTAAAGGGGACATTTTGATGATTTCGGGTCTGGTGCCTATTATAAACGCTATTTTCATAAATCCACAACCATCCTTGTTCTGATTATTAAAAAGGTAAATTCAATGTATTATAATTTGATATCTAAATATAGATGGGATTCATTAATAAAGATTCCATAAAATCAGGGGGCCCAAAAATCTTAAATCATACCAATTATCCGGGGATAAAATCATTGGTAAGTTTAATGACGGAACTAGTTAAGGAAAAATAGTGAACATAAGGGATAAACCTTAAGTGATGGTCTTAATTGATTAACTTAAGTTAATCAATGATTTCTTCAGTTTAGAGTATAATTTAGCCAATGGACTAATAGTTATTGGTTGATCTTTTTCTTTGAGCCCTATAGTCATCCATTATCTTTAAAAGCTTATTTTGTTCTTCTTTTTTCTTCCTTTCTTCCTGATTTTGTTTCCATTGGGCAATTTCCCTTTCCAAATCCTGGGAACGGATAACAGCAAAGTCATCAGCCATTTCCAGATCCACCCTATCCAGTTCAATTAAGGGGACCATGTGTTTTTCAAATTCCTCTTTAGCCTGATGAGACATTTTATCAGTTGTCAGAACTGCCTTTACCCCCAAACCAACCAGTAATGCAGCAGTTTGGGAGCCTCCACCTTCAGAACTCTTTAATAGAACTACATCTCCCCTTTTAATGTTCCATGATCCAGTTGCTTCCCTTATGGCATCTTTTGAGAATGATTCTACGATTTTAACTGGTGATGCTTCCCTGGAAAGTTCCATAGCCCTTATGCGTTTTATAGATTTTAATTGATCCTCTAATTCCTGTCTTAAACCTTTTTCATAATTGTATTTCTCTTGAAGTCCCCTTATGATTGCTTTTTTAGTGGCAATTTCCTTCTGATGTAAGATATTCTGGGAGTATTCATACTGTAATCGTTCCAGTTTATGTTCCAGTTGAGATATCTCATTCTGATATTTCTGGAGATCATTGTCCATTATGCTGTTTTTATTTTGTAAATTTCTGATCTGCTTTTGTTGGGATTTTAATTTGTTTTTTAAACCATAAATAATTTCAGAACCGTTTTTTGACGATGAAATAGAAGATATCCCATTGGAATCTCTCTTTTTAGGATAAGATTCCTTCTCATTAGTGGCGGTGGTTGATATGCTGTCATGTTTTATTTTTTCAATAATGGCATTTAGGGCCTTGGTAATCGGAACCTCATTTATAACCATAATTTTCACACCATCAACCATGGACTGAGGTATATCCAGATCTAGTGCCCTTCTTTCAATCTGTTCCAGTTTCTTCTGGTATTTTTTATAGCCCTGAATGGCAGCTGCAAGTGCATCCCGTTCATGAGCATTTCTTGGTAAAGAAACTGGTTCAACATCCCCGGACCTATGCACTAAAAAACGATTATCGTAATGAATGTAATCATCCACCATCCCAGTCTTGGCACTCACCGCCAGATCACGGTAAGGAGCATATATCTTAGAATTAAGGGCCGCAGCCATCTTTTTCACCATCTTCGGGGGTTGGTGAACATCAGTGGCCACTAAGACTGTTTTCCCGAAACTGATGATGTGTTTGGTAATCTCTGCACGGGAAACTTCCTTACAACTGTTAACACTTAATATTTCTCCTGATAAATCTAGAATAGCTACCCCTACAGTCATCCCAGGGTCAAGGCCAACTATGATCCCTCTTTGACTTTTAGAAGACCCTGAATATTCAGATGTGTCTAGAATAAGCTTATCTTTAAAATTATGAGGGTACCGGTGAACCAGACGATTTCCTCCTTTGGGATACTATCTTAGTACTTACTCTGAACAATTTTATGTTTTTGTTACTATTTATTATTTCCCCCGATTCATTACTTAGAATAAGTTTGTAGAAGTAGACTGGGTTAATTTTTTAAAAAGGAGTAGTATAAAACCTAAATAATTTCATTTCCACCCCAATACTCCCATCATCTCCTTTGTTGCGGCAACCATCTTCTGATGGTTAAAACATTCCACCCCCAGGGCCTTGATAAACCGTGTCCGGGCATAATTATCTTCATTAAACACCACACCCAGATAGAAAACATCCACAAGAATGAGACTCTCCGGAGTCATTGGTGTGATGGCGGCCTGATAATCAGGATCCAGACATTTCTGTACATCTTTTACTCCCAGCTCTCCTTTTCCCACCCTATCCAAAACTGTTACCATCTTTCTAACCATATTCCACAGGAAACTCTCACCCTCAACCTCCACTAGGCACAACTGATTTTTGGGTACGATAGCAACTCTATCCACTTTCCTAATGGGATTACGTTCATTTCTTCTAGAAAAATTTATGAAATTGTGGGTTCCCTCCATCAAATGGGCTGCTTCCTGCATTTTATTTATATCCCACTCATCTTCCTGTTGGTTGCACAATACATATCGATAGTGTCTTTTATGGGCGAATCGGGTTTTGAATCCCATTGGCACCCTGGCGGATCCTAAAATCCTTACATCCTGCGGGAGGAGATCGTTTATTTGATTAATTATTGGCTCTTTATCTGTGCAGAATGAAACCACATTCCCCAGGGCATGGACTCCCCGGTCAGTGCGCCCTGCAATGGAGTAATTAGATTGTCCCAGATTTTCAATGGCACCTGATTCTTTAAGGGCACTGATTAGCTCACCTTCAACAGTGCGCAGGTTTGGTTGTCTCTGAAATCCGTAAAAATCTGTTCCCAAATAAGCAACTTTTAAAGCTACCCTAATCATAACATCATCCTCTATTAATTCTCCTAACTCCCCTGTAAATAAAAATATGGCCCTTAATTTGTAAATACCCTGTTGTGAAAATATCTAAAAATCTCGTTAAGTATTTGTGAATGCTATATTTCTAAGCGATAATTAATATTCTCATTTTACTATACTATTAGATTACTATTCCCTTATCCGATGATTTAGGGATGACTTTGGATGAAAATTTATTGATACTAATAGGAAAAAATTTGAATTATAAATAAGAATATTATTGAAAAATGGGTTAAGGTGAATTTATGATAATTATGCCTGCTGTTGATATTAAAAACGGTAAATGTGTGCAGTTAGTGCAGGGTAAACCCGGAACCGAGCAGATTGTCCTGGATAATCCTGCTGAAGTTGCCCTGGAATGGGAAGAAAAAGGAGCCAGTGTTTTACACGTGATTGATCTGGGCGGGGCTTTGGAAGAAGGTGGGAACATCTCCGTGGTTGAGGAAATCCTTAAAAAAGTTTCAGTGCCGGTTCAGATGGGTGGAGGTATTCGTAGCATGGATGATGCCACCTGTTTATTGGATATGGGTGTGGATAGGATTATACTGGGAACCCTAGCCATTGAAAACCCGGAAACTGTTGAAGTATTATCTGGTGAATTTGGCAGTGAAAGAATTATGGTGGCCCTGGATAGTAAGGACTCCCAAGTAGTGGTCCGGGGGTGGACTGAAAAAACAGCCCAGACCGCACCCCAGTTGGGGAAAATCATGGAAGAAAAAGGAGCAAGTGGAATATTATTCACCAATGTGGATCATGAAGGCCTATTGGGTGGATTTAAGGTTGAACCTCTCCTGGAACTATTGGAAGCTGTGGATATACCTGTGGTTTATTCTGGTGGTGTGAGTACCCTGGAAGACCTAGCAGTCCTCAGTCAGACCGGTGCCTATGGTGTGGTGATTGGCTCCGCACTTTACAAAGGGACCCTGAACCTTGAAGATGCCCTCAATTACGAGAAAAAGTAATCCTTACTTTTTCCGTATTTTTCCCTAATCCTTTCATTTTTTTCTTATTATCTAATTCAATTAAAACATTAAAATATCTAACAAACTGATAATGACTAGTAAATTAATGTGAAAATTAAATTCTCCATAGTTAGAAGTATTATTTTACTTTATCAGCAAATCCCCGGTTAATCATAGTTTTTTCAGCAATAAAAACTACTTTACGTATTTTCAGAATCTGATCTGGATTGGTGGATATGGAACTGATACCAGTTTCCACCAGCCATCTGACAATAGCTGGATCCGATCCGGCATGGCCACAGATGCAAGTTTCAATATGATTCTGGTTGCATTTCTTAATCACCATTTCAATCATATGTAAAACTGACTTGTGAGTTAGGTTAAAGTGTTTTGCCACTTTCACCCCTCTCCTGTCCACTGCCAGGGTACACATGGCCAGATCACTCATCCCCAATGTCACAAAGTCCAGCCCTTCCTTTATGAACTCATCCAGAGTGAAAACTGCAGAAGGGGTTTCAATGGAGACCCCTACAGGTAAGTCACGGTGTGGTCGGATTCCAACCTCACACATGATGTTCTTGGCTTCCCGGTATTCAGAAACATCCCTTACTAATGGTACTTTAACCCCTAAATTATCATAACCCTCATCCAAAAGTTTTGATATGGCTTCAAATTCTGCCTTCAGGATTTCAGGATTTTCAAGATCTTTATGGATACCTCTCAATCCCAGTAAGGGGTTATGTTCGTCTGGTTCAATGCTACCACCATCTAAACGTTTCAATTCATCGGTGGCTATGTCAAAGGTACGGAACCATACGGGTTTAGGATGGAATGCATGGGCTATCAATCTAACCGAGTCAGCAATGACTTTACTTAGTCTTCCCTCATCCAGGAGTACCTGGGGGTGTTTTCCAGTACGGATGATGCTGTTTTCAATTCGGATGGATCCCACCCCCTCAGACCAGGGTGCCACTTTCCAGGCTATTTCCGGGATATTGAGGTTGACCTTGATTGGGGTGGCAGGATAGTGCACTTCGGAAGAATCTGTTTTATCGTCCCTTTCCATGAAACCTTCATATATATTACCGGTTTTTCCGTCCACCGTTACAAGGGTACCTTCTTTTAGTTTTGTACTTCCACTGCCAGTTCCCACAATGCAGGGTACTTTCATCTCCCTGAGTATTATGGCCACGTGGCTGGTGATACCACCGTAATCTGTCACCACACCCCCGGCCTGGTGAAGATAGGATAACATGTCTCTGGAAGCCCGGGATACCACCACTATCTCCCCTCCCTTCAAATCCCGGAGATCTTCATCATTTCCTATCTTTTTAACATGCCCTACTCCCACGTAGGGCCCGGTCCCAATTCCCCTTAAAATAATCATGTGATATAACTATGTGTAATGGTTATGGAAATAATTTGGGAAAATTATGTTGTAGAAATAATACTGGGAGTTAAAAATGAATAAAAGTAATTTAAACATGTTGCACGTCATTATAGGTCTAAAGATTATATTTTAAAAAAAAAATAGGGGAAAGGAAAAAATATGAGGAATTCATTATTTTAGAGGAAAACATCCCAGCCCTATATAAACCCTAATTAAATGAATTATCCAATTTAATGGGCGAATCTTTCAATGAATGAAATAATTTTCTCTAATTTCCCTTTTAACGGCCCAGTTTTGTTGCTTAATTTGCGAATAGCACTTATATCACTTTTTTTAAGCCCTCCCACCAGTATAAGAGCAACCACGTAAACAGTGGCAGCCAATATCATAACCAGCAAGAAAACAAAGTATTTGGAAAAGAAGGTAATAGAGTTGGAAAGTGAGGAGCTTAAAGTTGCAGAGCTAATTAAGAGGCTTTGAGGTATTAATAGTAATACCGCTCCCATTATCCCTGCGGCCAGTACAATTCTACCCAAATCTTTGTACTCTAGTTTTACATCGGCTACTTGTAACGTTTTCCAGACAATAGTGGACATTATGAAAAGGGCAGTGATGGTTGTAGCTGCTGCAGCGCCGGTTATACCATAAAGAGGAACTAGGTACATGCTCAATGCAACATCCAATATAACTCCTGCAATTAAAATTACCATGGGGAGGTATGGTTTTCCCAATCCCTGAGCTATACTGGAGGAGACTGTGTAAATGGTGAAAAACAACATTCCAATTGATAGTAGTTGTAGGGCGGCTGCACCATTCATGTAAGCTGAATTTACGTAAAGTAATTTCATTATGGGTGTGGCGAATACAAAGGTTCCCACGCACATGGGAAGCACTACTAAACTAACGTAACGATAGGACTGGTTCACATAACCTTTAAGTACGTGCCGGTTTTTTAAGCCCATTGCTTCTGCAGTTGCCGGGAGTACCGCGGTGGCAACTGACATGGAAATTATGAGCGGTAAACGAGCCACAGGGGTGGCGGCACCGTAAAATCCCAGTTGTTCACTGGCTAGATATCTTCCCACAATGAAATTTCCAATGGCATCAAATAGGGCGGTTTCAGCGAGCCCGGTTATGAGAACGGGTAATGCGAAAATAATAAGCACTTTAGCTAATGATAATTCCTGTTTTAGGGTGAATGACAGCTTCACATCTTTAAGACGTTTGCCCAGCCCCCTCCGGTAAAGGTAATATCCAGCTAGTGCTGAGAATAAGAAACCTATGGCTGTACCTGTAACTGCTCCAGCCACCTGAAATCCCACCCAAATAAGGATTATGGCACTGCTGATCATGAAAACCTGTTCAAAGGCCTTGGTGATAACAATGTTTCCCATCTGGAAAACACCTTGAAATGCACCCCGGAAAACACCCACCACTACACTGAAGGGAGTGATCAAAGCTACCAACTTTAGGGGAAGTGCAGCTTCTGGTTTATGAAAATAACCATATGCCAATGGATCTGCCAGTAAAAAGATTATTAAACTGAAAAATAATCCCAGAACAATTACAATCTTAAGGGAGGTGTGGATTACTTGTTTCACCATTTCTTCATCGCCTTGAGCTGAATACTCAGACACGTGCTTGGCAATGGCTGGTGGCATACCTCCTGAAGCTATTTGTATCAATATACTCTGTGTTGGGAGGGCTAGATTTAGTATACCAAAACCAGCTGGACCTAATAGGTTGGCGGTGACAAAACGGTAAATATAGCCCCCAACACGGAATATGAAATACCCAATCAGCATGATCAGGCTTCCTCTGGCGATTTTTGAACTCATTATAATTACCGATTAATATTAGTTTTCAAATAAAAGTTATCTAGACTTATTTCATCTATTACCCGAGAGATTTTTTTTTATCTTAAGGATTCAATTCACTAATTTCTTATTTATAAAACTAACGTTTATTAAACCCAACTATGTACTGATCACGCACATACCCCTACAACTGACCTTAAGGTGGGAAGGTAAAAAAAGTCAGTGCCCCTCCCACAACAGTTAAAATATAGTTTCAGTAAATAGGTTTTTATCACTGGAGAAATAGTTATAAATGATTGAATAAAACTGAACTTTTACTGGAATTACCTTATTTGTATATTTAATTTAACATATAATTATTAAAATAGGTTTTTAGGAGAAGTGTAATTATTAAAACTGTAATGGCTACTGGAACATTTGATTTAATACATCCAGGTCATGGATTTTACCTTGAAGAGGCAAAAAAGTTAGGAGGGGAAGGTGCTCGTCTGGTGGTGGTTATTGCCAGGGAGTCCACTGTGCGTGCCAGGAAAAGGGTACCAATTATCCCTGAAAAACAGCGCCTGGAAGTGGTTCAGATGCTTAAAATGGTGGATGAAGCAGTGCTGGGTAGTGAAACCGACATGTTCAGCACGGTCCTCAAGATTAAACCAGATATCATTGCCATTGGCCCGGACCAGAACTTCAACCTGGACCATTTAAGGGAAGAACTCAAGAAAAGGAGTATTGAAGCGGAAGTGGTTAAGATAGAACGTTACCACCGGTCCACATTGGATAGTTCCTGTAAGATTATCAGGAAGATTAAAGAGTCTGATTTCCCTCCAGGTAGTTTTAAACACTGTTAATTACTTGTTAAGCCGGAAGTAGGGGGCTGGAGTTTTAAATGGAAATCACTGCCTCCGATATAGGGATGGTAAATTACTCCCCCAACACTATAAAACCCCCTATGATTTACTCTTACTCGCAGATGAAACTGTTGAAGCCATCAACAATTATATTAAAGATTCTGAAATATTCATATTAGAAAAAGAAGATAAAATTATAGGGATCTATGTTCTTCAAATCATCGGACTATTAGAGATGGAGATAAAAAATATTGCGGTGCATGAAAGATTTCAGGGACAGGCAATAGGAAAATTTTATTAAAAGATGCTACCGCCAGAGTGAAGGGAAGATGATATTAATCACTTCTCATTGGAAGAGCAGAGGGTGCAACTAAACAGTTACACTTGTACCAAGGGGAAGGTTTTGAAATATTTGATATTAAGAAGGATTTTTCCCAGATAGTTATCCAGAACCCATTTACGAAAATGGGAAGATGCTTAAGGATATGTTAATGCTTAAAAAAGATCTTTAAAAAGATCTGTAATGACTTTAATAATTTAAAATTAAATTTCTAGTGATTTTTCCATTATAACTTGATTAATAATTTTAATTTTTTCTACCATCCAGTTTTTAGTGTTACTTAACCAATATCTGTCCAAAAACCATTCATTAAAAGTTATCATAACTTTAATGTTTATTTAACCCATAATGATTTATCTTAACCCCTAATGTTTTTTAAAATTAACAGAGCTATCGCTAAGGGAATATAAAAAAAGAAAAAAAATAAGTGTTTAAAATGGCAGCGAAGCATAGGTGCCTTTATAAGTCCACGTGTTGGTATTCCAGTTGTTGATTACTCCTAGCGAATTTCTGGAGCTAGTAGCATCCGCATTGTACCATTGTCCGTTTACATATATCTGAGCCCAAACATGACCATACCAATTACCACTAGTAGTGAAATAACAGTATCCATGCTCGTATCTTGCAGGTAATCCAGCTGCTCTGGCAAGGGCCACGACTAAATGTGAATGGTCACAGCAATTGGCACTTCCAGAAGTGAGAGTTTCCACCGCTCCCTTCTGAGAGTTGTAGTAGTATGAATAATTTATGTTGTCTCTCACCCAGTTATAGACGAGAGTGGCCTTTTGATAGCTGGAAGTTGCACCAGAGGTTATACTCTGGGCCAATGCAATTATACGGGGGTCGTTAACCTGGCAATTTGTAGTTGCCTGCAGGTACTGTTGAAGTTCAGCTGGTACAGAGGGTTCTTTAGCCACCACACTATTCCATGGTTTCATGGTTGCATAGTTTGGTAGGTTCTGGTTTTCTCCGTAGAATGCAACCACTCTACTGTAAAGGTAGAGCAGTGATTCAAATCGTAAATTTCCCAGGGATGATGACCCATAATTGGGTGCTATACCATTGGAATCAATGAATGATTTTACTCGTATAGCAAGGTCAACATACTCAGTTTTATCCAAGTTTCCACTGGTCATTTGCTCTTGAGGACTTGATGCTACTGAAACACTAGGTAAAGCTATGAGGCTTGTGATACCGCTATTTAATTGAGATGTGCATGTGGTGAGTAAATACAGGAACTGGCCCTGGTTAACTGCCACACCACCCACCGTAATCCAGGTAGGCAGATACTTGTTACCCTCAATGAACAGCTTCACATCCTTAGCAGCCCTAGCAATCTCTGCAGCAGTGAAAGTATTGGAATCTTTCACCGGGAGGTTACTAGGAGACCAAGCCTTAACCACAGCAGAGCTC
The DNA here is from genome assembly GCF_002813695.1 of Methanobacterium subterraneum. NCBI lineage: Archaea > Methanobacteriati > Methanobacteriota > Methanobacteria > Methanobacteriales > Methanobacteriaceae > Methanobacterium > Methanobacterium subterraneum. Next base: position 324,243 of record NZ_CP017768.1, on the reverse strand, counting down.
TGTAAACTACCACCAGTAAGATAATTAGATAAAATCCTACTGTACATGTAGATCACCGATTGATAACTCTGCAAACCCAGAGAACTCCTGCAAAGCGAAGGTGACTGATGATTACCCTCAATGAAACAAGCAATTTCATTCGCAAGCTTCACATAGGCACTCAAAGACAAAGTACCCCCACTAAGACTCTCACCACTAACAGACGGCACAGCACAATCAACCAAACTAATTGCACTACCATCACCGTTCTGAATATGCACAGTGGCTTCAGTGAGTAAATACATGAACTGTCCCTGGTTAACCAAAACACCTGCCACCGTAATCCAGGTAGGCAGATACTTGTTACCCTCAATGAACAGCTTCACATCCTTAGCAGCCCTAGCAATCTCTGCAGCAGTGAAAGTATTGGAATCTTTCACCGGGAGGTTACTAGGAGACCAAGCCTTAACCACAGCAGAGCTCTGTAAACTACCACCAGTAAGATAATTAGATAAAATCCTACTGTACATGTAGATCACCGATTGATAACTCTGCAAACCCAGAGAACTCCTGCAAAGCGAAGGTGACTGATGATTACCCTCAATGAAACAAGCAATTTCATTCGCAAGCTTCACATAGGCACTCAAAGACAAAGTACCCCCACTAAGACTCTCACCACTAACAGACGGCACAGCACAATCAACCAAACTAATTGCACTACCATCACCGTTCTGAATATGCACAGTGGCTTCAGTGAGTAAATACATGAACTGTCCCTGGTTAACCAAAACACCTGCCACCGTAATCCAGGTAGGCAGATACTTGTTACCCTCAATGAACAGCTTCACATCCTTAGCAGCCTTAGCAATCTGTGCAGTAGTAAACTGGGTGGTGGATGTGTTGTTGTTAGAGTTTGATGTTTTGAAGAAATCTTTATCCAACCATCCGTATCTGAAGAGTGCAAATCCTGATGACCCTCCAGATAGGGCGGATTGTATGTCTTGGTTGATTTCTTTTACTGATAGTGCTACTAAGTTACTGTCGCTCTTGTAAGTTTGCAATCCTGCCACCACCGGTTTGGTGGAGTGGCTTACTATGTAAGCTGTGGCCGAAGTTATCCAATCATTGTCTTCATTATAGTTTCCCTCATAGATCATGGGGACCAGGAAGTCAAGATAGTTGGATAACTGGACATAATCTTGCCCATAGTAATAGGCATTAGCTGCTCCTTCAGGCATGAGTGCAGCTGAAACAGCTACCTTTGCCTTTATGGATTTTACAGTGTTGTACACTCTCTGGACGAAGCTAGTTATTGCTTCAGTGCCTCCGGAGTGTTTATAGGCTGTTCCAGGGTAGCGGACATAGTCTAAGTGAATTCCAACAATGTTGTAGTTTGTTGTGATATCTTTTACGGCTTTTACCAGTGCGTCAGTGGTATTACTGTCTTTAGGATCAACCCAATTCCCGTTTGCATCTACGAAACAGGTTATCCAGGCATGGATCCGTATTTCTGTACCTTGTAGTTTGTTTATTATGGTCGTCAGGACATTCTGATATGTAGGATATGATATGCGGTTTGCCTTGACGAATACGTCCGTAATTCCGGCGCTTATTAATTCGTTGACATCGACGTTGTTTACGTCGTCCACATTCAACCATAACCCGTGGACATTATTATAGGTTCCATCTGCTGCTGCCGCAGTGCAATTTTGAATGGTATCTGTTTGGTTGCTGTTTTGGGATGAACTATTTTGAGTGTTATTGGTAAGTTCTGATGTCTGGTTTTCTTGTTGATTGGTTCCTGTATCATTAACCACCGTGGTGGTTGTATTCTGAATAGTAATTGGGATTGTGGTGTTTTCTGCAATTTCGCTGATGTTGGTTGTGTTCGTGAAATTATCTGAATCTGATTGATTTGGGGTAGCATAGGTAATACTCGATGCCAGCATGACTACTGCGAGTAAGAGTAGCATAGCCAGCGACCATTGTTGCTTCAGTATTATGCCCCCTCATTTGTTTGCATGTCAGTTGAACACAGATAGATTGGTTCCTGACACAATAAGATCGTCCTTTTCTGCATATAAATCTTTTCATTTATTTTTGGCTAAAAATCCCTTAAATCTGGGTTTTTTATAATTAAAACCCTCAGAATTGGAATTGGTGATGATGATTCCCATTGATGATCTTCCTTTGGTGACACCCCTTATCATCTGAAGCCCGCTCCCTAGTGTACCCCTAAATTTAGGAGTGATGTTGTCTTAAAACAATATTCCAAATCCCCACTCAGATTCTAGACGTTATACAAATATTAAACAAAGAAAAATAGTGATTATTACAGGTAAAAGTACCTGAAGAATGTGATAAAGTGGCAACGAAGATTAAAATCAATTTTATTAGAATAATATGGAAATAATCCCATAATGGAGTCCCATATTTTTTTTGACGTATTATTAATACCTTATATAGCACCAAATACAGTTTACACCTCCCAGAATAAGAATAAATAAATTAAAATATTCTAAATTACTTTAAATAGCCTTAAAAGATTAATTCATCGTATTTTTAGATTATCCCGCGAAGTAACTACGGAGGTGTTATATCAATGCAACAGCCATGATTTTCAATGAAGAATTGATCATACTAACCTGAATGATTAGTATAAATAAAGATAATAATAAGGAATACGAAAGATGGAGAGCGCTATAAAGGTGTGATTAGGCTAATAATGATGATATTTCACAGAAATAAATATATACTTGATAAATTCCCTTGATTAAAAAAATCAATGATTCATGAGTCTCCTACAACAAAACTTATATTTATATTCCATTGATTTTAAAGTCATTTACATGATAATAGAGAAGCTGAAAAGGGCAGTGCAAATTTTGGAAGACTCACCTGAATTTGCACATCTAATCCCCGAGGTCCGGAGTAACATTGTAATGGCACGGGAGAATGCTCAAGGCACAGAAGATGTTGCAGGGATCCCTGGACGTATAACAGCAGTTAAAGGTAGCCCCCTGGCTGTTTCCAAGCCTGATTTCGGTGCTTCATCACATATGGCCCGTCTGGTTTTAAGTGTAATGAAACATGAACCTGGAAAGCGCAGCGCCCTGAACATTAAATATCATCCAGATCTAATTGAAACCTGCCAAAAATTGGGTTTAAGGGTTTCCAGCTATGATCGAAATCAGGAACCATCAGAAGTAGAGGAAAAAGAGGGTAACTCCATATCATGGGGGGTTGAAGTGGCTGTGGAAAATTTAGGTGCGGTTCCAGATGTTATCTTCCACAAAGGTGCCTGGGGAAAAGAGCCCATGATTGTACTGGTGGGAGCCCAACCTGAAGAACTAGCAGATATGGCTGTGTGCCTAGCTAAGCTATTTCTGGCCAGTGAGAGTAAAATGTATAAATAATAAAATACTGATTCATAAAAACCATTAAAAATTTTAAATCATCCATTGCTAGAATTAGCATATCAAACACCATTAAAGGTGCCATTTTAAAACCTTAAAGTGGAGAGTCCAATTAGAATAAGAAGTTATTATAATAACAATTACAATATATAATAGAAAAATGACTAATTGATGGATGAATTATCCAAATCATTGCCAGTTAATAATAACAAGTTAGTTAAAAGAAAATTATCATGTTTGGTGCCAATTCGCACCTATCTATTTATGATTATATGAATATTTGAGGGACTACAATGCATTATAAGATGTATGACGAGATGATGGAGCAACCTCGCTCTTTAAAAGACACCATGGAAATGGAAAAATCTCACATGAAAGAAATAAGTGAGAAATTTCAGGAATTCGACAAGATATATTTGGTAGGATGTGGAAGCTCCCTTTCAACATGTTTTTCATCTAAAGATGCCATGAACATCGTTTCAAACAGGGATCTGGAGGTTTTCACCGGTTACGAATTCTTTTACCATAAAAAACTCCGGGAAAAAAATGCAGGAGTAATCTTAACATCCCAATCAGGAGAAACCGCCGACACCCTGGCAGCACTCCGAAGAGCACAGGATGAAGGAATGTACACCGTATCCATCATAAACGAATCAGAAAGCACCATGATGCAGGAGTCTGATGACGTTGTATTAACCCGGTGTGGCAGAGAAACGGCCATACTAGGAACCAAAACCTACATGACTCAATTAATGTGCCTATACCAGACACTATTCACCCTGGAAGACTCATCTGAAGCTAAAAATGTCCTTAAAGACCTGAAAAAAATCCCAAATATTACCCAGGACCTTCTAAAAAATAGTGAAGAAGATAACAAAACCCTTGCACAACAATACGCAGATTATGACATTTTCTATTGCATGGGAAGCGGTCCCAACTATGGATTATCCTACAAACTGGCCATGACCATGTTCATGGAAGGAGCACTTAAACACGCCTGCCCATTATATTCTGGGGAATTCCGCCACGGACTTATCGAGCGTGTGGAAAAAAACATCCCAGTAATATTCCTAGACGCTGATTACCCTGGAGATGAGTTCACCCGCAAATCAATAGAATTCTCTCGGAAAATCGGGGCCAAAAACATAATCTACAAAATGCAGGATTACACCGACATCAACCCTTTACTGGCACCATTCGTACTGGTAGTGCCCCTGGAATGGTTCATCTATTACCTAGCTCACTACAACAACGAAGATCCTGGAAGAACCCGGCACATTGGGAAGGTTCGGTACTAAACAATTGACTTTGACTATCTTCCCCGTTAATAAACTTTAAATTAGATGGCCATATTAATTAAAGGCCAAATTATACTTATTCTTATTTTTTAGAATAATCCTGATTAAAACAGACCAATTAAAGATATTAAATTTCGGGTTTAGAAATATCTTTATAATAGGGTATTAAAATCAAATAAAGATTAAATTTGGATTTGATTAAAAATAGAATTTAAATATTGTGTAAATTTTAAGGATGACTACTGTATAGGATACTACTGTCTAAATTAAGAATCTGGTAGAGTACAGTCTGATTAATTATAATTTTTAAAAATAAAAAATTTCTGGGAAAAATATTTATTATCCCAGATTTATTATTTTTATCCCCAGTTTTATTTGATCTCTAATTTATGGGTTTCTGCAATCTTTTTGGGAAGTTTTATGGTGAGAATTGCTTCCTCAAAATTGGCATTGGCCTTTTTGATCTTGATTTCTGCTGGTAATTTAATGGTACGGGTAACTTCACCAGAACCTCTTTCCCTTTTTACGTAATTTACCCCTTCATCTTCCATTCCTACCGGGAAAGTGACGGTGATGGTTACTGAATCACTGGTAACATCCACAGATAAAGATTCCTTTTCAACTCCTGGAAGGTCTGCTATGAGTATGAACTCATCAGGAGTCTCAACGAGGTCCAGGTAAGGTGTGGTTGGTGCAGTGTAATCAGTTATGGTTTTCCCCAGATCTTCCTGTTTCTCACGCAGCGTTTTAAGAACATCATTAACCATCTTTTCTGCAGTGGTTCGTAATTCTTCTGTTTTTTCAGATGCACTTTCCCTGAATTCTTTACCTTTATCAGAGACTGTGTCTTTAGCTTCAGTAGCTTTAACTTTAACTTCCTCCCCTTTCTCGGAAACAGAATCCTTAACCTCGGAAGCTTTAACTTTAACTTCCTCCCCTTTCTCGGAAACAGAATCCTTAACCTCGGAAGCTTTAACTTTAACTTCCTCCCCTTTCTCGGAAACAGAATCCTTAACCTCGGAAGCTTTAACTTTAACTTCCTCCCCTTTCTCGGAAACAGAATCTTTAACTTCGGAAGCTTTGGATATAATTTCTTCTTTGGTGTCTTTGCCTTTGGGTTCTAGTTTTGTTTTCTTTTCATCCATAGAAATCCCTCACATACCCTAAAATATCCAAATATACAGGGAGATTCACTAATTATATAAGTTGAGAATTTAACCCAATTAAAGAAATTAACGTTACACTAACGTTCCAGAGAAAATTAATCTCCCTGGTTAATCTTATTTTCTCTGTTGAATTCCTCTAATTTTTTGATTATCTCTGATATGCCACTACCTTCAGATGCAGCGACCATCAGGGGCTCATCCTCAGTATTAATATGTTCTTCAATGTACTTAATGTTTTCTTCATCATCGGCCAGGTCCATTTTATTGAAGATGGAAAGAACTGGAGTTTTCCTGAAGATCTTGTTTATCTCCCAGTACAGATTCACCTGGTTTTCCACAGGGTACCCGGAGGTTTGGGATGGGTCAAATATGAAAAGGATGAGATCTGCCAGGTGCTCCAGGGCTACCATGGCGTTAAGTTCTATCTGGTTCATCTCATCCACCGGCCGGTCCAGAAGACCGGGGGTGTCAATGATCTGGTATTTCTGCCAGCGACGTTCGAAGTGTCCAATCTGAATCCCCTTAGTGGTGAAAGGGTAATCAGCTACTTCTGGTTCGGCATTGGTGATCTGTCGTAAGAGGGTGGATTTTCCCACATTGGGGAACCCGGCAATTACCGCAGTGGTGGCTTCAGTATCCACGGTAGGCACGTTACGCAGTTTCTGTTTGGCGTAGTTTAAAAAGTCAAGTTCATCATCAATACGCTTAATCACTGATGATATCCTGCCAAAAGCGGCTTTTCTCACGCTTGCCGCATTTTCAGGTGGTGATCTTCTTATTTTGAAGGTATATTGATTTTGAAGTTTTTCTATAACTCCGTTAGCCCAGTTCAATGCCCCCAGTGATCTTTTAAGGTCATCAACACCCACGGCCACGTCAATGTAGTCCTGGTAGAACATGGGTAGTTCTTCCACGTGGGGTGTTTTCTCCAGGATTTCTTCAAAGGTGTCTTTAATCACTTGGCAGGCAGTCTGGACTCGGACCTCTTCTATTCGTTTTGATTTATGCTGGCGGTGGATCTTGGATGTTCGGACCTTGGCTGCAGCTTTTTTAGCCCGACGGAATGCCTTGTCAATGACTTCCTCGGAGGTTGGTATGTTGGGTAAAAACATTAAAATCACATTTTTTTCCTTAATTTTGTTAATCCTCAATTTATGAATCTGGAATAGTAGAATGAAGTTATAATCAGTAATGAATCTTTACTTATCTTCTGAAAATTCCTGAAAAAATATTCATATAATCTGAATAATAGTCATAATTATTAAAATATAGTTCTTGCTTTATTTAAATATACTTTATAAATTGGTCTTAATAAAAGAATACCTTTAATTTTTAAAGAATACCATAATTTCAACATTAATTTTTTCCTCAAAAATTAATTATTCTTCAAATATTTGGGATTTGAAACTATATATTTTAACACCTTCCTGGAGCCAGCAATCAGGGGATAAACCTGCCTTCATGCAAGTGTTGGCCAGGAAGTCTTCAATATCCCAGTTCCATTCCACAGGAACCTGGGGAAGTAGGAGGCCCCTGTATATCCCCATTTCAATTATAAGTCCGTCTCTGCCCACTTCTATCTTTTCCATGTACTCGGATGGTTTTTGAACTTCAATTAACTCTGGTTTGGTGAGTACACTGACTTCCACCAGGATTTGGTCAAGTTCTGCTTGGGTGACTGGGGGAAATCGTGGATCTTGTGTGGCTGCACTGACCGCCACTTCCACCACTGCCTGGGCCAGGGGTTTCACTGGTTCCGGGTAACCAATACATCCCCTTAAGTCTCCATTACGATGTAAGGTTACAAATGCTCCCCGGTCCTCCCTTAAGATAGGGTTAACATCATCGGGAACCTGGATGATCTTCCCTTCCCTGACGTAGTTTTCAATTGATTTTCTGGCTAACTTTACCAGGAAATCTCCTTCTTCCTCGCTTATCATCAACTGGCACCACCTACTGTGGCCTCGCTTACCCTGGTGTGGGGTCCTCCATCACCCACCGGGGCGGTTTGACCGGCTTTACCACAGAATCCCACCCCTAAATGGAAGTCAGAACCCACTGCATCCACTTTCTGCAGTATCTCCAGAATGTTACCTGAAAGGGAAACATCACGTAGTGGATCTTTAACCTCACCATTTTCAATTAAGAATGATTCAGCAGCGTTGAACTGGAAAACTCCTTTACCAGTATCTACCTGCCCCCCGCGGGATCCTTTAAGGTATATTCCGTGATCTATATCTTCAATTAACTCTTCAAAGTTCATCTGGCCCGGTTTGAGATAGGTGTTGCTCATGCGTACTATGGGCTGATCCCCCACACCGGAACGTGCGTTACCACTGGAGTGGATATTGAGTTTGGCTGCGGTTTCCCTGGAGCTTAAAAGGGAGGTCAGGGTACCGTCCGTTACCAGTACGTTTTCACTGGTTTTTATTCCCTCTGCATCGTAGGCATAGTAACCAAAGGCATCCATACTTGCATCATCAACAATAGTAACCAGTGGAGAGCCAATAGGTGTTCCCATTTTATCCTTTAAAATGGAGTCATTCTGCAGTATCAGATCAGCCTCTGAAGCATGGCCCACTGCTTCGTGGATGAAGACTCCGGTTAATTCTGGGTCCATAATTATGGGATAACGTCCAGATGGTGGTAGGTTGGCATCCAGTAACCTAACTGCCTTTGAAGCGGCAGTTCTTCCCATGAGTTCCAGATCTTCCTTTTCAATAACTTCAAAACCCCGGGCCCCACCAGTACTCTTGTGTCCGAATTGTATGCCATTTTCGGAGGCGGCAACTGCGTTTAAAAACAGGGCCACCCGGTTTTCTTCCATGGAAATGGATGTTCCATCTGAGTTTAAGAATAAAGTGGTTCCCTCCGCATCCACGTAGTTAACAGTGGTGCTCACCACTTTATCCAGGTTAGCAGCCTGTTCCACCTCGGTCATCACCATCTTCTTATCTTCCAGAGATACATCCGATAGTTTGATGCGGGCATTGGATGGTACTTTATCGGTTTTTATTTCGGCAGGTGCCAGTTCCACATCACTGGATAGGGCACTGGCCAGTTTTAATGCAGATTCAGCCACGCGGTCCAGGCGGTCCAGTTGAGTGGTGTAGGAGAATCCCCATGCACCCTGCTTCAATACCCGGATGCAGGCTCCAAGATCACAACCTGATCTGATTTCCTGGATTTTCCCATCCTTCATAACAATGACTGTGTTTTGACTTTCACTGACCCGTATATCGGCATAGTCAACATGTTTTTCCACTGATTCCAGTGTTTTTCCTAGTAAGTCAAGATCAAGCTCTGATTTCATGTTATCTCCACTTATAATATGATCTTCATGACATATAATTCTACAGATTAATAAATTCAGACCCCTACTAATTTCAGGAGGTTAAGAATTAATTAGTATCTAAACACAAAATATTTTAACCACAGATTATTGAATTGATTACTTCTATAAGATTATTGATTTATTAGTTCTGATGATTTGATTTATTAGTTCTGATGATAGATTATGATTTATAGTAAAATTATGATTATATTAAAAATCTTATCGACCAGAAGATTTTTATCTTGAAGTTCAGTTATAATCTCCGAAAAATAAATATATAATGTGCGGGTTAAATAGCTTAGAAATCATTAATATTATTATTTCTTTCCTATCACAGGATTATTATTACAAAAAAGCACCGGATGTGAAAAGAGTGAAGACCATAGAGGAAATAAACCAAAAAATTAAAGACGGGGACGCAGTAGTGGTTACTGCGGGTGAGATGACCCGTATAGTGCAGGAAAATGGTGCAGGAGAAGCTGCAAGAGAGGTGGATGTTGTTACCACCGGAACATTCGGTGCTATGTGTTCCTCTGGCGCATTTTTCAACTTTGGACATTCAGATCCACCCATTAAGATGAGTCGCACCTACCTGAATGGTGTAGAAGCCTACTCTGGTCTGGCTGCTGTGGACGCCTATCTTGGAGCCACACAGCCACACCGTAACCCAGATATAGGTTTGGATTATGGAGGTGCCCATTTGCTGGAGGATCTTATCAGGGGTAAAGAGGTTGAACTGGTGGCAGAGGCCTACGGAACTGATTGTTATCCCCGTACTGATGTTCATACATTCCTCAGTCTGGAAGACCTTAACCAGGCAGTGATGGTTAACCCCAGAAACTGTTACCAGAACTACGCTGCAGCTACCAACTCCACTGAGGAAACCCTTTACACTTACATGGGCACTCTCCTACCCCAGATGGGTAATGTGAGTTTTTCCAGTGCCGGGGAACTCAGCCCTCTCCTAAATGATCCCTTCTTCCAGACCATTGGAATGGGCACCAGGATATTCCTGTGCGGAAGTCAGGGTTATATCATAGGTGAGGGAACCCAACACGCCACAGAGGGGGAACGGAAAAACGGTGTTCCTGTAGATTCATCCGGGACACTGATGCTCAAGGGTGATATGAAGAAGATGGATGCAGAGTATGTCCGGGGAGCTACCATGCACAAGTACGGGCCCACCCTATATGTGGGTGCCGGTATCCCCATTCCAGTTTTAAATGAGGATATTGCACAGCGAACTGGTGTCAGTGATCAGGATATATCATGCAATATTTATGATTACGGTGTTCCTCGCCGGAGCCGCCCTGCAGTGAGGGAAACCAACTATCAGGAGCTTAGAACCGGGAAGATTGAAATCAATGGTAATGAAGTGCAAACATCCCCACTTTCCTCCTTCAAAAAGGCATTGCAGGTGGCTGAAGAGCTTAAAAAATGGATTGATAGGGGTGAATTCTTTTTAACCAGTCCGGTTAAAAGTCTCCCCTCATCAGGATGCACAGTGAAACCCTTACAGATTAAACGACCATCCATTATGGTACGGGATCTGAAAATCAAACCAGTGATCACTGCCCGGGCAGAAGAAGCCATTTCTGGTGTGGCCCGGAAGATGGTGGATAACAACGTCAACCATTTGCCAGTGGTGGACCATGCAGACCGGCTCATGGGTATTGTGACTAGCTGGGATATTGCCCATGCTGTGGCCAAGGACAGTCGAAAACTCACCGAGGTAATGACCAAGAAGGTGATTGTGGCCATGGAAGATGAGCCAGTGGAGTTAATTGCCCGGCGCATTGATAAACACGAAATATCAGGTGTGCCCATAGTTGACCGGGAAAACCGGGTTAAGGGTATGATTACTGCTGAGGATATTTCCAGACTAATTTGTTCCCAGAATAACAAGGAAGGTGGTTCTAAATGAAAGCCTGGCTTAAATTCTCCCCTACTATCGTGAATAAAACTGTGATTTCAGATCTCATCAAAAACTACGATGTGACCTTCAACATCCACAAGGCTAATATCACCCCTAAGGGTGGTAAGATGCTCATTGAAATCAGTGGCAGTGAAGCGGAAGAAGGAATAAAGTACATGGAAAAGGAGGGCATCCAGCTTAACCCCATTAAAAAAGTGGTTAAAAAGGATGAAGATAAATGTATGGATTGTGGCGAATGCATCAGCCTCTGTCCAGTGGAAGCCATTAAAATGGGGGAAGATTGGACTGTGGAACTGGATAACCAGAAATGTATTGGCTGCGGATTCTGCACAACTTCCTGCCCTACCAAGGCCATTAAGATTGCTGATTAATAAACCAATAATACCTCATTCTTTTTTTTAAGTCAGTATCTTCTTTTTTATTACTTCTAAAATCTGAGTTTAGAACTCATCAATTAATTTAAAAGCTATTTAAGAATTTTAAAGCCTTTAATGTGTTAATCAGCCAATGTTATTTTAAGAATCCCATTCCTAATTTGAAATTTAAAATCATTTGAATGTTTAAATTAAAAAGCCCAATTTTAATGGATGATAATGGTTTTGAAGATATAAATTAATATTATGTACACCTACCACCAGGTAGCCATCCTCCGGTGATTATACACTTATCTTTAAGGGTTTTTAGATCAATACAATTATATCATTGAAAATATGAATAAAAAAAAGGTGAATATTAATGTTTAAAATGCAAAGCGATTTCACGTATTTAATGCCTGTACATTTTGGTGGGGGTAAGTTCGACTCGGAGACTAAAATCATCCAGAAGGCAACGTCTCTGGCCATCAGTTACGAGACTGACCAGAAACTTCTTGAAAATTACATTCCAGAAGGTTTTGAGTTACTGGCACCGGAAGTTCAGGTTGTTTTCAGTAAATTTACTGAGATAAATTGGTTGCACGGGGGGCAATACAATCTGATTAACGTGGCAGCGCCGGTTCATTTCCAGGGAGAAAAGGATGAACTGGACGGATCCTACACCCTGGTGGTCTGGGAGAATAAAACTGCTCCCATACTGGGGGGAAGGGAACAGACTGGAATTCCAAAGATATTTGCGGATATTGAAGACCTGCATGTTTTAAAACCTAACTATGCCACCACCGTGAGTTACGAGGGTAACACTTTCTTGAACATGGATTTTGAAGAAGAAGGAGATATATCTGGGGATGACTTGGAAAATTTGAAATCCGCATTCATATCCCAAAATACCCTTGGATGGAGATACATTCCCAAGGTTGGAGCTCCTGGGGCAGAGCTAAGTCAGTTTGTACTGTATCCTCAGGGTGTTGAAGTGGAAAGAGCACAGGCTGGTACGGGTAGTCTTAAATGGACTGAAATGACACCCATGCAAAACCCCAATCAGTACTGGATTATTAACAGTCTAGCGGCTTTGCCCATTAAAAAGGTAACCCAGAGTATCATGATAGAAGGAAGAGCAATACTTCGTGCCATGGGGGCCAGAGTAATTGAATGAGGCTAGGGGTTGAAAGGGAATGGGAAAATAAGTCTGGTAATAGAGAAATGAAACTGTCATGCTAAAATGTGTGAAAGAAATGGGATAAAGGATAGAATGGAGTTGATGATATGAGTAATTCTGAGTACTATCAGGATAAAGTATGTATTGTGACCGGTGCAAATTCTGGTATTGGATATGCTTTGAGTGAGGAACTCTTAAAAAGAGGGGCAATAGTTTACATGGCAGGACGTAACCCGGAAAAGGTTTCGGAAGCCGCTGAGCAATTATCAGAATATGATGATCGGGTGCATACCATTATCGTAGACGTTACTGTCCAGGAACAGGTAGAAAATGCCATTAATGGCACTGTAGAGGAAGCTGGCAGGCTGGACTTTTTATTCAACAATGCTGGAGTCGGAGGAACCCTGCAATTTGAGACTGCCACCATGGATGACTGGAAGAATATCATTGATGTTAATCTATGGAGTGTTATTTACGGTGTTCACGCTGCGGTACCCATCATGCTTGAACAGGGATCTGGTCATATCATCAATACCAGTTCTATTGCCGGTATAGTCCCACCACCATTCCAGGCATTATACTCCCTTACCAAATACGGGGTTACTGGCCTCACCGAATGTTTAAGATACGAGTATGCGGAAAAGGGCCTTCACTTTTCAACCATCTGTCCGGCCAACATTGCCACTCCCATCTTTAAAAAATCAATTGATGGCACCACCCATGATGAGTTGAAGATCCCTGATGATGCTTATCCAGTTGATAAAGCAGCAAAACTTATCCTTGACCGCGTGGCAGAGCAGAAGGGTATCATCATCATTCCTGAAGAACCCTACACTGATCAGTGGCATAGATATATCCTGGGAGATAAGGAAATGGAAGAGGTTATGATGCAAATGGCACGTGATCGTAGGGCTGCCTATGAAAAAGGTGGAAATTATTACTGATCATTGCTTAACCAGATATTTTATTTAGTTCAAATTATATGCCTTAGGAGGATATTTCCTTTGCCAGCATCTAGGAAACCTAATTACATGAAAATGCGTGAAGAAACTGATCTCTCCTTAGAAGTTATCATACTGCTGATTCTGGGAGTATTCATGTTCCTCTTTGGCATTCTTCTTTTTAGAATACACACCGGAGAACTGCCTTACAACCCGGACAGTACTTACGGGCTCTTCCTGGTCATCGTTTCCTTCCAGATAATTACTATGGGGAAAACACCCTTCGGTGATCTCCGCAGATCATTGCTGCTCGTCATTGTTGGAATCTGTGCTGCTATCCTGGGAATGGTGGCCTGTTACATCCCCGGAACACTTAGCTGGCTGGTCCGCGTGCTGGTGGGTGTTTTACTATTAGCAGGAGGAATATCCCTCCTATTACAACTATTTTTTTCTGAAGAAAAAGCCAGAATCTGGATGAAAGTCCCCAGAGTATTACAACACCTTACCATTGCCTGTGGCCTGATATACGCGATCACCATTATCTCTGGACTGATAACACTCTTTCCAATGATTAAAAATGATCCACAGACTGGAATAGTGTTAATTGCCTATGGAATCAGTTTCTTCTACCTATCATGGTGTATTCATAAGGTGTCTAGAGTTTATCCCGAGGAAACCGGTGGGTTAAAAAAAGAATCTGGAAGTCGTTTTAAGTTTTTACAGGAGGCTTCTATCCCTTTATCACTGGCCGTACTGATCATGTTAGGGGTTCTCCTAAGCCTCCTGGGATTCCTGCTTTTCCCGGTTAATATGGGTTTGCTTCCATTTTCTCCCGATGGTCAGCTGGGCCTACTCCTGGTGGTCATGGCTATCCAGATGATGGCTCTGGGAGACACTCCCATGGGTCAGTTCAAACGCTCCTGGTTAATGATCATTATCGGAATTGTATTTGCTTCCCTGGGAATTTTCTCCTGCATTGTGCCGGGAATTCTCACTGGACTGGTTCAGATGCTTATCGGGGTTTTGAACATACTGGGCGGAGGCATACTACTCCTTAAACGGTTCATTCCCATAGTGCAGGGAATGAGGAATCCTCCTGCAGAACCAGTGCATGTTCCCCCGGTTATGCGTAAACTGATGATCACCCAGACCGTGTTAAATGTGGTCTCCATTGCCTTTGGTTTATCCATGCTCACACCGGGCCTCATTCCAGCCATGATTGTTCCGGTAATCCTCATCATCAACGGAATACTCCTTTTACTATTAGGATATATCCTGCAGCAGATAACCCGGATTGGAGAAATTGGAGGGCAAACAACAGAAAATCCAAGCGAATAACAATAGATTGTTAAATAAAGTGTTTAGAGAATATTTTTTTTCATTTATTCCCCATTGATTATTTTTTTTATGAAAAAAACCGTTTTTAGACTTATTATGAATTTGAAAACTTTGAAATGAGCCTGTAAATCAAACTCTGATCATGGTAAATCGCCTTTTGGGGGCACATTTCCATACAACACAGGCAGTTGATACATTTCTCATAATCAAATTCAGGGATGTAAGCCCGCTGATCCTTAGTTAAAGTTCCTGGTTTTTTAAGGGCATGGGTGGGGCAGCTTCCCTGACATTTCAGGCATTGGTTGCATTTTTCAGGGTCAATGGCTGGTCTGACCCACCAGAACTTCATCAGAGCCCTGGCCAGAGGGCCGGGGATCATTTCCAGTGTGGAAGACAGTTTTGGTGGCCATTTAAAATTATCAATAACCGGTGCCACTCCTATGATGTTTATCTTATCTATATCCACTTCCCCCAACCCTTGTTCATAGGCAATGCGGTTGGTGGGTACCTCCAGTGGGTTGCGTCCCAGTTTATGGGTGATGAAACTGTCCAGAGCCACCCCATCCTCACCCGCCAGAATCATACCCAGTTTCCGGGGATCACCTGATGAAGGTCCGGAACCTTCCATTCCCACCACACCATCCACAATATGCAGGCAGGGCTGGTTCACTGCAAAAATATCCACCACCCTTTCAGCGAACTGGGATGGTTGTGGGGACTGTTTATGGTATTCCACCTTGGTGAATCCTGGTACCGTGCCGTAAAGGTTTTTAATTGCACACGTGAAGGTGGTGAGCTGTGGGTTTTGATCTTGGGAAGGTTGATCACTAGATCAGCATCCAGAACTGGTTTGGCTATGTGGTAATCACGGCCATTCCTGGTTTTACGGTAACTCCCAGCAGTTTCAAAGTTCACCAGTTCCACATCCAACCTCCCGCATACATCACTAAGGCCCGTAATATTCCAGTACTTCTCTAAACCCCTATCAAAAGCCCCAGGACTGTCCCCTACCTGAGGTATTCCTCCAGCATCCCTTACCAGGTTGATTACTGCTTCCACCAGGACCGGGTGGGTGGTTATGTATTCTTCCGGAGGTTTAGCCTGGAGCAGGTTGGGTTTAAGGAGTACAGTGTCCCCGGGATTGATGTATGATTGAAGACCACCAAGGGCATCCATACAAGTTTTGACGGCACTTTGTACGTCATTTAAAGAATAATATTGGCATTTAGCCACCGCAACTTCTGATTTTTCCACCATGAATAATACCCTCTATGTTTTTGAAGAATAGGGGTTATTGTAACTAAAGATTCAACTTTTGAGATGTTATATTCAATACTCGAATCAAATACTTACTTGAATTAAAAGATTCGATTAACGATAAACTTATAATATTAAAATTTTGGCTAAAAAAGGGATAATAAATAGATTAATCACTCTTAAAGATGTTTTAAAAGCTTTCTCCGGGCTTCTCCAATGGTTAAAGGATATGGTTTGTCAAAGGGGAGTTCATCCTTTTTTTGGAGTATTTCCATGAGATGTGCAATCCGAGGTAGGCGGAGATTGGCCTTTCTGATGGTTTCCACATCACCAAAGACATCTTGTGGTGTTCCCTCCTTAATTATATGACCATCACTGATTATGTAAACCTGGGATGCGTAAAGAGGAACCAAGTCAACATCGTGGGTGGATATTACAATAGTCATTCCTTCCTGATTGAGCTGGTGCAGGATGTGCAGGATCTGGGAGGCTCCCTTGGGATCCAGGCCACTGGTGGGTTCATCCAGGACCATTATCCCTGGACGCATGGCCAGTATACCGGCAATGGCCACCCTTTTCTTTTGCCCTCCACTCAAATGGTGTGGTGGTTTCCTCTCGAACCCGGCCATTCCCACCCTTTCCAGGGATTCAGTTACTCTTTTTTCCACTTCATCCTGTTCGAGTCCAATGTTCAGTGGTCCGAAAGCCACGTCTTCGGCAACTGTAGGTGCGAAGAGCTGGTCATCCGGGTTCTGGAACACAATACCCACTTTCTGCCGGACATTCATGATAGCCTTCTTATTGTAGTTGAGGGGAACTTCCTCCACCATAATTTTGCCGGATGATGGTCTTAAAATTCCGTTAAAATGTAAAAAGAGGGTGGATTTACCGGCCCCGTTAGGACCCAGTAAGGCTACTATTTCACCTTTAGATGCATGGAAGTTCACATCTTTAAGGGCTGGTGTGCCATCGGGATATTTATAACTCACTTCTTTAGTTTCTAGGACGTTCATTGGATTCACTCAAATACCTATTACTCATTAAAGATATAAAATTGTTCTTCACACTATTCTTTATCAAATAAGAAGATTATCTAAGTTACTGTACCAATATGGGAGTATTGGAATTATTTAAAAAAGGAACTATTTGAAGATTATTCCCACCATTATTTCAACATAAAAAACAGGTTTTCACCATAAAAAAAGTTTTTTGGAATAGATTATATCTAAATTATTCTCATGTTCCAGGTGAAATATACGCCAATAAGCAGGAACACTTCAAAAGAAACCAGTAATGCCAGATTGAGGATTCCTATGCTTCGTATGCTTTCCGGTGGTTTAAGTGTTCTCATGGAACCATTGTAACCCCTTGATTCCATGGCAATATGGGCCTGTTCACCCTTAACCCAGGTTCTTATGAACAGGTTGCTCCCCAACATCCCCAGGGATTTGAAGGATTTCCGGTAGGATGAATAGCCTAAACGTGTTTCCTGGGCGTGGTACATGTTAATACCCTCATCAAGGAATAGGAATATGTAACGGTACATTAACATGGCTATTTCTGTGACTATCTGTGGGATCCGGAAGCGTTCCAGTTCACTGAAAAGTTCAGTCATGGGTATGGTTAGGGCTAAAAAGGCCATGCAGGTGAAACCACCCATTACACGGGAAAAAACCAATAGTCCCAGGTTGAAACCATCCTCGGTAACTGCCAGGTTGAATATTCCCAGATCCAGTATATGAGCACCCACTCCAAAAAATAGGGACATGAAAATGAAAGATAAAAATCCAAAAGTGAAGGGTATGGCTAAAAATTTAAGATAGAACTTCCAGGGGATTTTAGCCTGGAAGATGATTAAAGCAGACATGAGGAAAGTTACCAGTAAAGGTACTGCGGGTGATGTTGATATCAGGCTCACTAGCATGGTTGAAATTGCAAACAAAACCTTAAAGAAGGTATTCATATCTTTAAGGCCATTGGAATGTGCGTAGTTATCCAGTGTGTTTTCAAACATTTCCAGTTTCACCTGTAATTTATCAACGAACCAAAGTTTACTTTAGACATGTTCAATTTTTCTTTAACATATCTTA
Organism: Methanobacterium subterraneum; assembly: GCF_002813695.1. Taxonomy (NCBI): domain Archaea; kingdom Methanobacteriati; phylum Methanobacteriota; class Methanobacteria; order Methanobacteriales; family Methanobacteriaceae; genus Methanobacterium; species Methanobacterium subterraneum. The sequence goes on along the minus strand of NZ_CP017768.1, from coordinate 305,955 downwards.
TATTTTACTTTATATATATTCTAGTTTACTTTAGTCCATTTTCACATCACACAGTAAATACCTTCACCAGGTTTACTTAATTTTCATGTTTCAAATCAGATTTGGACTCTGCTTTAATTTCTTTTTCGATTCTCTTACGCTCTTTAGCTTGACCCTGGAAGTACCCCAGGATATAACCAATTATTATAGCCCCTATGGCTGCTTGAAGTGCAAAAAGGAGGCTTTCAATTTCACCACTGGGTGGTTCCCAGAAAGAGTTGAACCATGGTTCGTATCCAGTTTCTTCCACTACAGTACCGGCAGAAGTGTCAGCCCCACCGAAGTAACCCTCATCTTCACCCATCCCACTGTACATGGCCAGAGGGAGAATTGCAATTATGGCAACCAGGGCCAGTAAGACGATGTAGTATTTACTATCCATTTAGACCACCGCCTGCACTTTTTCCTTTATTTTAGGACCAATTACTTTCAAGTTCTCCAGGATATCCGGTCGAAGTTTCATGATGTAATCGAATATCACCACAGTTAACAGCCCTTCAGCTATGGCCAGTGGTATCTGAGTGATGGCGAAGATCCACATGAAGTTGTTGAAAGCCACTGCAAAACTGGGTACAGGGAATGCCAGGGATAGCTGGATGGCTGTGGTTACATAGGTCATGAGATCAGCCAGGGATGCTGCCAGGAACACACCGATGAGTGGAGACCATCCTGCTTTCTGTACACCTTTATAAACCAACCAGGCCACCATTGGCCCTACAATTCCCATGGAGAATATGTTAGCACCTAAAGTGGTGAGACCACCGTGAGCCAGAAGCAGGGCCTGGAAAACCAGGACTATAGCTCCCAAAACACTGGCTACAGCCGGTCCAAAGAGAACTGCCCCTAAACCAGTACCAGTGGGATGAGAACAACTACCAGTTACTGAAGGTAGTTTTAACGATGATAAAACAAAAACAAATGCTCCTGAAACTGCCAATAATGGTTTTGATTCTGGATGTTTATCAGTTATCTTTTTGATTTGTACTACTCCATAAGCCACCACTGGCAGGGATATTATGTACCATAACAGGCACCATTGCCAGGGCAGGAAACCTTCCATAATATGCATTTAAATCCTCCTTTATTCCTAACATTAGTTTACATTTGAAGGAATTTTCCAATTATAGGATTATATTCCCCAATCATAATCTTTTTTAATTCAAGACAGGTGAAGAGTATTGAGTTAGTAACATCGTATAATACAAACACTATCCACAATACCTTCTACTAGTTCACTTTAGAATAAGCCCTTTATAAACTTTTCACTTTTAGTTTAAAAAAAATCAGGAAAAATTGATATTTTAGTGTTGTGCTGGAAGTCCCCCCAATAGATCACCATTAAAACCTAAACATCACCATTAAAAAAATAGACAGAATGCACTTAAACTAAGTTTCATTTAAAAAAGAGTTCATTATAAAAAAAATATCCAGTTTAGAGATAACTTGAGTATCATTTAACCGGGAAAAAATAGTTTCTAATTGATGATCCCAAGTTCATCTGATAAAAATTGGGGGGGGGCGTGTAGTGTAAAACACACCACACATTAACTAGATTCCCATTTATCATTTAAATGAATTGTCCCAAATTTGTCCCAATTTAAACCAAATTCATTCACAAATTGAGGGAAATATCACAATGCACTCCCTAAACGAATTAATACATTAATAAGATAAATTTTCACCATGAAATGAAATACTGAGTATTACTCGTGTAATTAATAAAATTAGATTAATATTTTTTCATAAAATCTTTTTGAGAAAAATTTTACATGATGAAAAAAATGATTTAAATATAAAAATTATTGACCCATATAAAATCAGGAGGTTACCTGAAACCAGATAAAGGTAAAAAGAGTTGATAAATTGAAATAGAATTTAAGAAAAAATAATTCGAAAAGGGAATAAAATCAGATTAATATTCCCTTAAAAAAAATATTTCGAAGATTGTTCAAATAAGGTAATGACCTTATTCTACTACTTCTGCGAAACCGAAGTTCCTGCGTACGGAGTTAATTCTGATTTTAACTTCGTCACCGACTTTGGCTCCTGAAACAAAGACAACAAACCCTTCAATACGGGTAATGCCGTCACCATCTCTACCTAAATCTTCAATTTTAACATCGTATTCTTCCCCTTCACTGATGGGGGAGGAATTTTCCCTTTCATCTCTTCCGTAATTACTTCCGAACATATATATTCACTTCCAAATAATTGCCTTAAATGGCTCTAAAAATGTGAATTCTTAAAAAACTAATAAAACTGATTTTTATTTCGCTTCAAGAATTACTTCATTGTATCTATTCTACTATTTCAGCAAAACCGAAGTTTCTCCTAACAGAGTTAACTTTGATTTTAACTTCATCTCCAACTTTAGCTCCTGAAACGAAAACTACAAACCCTTCAATACGGGTAATGCCGTCACCATCTCTACCTAAATCTTCAATTTTAACATCGTATTCTTCCCCTTCACTGATGGGGGAGGAATTTTCCCTTTCATCTCTTCCGTAACTATTTCCGAACATTTATTCACTTCCAAATTTGCCATTAAGAATGGCTGTCTTTAATATTGATTTGAGGACTTATAAAGGTATGTTTAATTTCAAAGCCATTTTGACTAATTTTTCAGTAAGTCATGGTAATTTGGGGTAGACTGAATACTAACATTAGGAATGAAATAACCAATAAATGATTCTGCACCTACCATGAATAAACAGTTCCCCATAGTCAGGTTACTTACATTGAAAATCATTACCCCCTAGCGGATTATTTGCATAGATCATAAAGATCTCTGTAAAATTTAATTTGTAGAATTTACTGAATTTAAAAAATTTGCAAAATTAATTTAAAGATCAAAAACATACTACCCCCATGGAGGTTAAAAACAAAATCATCCTGGCCCTGGATGTTCCCACCACTAGAAAAGCCATAGAAATAATGGATAATCTTTCAGATAACCTGAACACAGTTAAGATTGGTTATCCCCTGGTCTTAGCTGAAGGATTGGAATCTGTAACCCGGATTAAAGAAGAGTATGGTTGTAGGGTGATCTGTGACTTTAAAGTGGCGGACATACCAGCCACCAATGAGAAGATTGCTGATGCGACATTCAAGGCTGGTGCCGATGCCCTTATCGTACATGGATTTGTAGGGGAGGACAGTGCAGCCAGCTGTCTTGAAACTGCCACCAAACACGGTGGGGAGATCTTTCTACTCACTGAAATGTCACATCCCGGTGCAGCCCAGTTCCTGCAACCAGTTTCCATGGACATAGCCCGCATGGGTGTAAAGATGGGTATCCATAACTACGTTGGTCCTTCTACCCGTCTGGACCGTCTGAAGAAAATAAGAAATATCATTGGTGAAGACTCATTCCTCATATCCCCCGGTGTGGGTGTGCAAGGAGGAGATCCCCAGGATACTCTGGAATTTGCCAACGCAATTATTGTGGGCCGGAGCATATACCTAGACAATGACCCCGTAAATGCCCTTAATTCCATCATAGATTCTATTGAACTTTAAACCAGCCAGTTCATAGGAGAGATCGAATAGTATGAAGTAGATGAAGGTTACTGGCTGGAATCCCTGAAACTGGACAGGGTAAAATGCCCCCAACAGGGCCAAGGCCAGGACCACTATTTTCATGGTGAAACGGTAATTGAAGAATGTTTCCACTATTTTTTTCCCTTTTAAACTTTCCCGGTCATTTCCCACCTCATCCACCCAGGCTGCCAGTGTACAGATTATAAGTGCACCCAGCCCAATGGAAGGTAAACCGAATATGACCAGGATAGCCAGGAAGATCACCAGAGTTACAATGTGGCCCAGTTTATCCACTTTACCCGAGAAGAGTGTTCCCATGAGTATGGCCAGGAATATGGTAGCAGCATCAGGGAAATTCACTGATAGGTAACCGATCCCTGCTACACAGATTAATCCACTGATAACACCCAGGAGGGTGTTGTTCTCCGTGTCCAGGGCATCGTCAGAGAATTTCATGAAAAACCCAGATGATGCGTATAGAATTGCCTCTAAAATCATTAAATCTTAAACTCCTTTTTCCTTATTAACCATTTCCAGGGCTCCGGCAACCATCATGGGGAAGATTATGGTGGCGTCCCCAATCACTGAGACCAGTCGGGATTCACATTTGGCCTTGGCCCATGATTTGGCTTCTTCTAAGGGTGCCCCTCCCAGGCTTCCTGCTTCACTGCGGTCCAGGGTTACCTGTATGGCAGAGTCTACACCGCCGGTGAGGAGGTTGGAGGCCAGGGCGTAATGTTTGGGGAGTCCTCCTCCCAGTATCACTGCGGCCACCTTCTTGGATCCGAAGACTATGTCCGATAGTTCGTGCATGTCTCCTGCTGCATCCAGGGTTAACTGGTTTTCCTGGGTGAACATCCACAGCTGCAATCCCAGCATGCAGTCTATAATGCCCGGGGCGTATATAGGGACGTTTTTCTTGTTGGCAGTGTGGATTATGGATTCCGGGTCATCCACATGGTTCCCGATCTCGGTGATGAATTCCCGGATATTCAGTTGATCCCTTTTACCGGCGATTTCCTCTAGAATGGTGCTGATCTTCTTTTCGAAGATTTCGAAATCCTCGGATTTTGTGTATATGTCTCCGATACGACCCATGCCCATCTGGCAGAGTTCTTCATCAGTTTCATCATGGTCACGGTAGTGTGAACCCCCGAATGATTCTAGAAGGTCGTGGGTGAGATTGGCGCCGCTGCTTATGAGCACGTCCACGTGTCCGGCGTCTATCAGGTCCCGGATTATTTTTCGGAGACCGCCGGGTACCATGGGTCCGGCAATGCTCAGGAAGATGGTGGTTTCCTCATCACTGATGAGTTCTGCCAGGAGTTTGGTGGCCCGGTAGATTCTGCCTGCTCCGAGAACTCCGCTTTTACCCATTTCCTCTATTAATTGTAGGGTAGTCATTCCCGGTTCTATGTTCATATGTTCAATCTTCAGTTTCTCAGACTTCCTAAATGATTATAAAGTTATTATTGGTTATGAAAACCTTTTCGTGATTTTAATTGTTATAAAAACCTTATCAATGATTATGAATTCTTAATTATTATAAAACCCTTTTCAATTGATTAAAGGTTTTTATTGGTTGTAAAGACTTTTTAATTGATTATAAATGGAATAAAAATAGATCTAAACCTGTGAAGTAGATCTAATTCAATAATTTGAGAATTGTAAAAATATTTGATTCTCTTTTTAGTTTATTCGACGACTTATTTAAAATTAATTTTTAGGTGAGATTCATTAAAACCTTAACCAATCCAGAGAGAATTCTTAAAAGATCTTTATAAATGTATAGATCAATCATGATAGATTCAGTGATTTAGCTCCAACAAAACATCTCTTGACAGCGAAAATTATCAACATTTATTAAAAAGAATATGGGATTATATTCCATAGATTTAAAAGAATTATTTTTAAGGTTTTATTTCAATCCAGCGATTTTATCCAGTAGATCAGTGCGGGTGACGATTCCGATCACATTTCCAGGTTTATCCACTACGATTAAGCGGCCGATCTGGTTTTTGTTCATGATTTCAATGGCGTCGGCGATGACCACATCTTCGCTCACAGTGATGGCGTTTTTGGTCATTATATCCACCACTTTCATATCTTCACGGGATTCTGCCAGTGCTTTGCTGATGTCTGAGAGGGTTACCATACCCATGATTTCCCCATCATCCATTACTGGAGCTCCTTCTATGCCTTTTGTGGATAAAACCCGAGCTGCGTCTCTGATTGTGGTTAATCCATCCAGGGTTATGGGGTTGGGTGTGGCTACTTCCATTACTTTCCTTTTGGGGATGCTGCGGATCCCAGTGGTGTCCAGGAGAAGTATATTGTCCATATCATCCCTTCCAACCACCACACCGTCTACTACCAGTTTATTTACTGGTGTAGGACCCACACGGATTTTATCCCCCAGATCCAGGATTTTAATGTTCCCCACTGCTTTAATGGCGGCTTCACATTCCCCCGGGTGAGGGATACTGGTGAACTCAATTTTAGCCACTGATATATCTTTTACCAGTTTTCCACCTTTATAGATGGGTACCATGCTCTTTTTATCCGTGTCCTGAATATTTAATGTATGGTAAGCTTTGATAGTTGGTTTGTAGCCTCCCCTAGGTCCGGGTACTCCTTTAACCAACCCCAAACTACGAAGGGACTGCATCTGATTACGGATGGTTCCGGGATTACGGTTCATTATATCCGCTATTTCCTCTCCTTTTACAGACATGCCTTCTGAATTGCGGTATAGGTTTATGAGACTCTGGAGTATTTCTTTCTGAACTGATGTGAGCATTGTAATCACCGGGGGCTAAACACAATATATCAAAGTTTTATTATGCAATATGATATTAGTTATAATTTACCATTATAAATAATTATCATTAATTGTCATTTTTGAGTATATATAAATCTTTGGTATTACGCCTTATTTTTTAGTCTTACAAAAGAACATTCATTACTCGGAGTAAAAACTTGTGGATTTTCCATATGAATTTTGTTGAAGAAGTAATAAATTGTTAGGGGGCAACTAGCCCCTATTTTATTCTTATTTTTAGTTAAAATGTAAGTTGGAAAGGAGTTTTGGGATGGGGGTTATCATAAATACAAATATAATTGGAATAAAGCTATAATTTAATCCATATTCAAATATTCGTCAACATCAACTTTATTCCCAGATAAATCTCCATATACAGAAATACCAATTAATAAACCAACTGAAGTTAAACGCGCATCTGCAATAGGTTGCCACATATTATGGATTTCTTGACCAGTATAAGTACTCGTAAATTCCCCAGAATGCCAACTCTTTAAATTTTCTTTATGGCCTAAATGTGTCAAATAAGCACTATGTCCTACAATAATCGTATTAGAAGGTGGAATTATACAAGAAACAGAAGATAGATGATTAACATCAATTTCACCTACATTTCCAATTGGAGTCAATTGTGAGAGATTATCTAAAAGACATTTAGTCCACCACTTATCGGCTTCTTCTTCAGATAATTTGGGTATTTTTATTTTCTTTGAAATATACATAAAAAAACCCATAATTCCTAATATTCGCAGATGTTTAAGGGAAAGGTGTGGAACAGCATCAACACCCATACTATAAACTATGGCTTTTAATGAATCTTCTTCTGCTTGAAGCCTACTTGAAACTATTTGTGCTAATAGTTTGTGTTTTTCTTTAGAAGAAGTTCTTGCAGATGATATAAATGCTTTATATAAAATTGCAGAAAAATCAGGGTCTGAAAGTGCATGTTCCATGCATTTTTTCATCTCTTCATCATCATTTATCTTATCTTCAAGTATTTGAAGTCTATTACCTAACTCTACCATAAAATCGAGGCCATTTGCATTAGCTTTTTGTTGTGCTTGAGGATTATGGTCTTTGAAATAATTTTTAAGCCATTTTTCTCCATAACTCCATGACCTTCTCACGATTTCTTGAGAAAAACCACCAATAGCTCCACCAATTACAGATGAAGTAAAAGGATCTATTGTCATAATTTACACCTTATCCAACTAAACACCTGTTTTTATAGCTTTTACAATAAGACCAACACCAATTCCTGAAACATAAGGATCATTAACAATATTTTTAATTTTATCTATCAAATTTTTCTTTTCATTATCAGGAATCTCTTCAGATTCTCCAATAACATGTATTAAAGCATTTAAGTAAATTGTGGTATTGTAATTGTTTATATCGCCTAAAGCGAAGTTTTCAACCTTTTCAATGTATAAAGCAGGAAATAAATTATTGAATTCAATAGGGTTCTCAACTAGATTAATCCCTTTACTTTTAATTTTAACAAAATAAACTTGCATGGTTCTTTCTACATCGATATAACCCTCATTTTTCTAAATAATCAATATTGAAATTCAATTCATTATATTCAATACCTAATTCTTGCTTTAATATTCCCTGTGGTATTTTTCTATAAGTCTCTCTCGCACGATTATACAAAAACTCTAAGATTTTTCTTCTAATTTTCTGATTGTCCATCTTATACCCCTTTTAAATTTATTGCTTGAATCTAAAATAAAGTCAAACCATCCTCTTTAATTAATCTAATATCCACTAAAAACCGATCATTAGGATTTTTACTTTTCAAATCTTCTAGGAAATTATTGAATCCCAATAATTCTAGATATCTATTTGAAAATTCAGCTAACAAATTCGTGGCCGCCTTAATAAAATGAAATGGTTCCAAATTTAAGGTTCCTCTCTGGGTTTCGTGAACTCCCCAGTTTGTTAAAGAGATGTAAGGCAGTTTTTTATCACCACAAGAACGAATATGGCTCTTTAATTCTTTATTAATTTCAAAACCACCCATTTTCAGCCCATTTTCAACTGAAAATGGACGATTTATTGTTGTTTCACGGTGGATAATCAGTTCTCGTAAAAAATAAATATTCTTAATGAATTCAACATTTTGGATAGTTAAATTGCGTAGTTCTGGATTTGTTTCTCTAACTGCTTTTAAAAAGTTTCTACCTGCTTTAGGATTCAATGAAGTCGTATGCGGATATTTGTCTCCTTTAAATTCTAAATTATATTTATTTTTAGTAATTAAAGCTAATGAATCAAAAATACCCGTTATTAGAGAGATAGCATAATTAAAATGATACATCATATCATCTAATGTATCATTATTTACTCCTTTATAATATTGGAACCCTATTTCATCTACACTCCTCAAAAGATAAACAAATCTTGTTGAAAAAGCATCTAAAAAGGGCTCATCAATGAGAACACCTACATGAAAGTGAGGAATTTTGGATCTAAATAAATACCAATACCAACTACCTCTATTACAGCCATATTGTGGATTTGATTCAGGCTTTGCCGACAACAGATACTTATGATGATACCTTAAAAACAAACCAATTAATTCCCTTGATTCATTAGCAGATAAAATATCTAAATGATCCTTTATTTCTTCAGAAAGATGACTGGCATGATGATACAATTCTAATCTATTTTTAAGTAAAAGTCCATTATTAGTTAATAAAATGCCTATATTCTCTCTATTAAACTTATTCACAGTTACATGAACAAAAAATAAATTCAAAGCATTAATTTCATGTTCATTTAATGATTTTTTATCGAATAATTTTTGCCCAACTCTTTTAATGTAGTTAAAATCATGATCTGCTAAGATTTTAGAACGTTTAGAATATTTAATAATTTCAATTTCGTGCAGATTGTCTTTTTTATCATAATTTTCAATGAATTTTGGAATTAATTGAAGTTCTTTAAATGAAGTAGGGAAAGGTGACCTAATTATATTTAAAAAATCAGATTTTAAATACTTCAAAACTCTTTTTGCATCTTCATTGTCATCATGAAGAGCATTATCAATTGATTCTGAATCAACGAGAATTTCTAATATTTTATTATTCCCCAACAACTTCTTATTCATTAATATAACATAAGAATACCGAAAATAAATACTTTCATATTCAAAAAAAAATAACCCTCTAAGCCTCACCTTTCAACTCTTTCAACTCTTTTTGCATCTCAGAACCCCTATCAGAAAGCCGGTGATTTTCTATTTTGAGTTTTTGGAATTCTTCCATGGTTATTGGTAGTCTTTCGGTGATGGTCACGTGTTCCATTAGGTTATATAAACATTTTTTAGGTCTTCAGGGTCAGGTGTATAATATGTGCTGCACGTACTGGATCATGATATTTATGACCCATCATGTGCTCCTGGATTTCTTCGGGCATACTTGCGTTTATTAGTTGGGTGTTGAAGAACTTCTTCATCATGTGGCTGGTGGATTTTCTAAACTTCCCCGATTCTTCTTGTTCCCATTTCAAATACCGGTTAATTAAACGAATTATTAATTGTTTTGGCAGATGAAGAATACGAAGCAAAAACATGACATTAAATTCACATCAAAAGAGGTTAAAGAACATTTCACTAACAAACTCTTTTTTTTCATCTCCAAGACCTGTTTTTGTAAATCCCGGATTTCATCCAAGGAGAAATTTACTCGGGAACTTTTCACATTTAAGTTTCCAATATAGCAGATAATTAATTACTACTAAATTAAATAAATAATCAGGATTAAGACAAGGTGGGAAAAGAATTGGCTAGAGAGATTGAAGATATTGAGGGAAGTCCTTTAAATAATAAGGAAAGGATTCTTGAAGCAGCTACTGAACTTTTTGCTCTTAAGGGCTATGATGCTACCAGTGTGGATGAAATAGCTAGTAAAGCAAATGTATCCAAGCCCCTTATCTATTATTACTTTAAAAGTAAAAAAAATATCCTGGAAGAACTGATAAAAAGATACATAAAAAGTTATATTCCAGAAAAAGAGGAGTATATCCATAAAATTACTAGTATAAATAAAGAGGACCTTTACCAACGCCTTGATGAGAGAATGAGCTTCTTCAGTCAGAATGATAAAGCATTGAAAGTTATTGCTATGGAACTACTTAAGGAAACCCCAGAAAACGAATCTATATTGAGTATGATTAATCCTCTCTTTGATACTGCTATCCCGAAAATAGAACAGATGGGTGTTGATATTGAAGATAGAATGGATTTAATTGTATCCACTTTTTTCTTTGGAACAGCCCCAATTTTAATTTTGATGTTATATGGGGATAAATTCTGTGAATTTTACAAAATAGACCGTGAAGAGCTAAATAAACGATTTTTTAACGTTATGAAATCTATATACATTGATTTCTTTGTAGAGCAGTTTGAGGCTCAGAAAAAATAATTTTAACACATTCATTACTGACTGGTCAGTAAAATATATAAGCAAATAGTATCATATCCATGATACGGTAAAAGGTGTTTTGCTTAAAAGAAAATGTCATATCATGATAAAAACTAAAAAAGAGGATTATGATGGATCAAAATGGAAAATCCGATTTAGGGAGAGTTCGAGAATTAGTGGGAGATGAAAGAAAATTCCTATGGAATCCACTATCCAATGTAATTCTAGTTGCAAGAATAAGGGGACATGTATCGGGAAAAAAGCTACAAAGAGCAATTAATAAGGCAAAAAAGATGCATCCCCTCCTATCATCAAGAGTAGTATATGATCAAAATAATAAAGCATGGTTTCACAATGACCATGTTCCCGAAATACCTTTTCGTGTGGTAGAATGGAAATCTGAAGATCAATGGCAGGAGGAACTAATGTATGAAAACAGAATTCCATTTAAGATATTTGAAGGTCCTTTAATTCGTTTTGTTTTATTAAAATCACCTGAGGTTTCAGATTTTATGGTGTTTGGTCAGCACGCAATATGCGATGGCCGGGGACTCGTTTATCTCATCAGGGATATTTTAATGCACACTGCAGAACCAGAAAGGGAAATAATTCAATTACCAATTCCACCTATGCTTTCATCTGAAGGTCTTTCTCCATATGTTACATCATCAGGGTCTTTTAAAGAATCTTTTAGCAAATTTTTTAAGAAATTCATGATTAACCGGATGAATAAGAATTGGCAAAAAGACATAACTACTTTTGATCAGGAGGACTTTGAAAATATCCACAGAGCATACTGGCAGGAAAATGAATACCGTATTGAATGTATAGAACTATCAGAAGAGCAAACAAATAACCTGGTGACAAAATGTAGGAAACATAACGTAACGGTGAATTCAGCATTAAGCACTGCATTTTTAGCCGCATATCAAAATATATCCAGACCATTTAAGGGTAAAAAGAGGAACGTGGCTTTACCCATTGATTTAAGGAGTCGAATGAAGGTTCATGATGTTTTATGCCTTTATATAACCCGAGTTATGTTTAAATTCGATTATAATCCTAAAAAAAAGTTCTGGGAGAACGTTGAAAAGTTCCATAACACTGCAATCAAAGAAATCGAATCAGCGAATCTATTTGAACCATTCATTACTATAGAAAAAATGGATCCTACGCTTATTGATGCTATAGCAAGTTTTGGAGTCCTTGCAGAAATTGTGCCTCCTGATTTCACCCGGTATGAAAAACTATCCACATTTGCCCATAAAAAGAAAAACGAAGCCATTAAATTAGCCCACCGCTTTTTAAAATTAAGTCCAGGAACAGTGATGACAAATCTCGGCAAGCCGGATATTCCTGATGTTTACGGGGATATGAAAATTGAAAAAATGTATTTTGCACCATCCACAGATGAGCGTTTCCCATTAGTTATAGGGGCAATAACCTCTGGAGATAAATTGGTAACCACTCTTAATTATGTCGAAGAATCCAGGACTCAGGAAATGAAAGAAATTAACGAAATGGCTTTAAATTTATTGGAATTATAGTCTAATTAATCTCCAATCTTCAATTATTTTTTTTCTTGTTATTTTTATCTAATTTGACTAATAAATCCATAAAAATATATTCTTCCCACCAATAAATATCCCTTACCCTTTTATTTCCTGAGCATGTGGTTGGTTGCTTTGTTGAAGCCGTCCTTGTTGGGTTCTCAGTTCATAAATTTATTTATTTCACGTTAGGAGTGCTAGATGGCCATAGTTGTTATATGGTCTCCACCCGATAAAATAGTTATCTGAATAATTTTTTCATTATCCGCCAATTGCTGTGATGGCCAATTATTGCTTTTGAATATACTTAAAAACTAAATTTTTAATCTCTCTTTTTTAAGATAAAAAAATTTCAATAAAATTAATATTTAATTTTAAAAATTACCCTATGCCCCTTCAATGGATTCCATTAGGGCATAAAAATACTTTGGTTCATTAGTTTTATATAATTGGTACCATGCTTCCAGTGTTTCGGTTTTCATTAAATTTGTTCTTTTTAATATTTCATATGAAAACTCTAATGGGGCAATACCACTAGCGGTTATTAGATTGTCGTCTGTAACTGCTGGTTGATTTATATAGAAATTTTCTCCGATGTATTCAGGACAAAACATTTTTAAAACTTCTAGGTCATTGCTGGTATGTTTTCTATTGTTTAATATTCCTTTATTTGCAAGGGCTATTGTGGCTCCACAAACTGCGGCAATAATTACTTTTTCATCTATAATACTGGAAACAATATCTATTATTTTTTTATTTTCCTCTTCTGCCCATGTGTCGGCTCCGGGTAACATAAGTAAATCATCTTCCTCAAACTTGATATTATCAATATTCTCATCTGGAGTAATTGTAATACCGCCCATTGTTTTTATGGGTTCTGTGGTATTCCCAATTTTTATAAGCTCAACCGGAGGTCTTTTTTTATCCAAATATCTGCCACTATTGAGTTCAGCAGTTAAATAACCGATTTCCCAATCGGCTAATGTATTTAATATGTATAAATATACTTTCATAACATTTCCTTAAGCATTAATGGCTATAATGTTATCGTTTTCTGAGTAAAAATTCGTCAAAAAAAAGCACTTCAGGCCCCACCCTTCAATTCCCGCAACTCCTTTTTCATTTCCACTACTAGTATTTGTAGTTCCCTGATTCCATCCATGGAAAAATTAACTGGTGAACTTTTGATATTTAAGTAGTCGATACGTCTCAGGTAACTTTTTTGGAGGTCATCTGGGTCGGCTAGGAAGCATGCATCCCGGACCCTATCCTTAAGCTTATGGCCCAAACATGCCCCTATTTACTCAATCCCCCTTTAAAAAAAAATATGTATTTTAAAAAAGATAATAAGATTGGGGTGAAACAAATGTGTACAACATTTAGTATACAAACAAAAGATGGAAATAATTTTGTTGGACGAAATTTGGACTTGGCATATAATGTAAATGAATGTCCCATAATTCTTCCGAGAAATTACTTGCTGGAAGATAAAGTTACTGGAAATATGCAAACGACTGACAAAGCCCTTATTGGCATTGGGACTGTAATTGATGACCATCCGTCCCTGGTTGATGCCATGAATGAAAATGGATTAGTCTGTGCTGGTCTGAATTTTGAAGGATTCGCACATTTTGAAGAAAAACCAGTACCTGGAAAAACAAATATCACACCTTACGACTTCATTTACTGGGTAGTCTCCAACTACGATACAATTAATGAAGTTAAAAGTGCTCTTTCTAACATAGATTTAGTAGATGTGCCCTTAAATGACCAGACACCAGTACCCACACTCCACTGGATGATAACTGATAAAACCGGTAGGTCAATTGTAGTTGAAAAAACTAAAGAACAACTTGCAGTCTTTGATAACCCCGTGGGAGTGATGACCAATCAACCAACCTTTGACTGGCATTTGATGAATCTAAACAGATACCTGTCTATTAGTCCTAATCAACCCGAACCAGTGAAGTGGAGTGACCAATTATTGCAGATTCATGGTGTTGGAGCTGGTACTCTGGGACTTCCAGGAGATTCTCATAGCGTTACCAGATTTGTGAGAATTGCCTATGCCAGAGCTCATATGCCATTTCTGGAGGATGATATCAGTGCTGTGACCCAATGTATGCACATGCTTGATTATGTAAAAATGGTAAAAGCAGGGGTTTTAACTGAGGGAATGGAAGAAAAAACAACATATTCTGCTTGTATGGATCAACAAAACGGCATCTATTATTACAAAAATTATGGAAATAGTCGAATAAATGCCGTTAATATGCATAAAGAAGACTTGAATGGTGACGAATTAATAAAATGCCATTATCTAACAACACAGGATATAAATTATCAAAACTAATTACTTGTTGAAAATGGAATTATATTCCCTTCCTTTTTTTATATTAAAAAGTAGCTTTTTGTTTAAAAAATGCAGAAAAAATAACCCCCTTCCAAGCCTCACCTTTGAGTTCTTTAAACTCTTTTTTCATTTCCAATACTAATATTTGCAGTTCCCTTATCTCATCCATCGAATAATTAACAGGGGAACTTTTCATACCTCAGGTAAGTTTTCCGGAGGTCATCTGGGTCTGCTAGGTAGTATGCATCCCGGACCCTGTCTTTAAACTTGTGACCCACACGTGCT
Source organism: Methanobacterium subterraneum (assembly GCF_002813695.1). NCBI lineage: Archaea > Methanobacteriati > Methanobacteriota > Methanobacteria > Methanobacteriales > Methanobacteriaceae > Methanobacterium > Methanobacterium subterraneum. The sequence goes on along the minus strand of NZ_CP017768.1, from coordinate 290,937 downwards.
CCAGGATTTCCACGTGGATTCCTGCATTTATCAGCTGGGTGTTGTGAGAACTTCCGTAACATGTGACTGGTTGCTCTGTGGTAGCCGTCCTCATCCGGTTTCCAGTTCAGGAATTTGTTTATGTCACGATAGGAGTGCGGGATGGCATTGTACACCATAACTACTTATAAGCCCATGGAAATAGATTATAAATGGGGGAGTAAAACATGTATAAGACTTATAATAACATCTGGCAAAGATTAGGGGCTTTCCTAGGGCCAATATTAATAACTATTTTTATCTGCTTCAAATTTACAGACCCTAATTTTTCATGGCTGGCTTTTTTATACTGGATTCATTTACCACTGGTCATGATCCATGAAACAGAAGAATATATTCTCTCCCCAATCGGGTTTGAAAAATTTGCCAATTATTACACGGTGTTAAGTAAAGATCCACCAGAGGAAGACTCACCACTATCCCCGGCTTACAAATTATTCGTAAACATGTCCATATGGATCTGGGCTGTACTGGGTGCATTACTGGTTACTGTTTTACCATGGGTTGGTATGGGGTTAATATTCTTCCAGTTACTCATAAATGGCATACAACATACCATTATCTTCCAGATAAAAAAACCAGGATACAATCCCGGATTTTTAACCACCTGGTTGGTTTTAAACCCATTTTGTGTGGTAACCATATTCTATGCATACTATGCCCATGCTTTAAACTCCCTAGACTGGCTACTTGCATTAATATTAGGTGTTGGTTTTATAGGGATTTTGCTTCTAAAAACCACCAGTAAACGTAAAGAAGAATAAATACTAATTTTTTTATTTTATTAATTTGTTAAAGTATCTATTTGATTATTTTCAAACTAAATATCCCCTTTCGGCGCAGGGAAAGGAAAAAATGTAGGCTAAGTAAAAAATTCAAGATTTTTATGTATTATTTTTTGAAGAAAAAAATAAAAAGTTGAGGATGGCAAGTTTTTGGATAAAAATGGAATCAGTAGGGGGTTTAGATTAAATATTAAATATGTATATCCCCATCAACAATCCTACAATTATACCTACTATCAAAAGGAGGATAGCTATAATATCCTTCATTTTTTGACCCACATGTTCCATTCTACTAATTTTCGAAAGTTTATAATCATGAGTGACGTCATATGCGCCTATAATAATTGATAATGTGAATAATATTGCTAAAATGTAATTACCCAGCCTATTTCCCGAATATGATGGTGAAGATAGCTGAAAGTAGGTTAATATTAAGGAGATTACCAGAATTAATGTAGCAATTAAAATAAGAATTTTATCATTATCATATTCTTTACGTTCAAATATACTAATTATTATGGAAAATAGACCCATACCTCCAAGAAGGATGTAATGAGTAGATATGGATGGAGCTATGAGAGAAATGCCAATAAGTAGGAAAAACAGGGGGTTTCCATGCTTCATTTTACCATTCTCTTTAAATTTTTAATAAATGGATAACTTAAATTCTAATGAGGATTTACACGGTTTTACCATCTTTATGATGAATTGATCAAAGTAATATAAAAACTTAATTTTATAATCTTATCAATCAAAAAAATAACCTCTAAACTCACCCTTAATCTCTTTTAACTCCATTATTCCCCTTATAACTACATCAAAAATCCTTTTATCCTTCAGTTTTATCTACGAATCCCATAAATTGAATAAATATGTTTATAGCACATGGTAGGGGAATTTACCGGACATTAAAGAAAGATTTTGCATGCCAATCGTAATTATATTAGAAATTTAATCAACTTACAATATTAATAAACAGGATAATCATAGTAATCTAAGATTATCTGGAAAATTTTAATATGAGGGATGATGGGGAGTAATTCAAAATGGAAAATATTTATAGGAAAGTAGTAATAGCTGATTGGAAAGCAATTATAGCTGGTTCTGCTACAGCAATAGTGCTGGGTGTTTTTTCTTCCTTTTTATTGATGTTATCTCCGATTTATTCCTATGGAATATACCTTGGATTCATAATCGGTGCTCTGGTAACCGGTTATATGGTCGGAGAAACCTATGTGGCAGGAGCAAAACACGGGATATTGGTGGGCATCACCACTGCCATGATATTATGGGTAGTAGAAATTATCTACGATTTAATTTATCCCCCTGAGGCTTCAGCAATGGCAGTTATTATCGCAGCAAGTTATGCACTAATTCTTACATTAATCGTGCGTTCCTTGGTGGGCTCAATTTTTGGAGGCATTGGTGCAGAAATAAAGATTAAAGTAAAATCATCATCCAGTGTAATAGATGATTAAACTCTATTACTATAATTTGTGGAGTAGAAAATTTAACTCTTCAGGGTCTGCTACTTGTATTTACTAATTAGATTAGCTGATTAAGTCATAAATTAATTTTCAGGACTTAATCTGAATCTGGAAAACAATCCCATACCTATGACAAATATTATGGCAGTTAGGACTGCGCTCCAGGCCAGGTCATAAGTAATGGCGCTCAATCCATTTCCATATATCAAAACTGATTTTAATGCATTTAAAATATGAGTCCAGGGAAGTATATCATATATCTGGAAAGATCGACCCATGATTTCACCTACGACTACTTGGGGAAGCTGGAAAAATGCTCCAACCACGAAGCTGGTAGGTACCACAACCATTATCCCTAAATTAAATGCTTGAGTGTCATTTTTTGCAAAAGAGGCGATAATCATTCCTAATGCAATAGAACCGATTCCTCCAATGACCCCTATAAACATGGCCAACACAATGGAGTTTAAACCTCCTTGCCAGTTGAAACCCATTATCAGAGCAACGGTAAGTAGAATTAAAACCTGAATAGCTGCCACTATTGACCATGGAATGAGTGCACCAAATAACATGTCAAATGAACGCATTTTAGATATCCTTAAACGAGCTAAAGTACCTTTTTCCACTTCCCGGGTCAAACTGGCTGCCACTGTAGTGGCTAGAAGTAAGATAGCAAATAGCATCATTCCCGGAGCCAGAAAGTCAAACTGGGAAAAAGATTCCGTCCCAGAGACTGATCCTACATCTCCCTCAAACAATTTTAGAGGTTTAACCGAAGATCCTGATGTCTGGCTTTGAATATTGGCCACCAAATTATCTTGATAGTCCTCTATTATTTTAATTAATACTACTTGAGAAACTCCAAAGCCCATACTGGATGAATCTCCGCTAATACTTAGTTTAAGGGTGTCATTATTATTAGATGATGTTGTTCCTGTTGTCTGTGCAGCAATTGAATTCTCCATTTCATCTACAATAGTTTGTGAAAAATTTTTAGGAATTACAATCATTGCATCAGCTTCTTTAAGCTGTATAAGCTTATTTGCAGAAGATTCTGAAGCATTTATAACATTAAATAACTTTACATCACTATCTTCATATTCAGAATCACGGAAAATTTCTGTCAGATTATCCCCAAAATTAACCTCTTCATTGGTTAAAGGCATCTTTGCACCTTCATCAAGGTTAACAACTACTAGATTATAAGTTTCATTAGTCTGACCCATATTCCCATAGACAATTCCAAAAATAATCATGAAGAACATTGGAAAGAGCAGTATCATGAAAAGACCTCTGCGGTCTCTTATAAGTTCTTTAAAATCTTTAATAGCTACACTAATGAATTTCATGTTATTCCCTCAAACTGGTTCCAGTTAATTCAATGAAAACATCCTCCAATGTATTGGGATGCAGTGATAAATCAGCGACCTCAGTATTCATGTCCTGAACTTTACTCATTATCTCTGGAAGTTTTCCAACCCCATTTAAAGTCCTTATATTTATTTTACCATCAACTTCAGTAACTGAATCAATATTTTCCATGGTTTTAAGTTTAGAAATCACTTCCTGATTCATTTTAGAATCAGCCAAGTGTATCTCCACTATATCTCCCTCACCAAACTCTTTTTTAAGATTTTTAGGAGTATCCAGTCGTAACAGTTTTCCATGATCAATTATGGCAATGCGATCTGAAAGCCCGTCTGCTTCATCCATTAGATGTGTGGTTAAAATAACTGTTTTTCCTTCTTTATCCCTCAATGAGCGGATATAATTCCACAGAACCCTCCTTGATTGAGGATCAAGTCCTTCTGAAGGTTCATCCAGAACCACTATCTCTGGAGAGTGTATTAATGCCATAGCTAAATTTAATCTGCGTTTCATACCCCCTGATAAGTTAGAAACCAGCGTGTTTGCTTTATCCATTAGTATGAGGTCTTCTAATAGGTTTTCTACCCTAGTTTTCAATATGTCATCTGGAACTTCGTACATTTCCCCCATGAACTTCAAACTCTCTTTACATGTAAGGCTTTCCCATAAAACTATATCCTGAGGACATATTCCAATTTTAAGTCTATCTGCTTGGGCAATGTCTTTGCCATCAACCAGTATTTGACCACCAGTTGGGCGAAGTAAACCTACCATCATCTTGATGGAAGTGGTTTTTCCAGCTCCATTAGGACCTAAAAATCCAAATACTTCCCCTTTTTTTATTTTTAAATTTAGATTATCTACTGCTACAAAATCTCCAAAAGATTTAAAGAGGTTGTTCGCCTCGATTATAAACTCGTCCACCATAATACCTTCTCAGCGTTCTTTTTTTTATCAATATCAAGAAATTTACATATAAAATGGTAAATATTTAATTATAACTCCATTAACTAATTATAACTCCATTAAATTCTCTAAAAACCCTATAGAATTTTTAATTTCACTTATCCCCTGTTCTAAAACCGCCAAGGCAATAGGGGACAGATTTTCACCATATTTCTGTTTTTTCTCCAGTGTATCCTGTAGTTCCTGTTTTTTTGATTCATACAATGGTTTAATTACACCCAGACGTTTCTCTTTAGATATGTAGTCAAAAAAAACAGCCTTTACCATAAATTCAAAATTATCAATATCTGGCTCGATAGGCTGAGCTACTATCTCCAGCAAGTGTTTTCTACCTTTTGGAGTGATGTGATAAACTTTTTTGTTAATGCCTTTTCCAGGCATCTCCTTTCCTTCAATTAATCCCTTTTTCTCCATTTTTGCCAGTGCAGGGTATAAAACATTGTTATTAATTTTGAAGTAAGGATTTACAGTTTCTCGAATATTTTTCTTCAATTGGTATCCATGGCTAGGTAAAAGAAAAATCATACCCAGTATTATTAAATCGTTGTTTGCCATTTTATCGACTTTGCACCCTCAACTTGTTAATATTCAAAATGGTTTTGTTAGGTTAATTAACATAGGTTAAAACTAACATAAGTTATTTTTAACATATGAATCTATTGAATTTAATACAAAAATAACTGCACGATAAGAATAACCGCGATAAGAGCACCCGGGAACGTAATTTGCTGTAATATTCCAATTCAGCCACCAAATACAATCAGCTGAGCCCTCTGCTAACCAGTTATACGGTCGGAGAAGCTTATGTGTAAGCAACAGCACATGGGATATTCCTTAACATGTGGCTTGTGGATAAATCGGTTAAGATAAATAATTCATCTGTCAATAAATTTAATTAACAATATTTACTGAAATTGACAATATTTTCTTGGGGGTTTACTCTTTGAATTCTGAAAAAATCGTGAAAACATTAAGCATGAAAACAGACATTCCTTTCTCTGAAAAAAAAGAAGATCCATCGGTCATTGACCCAGAAGGCCGCATAACTCTACAGTTTAGTGAAGATGTGGATATGAGCACTGTTCCAGATGGAATAAAACTTTACAGAATTAAACCTGATGGGAACAAACAAGATGTGGATGTTAAAATAAATGTTGATAATAATTCACCATCTGTTCTTTATATTAATAAATCTGAATCCATTTCAGAAGGCGAAGAGTATAAACTTTCCGTAACCAGCAAAGTAAAATCCATGAATGGAACATCTCTAAAAGAAGAATTTACGAGCTTTTTTGCTGTTGATTATTCATTTAATCTGGAATTAGAGGGTATTTCAGATTTGAACAGTGAAAGAACCTTGATAATCTGTATTAGTGACCTCCATTTAGGTGCAAATGATAGCTACGCCGAACTTACCCAGAACCGGGTGGCACTGGTTAATTTCCTGGAACAGGTTAAAGATTCCCCAAATGTAAAAGAACTGGTTATAGCCGGTGACTTGATTGATGAATGGTTCATACCAATGCATTTAGACACATTCAATGGGAAAACGCAGTTGGACTTCACAAAAGCCGTAGCTTCTAACAATAAACCAGTAATGGATGCATTTAATAATATAATAAAAGAAGGCAAGGTAAAAGTGACTTATGTGCCTGGAAATCATGATTTATTGATAAATTCTGAGGATATTCAAAGTATTCTGACAGGGATATCTGAAGCTCGTGATGTGCGAGGTCTGGGAGCATATGTTCCACTGGATTTGCCTGAACTACTCATAGAACACGGACATAGATACAATTTTTACTGTGCCCCGGATTATTCCAACCAGTCTTTATCCCAAACCGACACCATACTACCCCCAGGGTACTTTTTTACCAGGGTGGCAACCAGTTCAGTGGTGCAGGGTCACCCCCAGATAGAGGTTGCATTTCCCCCGGTTAATAAAAATGAACTGGGAGAGATCCAATTTCTCTACTTCCTTTACTGGAATGTTTGGAAAGGCCTTATAACTGATTTCCCAATAAAAGAGGGGCTGGATGCAAAAGTCATAAACACACAGATAGACGGATTCACTGAATTTTATGCCATAAATGATGTTTTACCCTACCAAAACTCAGAAGATGGTTACATTGATGTTAACTTGTATAAGGGAATTATTGAAACCTGGGATGAGAGGCAAAATAAAAATTTAGTTCCGGTTAAGATTCCAACCAACGAAGCAGTACTTAAAGGGGCTTTTGCAAGTCATCTAGATGACCAATCAAGTTTACAATTCTTCAACAATCCTGATTCAGATAAAAAAATTGTTATATTTGGACATTCTCATGAGGCGCGAGTGATAACGTCTTTCAATGAAAACCAGGAAAAACAGGTCTATGTAAATTCTGGCACATGGATAGATAAAAATAAGTGTACCATGACCTTTGTAGTCATTATACCTCCAAAAAGCGAGGATTCAACTTTAACTTATGTAAATCTTTATCAATACACTCCAAGTGGGAATATCAAAAAATTAAAGTCAGAAGCACTCCAGATCTAAATAATTTAAACATATGGAACTATTAGAAAAGATAACCCCTCTAAGCTCACCCTTCAACTCTTTTAACCCCATATCCAAGATAATATCACACAACAGGATGTCTTGTATTCCGCTGATCTCATCAAGGGGGAAATTACAGGGGAACTTTTCATATTTAAATAGTCAATAATAACGTAATGAATAATAGGGGAGATTACTATGGATTTAACTATTTTATGGCTGGTGCCTGTAGCATATTTTGTACATATTTTAGAAGAGACACCACGTTTCGTTCCGTGGGCCATTAAATATATTGGTGCTCCTGAAACATTTGGGCAGTTCGTTGTGGGAAATGTTATTTTCATGGCTTACGTTATCATAGCCACTTCTCTGGCAATATTTTATCCCAGCGAATTAACCCTGGTTATCGGTTTATCCGCTGCTGCATGGATATTTTCAAACTTCTTAATCCATGCATACTACACCCTACGTACCGGTGAATATTCTCCAGGGGTTGTGACTGCCAGTGCAATATATGTTCCAGTTTCATTGTATATTTACTACAACTTTTTAGTATCTGGAATGTTAAACAACTTGGACCTAGTATTGTCCATAATCATTGGTTTTGCAGTGATGTATGTTCCAACCATGATACAGGAAAAGAGAAAAGGAAAAAGATAGGAAAACCAGTCTTTTTCCACTTATAAAAAACAATTTAAGCATTAACTTACATTTCACCCCAATAAACTCGCCTTTCCTTAAAAATTATTAATTTAAAAAATTAAACCACACCCCCCAACTCTTTTAACTCCTTCTTCATCTCCAAAACCATATCACATAGACGACTGTTTACGTCTGAGTTCTCGGATCTCTTCCATTGGATATTGGTAGTCTTTCAAATATTCACCTGTCCCATATATTTGATGTAGACTTTTTCTAAGTTCATCGGGGTTGGGAAGAAGTCTGTATAACGTACTCTGTCTTTAAATAATGTTTTTCTAATGCTAATTTATTTAAATCTATAACACCACTTTACACTAGATAAAGACATTTGTATATGGGTTAAAATTAGCATAGATATTTTAATTGCAGCCATAATGGTTAAATAAAGCTTATTATTTGTGATACTGTTTAATTTCAAACATACTGGCTGTAAATATGACTAAACCACCGCCTAACAAAATTATACTAAATGGATTGAATCTGCTGTTAAATAGAGAGCTTAAACCCCATATTATGTATAAAATTCCTAGTAAAATTCCCCTATTTGACTTTTCTAATTGTACTTTTTCAGGAGCCTCATTTATAGAACTGCGTAACTTCCGCATCATGTGACTGGGACCTTGAAACCACCTTCATTTGGCCCCAGTTAAGGAAGTAGAAACTAAATAGTAATATTTAAAAGAGAGTCATCACTAACGTAGTACTAGAAGCAATATTGTTACTATGAGAAGGTGATTTTTTAAAAGAAATTGATATTTCCTCTTAAGTGGGTTAAAAAGGGTGTTAAAATAAGTTATTTAGGGAATTAATTTCTTTTTCACCTGTTTAAATTGAATTAGGAGCGTGAAACATGAAAAAAGCTTACAAATATGGTTTAATTGGATATGTCCTGGTTATGATCTGCAGTACACTAATCCCGATAATATTCAATAATGAACAACTCCAGGCAATGGTAATATTCCCCCTAATCATAATTTTAGCCTACTGGACTAAAATAAATGGTAAAGAGTTGGGTTTGGAGTTTGGAAGTTTAAGAGATTATGTTTGGGCTATTCTGTATCCCCTGAGCATTTGTCTAATCATTATAATTATTGCCCTGGTAACTGGGAACATGGGGGAAATTAAATACCCTAACGAAATGACCGGGAAAATTGTTTACCTCTTTTTCTATACACTTATACTGGCATTTGCTACTGAAGAAGGTTTCTTCAGAGGGTGGCTCTATGGAATACTGAAACGGGATAAAATGGATCCCAAATTAATTCTCCTACTCACTGCAGTAGCATTTTCCTCATGGCATTTACCTCTCTTCTTCCTGGATCCATCCTTCACCTGGAGTATGCTTCCCATATACATTACTGGTGGCATTGTCAGTGGGTTAATCTTCGGGCTACTCCGGTACATTTCAGGATCTATAATTGTATCATCATTCTCCCATGCCCTTTGGAATACCCTTGTTTACAGCCTATTTGGCATAGGTAGTGGCATTGGTATTTTAGGGATTAAAATGACCAATATTTTTAGTCCAGAAAGTGGTTTGTTAGGATTGGCCTGTGGTATCCTGTTCATGGCCGTTTTATGGTTCTGGACTTCCAAAAAAATAGGTTTCAAGTATCCAACCAAACAAGAATAGATTTAAACTATTCTTTCTTTTTTGAGAACCATACCTATTCCTCATGGCGAAATTATCTTATTTATACACAATTTTAATCTTATCCCTACGCTAACAGCAAATATCAGATAATAAATCAATATTTATGCCCATTTTATTCTTTCAGAACACCAACTCTTTCCATGTTTAAGGAAAAAATGTTTTTATAGATGTTCTTTAGAGATAAATGATAATAAATATATTTCATTCTATTATTTGGATAAGGAGAATTTAACAATGTGGGAATCTATTGGCACTCTTCTGCATGGTGATCCAGTTGATAAGGCAGAAGTAAAACGGATGCGGGATCTTGTATTATTTGAAGGTAGGGAACGTAACAAAAAGATAGTGAAATTTTTCTTCTTGCTCATTCTTTCTTCAGGTATTGCCACCTATGGACTTCTGGGAGATTCAGTAGCTGTGGTTATTGGAGCTATGATCATCACACCACTCATGTTACCAATTATGGGGCTGGCTTTTAGCATAAGCGCGGGTGATAGTAGTTCAATGAAACATTCATTACTGTTAAGCATTGGAGGGATTATAACTGCCATTGCAGTGGGGTTCTTTTTGACCTTACCCCTGAGTCACTTTTACCAGCCTGAAAGCATTGAACAGGTTATGGTTCGGACTGCACCACGACTTTTGGATCTTCTTGCGGCCCTGGTTACTGGTTTTGCCGGTGCTTTTGCCATGTCCCGTCATGATGTTTCTGATACATTACCGGGGGTAGCTATTGCCATATCCCTTGTTCCTCCACTGGCAAATGTGGGGATTCTACTTGCAAGCTCCAATTATTCCCTGGCTATGGGCAGCATGCTACTATTTATGACCAACTATTTTGCCATAATAATTACCGGAGCTGTCCTTTTTGGAGTTATGGGCTTTTCGAAGATATCAATTCTAGAGCAATCTTTAAGTGTTAAAAGAAAAGGTATTGCCCTGGCCTTAGTAATGGTGCTACTGATTTCAGTCCCTCTGGGATTTACTGGTTACAATATTTCCATTGACCACGGCATAACTAAAACTGTAAACGATGCATCAAATGTTTGGTTGGTTGATAGTGGGTATGAGGTGATCTCCACTGAAATTACATCTGACAAAAATGTACTTCTACGGGTCATAGGGGATGGAGAACTACCAGCTCTGGAAAGACTGGAGGAAATGGTCAAGGGAAAGATTTATGGAAGAAGTATTAAGGTTGAGGTTGTCCATTCAAGCACATATCATTTAAATCATAAATAACTTAATTATAACCTTTTTTTGGGAATATATCCCTGCAGAGCTAGTAATTCTTTCTTCGGACTCTTTCTTATTTTTCTTTCTCTTAATCCGCTCATTCAATAAAAAACAAATATCTTAAACAACCATTAATTATACGGGGAAAAATATGGGTGATATTACAATTCTATTGGTAGAAGATGAAAGCGTAGAATCCATTGATATTAAACGCACCCTGGAATCCTTTGGTTACCAAGTTCCATATGTAGCCCCTAATGGTCAAGAAGCAATATATAAAGCATTGGAACTCAAACCAGATCTTATTTTAATAGACATCAATCTGGAAGGAGAAATTGATGGTTTTGAGGCTATTTCTAAAATTAAAGAACTTGATATACCTTTTATTTATTTAACTGCTCATCCTGAAGAGTCAACAATTGAAAAAACCAAAGTTACAGAACCTGAACGATACATAATTAAACCTTATAACTCCACAGAACTTAAATATGCCATAGACCTAGCAGTTCAAAAAAATAGGATCTGGAAAGAATTAAAAATAAGTGAAAATAAATATACAAATTTTTTTAACCATATGAGTAATGTTATGGCAGTTTATGAAGCTGTTGACAATGGAAAAGACTTTATTTTCAAAGATTTCAAGCAGGCTGTGGAAAACATAGAACACATTGAGAAAGAAGATGTTTTTATAGGAAAACGTGTGACAGAAATATTTCCTGAAGTTAAAGATTTTGGTGTTTTGGATGCGTTTAAAAGAGTCTGGGAGACAGGAAACCCAGAATATTTTCCAGAAAACAGGTATAAAGATGGAAAAGACCCTGGAAGCTGGAGGGAAATCTGGATATATAAACTACCTACTGGAGAAATAATAGCCATATACAACGATGTCACTGAATGTAAGAAAGCTGAAAAAGAATTAAAAACTCTTAATAAAGCTTTGAAAAAACGTGACGAAGAATTAAAGTATTTTATTGAAAATGCACCTGTTGCTATTGCAATGTTTGACACCCACATGAGGTATATTGCCGCTAGTTCACGTTGGATTAAAGATTATAATATTCAGGGGATGAAACTTCACGGTGCATCACATTATGATATTTTTCCGGAGATTACTGACGAATTGAAAGAAGTTCATCAGCGTGCTCTTGCGGGTTCTATTATTAGTGTTGATGATGATGAATTTATTCGTGCAGATGGGAGTATTCAATATGTTAGATGGGAAGTACGTCCATGGTATTTATCCTCAGGTGATATCGGTGGCATTGTAATTTTTAGTGAAGACGTTTCAGAACGTATGAAAGCAGTAAAAGAACTTCAGGATAATGAAGAAAAATACAAGACTCTTTTTGAATCAAATCCTGATTACACCATATTAATTGGTTTAGACGGTGTGATTTTGGATGTGAATTCTTCCGCAGTTAAATTTACAAATCGATCCAAAGAAGAAATTATCGGGAGAACATATGCAGAACTAGAATTATTTCCAAAAAAAGACCTCAATTTACTAATGGAGAGTTTTGCTGATGTTCTAAAAGGAGAAATAATTGGACCATTCCAAAACAGATTAGTGAGTAAAGAAGCCAATATCAGCTGGGTTGAAACACAATTGGTTCCCATAATGAAAGATGGTAAAGTTTATTCAATTATGGTTATTGCTGAAGATATCACCTCTAAGAAAAAAGCTACAGATCAGTTAATAAAATCCATTAATGAAAAGGATCTTTTGCTGAAAGAAATCCACCACAGGGTTAAAAATAATATACAAATAATTTCCAGCCTTCTTAACCTCCAGAAACAACATGTGGACAGTGATGAATTTGTCAATATTCTTACAGAAAGTCAGAACCGGATAAAATCAATGGCCATGATACATGAAAAACTCTATCATTCTGGTGATTTAACAAGAATCAACTTTGCAGAATATATTGAAACACTGGTAAGTGATCTTTATATTTCTTATGCAATTTCCGCCCGACAAGTTACACCAGTTATTAATGTAGAAAATGTGAGATTCAACATCGAAACAGCAGTACCATGTGGGCTCATAATAACGGAACTGGTATCTAACAGCTTAAAACATGCTTTTCCAAGTGGGAAAAAGGGCACATTAACTGTTGCACTAAAAACCAGAACTGAATGGAATGAACTGGTAATCAGTGATGATGGGGTAGGATTCCCAGAAAAATTTAACCTGGAAGACTCTAAAACCTTAGGCTTACAACTGGTGAATATCCTATTAAAGCAATTAGACGGAAAAATCACCCTCAACCAAAACCACGGAACTCGTTTTAAAATAGTATTTAAAGAATTAAAATACAAAAAAAGAATTTAAGGAATTAACCTAATTTCATAGGGTTCATTAAAAATAAGGATATACATGTTATTAACCAAAAAAAAGCAGCGCAGCCTGTTTTTATATTCATGGAACACCATAAATTATTTTATTTCTTAATTGTTCTATCTAAATCCCTAAAAATAGCATCATGTTAACTTCATCTTTTTTTCATTTTTCCAAGATTATCCAGTCCAAGAGCTTTTAAGCCAGAGGGCATCATCTTATTTTCACGGATGAGTCTCTTCACATGTTCCAGATTACGTTTAGAGGTTGTACCTATTGTGCGTGGGGTGAATCGTTGCAAATATGATTTTTCATCACCGTTAATCCTTTTACTCTCACTCCAACCAAAAGAGAGCCCCTCATCAAGGACTTCTTCAAATGTAACACTTTCAACTCCAGAATTCTTTTTATAAATTCTGAGCCATATTCCCTCTGATACTGCATGATTCCCCATAAGCCACTCCCTTAATTCATTGGCAGATTTAAAGGAGAAAATGGGAAGCTCTTTTATTACTTTTTTATTTTTTTCTGGTTGAGGCATGATTTTTCATCTCCCCGTGAAATACCACTCAAATTAATGTTTATTTATCTATTGGTTAAAGTTTCAGGAAGTTTTTTTTATCTGTAAATAAAGAAATAATAACTAGGTGAATTATGAAAAAAACAACTCCCAATCAAAAAAGGCCCGGTAAGCATGCCGACGGGGAAAGTGTGGTGCTCGCGAAGATCGCTGAGATGCCAGGACCCTATCGCGCAATTGGTGAACGGTTACATACTCTCATCAAAGCCAACTCACCAGTCCTCTCACCAAAACTCTGGTACGGGATGCCTGCCTATGCCCGGGACGGTAAGGTAGTCTGCTTCTTCCGTGGTGCCAAGAACGAGAGGTACATGACCTTTGCCTTCACCGAGGAGGCAAACCTCGACCAAGGCAACCTGTGGCCTACCTCCTTCGCTCTGAAGGAGTTAACTGCCACCGAAGAGGCAAATATCACTGATCTCCTGAAGAAAGCAGTGCGCTAGGAACTCCCAAACCCCTGAAGTGAGTCGCTTGAGTAACCGCATGGGACTTAAATTAATGCTCTATTTATAAATATTCAAAAATAAGCCTAAAAATCAGCCGTAAGATAATTAAACAATTATAATATTGTTTTGATTGTTATATTATGTTCTTCTTGAGATGTTACGGTTAACAAACTTTTTGGTATTTTTTATTTTACCTTGAGATTTGTAACGGCCGGTGTATTCTGAAGTTACATAATGTTTCTTATCATCTGCACTCATAAATCATTCCCCCCTAACTGTTATTATTTATTTTTCAAGTAAGTTATATTTCTTCCGAATATTTTTCTAAAAAGTCTAAATTTAATTTTTTAAAGGTTTTAACAAGTAGGGGTATTATTGTCAGATTGTATAAATCTAATATGGGTGTAAATCTGTGAATCCTTAAATTTCATCATCCCCTTGGTAAATGAATTTGAATAATTTTGAACAAAAATAAAACACCCCTTATGCCCTATAATTCCCTTGTTTATCAGCAGATTATTGGCGGAATTATCATTCAGGGTTTATGGAAATCCTCATGTTATTAATAATTCTGATACTGGGTGGTTATATAAATCATCTTACAACATAATATCTATAAATAGGATGATACGGGCGGCTATGAAAATGGATACAACACAAACATCTGAGGAAAAAACTGAACCGGGAATGATCGCTCTAGCTACCCTTATCTTAGTGGCAGCTGTTGCAAATTTGAATTTATCAGTGGCTAATGTGGCGCTTCCTTCCATAGGTTTGGTTTTTAATGCTTCCCAGGTCCAGATTAATCTGGTGGCTGTGGGCTACTCCCTGGGTCTGGCGGCATCAGTGTTATGGTTCGGTGCCCTGGGTGACCACCACGGTAGAAAGATGATGTTAATTATTGGTACTCTACTGGCCATACCCGCATCTATCCTTGCTGGTTTTGCCTCCTCCATTGAGATCCTGATCTTTGCCCGTATCATTGGAGGTTTAGCTGCAGGAATGGCTTTCCCAACCACTTTGGCCCTTATAACTGCTTTGTGGTCCGGGCAGAAACGAACCAAGTCCATTGCATTATGGTCTGGTATAGGGGCTGCCATTGCCGCCATGGGACCCATAATCTCAGGATACCTGTTAACATTTAATGATTGGGGTTCTGTATTTCTGATCACACTGCCTCTGGCCGTGGTAGCTCTCATCATGGCCATGAAGTTCATCCCGGATCACGTCAGCGAGACAAAAGCTCCAGTGGATAACATGGGAGGTTTACTGTCTCTTCTGCTTTTGGGAACATTGACCCTGGCCATTAACTTCGCCCCGGTACCCAACTCTGGAATCCTGATAATTAGTTTCATGGTCGTCGCCGCTCTTTCGGGAATCTTGTTCATAATGCGCCAGCGCAGGGTGGATAATCCCCTTTACGATCTTAAAGTTGCCAGTCGCAGCATCTTCTGGGTAGCCTCTTGTGCAGGGATAATAGTTTTTGGTGCCTTGATGGGTGCCATGTATATCGGTCAGCAGTTTTTACAAAACGTTCTCAGCTATTCAACCCTGGATTCTGGACTGGCGATTTTACCAGCAGCAGTATTCATGATTTTAGTAGCACCACAATCTGCCAGGCTCATTGAGTCCCGTGGATCAAGGTTCACTCTCCTGGCAGGTTACCTGTTCTGTTTGCTGGGTTTTCTGACCATGTTATTCTTATGGCAGGATAATATACCCTACTGGAAGGTGGGTTTGGCTTACGCCTTTGTAGGGATTGGTGTTGGATTGGCTGGAACTCCAGCTTCCCATTCTCTCACCGGTTCTGTTCCAGTTGAAAGGGTGGGTATGGCTTCAGGTACTGCAGACTTGCAACGTGATTTCGGAGGGGCCATAATGACTTCCATATTCGGGGCACTGCTTACAGCTGGTTATACCCGGTCAATTGCTTCACAAATTGATAATTTACCCGCATCTGCTCAGCAGCAGATAACCAGTGGCATAGAAGCAACCCTTCAAAAATCATTCTCCAGTGCAGCCACCCTTGCCCAGCAGCACCCCCAGTATTCAGCGCAGATCATATCCGCGGCAAAGTATTCATTTTTAACCGGGGATCATTGGGCTTACCTGGCCGGGATCGTTGCCATCCTGATTGGAGCGGCCCTAGTATTCTTTAAGTTTCCCAAAAAAGAGGAAGAAGAAAAATTACTGGCCCAGTACTGTGAAATTGACCTTAAAAATCAGGGTAAACAGATTTGAACTTCAAAGACATGGTAATCAGAATAATCAACAGATAAATTCTTTAATATTTCCCTTATACTTTTTTGCTGCTTCTATAATGGGACCCTTAACCGCCAGAACAAAACCAATATTGCTTCCCCTAATTGATAACAGTTTGTCATTTTCTTCAATGTCAAAACAGCCAGCTGTTTCTGGGGATAATTTTATGATCCCCTGCTGGTTTATACCCGCCCAACAGTAGTACCTACCTTTCCATTTAACTGGTTTTCCTTCAGGCAGGGAGTAATCCTCAAATTCAGGATAATCTTCCATTAAACCTTTCATAATTGATTGGTTTAATAGATTTAGTGTTGATACTACGAATCCACCGGAACTTTTACTTCCCGATATGAGTATCACCTTATCTTCCTTAAAAAGATGATATTCAAGCATTACTTCCTCTGGGATTTGTATACAGTCCTTTTTTCCTACTTGGGACCATCCGAAAACAAATTTTCCCCCTTTAGCTATCTGAGGCATGGATAACACTATCCTAATTTTACTATTAATTTTTTCTGGTTTTAGTGGTTTTAAATTTATTGGGGTGTTAATATTTTTCCATTTTTGCTGTACATCTTAATTTATTCTGTCTGTTGAAGTTCCGGGATTTTCATGGATAAAATATTTATTAATGGAGGTGGGGGATGAATAGATTCATGTTCCACACTAGATTATATAAATCCGTGATTGTTTCAACGAATTCTGTGTATTGGTTCCATACACCTATTGCTGTTTGAGATATTACCCCTTCATCTTCAAATTTGGAAAATATTAACATCATTTCTTTTTTATCCCTAATTATGGCCTTTATGAAGGGTATTTGGAATGTTTTGATCTGACAATCTAGCTCATTAAGACCTTCTGAAATGTCTATTCTCTTTTCATCTGTAATATTATAGGGTGCTGCTATTATCCTGGTTTGAACTCCTTTTTTCAATGGTTTATGTAAAGCAACATTTATTTTTTCAAGTTCTCCATGAAACATGAATCCTGCTGCAATGTGCAATGTATCTTGAGCACGTCCAATGATCTCCATCTCTTTTTTTACAATTTTATCTGCACCATAAATTAACCATATAGGGGCTGGAGATTTAGATATATGACTTTCATAAATGTTTTTAACTTCCAATTCAGCTTCATCAAGCTCCTCTTTAATTTCCATCCTAACCTTCTTAAAAACCTCCTGAGGAGGCACCACACTATATTTCAATGGTTTTCCCCTGATAATTTCAATAAAACCTTTTTTATGAAGATTCTTCAATACATCGTATAATCTAGAAAGAGGCACACCTGAAATTTCATTGATTTGTAAAGCAGTAGCAGATATTAAAGAAGCTAAAGATAGATATGCTTTAGATTCATACTCTGTAAGTCCCATTATTTTTAGTGCGTTAATTGTGGATTTTTTTATTGGAATAAGAAATCCCTCCTAATTTTTTCATTTTATATCTATTTAGTGAAAAAAAATTTAAATATAACGATTTCTATGATCATCATAAAGACAGAGTAATTCAAAAAAATCGGAAAATACAGTCATTTTTTAGAAATCCCCTGTCATTTCAGAATTTAATTAGCGAGAGCTCTAAAAATTGGAGATAATTATTAATGAAAAACAAAAATAGGCTTAGAATCCATATATTACTTTTACTAGTCATAATGCTGCCAATTCTATTTAAGTTTTATTCCCCTATTTTGATGTCCTGGGGTATTAGAAACGGGATAATCACTGCAAGTACTCTTGTTTTTGCAGCATGGTTTATTTTATCATTATTCCTGGGGAGATCGGCGTCTTGTGGTTACACATGTCCCTATGGAGCACTACAAGAAATAATAGGCTTGCAAATATTGAAAAAGAAACCTAAATCTGAAAAAGCAGATATAATTAGGTATCTTGTTTTTATAGGTTTCCTTATAATGGTCTCATATTCTATTTTAAAAGCTGGGGGCGTTAAAGGAGTGGATTTATTCGCTTCAAATGGTAATTTTCAATTAATTATTTTAGTTGCCATCTTCATAATAGCAATCGGTCTTTTATCTGTACTTTTAGGAAGTAGAGCATTCTGCCGGTATCTATGTCCACAAGGAGTATTCTTAACCATAGGGGCAAAATTAGGTAGAAAAATTAAAATACCATCCTTACATTTAAAATCAGATCAAGATAATTGTTCAGATTGTAAATTATGTGACAAATTTTGCCCGGTGGGATTAAATATCAGCAACATGGTTATAACTAACAATATGGATAACTCAAACTGCATATTATGCGGTGAATGCATAGAAAAATGCCCTAAAAAGGTTATAAATTATTCGTTCCGTACCAATGATTAGAGGGTAATAAATCACTCCAATGGATTTTCCTGCTACCGGCTGGCATGGATGGGTGGAATTCGATGATGCCAGGGCATTTCTTTTTCAAGAGAACTTGACAGTCGTATTAGTGTATCTTCCTCCCCAAACCGGGCCATGAACTGGATCCCTATGGGTAAACCTGACCTGCTCTGCCCGAGAGGCAAGGTTATTGCTGGTTGTCCAGTGACATTAGCCGCTGTTGTGTGCACTTTGGTTTCCTCGCAGAGACGCATATACTCCTCATAGCCAAGGTCTTTCCTCATTTTCGAGTACTTTCCGTGTGGTTCAGGTAATTTGTTCAAGGTGGGTGTTAGCAACAGGTCATATTGTTGGAAGAATTCCCCAAAGTTTCGTCGGAATTGGTTCAGGGCGAATTCAGCCATGAACATGTCCACTGCCGTAAGCCTCCGGGAGTATTCATAAAATGATAGCATCACTGGTTCAACTGTCTCCTCGCTTACTTTTCTGCCCATTATTGATGCGAACATATCCATCCCCATATGCACTCCAAATGCCCATGCTACACATACCGCGTGGAGGTATTCTTCATAGTCAAAGGTAGGGCTGACCTGAACCATTTCATGACCTGCCTCTTCACATTGGGAAACTACCTGCTCCACACAGTTTACCACTTCGGAATCCACGAAGCCGCCTGGTTGCCAGGGATCAGTGGTCCACGCTATGCGCATTTTCCCAGTTGGAGCATTCAATTCGTGCACATAAGGACTATCAGGCTGCTTTATGATAAAAGGATCTCCAAGTACTGGTTTTGAAACCGCGTCTAACATCACTGCGGTGTCCCGAACAGTCCTGCTCAAAACAAACTCCTGTAACATCCCCGGCCACAGCTCTCCAATATCCGGGCCAAGGGTAACGCGTCCACGGGAGGGTTTCAATCCCACGAGGCCACAAGCACTTGCTGGGATTCGAATCGAACCCCCGTTATCACTACCATGCGCTATGGGCACAATACCTGCTGCTACACTGGCTGCAGCCCCACCACTGGAACCACCACTCGTGATATTAGGATTCCAGGGATTATGAGTCACACCCACCAATTCGGATTCTGTTGAAATTCCCAACGCGAATTCAGGTGTTGTTGTACGGCCCAATAGAGTCAAACCAGCTTTCTTGAAAAATGTTGTCAGGAATGAGTCATTATCTGCAACATGCCCCTGCATGAGCTTAGATCCGCTCTCCTGATGCCTTCCTTTTTCACCGGCACCAATGTCCTTCATCAAGAATGGCACCCCTAAGAAAGGGCCATCAGAGATTGATTTATCATCTGAAACTTCGACACGGTCCAAGTAGACCTCTAAGACTGCATTGATTGTTGGGTTGACCTTTTCAACTGCTTCAACCAAAAGATGTGCAAGTTCTTTGGGTGTCACATCTCCCCTTCTGACCAAATCAGCTAGAGCAACACCATCACACTTAGAATACTCTGCCAAATCCACAAAACCATACCTCCTTATATGAGATTATTATTATATAATCAAAAGAATATTATTGAATTTATGCATTTGAATACGAATCAGTTAATTTTTGTATATTGATCCCACATTTTATCTTTCTCAATTTTCCGGTTCAAAAAAAGGCAGAATTATAATGCTTTAACGATACCACCAAACAGCAAATAACTATTAGGTGGTGTAATAAAACTTCGTGTGCACGGTTTTTTTTAACTTCCCATAATTGATTATAATTAGTTAAGAATAAACTGGACTGGGATTATTCATAGGCAGGAAAAAGATATTTTAGACAGATGGTATTATTGTAGAATATATGTTGCCAAGAATAATTAGTTCAATGGGATTAGTGTTCCTTATTTTTAGTGTTGTGGTTGTTTCAGGATGCACCTCGGATAATGAACTGGATAATGTATATAAAACTGAATCTGATGGTTTGAAACATTTTGCAAGTGATGGCATATCTTTTGATTCCCCCAATAATTGGACTTATTATAAAATGGATAATAATGAAGGGGACTATTTGTTTTCCATAGGGCGAGGAAACGGTGAAGAAAGGGACTTTATTCATTTCCATGCTGGCAAATACGATCGTACTTTATCAGAACATATCAGTTCTGAGAAGAAGGAAATTCCACTGAGGAAATGGACCATGTTATCTGAAAAAGAACTTACGGTTGGTGGTCTTCCAGCATACCAGATTTCAGCACTTAACCAGGAAAATAAACCACTGATAAAAACATGGTTTATACAAAATGGAACTATGTACACCATTCACGCTGTTCCCGGTCCCGATAAAAATCTTACCAGTATCGAAAAAGATCTTGAAATTGTAATCAGCAGTTTTAAGATAATATAAACAATAACAAAAACATTTAATCGGGTTCTATAACCCTATAAAACCAATTAATATATTTTATTTGGAGAATCATCCAAATATTCTCCTTTTTCTGGTGATTAAAATGGCGGATTGGAAAATTATCGGACTAGGTGGACTGTTTAACGCAGTTCTAAGTATCATTTTCATTGTTATCTTCTTCCCGCTCTTCTTTTTAGGTCCTTTAACCGGAGGGTTTTTAGCCTCTTACTTTAGTCAGAGATATGAAGATTACGCTAAGATGGATTTAAAGGATGGGGCAATTGCTGGGATAATTTCTGGAATGATTGGTGGTTTAATCATCACCATAATATTGATAATGGGCTTTGAGGCCATAGAAGTGATTATAAATTTAATTTCCCTTGAAATTGGCATGATACCTGGAGCCAATACATTGGTGGCAGCCTACATTATTTTCCAGTTATCCATAATCATTAGTATAATTCTAGGTGCCCTGGGTGGAGCCATTGGGATTATGGTAAAAAAAAGTGAAAAGGAGATTCTCCATAATAACAAGAGATTTCACTATGAAAAAAAATAAATTACATCAATCCGGAGAGTATGATGAAACCTAGAGGGTATTCCCATGCTATATCCGTTACTGGGAATCACCAGACCATTTACATTGGTGGTCAAAATGCGGCGGATAAAAACAGGGGCCTGGTAGGTAAGGGTAGTCTCAAAAAACAGACCGAACAGGTTTTAATCAATATTGAGAAGATCTTAGAAGAATCAGATGCTAAACTGGAGCATGTGGTTAAGTTCAACATTTACCTGGTTCAGGGGCAGGACCCTCAGGAGGGATTCCAGGTTTTCCAGGAGAAATGGGGAGATAATCCGAATTATCCAATCATAACTGTTTTATTTGTAGCGGGACTTGGAAATCCGGATTGGTTGGTTGAGATAGATGCAATGGCAATAATTCCGGAATAATCAAGACCAAGCACAACATATAGACATTAGATCAGTGAATTTTCCATTTAACCCTCTATTATCATTTAAAAATAATAAACTTTGAGTTCCCACCTATCCATCTGAGATATTAATGGTAGGAACCAGAATTTGGTTATCATGCAGATCTCAGACTGTTCCCACTCATTTGAAGATTAAAAACTAATAATCGCCCTTCCAAACAAACCAGAGATTAAAGCATGGATAACTGAAAACGGCACTAGAATGGTTCCTAACATCATCTCTACTTCGTAGAGTAAACTGCTCCTTGGATCTGCTCTGCCCCTCAGCCGGTTGAAGAATGAACTCCAGGGAATTCCATAGGTATTTCCCATCATTATGGTGCGGATGGATCCCAGGATGCCCATGGCCCTATTCATCCCATATATTTCTACAATACGCTGCCATGACTCGTGGGTAGGGTTTCCCCGGGTGTCAGCGTAATGCTGGGCGAACATGACTGCTGCCAATTCATCAGAGGGCACATCATCCATGATTCCACTGAGCATATTCTGGATCTCTCCACTGTTCATTCCACTTTCCAGAGCCCTTTTGGAGTGGGCGTAGGAACATATGGCACAGCCATTAACTTCAGTCACCGTGAGCATTAGCCTTTCAATAAATTTTGAACTCATTTCCTTATTCTTTTTAGCCTTGAACATGTATCTCAGGGTTCGTATCCCATTATAGGAAATCCAGTAGGATTCCCTGACGGAGTAGAGTTTTCGACCCAAACCTCCATCCTTAATTTTCTGTTGTTCAGTGACTTTCATGACAGGTTTTCCTTTCAAAATAGGAGTTATAATATAAAATATGGAACTATTGAAACAATAAATTTTCAGGGTTGAAAGATCATGCCCAAAAAGTCTAAACAAATATTTCAGTTTTTTAATTTTAATTCAACTTAAAATCATATGAAATAGTTATTGACCTGTTTTTTTAGTTATTTTTTAGCATTTATTTTTTTATTTTTGGAAAAAAATTCATAGGATTGACTATAATAAATAGAAGTGATGGAGGTGAACTGATGGATGAAAATTTAACTATTTTACAATTAAACGATAGCCATGCTTATCTAGATATACATCAGGAATTATTTTGGGATGGGGATCATGCTAAATATAAGTTAGCCGGAGGTTTCGCCAGAATTGCCACTATATTCAACCAAATTAGAGAGGAGAATCCTAAAACACTGGTTTTTGATTGTGGTGATACCATTCACGGGACTTATGCTGCGGTGAAAACCAAAGGGGAAGCTTTGATACCCATCTTGAATTATTTAGACTTTGATGCCATGACTGCACACTGGGAATTTGCATACGGACCGGAACATTTCCAAAAACTAACCAAAAAATTGAACTATCCCATGATAGCTATTAACTGCTACCATGAGACCAATGATAAGCTATTTTTCAAGCCATGGATAATAAAAGAGCTTGGTAGAACACGGATCGGTGTTATAGGCATAGCTGCAACCATAGTTGATAAAGTCATGCCTGCACATTTCAGCAAAGGAATATATTTCACCATAGGTAACCAAGAATTACCATATTACATCCAGAAATTGCGAAACGAGGAAAAAGTTGATCTAATTGTAGTTATTTCACATCTAGGGTTCCCCCAGGAAATGAAGTTAGCCCAGGAAGTGGATGGTGTAGATGTATTATTAAGTGCACATACCCATAATCGACTTTATGAACCTGCTCTTGTGAATAATACCATTCTAATCCAATCCGGATGCCACGGTTCTTTTATTGGGAGACTGGACCTAACCCTGTCGCAAGGAAAGGTAATCAAATTCCAACACAACCTTATCACCGTATCTGAGGATATTAAACCGGATCCTGAGGCTGGTGATCTTGTTAATCAGGTTTTAAATCCATATAGGGATGAATTAAGTCAGTTGGTAGGTTATACAGATACCGGTCTTAATCGTAACACGGTACTGGAATCAACCATGGATAATTTTCTTTTAAAAAGTCTTTTGAATAAAACAGGTGCTCAGATAGCTTTTTCTAATGGTTGGAGATATGGTGCACCAGTACCTCCCGGTGAAATTACCCTAAACGATCTTTACAATATTATTCCAGTAAATCCTCCAGTTTCCACTGTGGAACTCACTGGGAAGGAAATTTGGATAATGATGGAAGAGAATTTAGAGCATTTATTTTCAAGAGATCCTTATAATCAGATGGGAGGATATCTCAAACGATGCATGGGCCTCAATTTATACTTTAAGGTGGAAAATCCTCCTGGACAACGTATTCAGGAATTATTTGTAAAGGGGAGGAAAATCAAAATGGATGAAACCTATCAGGCAGCTTTTGTCACCAGCCAGGGTGTTCCGGATAAGTATGGTGTAAATAGGAACCAGTTAGATGTGCATGCAGTGGAAGCATTGCAGAAATACCTATCAACCAATAAATCAGTGCAAGCAGAACTCCAGGGTGCAATAATAGCCATTTAAAGATAGGAAATTATTTTATAAGAATCCCCCATTCAGATCACTAAAGCATCCCCTATAATTTTATCAATAGATTTTTCATTCACTGTTATTTTTTTATCTCGACCCTTTAAATTACCCAAAAAATTTAACTGACTAACTGGGTGAAATTCAATGATTTAATCCGGAAAGAGTTGATTTTATTGGTTCATTAATCCGGATAATATTCAGGGCTTTGAAGCATGGAGGGGTGGGCATGGTAAAGGATAGCTATATATGCCGCGGATACTCCCCGGTTCAGGTCCTGTTGAACTATTCCATGGTCCTCGGTTTTGTTCCAGCCCGTGATACTTTCCTTTCCCTTTTCATTCCCATATTTGAGCATGGTGTTGAGATTGGAATAGTGGAAGTCATGTTTTTTAGGGGTTAGTTGGTTTCCTATTTGCCAGTATTTTTCCTTATCTTTGATCCATCCGCAGTGGGGTGCAGAGTAGGTGTCAGTAATATAGTGAGATGCAACACCAAAACACCAGGCTGCTTCCTTATAATCTCTCTTTTCATAGGCAACTTTCCCCTTGTCCAGCCAGTTATTGGCCTGAGGATAACTACCAGGGTATCCGTGATTAACTTTATCGTTAGGGATGGTGTCCGGATAGGTAGATCCTTCCTTCATCACTCCAATGTATGGTTTAAGATTGTTCTGCACGTCAGAGGGTAGGTTAATGTTAATTTCGTCTACGATTTTTTTATGGGCAGTCCACTCCCAGGCAGTAGCCGGTGCAACCATCAAAAAGAGTAAGGTAAAAAAGATAGCTATTTTAAACACATTTTGCCCGTTATATTTTTCTATAAAACCGTTTTCACCCATTATAACTCCCTTCTTTTGAACCCATTCACTGTTGTTATACTATGATTTCACATTAAGATAAGTTGGATGCTAGTTAATGTGACCCTTTTCACAATTAAAAAATAAAGGAATCATTTTCAATACTTTTCCAGCATATATATTTAGACCATGTATATTTTTATTATTTTTAACTTATTTATTTAAAGTTCATCATGAATTAAGCCCCTATTAGGCTGTTGATAATGTTTATTCACCCCTTAATGAGGGTAAGTTAATAATAATTTTTGCCAATGAAGAGAAATATTTATTACTTAATAATTTAATAATAGTTATAACAAGCATATTAACGGGTGGGATAAATGATGAGAATAAGCATGTCATTGCCAAAAAAACTTTTAAACGATTTTGATGAGGTTTTAAAAGATAGAGGATATAATTCCAGATCTAAAGGTATCAGAGATGCCTTGAAGGACTATATAGTGCGTTATCAATGGATGAAAGACATGGAAGGGGATCGTGTGGGGATACTGGCCGTTATCTACGACCACCATTACACTGGGGTGATGGAAGACCTTACCGATATCCAACACCAGTACCGGGACTTTATAAACGCCAACATGCACCTGCACATGACTGAAAAAAATTGCCTGGAAGTTATAGTAGTTAAAGGAGACGCCCAGAAAATCCGATCCCTCTCCGAAAAGATCATGCGACTAAAGGGAGTGGAACACGTCAAACTCACCACTACC
This sequence comes from Methanobacterium subterraneum, assembly GCF_002813695.1. NCBI lineage: Archaea > Methanobacteriati > Methanobacteriota > Methanobacteria > Methanobacteriales > Methanobacteriaceae > Methanobacterium > Methanobacterium subterraneum. Next base: position 264,850 of record NZ_CP017768.1, on the reverse strand, counting down.
TCCGGTGGAGAACAGTAATTTAAAATTGACAATTATCCAAAATATCTGAATAAGGGTTGATTTACCCCCTGAAGACACTATGAATAAGGGGATTTGCTGAAAATTAACCCCATCTGAACCGAACCCATACCGGAGCCCGGGGTTTACCCCCTACAATCTCATTGGCTTTTATCTCTGCAGGCAAGGGACGGGTGGTGAAAAGAACATCCACATTCTCCGGTAATAAGATAGGTGTTTCTTCCCTGTTTTTTTCTAAAAAGTCCAGTATTTCTCTTCGATCCATATCACTGAACCCGGTACCCACTTTACCAAAGTATTGACCATCTTTTTCCAGGATCAGTGCCCCAAATGCTATGCTTCCTGTACTCCGGGTTACCCCTACCACGTTAACATCTATGGTCTCTGTTCTTTTGATTTTCAACCAATTATCTGATCTTTTACCTGATTCATATCTAGAACTGGCATTTTTAAGGATCAGCCCCTCATAACCATCTTTAAGGGATTTTTCAAAATGATCCTTGACTGTTTCTGTGGTTACTATTTTAAAGGGGATGATTCTAAGGTATTCCCCCGGACTTGAAACATCTAACAGGATCTTTTTCCTCTGTGCCAGGGGTTTGCTGGTGAGATCTTCACCCTGAAAACGGGTGATGTCAAAAAGGTTAAAGGTTGCCGGTAATTTCCGGGATAAAATGGAAATTTTCGTCTTATCCTCGGTGTTACGTTTTAAAAGCTTTCTGAATCCTCCGGGAACCGTGAGCTCCCCATCAAGAATCCAGTTATCCCCCTTTATATTTTTTTTAAGATCATTTGTAATTTCAGGGAATTTGTATGAGCTTTCAATGTGTCTGCGAGTCCAGAGACTGATTTTATCCCCTTCACCCACTGCTATGATCCGCTCACCATCCAGTTTGGGTTCGCTGTTCCACACTCCCGACAAGTGCACATCCACTTCTACCAGCTTGCTGAGCATGGGTTCTATCATTTCCATAATGAACACACACCATCCATCTTATTCTTCCATCATGGCCAGCATTTTTTCCAGTTCTTTTTCAAGGGATCTGGTTTCAGGAGGTTTTATCTCTGGTATTAACTCTTCACCGGCTGCTTTTTTCTCAATTAGTTCCCTTAACTGTTGGTTGTAGGTTTCAGAGTATTGGGTCCAGTCAAAATCAAAGGTCATATTATCCACCACTTGAAATGCCTTTTTAAGGAGGTCTTCATCAACCGGGGCCTTGATTATCTCAACTTCCTCCAGTGATCTTACCTGTTCAAAGTACAGTAACTGTTTCAGGAGAAACCCCTCTTCATATGATTGTAACATTCCAATGTATTCGTTGTTGCGTTGAACCCATTTCACCACTGCCACCTTTTCCTTCTTCTCCATTACTTCCTTGATTAAATGGAAACTCTGACCACTACCACTCTTTTTGGGGTTTTCAGTTCCAAGATAGTAGGGTTTAAAAAGACAGATCAGGGGGATCTCATTTGGATGGCAGAATCCCATTATCTCCATGGTCCTGGTGGAGAAGGTGTGGAGGTTTTTAATCTCCTCATCGGTGAACTGGATGCATTCCCCGGCAATGTTTATTGCCTTGGCAATTTCATGGGCTTCCAATTCCTTACCGTCCTTTGCACAAACCTTTTTATAATGTACCCTACCACAATCGGTTTTATGAACCAGATGAAACCCTATGTGGAGGTTTTCACTGGCAGCGTACAGTCTGATGGGTATAAAAATAGTTCCGAATTTTAAAGAGCCTGACCAGATAGATCTCATAAAAAAACCATCTCCTTTTGTTATATATGTTGTAAGAGAGGGTAATAGTTTGTTATTAAAAAGGAGGATGATCTTTAAAAAGGGATAATAAGTTCTAAAAAGAGTGAATCCCTAAAAGGAATATCAGTTCTAAAAAAAATTTAGTAGGTTACATGGAGCTATATCCTACAAAAAAAAGAATACTGTCCAAGGTAGTACGTTTATGAAAATAAGAATATCCAACCTGCAAAAAACATGGGACATTATAATTTCAGGATCCTTTCCCATCTTTTAATCCTTTTTTGATCAGTTTACGGTTCCTATTTTTTTCTTGATCCCATAATTTATGGGCGTAATCCACAATTTCCAGTAGGTGCCTGTACTTCAACTCTGGTGTGATGTTAACTACTTTTCGATCGATTTTATGCCGATATCTCCCATAAAAATTAGTTTTAACCTTTTTATAACTATCATCCATAGTTGAAACATAAAAATAAGATAGATCAGTCTCTTTTTTTGTGTTGAAGATGTCTTCCATTTCCTGGTGAATTCCAGTTACCATACCCATGGCCAGGTTAAAATCAAGGATAGTTATGGATCCTCCCTTCTTCTGTGTTTGTGCGTTGATCTGATAGATTCCATCCAGGTATTCAGTGAGGTCACCGTGCCATTTTCTGAAATCTTTCCCGGGGAAAATGAGCAAGTCACTGGTTTTATGGAATAGGTGGGGCTGGTAAGCCAATATACTCTTCCGGTCCCTAATTCCATAACTGTATCTCATCCTCATCGTGTTTTAATATGAGATCAAAAACCAGAGGAGGGGTTAACACCACTAGTCCAGGTAAATCCTCAAATTCCTGATAAAACTACTTAGACCAAGTAAATTCCAATGATTCAGGCGTTAAAACCTCATTTAACGAATTATTACCTGTTTTTTCACCTATATTCATGCCATCATAGATATATGAATCCAGATATGTTTGTATGGCGTTATTGTTGAAAACACTCTCTAAATTCAAAGTCAAAATGTGGATGCATTCCATGATTCTAGGCCATACCCCCATGGAATTCCATTCCTCCCCACGATCCAGACCCATGTCCAATCGGTGGATATGGTTTATCTGGGTGTCCATGGACTGGTACATTCTCCTGAATTCTTCCCTGGTGAAAATAATAACTTCTTCATGTTCCTCAAAGAATTCCGGATGATAAAGTTCTATTCTCCGTCCGCAAAGTACTCCCTGACTTAACCTCATATTCGATCACCTACCTCCTTGGGGTGAAATGATTATACCCCTGATGAGTCATGGCTATTGGGGTAGAGAGTGCACTTGAGAAGTACCAGCGATGAAACCAATCCAGTAATACTAAATTAGCTGTCTTTAAACCCCTACTGTTAGGCCTTTAAGGGTTCCAAGTTGCCAGGAGATCCATAAGAGCATAGAGAAGGGTTAAGATTTATTCCAATACACATTATTTACCAAGTCGGGAGCATAAACCAATTATAAACCAATTTAAGGAAACTCCTTAAAACTCCTCTGTTTAATAGAGCAATGTATAAAAAACATGACCCATCTAAATATGATTGTTTGAATTTTAATTGTCAAAGGATAACTTGTGTAATGGATACATTTTTCACAGAATATCCTCGGAAAATACTAAATTAATGATAGTTCAAGATATAAAAAAAACCGAAGCGGGTGAATTATTTATGGCTTTTCATGTTATGCTAGTCCCTACCCTGGGCTGCCCTTCAGACTGTAAGTATTGCTGGAGTTCTGAGGAAGGATCTCCAGTTATGGGTGTTGACATCATCAAAGAAACTGTTGAATGGCTTAAAAACTTCCGGGAGGAACCAGTAACCTTCACCTTCCACGGTGGAGAACCACTCCTGGCAGGATATGATTTCTTCCTAGAAGCACTGCCCCTCCTGGCAAATGAGTTATCCCATCTTAAACCAGCCTTCGCCCTGCAGACCAACCTGTGGAACATGACCCCTGAACTGGCCCGACTATTTAAAGAGTACAACATACCCATTGGTTCCAGTCTGGACGGTCCTGAGGAACTTAACGACCTGCAGAGGGGAAAAGGCTATTACCAGAGGACCATGAAGGGATATGAAATTGCACGAGAAGAGGATCTTCAGGTAAGTTTTATCTCCACCTTCACTTCTTATTCCATCCAGTACAAAGAGGACATATTTAACTTCTTCCTGGAAAATGGTCTGAACCTCAAGTTACACCCCGCACTCCCATCCCTACGTGATGAAAACCCTGAAAAATGGGCTTTATCCTCAGAAGAGTATGGAGAACTTTTGATCTATCTTCTGGACCAGTACCTTGAACACATGGATGAAATTGAGCTTAAAAACATTGACCACCTCTGTAAATGTGTTTTCATCCGCAGAGGGGTAGTCTGCACCTTTGTTGACTGCATGGGTGACACCTTCGCCGTGGGCCCCGATGGAAGCATCTACCCATGTTACCGTTTCGTGGGCATGCCCGAGTACGTTATGGGTAATGTTCAGGACCATCCCAGCATGGATGATCTGGCCCAGTCTGATGCCTGGAAGCTCCTCCATGACTTCAAAGACTATGTGGACACAGAATGCAAGAAGTGTTCCTACATCAAATTCTGCCGTGGTGGATGCCCCTACAACGCCCTTTCTATCAATGAAAAGACCGGTAAAGCTGAAATAAATGGAGTGGACCCCCACTGCACTGCCTATAAAATGATATTCAAGGAAATAACCAAGCGGGCCACCAAGGAAATGCTGGGATCCGGCATGGGCATGATTCAGGGCGTGAGCGATAATAACCCACAAACAAAGAGGGGAATAATGTCCATAATGCTGAAACAGTCCTAATTTTTATCAGGAAAATAAAATTTAACCTGGTTAATCCACAGATTCCATGATTTAATACTTTAAATACTAAATGTAAATAGTAAATTTTTGATTGAGATCAAAAGATTAATTAAAAATTATTTTCAAATAAATCAACTCCCATTTCCAGAATAAAATTTTCAGGGAAATAAACTCTCCCTGGATAAGAAAAATAGAAACAGTAAAAAAAAATAACGAGATGACCTACTATGAAAAGAAGTACACCAGTAATTATAGGCGTTCTACTTATACTAGGAGTGGTTGCCTTAGGTTACTTCGCTGAATCAAACAACGGAAATAATAATACTACTAATAATAATTCCAGCCAATACACGCTTTTGAAAAAACCAAACTTCACTGACCAGACACAGCCTAGTTTTCCAGTTGAAAGCCAGCAAACACCAACAACTGATGCCACCACTAACAATAATACCCAGAATAACACTCAGAATCAGACAACAGTTACTGAAACATCTACAGTTTGAATTCAAAAAACATAACCATTTAATATAATATTCCCTTGATCTGTAGAATATTCAACGCGATTTGTAATGGAGGTTATCATACATGAATTTAGGTAAATTAAATGAAAAATGCCCTAAATGTGGTTCGAAGGATAAAACCCTTAGAAGACAGTTAGATAGAGAACATCGTGCTTTTGGCACAACCCAATCATTTGAATGCAGTGACTGCGGCTATGTATTTAAAAAACCTGAAGATGAAAAAGAAAAGGAAAAAGAGGATTAAGTAAGGAACTTTAACCTCTTAAATCCTTTTTATATCTTGTTCAATAATCATATTTAAAAACTCACTACTTTTTTACTGCGGATCACCACTCCTCCTTTAGAATATCCTGGATAATTCAAGGTTTGAATAATCCAAAACTATTTAATATCTTTAACAATTTAAATAATACGTTTAACTAAGAGAAAAGTTTTTAACTGCCTGAAATATTTCAAACCTGTTAAATACCTTTTCAAGTTGATTTTAACAACAAATAGTAATGTTCTCTGTTTGTTCTTGAATGATCTTGAACCTATACTCACCTATACGAAGCGATAATGAGAAAAATAGTTTATTCTTGATCTTGAACAGAATTTTAAGACAGAAAATCCATAAATTAAATAACATAACCCAGTGGATGGGGAAGAAATAATAAATAATTAGGGAGCAATATGGAGGATGTTTGAAATGGAAGTGGAATTCAATTTGGAAAACCTAACTGAATGCCTTTGTAACTGCTGTCCTGTTCAGAATAGATCGAAATGTGTCCTGGATAAGATGAAAATGATGCAAGAAATTGCCCAGGAAGATCTGGACTCCCGAATGATGATTGAAGAAGAAAGAATACCTGCATTATACTGTGCCAAAGAAAAGGAAGTTCCGAGTGATTTAGAATTCAGTCAGGAATGTCAATGCGATAACTGTCTAGTCTGGAAGGAGAACAACCTGTTCAGTGGCGAACCACCTGGTTATTTTTGCAGGGAAGGGAAAGCCAGATAACAAATTGGAATCTTTTTAATTTAAGACACCCCTATTCTAATTGAAATTATACTCACTTAATTGTTATCATTGTTTAATAAATGCCTATCTTTTGCATTAAAAATTATACGTATAAACGTTATTTTGAGATTATCCTTAGATATAATATTATTTTATGAAGTACTATAAAGGCAGAATTACTCATTAAAAGGACAAAAAATTGATTTAATCAAGAATTATGTTACTGTAGCAAGATATTTTAAGCTTAATTCCCTATAACCCTGCAAAAATATAAATATAATAATAATCAGATTATTAAAAAGAGGGGATTGGATGATAAGGAACGATTTGATAATCATACCTATACTCCTGGTGGGAGTGATAGCTGGATCCGTGGTGGGAATGGGTTACAGTCCTGATGAGTCCCCAGACCAGAACCAGATTTCAAATAATAATATATCAACAAATACACCCACACCAGCCAAAGTTCAAAGTAATCAAAGCACTGAACAACCATCAACATCACAGAAATCTACTACCACAACCAGCACCCGAAGAACAATCCGCAGTGGCTCCAGAACCCAACAAACCAATACACAAACACAGGAGACTGGAGAAAATCCTTCTGATGAAACTGACAACGAGACAACCTAAATCCATTTTCTTCCAATTTTTAATATTAATTCAAGTTCCATTTTTGAAAAGTTCCATTTTTGATTCATGTCTATTATTGAATCTCAGATAAATTTATTTAAGAGGATTATTTCATTATCATAATCCAATCTTACTATCAAAATAAATTCTTCAAAGTAGGAGTACAATTGATTTCAGGGGGATTTGACAATCTTTTAAGGACATGTATAACCAGTAGGGACATAATACTAAAAGGTTTAAAAAAGTAAAACTAATATGTAAGAAAGAAAAAGGTTTGATAATAGTTAGGTTTTTAATAATTTCAATCACTAATTTGTAAGAATCTTAATTTGTAAAAATAAGAATAATGGACTGATAATATGATAGTTAAGGAATGGTGCATGTACTGCGGGGAATGTGCTGGTGTTTGTCCCCGTAACCTTATAGAAGTACGGGAAATCAGCTTAAAATTCGATGAAGACAAATGCAAAGAATGTAACATATGTGTCCAGGTGTGTCCAGTGCAGGCCCTGGAAAAAAGAGATGATTAAATGATAAAAACTGATGTTCTGGTTATAGGTGCCGGTCCAGCCGGTTCAACTGCAGCTAAACACGCTGCCATGGGTGGTGCCAAGGTAATTGTAATTGATAAAAAATCAGAAATTGGGACTCCCAAACGATGTGCAGAAGGAGTCTCCAAGGATGGTCTTAAAGAATTGGGAATCAAACCATCCCCCCGATGGATAGCTAAGGAAGCCACTGGAGTGCGAATGGTCTCACCTAACGGCACTGCCGTGAACCTCACCGAGGACAAGGTAAAACTCCCTGAAGCGGGTTACATCCTGGAACGTAAGGTATTTGACAAGTTCATGGCCATGGACGCCGGTCGTGCCGGTGCCAAGATCATGGTGAAAACCCTGGCTACTGGCATGAGAAGGGAAGATGACCAGTTGGTGGTTACTGTTGAGAGTATGGGTCAGGAAATGGAGATCAAAGCCAAAATCGTCATTGCTGCTGATGGTCCTGAATCCCGTGTTGGTAGGTGGGGTGGACTTAAAACCGCCCTTAAACCTAAGGATATGGAATCCTGTGCCCAGTTTGAAATGTCCGGAGTCCAGATGGCTGAACCAGACTGTATTGAATTCCACTTTGGTAGTGTGGCTCCTGGAGGTTATGCATGGATATTCCCTAAAGGAGATGACATAGCTAACGTGGGACTTGGTGTTTTAACCACCATAACCGATAAAACTGCATATGAACACCTTTTAGAGTTTGTGGAAAGCAACCCTGCCACCAAGAATGCCCAGCCAGTGGAACTCAATGTTGGTGGAGATCCAGTGGGCGGATTACTGAAGAAAAAAGTGACAGATAATGTTCTGGTCACTGGAGATGCTGCCAGTATGGTTAACCCCCTCACGGGTGGAGGTATAATTAGTGGTATGCTGGGAGGCCGTATAGCTGGTCAGGTGGCTGCCCAAGCTGTGGCTGATGGAGATTACTCCCATGAAAACCTTAAGGTTTATGATAAACTCTGTGAAGATGAACTGGGAGAATCGTTCAAAAAGTACCTGAAGGCTAAAGAATACCTTTTAAGTCTGTCTGATGAAGAATTAGATGAAATTGCTGATGTTTTCAAGGACAGCGACTTTGAAACCATTAATACTGCAGAAATGGTTAAAAAACTGATTAGAATCTCCCCAAAAGCTCTTTTAAAGTTGGGTAAATTGTTCTAAGGGATTTTCAAAGTTTTTTTACCTACTTTTTTATTTCCTATTTTTCTAATTTACCATAATTTCAAATACTTCAGTTTTCCAAAGATTAATTCTTTATAAAACTAATACCCAAAATTCTTTCAAAAGATAATCCTCCTGAGACGAGTTTTTTTTTTGGATTTGAAAAGGGATGATTTAGAAAATAATCACTATTATACATATAATAAAAAAGACCATTGCCACTTGGTGGTATAGTATATCTGCCAGATGGAACATGGTGTCTTTATTGGTGAATAGTGATAAATAAAGTGGCACCGCTGCCAGGAAGGATGGTAAAATAGCCACTACAAACTGAATTAAATTTATGTCCCCTGAGTAGAGCATGTATATGAGTACTCCACCCCCCATGATGGCCACCAGACTGGCATCTTTGGAGTGTGATTTGTACATGAGGTAGGTGCCCATGCCAGCCAGGTACATGAAGAGGTAAACTGAGAGGGGCACCAGGAAAACATTCCCCAGTAGCACTGCACCAGATGCCAGGCGCAACACTGAATTGGTGGCAGTGCTGAAAAAAGGAGCCAAACCTGTTTCCTTAAGACGAATGGGCGGAAGCGTGTAGATCAGCTGATTAATCAACATCAGAAACATTATAACGGTGAAAGCAGGTGGGAATGCCAGGAATGATACTATGAATACTGCTGAAGTTAAAATTCCCACAAAAAGGAGTATGAACTCTTTCTCCACCAGGTTCTCGATAAAGGCACGATTCTGTTTTTGACGATCCCTCCGGTCCACATCCAGATCCGTCAGATCGTTAAGGGTGTAAAGAGCACCCCACAGAACAGATACCAGTACCAATCCCCCCAATATCTGCAGAGGATTATCAATAGGGGTGTTGGAAAAGTAGGCATAGGTTAGTGCCAGTAAAAACATATTGGCATTTTTAGATGCCCAAGTCATACGAGTGGACTTGATCAGGGTCTTTATCATCTATAAAACTCCATGTTAGAAAATGATTGGTCAATGGGATATTCGTAAGTGAATTAGCCAATAACTTGTATTCAAAGGAAACTAACCAATAACTTGTATTCAAAGGTAAATTGGTGAAGCTATCCATAATGTACCTAATTCTAAAAACCTGTTTTTATAGCCTGACATATAAAACGAGGTTTATTACCATATTTTTTTATGTAACGCACTATTTCATCATTGGTAACATCACTTAAATGGCTTTTTACTATATTTATGGTTTCCTCCTCAGAGTAAGATATCTCCACCATTTCAAATGGAATTTCCAGTAGTGTTACTGCCAATCGTGAGAGGCCTCCCAGGTCAGTGAACAGATCCTTCTTCTCACCCCCACTGTGAACTCTCCAAGCAGTCTGTAATACCATGTTTACATCCTTAAATTCATTTCTGTGCCTAAAATACTCATAAATGCATGTGAAATAAAAATTGAATGATCTAAAACCTTTGTGGGCGGTCCACTGGCTGAATCCTGTGTAATCATCATTTATAACATGGTAATCATGGAACTGGTCTGCGAATAAAATTGCATCATATTCTTTCAGAAGATCCAACAAAGTATCATGGGATGTGATTCGGAGATCCTTTTTCATGGATTCTATCATTAAATTAAATATATCTCGTGAATTCAAATCTAGAGAAGGGATTGGTAATTTGGCTTCATAAAAATTCAAGCCCAGTTCTTCCACTGCAGAGTATATGTTAGTGGATTTACCAGTTCCAGGGGCCCCTACCACATGCAGGATTCGACCTCTTTTATGGGGTAATTTTTGGAAGGCTGAAATAAGATTCTGATAGGATCTGGTGGTTACGAAAGTCTGGTTTTCTCCCCGATCCCTTATCTTAAATTCTTTCATGGTCAACCTCAAAGTATTATATAAAAGTATATTGAACTCTCGGGTTATAATTAATATGAGGATTAGATTGAAAAAGAGGTAATGAGCAATGGTTCCAGATGGTGAGGAAAAAAAGGTAATGGAAGACAACCCTGAAAACAGAGCAAAATGTCACTGCCACTACTGTCCCAGTTACCCTGAAAAGTGTGAAGGTGAACTGCTTTACTGTGTTACCGGTTCCAGTGCCTGTGAAATTCCAGTAAAGGGCTGTATCTGTAACACCTGCCCACTCTATTATGAGTACCATCTTCAGGACATCTATTTCTGCGGTAAAGAAGTAACCGGTGAGGGTAAAACATTCCTTCGAAAGCAGGGTAAGGGAGAAGATCCCCTATTTTACCAGAAAATGGTTGAAATAAAGGATAAAACTCACAATATAAGTGCGGTTACCTCTATGGGTTCGACCAAGAGAATACCATTCAGCTTTGATGATATACACTTTGTACCTGCTCAAATTAAGCGGATACCCCTTAACCAGGAGGATCCAGTTAATACATCAGTAACCATTGGACCCGGGTCTAAAAAACCCCTTACGGTTTCATCACCCATCCTAATCTCAGGTATGAGTTTTGGGGCTGTTTCCCGTAACGTGCGCCTGGTGATATCTAAAACCGCCCAGAAACTGGATGTTGGTTTTAACACCGGTGAGGGAGGAGTTCTGGATGAGGAGAGAAGTACTGCTCCGGAGATGATGATAGTGCAGTACTCCACTGGACGTTTTGGTGTGGATGATCAGTTACTTCAATCTGCTGCTGCAGTGGAGATACGGTTTGGGCAGGGAGCTTACCCGGGTAAAGGCAGTTACCTTCCTGGTGAAAAGATCAGCCCGGAAGTAGCACAAGTAAGGGGCCTTGAAAAGGGAGAGGCAGCCTATTCACCAGCACATCACCCGGACATTACCAGTCCTCAGGAGTTGGGGGAAAAAATATCACAACTGAGGAAACTCACTGGTGGAGTGCCCATAGGTGCTAAAATTGGTTGTGGTGATGTTGAGGATGATGTAAAGATTCTGGCAGAAGCTGGGGTGGACTTCATTGCCCTGGACGGGTTTGGTGGGGGTACTGGGGCCACTGCCAGTTATGCTCGGGACAATACCGGGATTCCCATCATAGCCGCCCTGCCCCGTGCCCATAGGAAACTGGAAGAAATGGGGGTCCGGGACCAAGTCAGCCTTATTACAGGCGGTGGTCTGCGAAATTCAGCGGATTTTGCCAAATGTCTTGCCCTGGGGGTGGATGCAGTTTACATTGGAACGGCCGCCTTAATAGCTATTAACTGTCAACAGTATCGTGTCTGTTACAGTGGACTGTGCCCTACTGGTGTGGCTACGGCGAACCCACAACTTATGCAACAGTTAGATGTTGAGGAGGGTGTAGGCAAACTTTCCAATTTCCTCCAGATTTCAATGGAAGAGGTGAAGAATATAACACGTATGGTGGGTAAAGATGATGTTAAACTTCTAAAGAAGGAGGATCTGGTGAGTTTAACCCGGGAACTAGCCATGATCACTGGGGTGAAATGGTTAGACGGGGATAAATACTGATAAATGAATAAATTGATTAGTCTCATTGATAAATGGATGGAATATTAATCCCACTGATAATAAATAGATTATAATCCAATCACTGGACAAAATAAAATTCATCTCAAGATTCACAAGAAATGTATAGATCAATAATTCATGAGAAATTTAAGGAGTAAAATAATGATTAAAGTATTATGTACTACTGAAACTTCACTTAATCGTCCTGAAGCACGTCGCTGGAGGGAGAGGATGAAACTTTTAGAACCCATGGGAGAGTTGGTGGTGGTCTTACCCTGCAGTATGCGTAAACCATACTCTGCAAGTAAATCTCATCAGGTATTCACCACAGCAACCAAGGGATTGCAGGAAGCGATTTTAACATCCCCCTTTGGTGTTTGCCCCCGTGAACTGGAACAAACCTACCCCATCCAGTCCTATGATGTTTCCACTGTGGGGGACTGGTCCCGTGAAGAGATAAAGCTCACCGGAGAGTGTCTTAAAGAATATGTGGGAGATCACGAAGTGGTGGCCCATGTGGCCCATGGTTACCTAACTGTTTGCCAGGAATATTTACCCCACGCTACTTTCACCTGCCATGATGGTAGGGCCACGTCCGCAGAATCAATGGTTAACCTCAAAAAGGAGGTTAAAAAATATAATAAACTCAAAAGTCATGCCCGGCAACTCCATATGCTTCGTTCAATAGCCCGTTACCAGTTTAACACTGTTGATGCTGATCTTCTGGTACCTGATGACTATAGGTTACGGGGAAGATTTGATCGGAGACTAATGCAGGGTGAGGAACAGATAGCAGTCCTACACCATAATAATGGGCTTTACAGTTTGAATATTAAGGGTGGGACTATTTTGAGTGAAATTGGTGTTAACTGGGTGGAAATAGATTTTGATCTGAAGACCAACACTCTCTTTGCCCCAGGAGTGGTGGATGCCTACCCCCATATAATTCCCAAGGATGAAGTAGTTATCATCCGAAAAGGAGAAGTTGTTGGTGTGGGAAAGGCCATCATGAATGGTTCCGAGATGAAGAAAGGGGAAAAAGGTGTAGCTGTCCGGGTACGTCATCGGTTGAGTTAAACTGTGAACCCCCCACAGGATTATAAATAAGTATAAATAGCACAAATATGGAAATAAAAGAATACCATTATTTAATGTATATGAAGGATTTTTAAAGTGATTATACATTATAACCACACTAAAAAGTGGTAAATAAAAAAAAACCAATTTTGAGGTATGATTATGAGTGAAGAATTAGTAGGAAAGGTTAGAGAAGCTTTAACCCAGGTGGCTGATCCCCACATGGGTATCAGCATTGTGGAAATGGGCCTTGTGGCTGATATACAAGTTGATGAAACTGATAAAACTGCCAAAATCGTTATAAAACCAACCAACCCGGGTTGTATGAGTGCTGCTAACATGGCTATGCAGGCTCGTGTGGCTGCTGAGAAAGTGGATGGTATTGAAAAGGCAGAAATTGAAATTGACGGCCATATGATGGCTGATGCCATCAATGAAATGGTTAACAAATAACCTTCGATTGATCTTTTCATTCTTTAAATGTGTGAAATAAGAGTTCTTGGAAGCGGATTTGCTACAGATCTAATTTATTTGTAAGTAAATCAATTTATTTGTAAGTAAATCACACTGTAAGCGCCGCTCCCCTAATTTCTATTTACATTTGAAATTATTTTAGGTTCTTGATGAAAATAGGTTAGATTGTGTCTGAATATTAACAAAAAGTTAATACTAATTTGGTGAAACTCCCACCGCAAAGGTATATATAGGATGAATTCTAAATCATGAATCTACCCCTGTGGTTTTTGGATTTGTTCATGAAATTCATGTTCTAAAAGCTGTTACTAACATTTAGGGGGCCCGTGGCTCAGGCGGTAGAGCGCACGGCTGATAACCGTGAGGTCCTGGGTTCGAATCCCAGCGGGCCCATTTTTACTAATTTTTAATATTACATTTTACTTATACTGAATTTTAAGATATTGTAATCTAAAATTAATTCCTATTTCATTGTTTTTCACATAACGATTTTTGATATCATGTCATCCTCAAAGGTAATAATGGAATGCTTTTCAAAAAATTTATATGCTGAGTTTAGGATACTATATAGCTGGAGCAATGGTAAATTTGGTAATTAATTACCTCATTTTTTTTACCCTATTTACCATTTTCTTCCTTTTATTTCAAGTTTAAAATATTAAGAAGGCTTTTTTGTATTCCAACCACATCAAGATATTTAAACTATTTTTTAACCAGAAAATCTGTAAACAGGAATATATATCTGCTCGGGATTATCTTACTACCCCACAACACCATTGTTCAAATCGATGCAATGATTCACTAGAATTAAGATAGGAATAATCAAATCAGAATAACAGAGCATGTGACATAAAATTAGACAAGTTCCCAGAATCCAGATCAATACATATTTTTTGATGAAAATAAATGAAAGAAAAATCACAAGATGGATATGGTCAGTTTTCAATCTGTCTTATCAACCGGTTGCATTCCCCAACTACTTTTTTCTTATCAAAAGCATTGGCAATTCTACGCACTGCCTCAAGCATCCTGATAAGTGAGTCCAGCCAGCTGAATATATCTCCTGCATAGGCGTGTATCTCATAATCACGCATTAACTTCCGGCTTATATCCACAGGGTCCCGTTTTGCCAGGCGCTGTTTAACCATCTTCCGAGATAGTTCCCGCTGGAAACAGCCACAGAATGGTCTTTCCTTACATCGGCAAGTATAAAAGTCCATTTGTAATTTCATCAATCGTTCCCTGAGACTGGGCTCCAGTTTATTTATGGCAGTACCTGAACTTAAAATATCCAGGGTGCTGTCGGCAAATAGCCGGGTGGACATGTTTATTTTTAGGATGCGACCTATTTGAGTGGTGATCCGGTTAGAGAGGTATGCGCTTTCAAAGGGTTCCAGTTTAAGGGCTATGTCCAGGGGGTTCATCCGGTTCATGTTCTTCCGGATGTAGTCTGCACAGGGATAAGCCAAAAATGACATGGAAACTGCCCTTCCATAGGGGGTGGGGGTTACCTTATCATCTCTTTCATTAACCAGCCCATAATCCACCATGATATTGAAGGCTTCTTCAAATTCCAGTGGTAATTCTTCATCCCGGTATTCATGGCTTATCTCTCGGAAGGTTTCCACACGTCCAGCGCAAATATCAGCCAGGAACTGTTCAACCTGACTGTCCTCGGAATAGGTTACATTGACTGATTCCACATCACTGGAGAGGAGTTCCATGGCCTGCATTTCCTCAGTTTCATCACCATAACTCCGGCCAACCTCTGGTAGAAGGTATACCTTTCCCTGATCATGGTATGTAGGTCTCCCTGCACGGCCGAGCATCTGGGAAAACTCGTTGGGAGTGAGTGTTTTATTCCCCATGGTCAAACTTTCAAAAAGCACTTGGGATGCTGGGAAATCCACTCCTGCTGCTAAAGCTGCAGTGGTTACCACTGCCCCCAATTTCTGCTCCCCAAATTCCTTTTCAATACGGTTCTTTTTAGCATAGGATAACCCTGCATGGTAAGCTCCGGCTTTAACACCTCTTCGCGCCAGATAATCAGCCACAGTATGGGTTTTCCGGCGGGAATTGGTGAAAATAATGCTCTGCCCGTGGTATCCCTTTTTGGATCGGTTCTGGTATTCATTACGGGCTAGCTGGGTTAGTAAATGGTTTTTTTCTTCCTCAGTCCGGGTGAATATTAGATGTCGCTCCAGGGGAACCGGGCGCAGGGGATATTCAACCAGTTTCATCCCAAACTCCGCTGCAATTTCCCGGGGGTTTCGAACTGTAGCAGAAAGGCCGATTACCTGTAGATTGGGGAAGATTGCTTTCAGGCGGTGTATAAGCCCACGGAGTCTGGGGCCACGTTCATCATCTCCCAGCATGTGGATTTCATCCACCACCACGGTTTTAAGATCACCTAATTGGGATGATCTACCCGCACGTAGTAGGAAATCCAGGCCTTCGTAGGTTCCCACCACAATATCTGCAGCATCTACTTTATCATCAGGGAGGGTCAGTTCTTCCTTGGCCTTTATCCGGCTCATGCCCACACGTATGGAAACATTTAAGCCCAGTTTCTGGTATCTTTTCTTGAAATCCCGATATTTTTGATTGGCCAGCGCCACCAGGGGGGTTAAAAATAGGAATTTACCCCCTTCTAGGGCGTGGGGTATTCCTGCCAGTTCACCGATGAGTGTTTTTCCACTGGCAGTGGCGGATACCACCAGGAGGTTTTCCCCCTCCAGGAGTCCCGCCTGAAGTGCTAATACCTGAACTGGCAGAAGATGAGTTCCCTGGCTTTTTAATGATTTTTTAAATTCTCCCGGAATTTCCAGACTATCAATCCTGATTTTAGGGAAATTATCATCCTTCTTGGTGGATACCTTATCGTATAAGGTAAGTTCCTGATTTTTTAATGGGTCGAAGCGTGGATCAAAAACACTGAGTACTTTGGCCAGATCTCCGGTCTCATCCAGCATTTTCCTAAACCGGGGAAAAGTACTCATGTCATAGGAACGGGCTTTTAATTCCCTTTTTATCTCACCTTCTGCACACAACCGGCAGAGATGATCTCCGTGATAAAAATAGGATTTTTCTCGCCGAATCAGTGTTATGAAACCGTCAAAGGTACAGTGTCTGCATATAAGAGTGTGATTGTATTTTATATTCAATGATTGGAGGAATTCTTCAGTGTCCGGGTCACTGCCCACCAGGAATATGTTCTGTTTCCGCAGGACCTTCACTGCTTCACTGGGAGGTAGGATGGTTTCCTTATCCTTTTTAACTATGAATTTGTGGATCTTCAGCTGCCCATCCACCCGGCGAAACTTAAGGTAACCATGGAAAAATGGTTTTCTCCGGCTGTTCAGAGCACCCTTCGAACTTCCAATGGGAAAAAGTTCCACAATCTTCTTTTTACGTCTTAAAATTATCATTTTACCCTTAATTATATTAAAAATCCAGTGTATTTATCTTACAGTTATTATTAATAAGATATGTCAAATATATTCAATTAAAATACATTGTTTTAGTTTATATCCATTCATCATATATTTATTTCATTAAAATTAAACTGACTTTAAGGGTGATAGGTAAATCTCTTTATCACTATTTAATCCGGTAAATAACATTCTCCTGTGAAAATTAGCCCCACAACCAAATAAAGGGAAAATATGGTTTTAAAGTAATATGAAATAAAGAACAGAAAAAATAGATCATTGTGTCAATTTTATCTGTTCTATGGTTTCCGCCCTTTCTTCATGGTATTCCACCACGTTGATCTCATTTATACTGCCCTTTATTTCTAGGTTGGAGTAGTTGATCTGGTCAACCAGTTCTTTACAGGTCCATTTTTCTATGGAGTTACCAATACCAATGTGGGGGATGAATGGTAGGTCCATCCGGAGTTCGTCCGCTAATTTCCCGGAGTAAAGCTGGTCATGGAGTTTTAATATCTGACTGTAACCCTCATCAGGCACCAGTAAAACATGCCAGTAAGGGGTGAAGGCATCTTTTTCCATTACTGCACATCTTATTGCGAATTCTATTCTTTGATGATCGGCAGCTCTTCTTTTGATTTCTTCAATGAATGTTTCTGGTCTCTGGTTGAATACTGGGAATACCAGGGTAAAATGGGGTTCCATTCGGCCGTGGTAAAGTTC
This sequence comes from Methanobacterium subterraneum, assembly GCF_002813695.1. Lineage (NCBI taxonomy): Archaea > Methanobacteriati > Methanobacteriota > Methanobacteria > Methanobacteriales > Methanobacteriaceae > Methanobacterium > Methanobacterium subterraneum. The sequence continues at coordinate 247,207 of NZ_CP017768.1, read as the reverse complement.
GTCATTTTCTTCCCTAAATTCCTGAATCCACTGGTAATCCTCATTACAGATTTGGGGGTATGTTAGGGCTAATAGTGACATTTTTAATTAGTCTCCATTTGAATCGGTTATATATCGTGAATTAAGAAGTATGTATGTAAATTAATGGGAGAAGTATGTGAATTTAGGAAAACTGGAGATAAGAAGTAAAGAGGGAGTTTCCCTAAAGGGATTCCTCCTCTTTTGCCAGTTTTTCCTTTAACATTTTTTCTGCCTGTTCCCTTAGAATGAATTTCTGTATCTTTCCACTGGCAGTGAGGGGGAATTCATCCACAAAAAAGACATGTTTCGGTACCTTGAAACGGGCGATCTTGGTCCGGGCATAGTCACGGACATCTTCCTCGGTGAGTTCGGCTCCTTCCTCCAGGATGATGCAAGCGCCTACAATTTCACCGTACTTTTCATCGGAGATCCCCACCACTTGGACGTCGAGGACTCCAGGCATGGTGTAGAGGAATTCTTCAATTTCCCGGGGGTAGATGTTTTCCCCTCCACGGATGATCATATCCTTGATACGGCCCACAATGGAGTAGTATCCCTCTTTATCCACGGTGGCTAGATCTCCACTATGGAGCCAACCATCTTCATCTATAACTTCCCGGGTTTTCTCGGGCATTTTGAAGTAGCCCTTCATTACATTGTATCCCTTACAGCATATTTCACCGGTTTCGTGGGGTCCCAGGGTTTCTCCAGTCTCGGGGTCCACGATTTTAACTTCACATTCGGGTAAGGGTTTGCCCACTGTTTCCACCCGTTTTTCCAGGGGGTCGTCCACACTGGTCTGGGTGAATCCTGGTGAACCTTCAGTTAAACCGTAGACACTGGTTATCTGGGTCATGTTCATGTCGTTGACCACCTTTTTCATGGCTTCAATAGGTGGGGTGGAACCAGCCATGATCCCGGTTCGGAGGCTGGATAGATCGAACATGTCAAACATGGGATGGCTGTACTCGGCAATGAACATGGTGGGCACTCCGTAGAGTGCTGTGCAGCGTTCCTTCTGGACTGCGGCCAGGACCATCAGGGGGTCGAAGAGTTCCACCATTACCATGGTTGCTCCGTGACTGAAAGTGGCCATTACCGCAAGCACAATACCAAAACAATGGAAAAGAGGCACACATATGCATAGTCGGTCTTCTTCCGTGAATTTCTGCCTTTCACCAATGTAGTAACCATTGTTGAGTATGTTACGATGGGTTAACATAACCCCCTTGGGAAATCCTGTGGTTCCCGAGGTGTACTGCATATTAACCACATCGTTGCAATCAACTGAGGCTTTGATTTTTTGGAATTCGGTTTCATCTCCGTGTTTTCCCAGGAGTAGGAGTTCATTGGTGTTGTACATTCCACGGTGTTTTTCCGGCCCCACATAGATAACACTGTCCAGGAATGGGAATTTTTCACTTTTAAGTTTACCCCTTTCCTGGGTTTTAAGTTCAGGGATGAGTTCGTAAACTATTTCAATGTAATCCACATCCTGGTATCCATCAATGATTGCCAGGGCCTTCATATCAGATTGTTCCAGCACATAAGCCAGTTCATGGCTTTTGTAAGCTGTGTTAACTGTAACCAGGACCGCTCCGATCTTGGAGGTGGCAAAAAGCAGAGTAAGCCAGTCTGGTACGTTTTTGGCCCAGATACCCACATGATCTCCCTTCCCGATCCCAATTTCCAGGAGGCCCTTGGCCAAGAGGTTCACTCTTTCATCAAACTGCTGGTAGGTAAAACGGAGATCACGGTCGGGATAGACCATGAATTCATGATTAGGATCCTTTTCCACCATTTCCTCCAGGAAATCACCAATAGTAAGCTCACTAAAAACCATTTTAAAAACTCCCATATATTATGTTTATGATCAAAAACCCATTTTTTAGCTTATTTAAATAATTCCAACCATTATTAGATTATTTTTTTAGATATTGGTACCTTTAAGTCCTGTATCCCCAACTGTCTTTAATTCCCATCTTCCCAATTGATTATCCTTAAGTTTTAGTTTCCCTGCTTACCGTGGATCTTCTTCTAGATGTTCTTCCAGTTTTTCCCTCACGTCATCAGGTATGGGTCTTGATTTCTGTTGTATGAAATCATAATTCACCAGAACAGCTGTTCCCCTTGCTTTAAGGTGTCCGGCTTGCCAGGCCTCATGGTAAGTGGTGTAGGAGCTGTTACCAATACGGATAATGCTAGTTTTTATGTCCACATCACCGTTGTAGTACATCTGTCCCAGGAATTCGAAATCAGTTTTAACCATGATCAGTTTCCATTTCTCGTAGCTGAGGTCAAGGTCTGGGGTGAATAATCGATAAATCTTGTTTCTTGCCAGTTCAAACCATTCAGCAAGAACTATATTGTTTATGTGTCTTAAGCCATCTGAATCTCCAAATCGGGGTGTTACTGTAATCGCATACATATTATGAATATCTCCAGTATTTTTAAAACTTTAGAAACATGTACTACTTACAACATGTCCTATCTTTAGAACTATTTTCCATATAGAAACTTTTTTTCTCCAGATATTTATTTGACATATTTTAAAATAATCCCCTTCAACTTAAAATGGGGTGTAAACCACTGCCAGCATCTTGGAATCCTTTTCTTTGGCATGTACATGGTGAGGGACCACTGAATCATAGTAGATACTGTCCTCTGACTCTAGAACGTAGCTTTCCTGCCCGTAAAGCACCTCTATCTTTCCCTGGATCACGTACAGGAATTCTTCACCCTCGTGGGATGCCAGTTCATAACCCTGATTGTCAGTGGGGTGGACGTCGATGATGAATGGTTCCATGTGCCGGTCCCCCTTCCCGTAGGCTAGGGAGTAGAATTCAAGTGCACTCTTGTTGCTGTGTTCACCCAGCCCCTGACCTGAAAAACGTATTACATTATCAGATTTTCCTGATTTAACCATGAAAGGACCACTATGTGGGGCATCGTCCAGGAAAGTGCCCAGGCGCACCCCCAGTGCCCTGGCTATTTTTAAAAGAGGAGTTAGTGAGGGTACCAGTGCTCCGCTTTCCAGGTCTTCAATGAGTTCAACACTGCTAAAACTGGCATCTGCCAGCTCTTCAATTGACATTTTGCGATCTTCCCTTATCTGACGGATTTTCGCTCCAACTTTGTTCTCCTCGGGCATACCAAATCACCTTATTTATAAATATTATGTTTTCATTCAATATCATTTATTATTGCAAGTAAAAGTTTCACTATACTCAAAAATTATACCCAATCATTTAAACATTTTTTTAGTACCACCGCCCCACCCTTCTATTAGCGCCATTTATACGATGTTAGGAGATGGTGGCAAATTGGAATTTGAGGATTGTAGTAAATGGGAATATTTAGCAAATACAAAATCTTTAGTGATGAGTATTAAATATTTTAACATCCCAGACTCAATTAAAAAAAGGTTAGTATATTGATTGATTAATGGATTGGATGTTAAAAATGTAGATTCTCTTGTTAAACTTTAGATTCGCTGGTTTAATTTATATCAGGGATTATTAGTTCCATTGGTGGGAGTGGTGTTAACTGTGGTGTTGTTGGTGGTGTTAGTGGTATTGGTGGTGTTGATCTGGATGTGTCTTACAATATGAACCGGGGTGAAATTGGAATCACCGATCTCACTGATCTTCTGATCACCATTTAAATTGAAATTAGATGGAATTAATCCCAAACCAATATCAGTACCTATATTTAGGGCATTAGCACCTGATGCAGCCCCATAGGCAACCAGTGCAATCATGAAAACAATGAACAGAGTTCCTGATTTTTTAGGAGTCATTTCAGTACCTTCTATAAGAATGTTCTATTCACTAATATCTCAAAACACCTTTAAATAGAATGGCCTATTGGACATAATTTATATTAGCATTCAATTGATGTTAATGAATCATGTTCTATTATGTAAAATGTTAGAGGAGTCCAATTTAGTGATTTTAAACCCCCCATTTATGGATTCAATCCACAAAAACCAGACTAATTAATGAAAAGGAATAAAAATAAAAGAATATAGGTATTTATTCCACAGTCACACACTTTGCCAGGTTTTTAGGTTTATCCGGGTCAATACCCCGCTGTACACTCATATGGTAGGATAGTAACTGTAATGGTACCACGTAGAGGAGGGGGGATATTAATTCCCTGATTTGTGAGGGGAATTTTATCATATCACTGGCCTCGTAACTTAAAACCTGATCATCCTCGGATCCGAGGCCTATGACCCGTGCTCCCCGGGCTTTCACTTCTTCCACATTGCTCAGGGTCCGGTCGTGACTCTTACCCGGAGGTACCACTGCCACCACCGGTACATCATCATCTATAAGTGCCAGTGGGCCGTGTTTAAGTTCACCGGCAGCGTATCCCTCGCCGTGTATATAGGTTATTTCTTTGAGCTTTAATGCCCCCTCCATCGCAGTGGGGTATGAGAATCCCCTGCCAATAAAGAAGAAATCCTGGGCATCCTTGTATTTAGCCGCCATTTCTTTGATATCCTCTTCCAACAGGAGCACGGTTTTCATGTAATCTGGTATCTGTTGAAGTTCATCTAAAAGTTCCCTATTTTTACCCATACATGCTGCCAAGAGATAAATACAAGTTAATTGACTTATATAAGTCTTGGTGGCTGCCACCCCTATTTCAGGACCGGCCCTGGTGAATATAACGTAGTCCGCTTCCCTGGTAGCAGTACTTCCCAGCACATTAACAATTGCCAGGGTTTTTGCCTTTTTATTGGCTATTTTAAGGGCTTTAAGGGTGTCAGCAGTTTCTCCAGATTGACTGATGAATATCACCAGTGAATCAGGGTCAATGGCCCCTTCTGAGAACTCAAACTCAGAAGCCAGCACCACATCAGTGGGTAGGCCTAAAAGAGCTTCAAATAGGTATTTCCCCACTAAAGATGCATGATGGGATGTTCCACAGGCCACAAAGGTGATCCGTTTAAACTGGGGGAACTGGCTGACTATATTCTCAATATCTGAAACTTCAGAAAGGGTGTTTTTTACTGCTTCAGGTTGTTCATGGATTTCCTTCAGCATGAAATGAGAGTATCCGCCCTTTTGGGCCATTTCAGGAGTCCATTTAATGGTTTCTACCTTCTTATCCACTATCTGACCATTACGGTCCTTCACAGTGATACCATCCTCGTCCATGGTGAAGGTTTCATGGTCAGCCAGGTAGATGATCCGGCGGGTGTGTTGCAGTATGGCCGGAGCATCGGAAGCCAGGAAGTATTCCCCGTCTCCCAGTCCCAGTATGAGGGGGCTTTCTTTACGAACCCCCATTATCTTGTTAGGTTCATCAGTACTGATAACTGCAAAGGCATATGAACCATGTAACTTGCTGATGGCCTTATTAATGGCCCCTTCCAGATTGAATCCTTCTTTATGATATTTTTCAATGAGATGAGCTATGACCTCAGTATCAGTTTGAGATAAGAATTGGTGCCCTTCACTCACCAGCTGGTCTTTAAGTTCCTTGTAGTTTTCAATGATACCATTATGGACTACTGCTATTTTCCCCTCACAATCAGTATGGGGATGAGCATTTTCCCGGGTTGGAAGTCCATGGGTGGCCCAGCGAACATGACCAATGCCCACTTCTCCCGGAAGTTCTTCCAAATGCAGTTCCTCTGAAACCTCATCAATCTTTCCCTTGTCTTTTCTGATCTTAATTCCTGATGATGAATAGGTGGCAATGCCCACCGAATCATAACCCCTGTATTCCAGGCGTTGCACACAATCCAGGAGCACCGGTGCTGCTTTATCAGTTTTAAGTATACATCCCACAATTCCACACATATTAATTTCACCCAAAAAGTGTTTTCATAAGTTTAAGTAAATGATAATGCCAATTAATTACCTGATTGGCACAGTTCATATCTTTATTGAAGACCTTCATTTGTTAAATAAATTTGTTAAGGCGTACCAGATATTTATAACATCTACATTTATCACTTATAATACAATCCCCATCAAGAAATTATTAATTCATAACATATAGGTAACCCATAATAAGTGAGGATCTCCCCCCTAGACCAAGGATAATCCCCAGATTTTGCCATTAAGAGATTCCACTTTGATAATTGAAGCCTTAATATTTTAATCTGTAATTTTAATCAAACGCATTTATATTTTGATCTAAACCAACTTGATCTAAACCAAGAAAAAGAACCTAATTCCTATAATTTATCAATTTAACCACGGTTTATTAGGATTCACGGTTTATTAGGATTCATGATTTCACCAGATCACAGTCAAATTCTCAAATATACCAAGACTGTTCCGGTAAAAACTATCCTCCATCTTTTGCTTTCAACTTAAAAATATGAACTTAATCAATACAAAATCAGTTTTCTTAGGTTTAGTCAATAATTTCACCTTCAAACAATTTTTCTAATGGCCAGTATAATTAAAATACAAAAAATACATAAACTATTAAATCAATATTATACACCACATATAATGACATGAAATATAATAAGGAGGAAGACATAATGCCAGATATGAAAATAGAGGATATAGAAGGGGCTGTAGATGAAATGATTGCCATTAGGCCTTTGAATACATTCCTATTTACTATGAGTTCAGAGAAGGGTTCTACAAGCTACGTAATAGAAACTGATGCAGATAAAACAAATTTTAAAGAAATAATAAGAACCTATATGTGTACTGTAGGAACCTGCAGTGAAAACGATGAACATCCCAAGATAAGTGATCTCTTCAAAGAAGAAGGGCATTATTGTTCCATCAATAAATCTGTAAACAAATAGGATATGAATATATTTTTCATTAACTCACAAACATCCCCTAGTCTTGGAATCTGACAACTCGAACTTCTAAATTAATGCTAACTCCTAGTGCCCTAAAACCAGTGGGCATCCATTAAAGTAATTTGGACAATGTAGCCTTACCATGATTCATCCATTTAGAATATCAGGAATACATTTTAAACCATTATCATGGGAAATGAAAAAAATAACTTCTAAAGAGAGGGAGTAATCATTAAAAAGGAATATTCATTAAAGTGATCTGATTCACGAGTATGACTTTAAAAGCCCGGGCAGTCATCATTTTAAAAATTCCAATATCGAAATGGTGAAATATATTTTAAGAATGGCAACTGGCAGTTTATGACTGTGTTTAAGTTAATTTGCGATTTTTTTTGTGGTTGGAATTTTAAGAAGTATTTAATTGCATTTAATTTGCGGTCACTAGTTTTTTGCAGTGGGAATCCATTTAAAGGGGATACCAACCATCATTTATCGTGATTGTGGTAATAATATTTGATTAAATGTGCACCAATCTGTACATACTAATGCCAATCTATTATAATCCTAAGCTATAATAATTTCTAATAGTGTTTTATCTTGATGTAGTTTAATATCTATATAAACATTTGACAATAAATAAAAATGAAATGGAGTTTAACATGAATCTTGATAAGGGAAATCTCCTATACAGGGGTAAAGCCAAGGACGTTTACCAGACCAGCCAGCCCCAGCAAGTTTTAGTGGAATTCAGAGATGACATTACCGCCGGGGATGGAGAAAAGAAGGAAGTTATGAGTTTGAAGGGTTATTACAACTCCCTGATCTCTGCTAAGCTTTTTGAACTACTGGAAGATGCAGGGATAAAAACCCAGTACATTGATTTACCAAAACCCGGATACATGCTATCCCATAAACTGGATATGATACCCCTGGAAGTGATCACTCGAAATATAGCCGCCGGGAGTCTGCTTAGAAAGTACCCCTTCCAGGAAGGTCAAACATTCAATCCACCGATCATCCAGATGGATTATAAAAATGATGAATATCATGACCCTATGCTCAACGATGACATCATTCTGGCCCTGGAACTGGCTAGTAGCGAAGATCTGGAAACCATCCGGGAAATAACCCTCCAAATCAACGCAGTCCTGAAAAGTTTCTTGGAAAGCAGGGGACTCATCTTCCCGGACTTTAAAATAGAATTTGGCCGAGATGATGATGGGAACATTGTCCTTGGTGATGAAATCAGCCCAGACACCTGTAGGTTCTGGGATAGTGAAACCTGTGACATTCTGGATAAGGATCTTTTCCGAAAGGGCGAGTCTGGTGTTATTGAAGCTTACCAAAAGGTGGCCAACATAATACTGGATGATGAAGATAAAGAAAGATGGAATTTAGATTTCTAATAAAAAAAACTGTAATTTAGAAAAAACTGAACTAACACTGATGAAAAGTATCCATTTAAGAAATTAATCCCTTGGTGATGCAATGAAATACCATGCGCAAGTTGAAATAAGTCTCAAAAAAGGAATGCTCAATCCAGAAGCTTCCACCATCCAGAGGGCACTGGCCCTTTTAGACTATCAGGTGGAAGACACCGCCACCATTGAAATAGTTAAATTCACTTTAGAAGCAAAAGATCCAGATGTGGCCCATGAAGAAGTGGTCCAGATGTGCGAGCGACTGCTCTGTAACCCGGTGATCCACGACTACCAGATCCAGATTGAAACAGCAGGTGACTAAGATGAAAGTGGGGATCATACGCTTCCCCGGATCCAACTGTGACCGGGACGTTTTCCACGCCCTGGAACTGGCTGGGGCCGAACCTGATTATGTCTGGTGGAACCAGAGGGACCTATCCCAATTTGAAGCAATCGTTATCCCCGGAGGATTCTCTTATGGAGATTACCTCCGTGCAGGGGCAATTGCCGCCATCACCCCAGTTATTGATGGGATCAAGGAGATAGTTAAAGAGGAAAAACCAGTTTTAGGTATATGTAATGGTGCCCAGATACTGGCAGAAGTGGGTCTGGTTCCCGGGGTGTTCACCCTCAATGAAAAAGCCCAGTTCATCTGTGAATGGGCCGAGTTAGAGGTTAGAACCAATAGGACTCCATTTACCCATCTTTACCAGGAAAATGAGGTAATCAAAATGCCCATTGCCCATGCAGAAGGGCGTTACTATACTGAATACATTGATGAACTTGGTGATCAGGATCAGATCGTGCTGGGATTTGCAGGGAATAACCCTAATGGCTCGTTGGATGCCATTACCGGAGTATGTGACCTGGAAGGACGGGTTTGTGCAGTTATGCCCCACCCCGAAAGGGCCTCAGAATCAATCTTAGGATCAGATGATGGTTTGAAGTTCTTTAAGGGAATCCTTGATTTCTAGAAAATGGATAACTTACATATTTTTTACAAAAAATACTTAGTTAGAAATACCCTAAGTTTGGGAATATTCATTAAATAACTTTATTATAAAAAATTGTCACACGGTGAATTAATGGTAGTTTATCTAGTAGGTGCAGGACCAGGGGATCCTGATTTGGTGACCCTTAAAGCTATTAAAGCCCTGGAAATGGCAGATGTGGTGGTTTACGATCGTCTGGCCAATGAAGAGATCTTAAAGTACGCCAATGGATCGGAAATGATCTACGTTGGTAAAAGGGCTGGAGCTCACTCCAAAAAGCAGGAAGAAATAAATGAAATACTCATTGAACAGGGCAAAAAACATGACACTGTAGTCCGCCTCAAGGGAGGTGACCCCTTTGTCTTTGGTAGGGGTGGTGAAGAAATGATGGCCCTGCTGGGGGAAGGGATTCCCGTGGAACTGGTACCAGGTGTAACCTCTGCCATTGGTGTTCCCACCACAGTAGGACTGCCAGTAACCCACCGGGGAGTGGCCACTTCCCTTACAGTGGTTACTGGACATGAAGATCCTACCAAGAAAGAGAAGCAAGTTCAGTGGAACTACAATACCGACACCATAGTGATCCTCATGGGTGTGGGACACTTGGAGGAGAATATGAGGGAGATTAAGAAACACAAAGATCCCCAAACCCCGGTCTGTGTCATTGAAAATGGAACCATGCCAGATGAGAGGATTATAACCGGTACTCTGGAAAACATAGCCCAAAAAGATATTAATCCACCAGCCCTGGTGATTATTGGACCGGTGGTTGATGTTTTCAAATCCATCAAAAAACTTGAGGATAAATTATGAAGGGATTTGAGGGTAAAATTATTGGCATAACCCGGCCAGTGGAGCGGTCCCATGCTGCAGTAGAGATAGTAACCCAACACGGTGGGATTCCATTAGTAGCCCCCACCCTTGAACTGGAATCCTTTGCCAGTGAATCTCTCCTGGATCTCTGTCAAAGAGCCAGTAAACTGGATTGGATAATATTCACTTCTCCTGCATCACTGGAATCATTATTCAAATACTGTCCTGATTTTAGGGAAAACCTCAATCCACAGTGTGAGGTAGCAGTTATTGGACCACGCACAGAACGGGTTTTAAATGATTATGGTATCACTGCCGATATTGTGCCCGAAAATTACACTGCCGAAGGTCTTCTGGAAGAATTCCATGATATTGACTTGGATAAAAAGAGGATAGGAGTTCCCCGCACATTTAAAGCAAGAGATGTTCTCCCGGAAGGTTTGAAGAAAATGGGAGCCACTGTCTATCTGGCCGAGGCCTACAAATCCACCAAACCCAAAGATACCAGTAAGGTACAGTTACTGGTAGAGGATATAATCAAGGGAAAAATAGATGCAATAACCTTCACCAGCCCCCTTACAGCCACCAATCTATTTGAAATAGCCGGAGATAAAGAAGAAGAGTTAATTAACTCTTTTAAAGACGGGAAGGTTCTGGTGGCGGCCATTGGCCCCATCACCCAGAAACCACTGGCTGAGAGGGGGATAAAATCAATAATTCCATCCAAGTACACTGTGAAGGCCATGTTAATGCAGTTAAAGGAAGAAATGAGTTATTGACTTGAAGTCTTGAATTTGGAATATAACTAAATGGAAAAAATCATGACTTAATATAACAGAAATCATCCTAAATGTAATATAAATAACTTATAAGAGGCAATATTTAAAGGAGCGGTAACTATGAAGGATGAAAACAGAACCATCATCTGGCCGGTTTATCTGGATTCCAAAAAGACCAAATCCGAGGGAAGAAAGATTCCCAAAGAACAGGCTGTTAGTTCACCCAAAATACGTGAAATCACCCAGGCAGCTAAAAAACTGAGACTCAATCCTTCAGTGGAGAAATATAAATCATACCCTGCTTCATGGTGGGAAGGATCCGGAAGGATAATTGTGGATAAAAAAATGAGTAAAAAGGAAATTCTCATTAAACTAAGCAACTTAATCAATAGTTCCCGGAAAGATAAATAGAATTTTCAACTAGAATTTTTCATTTTTAAGGATTAATCCACCTTTTGAGAATTAATCAACTGGCATTCTAAGAATTACAAATCGGATCATTTTAAGGATCATCAAATAAGAATTGATTCTAGGATTATCAGTAGTAATTAATTCCCATAATTTATTTTAAGTAGATTTATTATTTAGAATCAATCTATACAAATCAAATATAGATAAAATAGAGGATTAAAAATTAATCCAGAAATCCAAAAGAATAAAATCAGAAGATGAGTTGATCAATACAATTAATATATTATATAATTGGATTATATTTCACTTGGGAAGGAATAATAAATGGCTGTGAATGGAAAAGATATGGATAAATCTTTAGCTAAAGCTAATGAAATGGTCAAAGAGTCTGAGGATGTTAAAATATACAGCCACATAGACTGTGACGGGATATCCGCCGGAGCAATACTATCTTTAACCATGGATCGTCTGGAAATAGACCATGAAATAGAATTCATAAACCTGGACCAGATCCCTGAGTTGGAAAAAGAAAATGAACTCACCATATTCTCTGATCTTGGTTCAGGACAAAAATTAGATAACTTCCAGACATCCCAGTCCAAAGTTCTCATCCTGGACCATCACCCCCCGGTAAGGAAAATATCCTCAGGAGAAAACGGTTTTCTGGAGATAAATCCCAATCATCATGGTATTGATGGTTCCTTCCAGGTTTCAGGAGGAGGTATGTGCTATCTTCTAGCTAAAACCTTTGGTTATCATGATTTAAGCTGGATTGGTGTTTTAAGTGCAGTTGGCGACATGCAAAACAGTCTATCAGGTAAGTTAACCGGGATAAATGCAGGCATACTAGAAGATGGTGTCAATAAGGGACTGGTGGGATCAGTTAATGACTTAGCCATCTACGGAAGGCAAACCAGACCATTATTTGTGGCCTTGTCCTACTTTGGCGATGTGAAGCTTCCCATCACCAATAATCGAAACGAAGCAATTCAATTCCTAAAAAACCTGGACATACCCATTAGGAATGGTAAAAAACAACGAACACTTTACGATTTAAGCTCCGCGGAAAAGGGCCGGATCTTCACCGAACTGGTGAGGATGATGAGCCGGGAAGTTCCTCCCCGTTACGTTAGGTACATTCCCCGCCTGGTTGCCGGGGATGCCTATGAATTTTTAAAAGAGGAGGAGTACTCACCCCTCCGTGATGCCAGTGAATTTTCAACAGCCATCAACGCTTGCAGTAGGCATAAAAATCCCAATGTGGCTTTAAAGGTCCTCAAAGGAGATAGGGGTATGGCTCTGGATGAAATGGAAATGCAGGGAAAGGAACACCGACAGTACCTTGCCCAGAAGATGAGTTGGATCCAGGAGGAAGACCGGATCATACATTTGAAGAACTTGCAGTACTTCCAAGGTAACGGGATAAAAAGTGAGGTTATTGGAACCATAGCCGGCATGATCCTCAGCTACGGTGACTGGAGAAAACCCATGATTGGTTTCACACACACCAATGATGAAAGTGGTGGTTTGAAGGTTTCTCTGCGCTGTTCACGACTTTTAGCATTTGATGGTATCCACTTTGGCCATATCATCAATAAAGTAGCAGCCAAGGTAGGGGGAAGTGGTGGTGGCCATTCCATGGCCTGTGGTGCCTACATTCCAGGAGGAAAACAGGATGAATTCCTTAAACTCTTTGATGAAACACTGAACGGGATCCTGTAAAATTATAAGCTCTGCAGATCCATTAAACATAACTAGTTAAAATAATTTAACAATACAATAACTTAAATATATACTTAAAATATTATAAAAAAATCTCTAATATTATTACAGGTCTTTAATGGTGTATCTATGAAAGTTTTCAAGAAAAAAGGGGAACTCACCAAGTTTCAGATTCTAGCGGAGATTGCCAAAGGCCAGCCCCATCTGCGTCAGAAAGACATCGCTGATGAGCTGGGTATCACAGTTCAGGCAGTTTCTGAGAATTTAAAGACTCTGGTGGATGAAGGATGGGTTGAAACTGGCAGTGGCCAGGCACGTTACAAAATCACGAAACGTGGGATTGAAAAAGTGAAAACTGGAGCTAATGACCTCCGTAAATATGCGGATCAGGTCTTAGATATCATGAACACCTATAAATCAGTGTGGCCTGCCATTGCCCGGGAAGATCTCAATGAAGGAGAAGCCGTATGGCTTAAAATGGAAGAAGGAACATTATATGCAGGTAAGGAAAAGACTCCCGCCCATGCTGAAGTACTTCACCATGCCCGGAAGGGTGAAGATGTGGCCCTGGTGAGTTTAGGGGGGACAATTGAACTTGAACCCGGATTTGTAGTTATCATTAAACTGCCCACCATTAACCAGGGAGGCACCCGTGCCTGTGAACTTGACCATGTCCAGGAAATTCTAAAGAAATATGAGGATCGTTTCCAGCGGGTGGGTGTCATGGGAACAGTATCCCGTTCCATGGTGGATAAACTGGGAATCAAACCTGATTTTGAATTTGCCACCCCCCAATCAGCAGTTGCAGCTGCCAATCGAGGTTTGAATGTACTGATATTTGCAGTGGGTAAGATGACCCGCACTTTAAGCAACAGAATGGATGAAGAAGGGATCACCTACATCATTGAAGATGTTCTGGCTTAAATCCGAGATAAAGATTTTTAAATCTAATCCAAAATTAAGATATTCTGACCTGATCCAATATTAAAGAGGTCGAATAAACCCATGAAAAAATGAACTAAAAATTAGAACTTAATTAAGTTTAAAGAATTCTACAACCACTGTGGTCGATCCTGGCCACCATTACATCCTCCACATTGGAATCAGGTGTAGTTGAAATAGCAAAGGCTGTTTTTCCAAGCATGGCCATGGAAGCGCCCATGGTCTCATCCTTCATCACATCCACGATTTCCATGATCTCAGGGTCAATGAGACCTGTTTTCTGGGAAAACTCCAGGGATAAGTCCATGAAATTGGTGATCTGAGGGTTGAGTAGTAATTTTTTAAGCATTTCCCGGGCTACACTGTTTACTTTAAGAGTCATATCTGGATCAGTGAGGATAGACGCTGTTTCAATGGTTCCTAACGTTTTTGATATTACAAAAAGACCCCCATACTCCTTTTCAGCATATTCATGACCATTAAGAAGTTTATCTGCATCCCCATATCCTGGAGCACCAGGTTCTAGTCTAACTGGGAATCCTCCAACTACTGACCCCATCACATCCCCCATGCCTGTTTTCAGTTCAACTTCTGCATTGTGAGCAACCGCTGCAGCCCGGTTAAATGTTAAGGGTAGTTTAAGTAGTTTTGAAACCCCGATAGACGTGCCCAGGGCAAAACCAGCAGAAGCACCGAACCCTGCCTCCACTGGCACGTTAATCTCGTGTTGAATGGTTATTTTAATCTCATCCCATTTTATTTTGGGAAATTGTTTTTTCAGCAAATTCAGTGTTTTATAGGTTACTGAGTCTTCCAGATGGTATTTTTGATCATGGTTCTTTCCATTGGTTTTAGTAATGATCTCGCCATTTCCTTCACATACATCAACTTGGGTTAGGACTCCCTGGTCCAGAACCACTCCAGCCCCCCTAGATCCTCTGATTAGGGGATTGGAATGGTTAATTACCTCAAAAAACCCGGTTATATGGGAGGGGGCGAAAACTAATGATTGCAATTTATCACCACATTTATTATATCCTCTGATAAATAAATAATAAGGGTAAGCTAAAGCCATTACAAGTTAATCAACCAAGATTCATTGAAAACAGGGATATCCCCAGTATTAACATCCCCCATAAAGACAGTTATAAGTGAATTTCTAAATAAAGGATGTTAATAAAGAGTATCAAATAATATTAAGGAATAAAAGACCAGTAACAGTCAAATACTAAATTTACAGGTTTATAAAATATGGAGAACCACGTTATGGGAAAACGAATAGACTTACACACCCACAGCATATTCAGTGATGGTGAACTCCTACCATCAGAAATTGCACGTCGAGCATGCGTTTTAGGTCATCAAGCAGTGGCGATAACCGACCATGTGGATGCAACTAACTTGGACTGTGTGGGCCGTGTGATTAACGCCGTTTTAGACATTAGGGATAACTGGGACATTGAGATAGTTCCTGGAGCCGAGATAACCCATGCTCCAGCCGAAATAATTCCCAAACTAGCCAAAAAGGCCAGGGAATTGGGGGCTGAGATCATTGTGGTGCATGGTGAAACACTGGTGGAACCAGTGATTGAGGGAACCAACTGGAGTGCGGTTAACTGCCTTGATGTGGATGTCTTAGCACACCCGGGACTTATAACCCATGAAGAAGCACAAATAGCTAAAGAAAATGATATAGCCCTGGAAATAAGTGCCAGGAGAGGCCATAGTCTGGGTAATGGACATGTGGTGCAGGTTGCCCAGGAAGTAGGTGCCCATCTGGTGGTGGACACTGACACCCATGCACCCGGAGATCTTATAAGCTATGAAATGGCCGAAAAGATAGCACTAGGAGCAGGTTTACCTGGCAAGGATCTTAAAAAAGTTTTAAGGGATAATCCGGTTAGTATACTCCAGAAAAAGGGAATATTATAGATATACAAAATTCAAAATGACCTTGGATTGGGAGGTTTAAACCTTCCAAATACCTACCTATTTTTATATACCTACCTATTTTTTTATTTAATGAGAATTTTTAGCCACATAACTCATAATACCCCATATTCTACTATAAGGTCTTCTCCCAGATTATAACTCTTTTTGAACTTTAAACGGAAAGCATCTTTCATATAATCCACACCGTCCCCCTCTACCAGTGTTTTGGCCTGATTTCCCCCGGCAATCATAGGCGCTATACACACCCTTACTTCACTTACCAGCCCTGCTTTGAGCATGGAATAATTCAGGGTGGAACCTCCCTCCAGCATTAATGTTTTGATCCCTTTATCCCCCAGTTGATTCATCAAACAACCCAAATCAACTTGTGTATCTCCACAAGTTATCACCTCGGCTTTGCCATCCTCTTCAAGGACCTTTACTCTAAGCAACGGTGCTTCTTTGGAAACAGCAATAATGGTAGGAGCGTCATGGCTTAGGATCCGGTATTCAGGAGGCGTGCGTGCTTTACTATCCACCACCACCCTCACAGGATTGTCTTCTGGTTTTGATGGGATTTTATGTATTGTGAGCCGAGGATCGTCCTCCAGTACAGTGTTTATCCCCACCATTATCGCGTCCATCTCCTTGCGAATCCTGTGAACCCTTAAAAGATCTTCTGGACCCGAAATCTCAGAACTACCAGTTTTGGTGGCTATCTTTCCATCAAGGGTCATGGCTGCATTTAAAATCACTTTAGGTTTTATGATGAACCCTCCCAAGTTTATATATTCTGAAATACAAGAAAATATTCATTTTGAGGACTTACTGGTTTCCTCCACCCAATATGTAGGATACGTCCTGGAAAATCTGTTGTATCTGCTGTATAATGGAATTGATTGTGTTTACAATATCCTGTATGGGATCCAGTGTTTTTTGTACTTCCTGTGCAGTATCATTGGTAGCTTTACTTGCGTTGTGAAGTGCCTCATCGGCATTGTTTTTCATATCACTCAAGCCTGACTCTTCTGCAGCTATAACTGGCTGTAACATCATAAAAACTGCCAGTGATATTAAAATCCCCATAAATAACTTTTTCACAGTAACCACCACCTAATTCGTATTTATTCCTATCTCAGAATATTATATAATAATAGATTATATGGGAGATTAGATATTAAATGTATACCTAAACTACCTTAGAAAGAGGTTATCCTAGAAAATGGATACTTTAAAAAATAAAATACATCCTAATGTCATGGAAATAGAAATTACTAAAGGTAAGTGTTATAATGAGCGACGATAGATACCAAATAGGCATGGAAAATTTGAAAAAAATGAATCCAGATTCTTACAGGGACCTTGAAAAACTATTAAATAGTATAGCCCCTGATATGGCCCGTTATATCGCTGAATTCCCCTACGGAGATATTTATTCCCGGCCAGGTTTGGATCTTAAGACCCGGGAACTGGTAACTGTTGCCTCGGTCACCACCATGGGATGTGCCCAGGCACAGCTTAAAAGCCATATTCACGGTGCTTTAAATGTGGGTTGCACTCCACGTGAGATAATTGAAGTTATTATCCAAATGGCCGTTTATGCAGGTTTCCCAATCTCAATTAATGGCCTAATCGCAGCTAAAGAGGTTTTTGAGGAAAGAAATGAAGAATTCGAAAAATAATATCCTATTTTTTTTACCTCTTATTAATTAAGTTCTTCTGAAAATAGTTTTCTGAGAAAATATTTTACTTGGAATATATTCACTCCGAAATATGCTTATCTGGAATATAAATTTACTAAATTTTACTTGAATGTTTTGGTATACACTAATGAATATGTTCATAAAAAAAATATGGGGTTTTTAATGTTAAATATGGAAGATTTTCCGTGCATTTAATTCAGTTACACTGGATACTTCTTCTTTTGAAATTGATTTAACTTCCGCAATGGTCTTCACTGTTTCCTCCACATATGCCGGTTCATTTCTCTGACCTTTGAATGGGGAAAGGTAAGGGCTGTCTGTCTCTGTTAAGAGCTGGGATAATGGTAGTTCACGAGCCAGTTGCTGGTGGTGTTCGGAAAAGCATACAATGGTGGAGAGGGAGATGTAATATCCTTCCTCAATTATTTCCCGGGCAGTCTCCAGACCTCCACCGTAACAATGGAAAATTATTTGAGGGATGGAAGGATGTTTTTTAACCATTTCCAAAGCTTTTTCCTCTGCATCCCTGGCATGTATCACCAGTGGCATCTGGTAATCGGTTGTCATTCCCAGGAAAGTTTCAAAAAGTTCAATCTGCTTATTTTTTTCAGTTTCACTATCCAAACCATTGAAATCCAGACCAGTTTCACCCAGGGCAACTGCCACATCAATATGGGATTCAATCTCTGATAAAGCCTGTTTTATAACTGCTTCATCTGATTTGTATGCATTTGAAGGATGAAATCCCAGGGTGGGATAGACAAAATTTTTATATTCTTCGGCCAGTTTGAGTGTCCGCCGGTTACCTCCCAATGTGGCACCAGAATTTACTAGGGCTGTGAGTTTCTCCTGCGCACGTTCCATTACTTCTTGCCGGTTTTTATTGTAGACTTTAAAGTCAACATGACAGTGGCTGTCAATCATCTGATCACCTAAGCTTATAGTAAATCCAAAAATTGTAAAAAAATGAATATTTAATCAAAGTTACTGCGTTAGATAGAATTAAGCTGAATCATAGTCAATCCCTGCTTAACACGTTAAATAATCATAGGCCAACTTAAGGAGCATCTACCTAAACTCCAAACCGCCTTTCTCTCTGTTGATAGGAACGTAAAGCCCTTAAAAAGTCAACTTTCCTTAGTTGTGGCCATAAACTATCGCAGAAGTAGAGTTCTGAGTAGGATGATTGCCATAACAGGAACCCGCTGAGCCGCTCCTCCCCACTGGTTCTGATGATCAAATTGGGATCCTCCAGACCAGCGGTGTAGAGGTTTTCGTTCACCAGTTCCTCATTAATGTCATCAGTGGTTATTTTCCCTTCCTGAACTTCGTTAGCTATCTTTTTTATGGCATCAACAATCTCCATACGCCCATCATATCCAATAGCGATGTTTACTAACCTTTTGTTATAGTTGGCAGTTGATTTTTCGGCTATGCGGATGGCTTCCCTCACATCTTCAGGTAATAGTTCCAGTTTACCCACGGCCTTTACTCTGACCTCGTTGTTGTGTATTTTTTTGTTACGAGCTATTCCCTCAAAGTTTTCCTTGAATAGTCGCATCAAGCCATCTACTTCCTCCGGTGGTCTGTTGAAGTTTTCTGTGGAGAAGGCATAGGCAGTTACAATTTCAATACCCAAATCTACACACCAGTCCAGAACTCTTTCTAAGGTGCTAATCCCTTTTTTATGACCTTCAACAGCACCAAGGTTCCCTTGCATCTTGGAAAAACGTCGATTTCCATCCATAATGATAGCTACGTGTTTTGGCATGAGTTCCGGTCGGAGGTTACGGGAGATGTACCATTCATACAGCCTGTAAAGTGGTGTTAATGCTGACATTTTAGATTCCTTTATTCTTTATCTTGATTTATTTTATTATATCCGATTTAATAATTAGATGATATTGATATTTGAGATTTATCTTAAGTAACGAACCTGACTCACTGTATTATCAAACTCACTGTATTATCATAAATAAGTAGGATACCCTATATTCCAAAACAGAGTTTGAATTCGTGAGTATTTGATCTATTATGAATTATAGATTTTCTATTTGATTACTTTGCCTATCATTATAATTATCTTGTTTTAACCAGTTTTTCCGCCAGTTTAAGAGCTCGCAGGTAACCTTCTTCACTCTGGGATCGGGAAGTGTCAATGAATATATCATTAATACCCAGGGCCACAGCCCCATGGCTTTCAAGAGAACCCAGGAAAACAAGACTGCGAAAAATCAGATTTCCAGTGATACCATCCGGTGCCAGTATTAGATTAGCCCCATCAGCAATGGCATCTTCTATCAATATAAAGTAATGTTTAACCGTATATTTATCCCTTGTGATCCGGGTTAACTCTTCCCCTTCCCGGATTGAAGTATCAATTTTGACGCTTCGACCCTTGTCCTGAGGTCTTCCCCCGGATAAAATTCCTATTTTAGGAGTTAAACCCAACTGTTCAAGGAATTGTGCACCGTACTCCACGATTTCCCTTTTCTGTTGAATTTTATCGCCTTCATCAATCCCCACTGGAGCCAGGAGAAATTGGTGACCATTGTATTCCAGTAATGATGCCCGGTAGACCTCATATCTTTCCCGGAACTTTGCCATTAAATGGGATGCGCTGAGTGACCCTCGCACTGCTGCATCGACTTTCCCGGTTAATAAAAGGTCCAATAGTTCCTCTTCTGATTCAGTCAAAATTACCTTGAAATCAACCTTATTGGCTGCCTTTATTATGGCCTGATTTTCACCCACACCTGCTGCGATTTTCATTGTTAATATTCTTCATTTAAACATATTTAAAATGTAAATACATAAAGCTGAAAAAGAAGTTTCCAGTTTTCATTTATTAATTTCCATAGATTAATGGAATTTTTTAGGACCTGCTAAAATGATTTAACAAATAATATAAATAATAAAAATATAGCTATAATCTAAGAAAATTGTCTACAAATGGTAACATCCAGATTGTAAGAAAGATGAGCCCAATATGAATGATTAACAGCGTAGGATAGTAGTGGATACTGATAATTTAGCTTTAGATAGAATTTTTTTAAATTTACACATTCTTTGATCTGATAAAAAAAGTGAAGGTGCTTTAATGGTTTTAGACCGTGAAGAAAACCGTGACTCCATTCAATTATCAAATAAATCTGCAGGATACCTGGTTTGCTCAGGATGTAATGGATTTTATGAATTACAGGAAGATGAAACCCCAGAAGATTTTGATAAATGTGAATGTGGAAGCCCTTTAGTTTACTATAAAACAAAAGAAGAATTGGAAAACAGGTTAAAAAGTAGTTATAATAATAATTTAGAAGTAATTGATTCCAATGAATCCCCTGTTGAAGAATCTCTTGAAAAAACCCCTGCAGAAAAACCAATCCCAGAAGAAACCATAAAAAAACCCCCTGCAGAAAAACCAATCCTTGAAAAAACTCTTATAAAAACGTCTGCTAAAGAATCATCACTTGAAAAATTACTTGCTAGAGAGTCTGCTTTTGAAGAAAAGATTTCTAATAATAAAGAGATTTCTAATAATAAAAATTCAGAGAAGGTTAAAAAGGTAAAAAAACCCCGTAATATAGAAACTGCACCTAATTCTGATAAAAAAGCAAATTATTATAATAAATCGGCAGTATCTGCTAAGAAATCTGCAGTAAATCGTCTTTCTGCCCAAACAACTGTTTCTGATGATGTTTTAACCCGCCGAAGGCAGGAAGGGAAGGATTTATGGGGCAATTTAGATGATCTAAATTCTAAAAATAATCACCAACCACAACAAGCCAGTGATGATCATAATATTGATATAGACCGTTTGATGGTAATGGTGGACCATAAAAGAACTTTCAAAGAGAAAGAAAAAAGATTTACCTCAAAATCTGACCAGGGCAAACCCCCCATCATGATTATTGTTGTGGTGATAGTTTTAATTGTAGTAGTTTTAGCCTTGACTATGGTATTAAGGGTATTTTAACTGATCCCAGATTTTATAGAGAAATTTAGAAATAATTTAAAGATAATTTAGCAAGATTATGAATAGTTAGTGAGAGTAAGAAATTTGGTAAAGATCTATTTTTAAATTTGAAATCTATTTTAAAATAAAAAGAATGGGAAAAATAGTGATTTATCCAAAATCATGAGAATTTAAGACTTTTTAAAAGCGATCTTTAACTTTTTAAAGTGTTTTAATTCCCTTTTCCATTGCTTCTAATGTTTTCTGAATGTCCTCTGACGAATGGGCTTGGGACAGGAAACAGCACTCAAACTGGGAAGGTGGAATGAAAACTCCACTTCCAAGTAAAGTCTGGAAATAGGAGTTGAATTTTTCTGTGTCCGCTGATTTTGCCTGGGAATAATCCCAAACTTCATTGTCAGTGAAGTATATTTGGAACATGGAGGATAAACCAGCCACCGGATAGTTTAGGGAAGCATCTTCCAGTATGTTCTCTAGGCCTCTGCGCATTTCCAGCCCCTTAACGTTCATTGCCTGGTAAAAATCTTTATCAAGATGTTTCATGGTTTCAAGGCCGGCTGTGATTGAAATAGGATTTCCATTGAATGTTCCAGCCTGGTAAACATCCCCTGCAGGAGCTATGCGTTCCATGAATTCTCTTTTACCGGCTAAAGCACCTATTGGGAATCCTCCCCCTAGTATTTTTCCAAAGGTTACCAGGTCCGGAGTGACACCGAAATATTCCTGAGCTCCACCTTCAGCTATTCTAAAACCAGTTATAACCTCGTCAAATATGAGTATAATATTATTTTCAGCTGTTATTTTCCTTAAAAATTCCAGGAACCCTTTTTTAGGAGGTATGCAACCCACGTTCCCCATAACTGGTTCCAGGATGATGGCAGCCAGTTCCTCTTTTTCCTTTCCCACCAGACTGGTGATGGCTTCTTCATCATTGAATGGTACCAGTAACGTGTTTTTGGTGGTTTCTTCTGGAACCCCAGGGGAATCAGGTAATCCAAAGGCACCTGAACCTGATTTTACCAGGACATAGTCATGTGCACCGTGGTAGGCTCCTTCAAACTTCACGATCTTACTTTTACCAGTGACTGCCCGGGCCAGACGGATGGCACTCATGGTGGCTTCGGTGCCGGAGTTTACAAATCGAACCATCTCTGCACAGGGCACTCTTCTTACCACTTCCTTGGCCAGTTTTATCTCGTTCTCGGTGGGCACACCGTAGGCAGTACCCATTGATAGTTGTTTGGAAACTGCTTCCATCACCGGAGGATAGGCGTGACCCAGTACCAGTGGCCCGTAGGCTAGGCAGTAATCTAGGTAACTATTTCCATCCACATCGAATAATCGGGGGCCTTCTCCCTTGATGGCAAAGAATGGGTATGGTTTTATGGCCCTTACTGGGCTGTCAACCCCTCCGGGAAGATAATTTTTAGCTTCTTTAAACAGGTCTTCAGATTTCATCAACATACTCTCCTATTATCATTAATATCCCGTCATTTATCATTATATTACCAATTTAATCTTAAAAATCATTGATTCATAATATGATTTATTTGGCATGTCATTGGTTCTTTGAAATATTGATCAGTGAATTTATTGCAGCTACTGCCACAGGAGTTCCTCCTTTAGGGCCCTGTGTAACCAGGTGGGGGATGGATGTTCCCTCCAATGCTTTTTTGGATTCTGCAGCGCCCACAAATCCCACCGGAACACCTATAACTGCAGATACATTCATTGATCCTGTTTCAACCATTTTCATGACTTTCCACAGTGCAGTAGGGGCGTTTCCAATAACCACTACTCCATCAAAACCTTCACTAGCTGCTACTTCTATGGCTGCTGCAGCCCTGGTTACTTCCGTGTTTCCCGCCAGTTCAATGGTTTTTTCGTGATTTATGTAGCATTTAACATCCCCAGTATATCTGTTGATACCTGCTTTCACCATGCTAATATCGGTCAAGATGTCTTTCCCCTGGGAAACTGCTTCCAGACCCCTCAACACAAAATCATTACTCATGCAAGTTATATCTGCATACTCCGGGTCGGCGGTGGAGTGCACTATCCTTTCCACGATAGATTTCTCCTCGGCTGTCAGATCCTTGGTTTTTTCATCAATGAGAGACCGAACAATCTCCCTACTTCTAGCAGCAATATCATAACCTTGTTTTGTAGATGCGCCCATGAACGTTGGTTTCATATTACCTTTCCGTACCATTTTTTAGACTTATTCCTTATATTTTTGATTTTTTTAATCAAAACAAATTTAATAAAAACTTATCGTTTTCATATGTTGATCTCATACAATTTTTTGAACTTATTCATTATATTAATATCATTACTAGTTTATAGTAAAGAGGTAATCTGAAAAACCTACTTTGATTTGATTTTTTCGTACCATTTTTCTACCTATCCCTACATTTTTTTCTTTTTAGTACGACAGTAATTCAAAAAGAACATCGATTTCATATTATCTTTCCATTCCTTAATAAGAAAACTCCATTATTTGACTTTAAAAGTGGTCATCCAAAAAGTTTATGATTGTAGTATTAGCTCTGTGTGGAAACACCAATATTAAAAAAAGCATAAATAATGAATTTTCAAGATGCATTTCATCAGTATCAATGATTTTTGATTTTGTAACTAAATCATCCCATTTTTGAGGACTTTTTGGTAATTCGTCATGAAATTTCCCATCACGGGTGCGCCAACTAAAAATATCTTCTTTATTATCAAAATCAAATGTTTCCATTCGTATATGGGATATTTCACGCCATTTTTTCGTTAATAAATCTTTTTTGTCCCGTCTAGTTAACATCAAGATTAGAGATTCTAATATAAAAGAACTGCCATTAAAATCTTTAAAATCAATTTTTAGAAGATGAGAGTTGTGTAATATTTCATCCATTATTTGTTCTGTTCTCCCGGGCCTTATTCTTCTTACTCTCATGATTTCAGGATAAATTTCTTTAAATTCTTTGGACGAATCTATTGCTAATATGTCTGATATAATATATTCATACCTTTTCAGATCGAAGTCCAGCCTTAAAAGACCTTCAAGAACCTTTTTAACATCACAATAAGGATCTGGAAGTCCAAATTGTTTTCTTGGTTGATTCCTTTCAATTAAAATATTAAATATTTCTTCCAGCAAAGAAATAGCTATATCTCTTTCTCCTTCTCTTTCTAAATACTTAATTATACTAAATACATAAGGAAATGCGGATTCTCCCCAAAAGTATAAATTATCCTTATTTTCTTTAATCAACTCTATCAAATCTTCATCCCGATGATAATCTTCATCTGAGCAGGATAAGAATATTTCAAGCACAGATAATGTTCCCAGTACCATTAAAGCTCTTGAATCGTACACAGTCCGTGTTTCTCCTGCTATACTACCTTCAAAGAATTTTTTCTTCATTAAGGTTTCATTTTTTAGTAAGATTAGATTCCTTTCAATTTCAGAAAGAATGAGATAAATAGATTCTTTCCATTTTTCACTTTTTATTTTGGATTTATAAGAGAAATTGAGTATTAAAGCACAGAGGCATGTCCAAGCTTCGAATATTGCAAAATAATTGTTTTTATTTTGAAATGGGTCTAATAAGTAACTGACAATTATAAGACTACTAGAAATTGCATTTATTCTATTAGATTCTCTAGTAAATTTCTTATTAAAAATAATTTTATTTAAAAATTCAATGATTTTTTCTTTTGGCAATAAATCAGAGCCATCACTAGTCAAAATATCAAGGAACAAGTAAAAGTCATCATATTCATCTGGAGTAAATTTCCCTTGGGCTTCTTTAAACATTTGAAGTAATTCATCTTTATCGATAATTTTTAATTTATTAAACCCACGATCGACCTTGCTTTTATTGTAACTTTTAATTTTTTCATTTGCAAAACTATCTACACTACCATTTATTACTAAGTACGTTTCATCTGGTCTTCTGGATTCGAAAGAAGGGTGTCTAATATCGAGTTCAATCAATTCGTCTATTTGGGACTTTATTTTTCTCCATTCTGTGGTGTTGATATTACCACTTTTTAATTGGAAAGCAATATAATTTCCATCGGAATCCTTAGCAACGATATCTTTACCATCTTCAAGAGGACCATGAGTATTTTTAACTAATTCATATTTATTCAGAATTAATTGGAAAAAAGGAGTCCTATAATTGGTTTCATTAGTATTAATCAACCAATTTTCTATTGCTTTCTCGATCATACCATTCTTTCCTCTTTTTTTCGATTATTTTATCAAGTTTTTCATTGAATTCATGTTCATGTTTGGGATTTTTGTACATATAGTCATCTAACCGTTTTTCTTGCCTTAAGACATCACTTGGATGCATAAGAAAGCTAGGTAAGTAGGGAGAACCTTGATCATCAAAATCAACTTGGATTTTTTCTACTGCATCCAAATAAGCATCAGTCAGCAATTTTCCTTCAGCATCTATGTTATTACCTGCTTTAGTCGCAGCTATTTCCATCTCTTCAAGAGCTCCATGAGTCATTTTTTCATTCAGTTCATCAGTTGCTTGTATAGATCTTTCAACCAACAAAAGGATTCCTTTTTCTAAAACTTCCTCATTTTCAACGGAAAATTTACTTTCAATTTTTTTATATTCTCGTTCGACATATTCTCCTGTTGAGTTAACAAATGAATGTTTTTTACCTTCCAAACGCAATTTTTTAGGCATTTGGGAAAGTAATGGACTATCATGAACTTTATTCGTAACAGTTGAAAAAATAGAATTTTCTAGCCTTTTTTTTGTAGAGGTAAAATCTGGAAGCAAGTTATCACCAAATTTTTTAATTTCGTAATTTACATATTTTTGAGATATTAATCAAGAGGATTCTTTTGGATTATCCTTTAACTCCATATTTGCTAATACTTTCTTAATTTATTACTGTGTCTATTTTGTTTTGCGCATTTATTGAAAAATGGGGATAGTTCCTCTCTAAAAAGCGACTCATAATCAATTTACTATTTCGGCTGGTGGATGTATCAGATAGTAATGTTTCGATCTGTTCAATTAATTTAATCTCAATTTCTTCTGTTTTAAATGACCATAAATCTTTAATAACCATTAATGTATTTTCTCGGCTTATATTACCATAATAAACATCTAACATTGGTATAAACTTCAGAATAAAAGATTCCATTGTTTCTTGTTTTAAGAATGAAACATCAATCCCCGTTGAGTTTACTATTGCACATAAAAAATAATAGAAGGGTCTTCGTTTGTTGTATCCTACCTCTGGGATTGGTGATAAGTATCTAGTAGCGTTTTCAAAAAATTCATTCAGATCAATAATTTCAAATAAATCTTCTTTGAATATCGTGAAAATTGATCGAAGGTATATTGTAGAATCTGCAACAAAACGGTCATTTTTTATATTTTCAAAGCAATAACTGGTAGAAATTTTTAATTTATCAATTTCTGAATCTAATAAAGTACAAATATTTTTAGTTTTACCAATAATTTCGGACATTAAATTGATTTGATCTGCATCTTCAGCATTTGAAGAGATAATTCTATCAAGTACGGTTGTTGATATGTTCATCTTTTTAATGTCGTTTAACTTTTGAAATAAAAAAATACCTTTTTCTACTCCACTTGTATCAAAAACATCTAAAACTCGTTTTTCACTTAAAAAAAGTTCTTCTAAATCTACACCTTCAATAAATTTAATTTCATTATCACATAATTCATTGATATCAATTTTCATCTGGTTTTTGAGGTGCTTACTGGAACTCACTACAGAAATGTTATCAAGGAAAGACGATATTTTTGGTAAATTTTGTAATTCACGTAAAGTTAAGTTTCCTTTAAGGTAATCTTTACATTCATAAACAGTTAAATCGTCATTTTCGGCTAAAAATACAACATCCAGTTCAGCTTGTCGTTCTAAACCGGATTTTTCATATTTAATTAACAGATTATGGTCGACATGGTCATATATAGATTGACAAATTTCATACACATACCATTCAAAC
Organism: Methanobacterium subterraneum; assembly: GCF_002813695.1. Taxonomy (NCBI): domain Archaea; kingdom Methanobacteriati; phylum Methanobacteriota; class Methanobacteria; order Methanobacteriales; family Methanobacteriaceae; genus Methanobacterium; species Methanobacterium subterraneum. The sequence goes on along the minus strand of NZ_CP017768.1, from coordinate 219,707 downwards.
CATCTCCCATCTCTAAACCTTAAATTCGTTCCAAAAAAATCATCTAAAAAAGAATATTGAAATTTTAATTCTCTAGTTGAGCCACATTCACATTCAATTTCTAAACCATCATCACTAAATTCTTCTTCGTGTTTACAACTTGGACAAACATATTTAAGATTTTTATCAATTATTCCAATTTTATGTAGCCTTTCCAAAAACTTAGTCAAATCATTGCGGTTAATATCAAAATCGTCCTCTAAATCATGATAGTTAAATTTATAAATTTTATCGCATATGGGGCACGTAAATTCATAGTCGTAATTATATTTTATCTCTGGAAGATGTCTTCTGAAAAGTAAATGATCACAAGTATTACAACTAAATTTTTTTATAAAACTTTCTTTGACTATCTGTTTTATTTGGTTAGGATTAAATAATTCTTCTTGAAATGCAATGTTGTCTATATCAAGATTCCCAATCCTCAATAAAACTCCAAATAAGTATCTGTTTAAATTATTTTCAATTAAAAAAGAGAATAATTTTCTATTGCTAGCTGGATTTGTCTTAAACCCATTCATAGATGTACCTATAGCAGAATAGCCAATCACATTTAAATTTTGTTCAGTTAGTTTTCTAACAATCCTTCTATCTGGAACATTAGCTCGTAACATAATTAATTGTATTAATCATCATTATAATAAAACTTGACATTTCAAAATTTAATTCTTCGGAGGAATCGAATCATTTTCTTTTCAATAATTAAACAATTGTTTATGGTATTGGACATAAATTAATGAAAATTAAAATCTTTGAATATGTGTTCAATTAGAACTGATTTTAAATAAAATTAAAAAACCAATAATATGGCCTGAACTGGAAAAATAAGTCATTAAAAACTATTTTCCAGTAGTACTATCAAATCATTACTTCATCATACCTCACTATTATGAAGCTGTCAGATAGCAATTGAGCGGATTAAAGAATTAGAAAGACATAGATACGATTATATTGAAGCACAAAATTAATAGATGAATTAATTAACCTACAAAAATGTTTCAAAAGAACTTAAAAATAGAAGATGATTGAAAGATATCAATATGTTTATTATAATTTACTGAATTACGTAAATTTTGGAATGTGCCTTAGAATAAAAATTGGACTTGAAATTAAATTAAGTAGACTAATTAACAATTAATTATCTAAAGTATTTAGATTAGACTATTAATTAATATATAATACTTTTATATTAATTATAGTGTTATATTCAATTAGGGGTGTTACAATAAACCTGTCTGATAATGAAATTAGAGAAATAACAGAATTATTAGAAAAAGGGCAGCCAATCCCAGAAAAATATAGATTTTTAATTTTTGAAGAGAAACGAGAAATTGAATTAGTATGGAATGGAAAGACTAATGAAGTTTCAAATGTTGTTTTACCATTTCAAACAATTGAACAAGTAGATGAACCTCGGAAATCCGGTGTGATAACAGACAAACAATCTGACATTTTTTCTTTTGCCATTGACAAACGTGGGCGACAGCTAAAAGGATGGAATAACAAGCTTATTTGGGGAGATAATAAGCTAATTTTAAGTAGCCTAAAAAATGGACCATTAAGAGATGAAATAGAATCTGTGGGTGGCATAAAACTGATTTATATTGATCCCCCCTTTGATGTAGGTGCAGATTTTTCAATGAAAATTGACGTTGGTGATGATTCTTTTACTAAAGAAGCAGGAGTTCTTGAAGAGTTAGCTTATCGTGATACGTGGGGTAAGGGCGCTGATAGTTTTATTGCAATGATATATGAACGTCTTTCTCTAATGAAAGACTTACTAGCCGAAGATGGTAATATTTACGTTCATTGTGATTGGAGAGTTAATAATTATATTAGGCTGGTACTAGATGAAATATTTGGTAAAAACCTATTTCGTAATGAGATTATTTGGCAACGTACGGGAGCACATAATGATGCAGGAAGATTTGGAGTCGTTCATGATAGTATCTTTTTCTATAGTAAAACCGATAATTACTTTTTTGAACCGATATATGTCCCACTATCTGATGATCATTTGAAAACACGATTTAATCAAGTAGAAGAGAGTACTGGGAGAAAATTTTTTGCAGGTCCTATTACCGCTCCAGGAGATGGCCCTCCAAGAATGTTTAATGGCAAAGAGATATACCCACCTAAAGGACGCCATTGGTCTTATAACCAAAAAAAGATTGATGAATTAGAAAAAAATAATTTAATCTATTATTCCAAAACGGGTACTCCCTACTTGAAGCAATATATGGATGAATACATAGATAAAGGTCGTAGAGTGCAATCTATTTGGCATGACATTTTACCAAGTAAAACTGGAAAGGAATTAGTAGGTTATCCTACTCAAAAACCAGAAAAACTACTTGAAAGGATAATTAAAGCATCTTCAAAAAAGGGAGATGTGATTGCTGATTTTTTCTGTGGTTCCGGAACTACATTAGCAGTAGCTGAAAAATTAGGTAGAAAATGGATCGGTTCAGATCTAGGTAAATTCGCTATTCATACTTCCAGAAAAAGGATGATTGATACTCAGCGGCTACTTAAAAAGTCAGGGAAAGATTATAGGGCCTTTGAAATCCTTAATTTAGGCAAGTATGAACGCCAACATTATATGAGTACTATCAATACTGATGACGATAAACAAAAAGAAAGAATCCTTGCGAAAAAAGAGGATGAATTTACCGGGATGATTTTGAGTGCTTATAATGCAGAACAAACACAAGGATTTAAAACTTTCAAAGGTAAGAAAGTTTCTAGATTCGTATCTATTGGGCCAATCGACTTACCCGTTTCTAGGTTATTTGTTGAAGAGATCATTAAAGAATGTTTAGAAAAGGGAATTACTAAGGTAGATATTTTAGGTTTTGAGTTTGAAATGGGTTTATTCCCAGATATTCAGGAGACAGCAAAAAATAAAGGGATCGATTTAGCACTTAAATGCATCCCACGTGACGTCTTTGATAAAAGAGCAGTAGAACAAAACCAGGTAAAATTCTATGATGTGGCATATGTTGAAGCTGTGCCTCGTTTCAAAGACAGTTCTGTGGCAATCGAACTCACAGATTTTTCTGTTTATTACAATCAAGATGAAAATATTGAAAAAACTTTAAAAAAGAATCAGAGCAAAATAAAAGTTCAAAATGGTCAAATAATAAAAGTATCAGTAGATCGGGATGGACATTTAAAGCAAACCCCAATCACGAAATCTTGGACAGATTGGATTGATTACTGGTCTGTAGATTATGATTATGAAAGTAAAAAAGAATATGTTCGCGAAAAAAATGAAGAAGGAGAAATAATCCAAAGAAATACTGGTAACTTTATCTTTGAGAATGAATGGCAAAGTTTTAGAACAAAGAGAAATAGGAAACTAGATTTAATCAGTGCTTACCATCCGATCAAACGCGGAAAAACAAAAATAGCTGTAAAAGTTGTGGACATTTTTGGCAATGACACTATGAAAGTTATTGAAGTTAAGTTTGGAGGGAAATAAATGCCTCTCCCTAAAAATTTCCCTAATTCTCCTTATGATATTTTAGATCCTGACCAAAGATGGATTCCTGATCAACAAACATTGTCAGAGAATTACAAGCTGATCCCGCCATTAGTTCATAAAATAAGAATGGAAGTTAAAGAATGGCGAGAAAATAATTATAAAGGATCTTCTGAAACCAGTAAGGCGCTTCTAAACTACTGGTTTGACACAGTCCATATGATTCCAACAGAGGATCGGTCCCTTTTTGAGTTTAGATATTACTTTGCTCAAAGAGAAGCTGTAGAAACCATAATTTATCTTCATGAAATCCGGGGCGTCAAAGACAAACATGATCTTTTGAGATATGATAACAGTGGTATAGTTAGAGAAAAAATGTTTGATGAAACTTGGGCTCGTTTTGTAATAAAAATGGCAACAGGAAGTGGAAAAACTAAAGTTTTAAGCTTAATACTCGCCTGGTCCTATTTTCACAAATTATACGAACCTAATTCCGCATTATCACGGAATTTTTTAGTTATCACGCCCAATATAATAGTCTTAGATAGAATAAGATCAGATTTTGATGGTCTCCAAATATTTTTTAAAGATCCGATTCTACCTCAAAATGGATTTGAAGGACGTAATTGGCAAGATGATTTTCAATTAACATTACATATACAAGATAACGTTAATTTCATTCGAAAAACTGGAAACATATTTTTGACCAATATCCATAGAGTTTATGATAGTCATCATCAAGATCCTAGTTTTGAAGACAATAATAGAATGGCCTATTTTTTAGGTGAAAAAGCCGTAACATCTACAAACCATTCTAGAGTAGATTTAAGCAGCATTGTCCGAAATGTAGATGAATTATTAGTTTTGAATGATGAAGCTCACCACATTCATGAAAAAAAATTAGCATGGTTCAAATCGATTGAAGATATTCATAACAGCCTCTTACAAAAAGGTAAAAAATTATCTTTGCAAATTGATTTTACAGCAACACCTAAAAAGACTAACGGAGTTATATTTCCACAAACAGTAGTTGATTATCCATTAGTCGAAGCTATACATCAAAATATTGTAAAACGTCCAATATTACCCGATAAAGAAAGTAGAAAAAAGCTTAAAGAAAGAAAATCGGTTAAAATTGAAGAAATTTATAGCGATCATATTCATTTAGGCTATCTTGAATGGAAAAAAGCATACAATGAGCATTTAAAGGTAAATAAAAAGGCAGTTATTTTTTTCATGGTTGAGGACACAAAAAAATGTGATGAAATCGGAAAATATTTAGAGAAAACATATCCTGAATTTAAAGATTCAGTTCTAGTAATTCATACAAATACCCATGGTGAATTAAATGAAAAACAAAGTATGCGGAATAAAAAGAAATTAAATGAATTAGAGTATTTGAGAAAGGCAGCTAATGAAATAGATAGTTTAGATAACAAATACAAAGCCATTGTTTCAGTCTTAGTTTTAAAAGAAGGATGGGATGTCAAAAACGTTACTACTATTGTTGGATTGAGATCATTTAGTTCGAAAGCTAAAATTTTACCCGAACAAACTTTAGGTAGAGGCTTAAGAAGAATGTATTTAGGAAACCAAGAAGAAAAGGTGAGTATTATTGGTACTGATGCATTCATTAACTTTATTGAAAATATCAAAATTGAGGGAGTGGAAATTGGTGTGGGGCCTATGGGTGAAAAAAAATCTTATAAACCATTGATAATTGAAGTTGATTATGAAAATCCTAAAAAAGATATTAATAATCTTAACATTGAAATTCCAATATTGTCTACTAGAATGTATCGGAGATACGACCAGTTGAACTCATTAGATGTATCCAGATTTAACATTACAAAATTAAAACTAAAAAAATTCAACTCGGAACAACTTAAACAGATCGTTTTTAGAGATATTGTATCTAATAAAATTGACCACATCCTAAAAATGAATGATGAAGATGTTGATTATAGATCAATGGTTGGTTGGTTTGCGCAGAATATTATTGAAGATCTTAAATTGAACTCAGGATATCATGTAATTTATGAAAAGGTTAAAGATTTCATTATTAATTATTTATTTATTCAAAAAGTCAATCTTGAGGATCCTAATGTATTAAGAAATGTTGCAGAGTTGGAAATTTCAAAAGCAATTATTGAAACATTTAAACAGGAAATTAACCTCATAACAGTTCAAAATATTCCTAGGGCTATGATATTAGACAATATATCCGTTAAAGATACCAAACCCTTTATTACCAAACAACAAGGCTTTCTAAAACCCTATAAAAGCGTTTTCAATAAAATAATTGGCGACAGTAGTTTAGAACTCGATTTCTCTGAGTTTTTAGACAATTGTGATGACATAGTTTCTTATGTAAAGAATTATTTTGCTATTGGTTTCAAAATCGAATATCAAAATTTTAAGGGAGAAATATCAAATTATTTTCCTGATTTTATAGTCAAAAAATCTGAAAAGGAGATATATATAATTGAAACTAAGGGATTAGAAGATGTTAATGTCCCTTTGAAGTTAAAAAGACTAAAACAATGGTGTGACGACGTAAATTCCCAACAAGCAGAAATTATTTACAATTACCTTTATGTACATGAGACTTCATTTGCTAAGTATCGGCCCAAAAATTTTGAAGAATTAACAAAAGCATTTAAGGATGATGGAAATCGATTTTTCCTTGAATAATTAAAACCCTAAATATCAAGTTATTAAGGCTTTTATAGAGCTTTTAATTATTTTTAAAGACTTGCATATCCTTTCCTGGGCAGCGAAGATTTCAATTATTCACACCTTCCAGATGCAGCTCACCAACAAGTTGGCATAAATGTTGTAGAGATTTAATACTTTAAGATTTATTACTGCTGCGTTTTAATGCCCTGGCTGTTAAGTCTGCTTGTGTTATGGTCATTATTAGTGTAATATCAGAATCGGTGCGTAGTTGAACCGGTAAAATAAAACACTTGGAGCAGTCTGATTGAATCTTTGTGATCGATATTGCTATTGTACGTCGTTCTGGCGGTGTTGGTCGTGGTGTTTCTTCTTGGGTGCTATTAGATAGATTGAGGACCCTATCGAGGGACCCATTCTGCATAAATGGACGTTTGGCAGTGGCGGGCCAAAAAACAAATTAGTATGGGCCTTAACAATTTCCTACCCTGGGGCGGACGGCGGTGGCGCGCTGGCCTAACGGCCTTGGCGCGCTGGCCAGGTCAATGGGGTAGAGAAATTGAGGGCCTTGTAATTTGTTTTTTGAGGCCGTGGCCAGGGCCCTAGTTATGCGAAGCTTACCCACGAACGCTATCCGGATTTATTTTACAAAACACGAGCTGGCATGAGGACTTCGCCCGGCCGCTTTTTGTATTGTTATTGTTTCATTCCCAGCGAGTAGGGCTATATGGAGGAGCCTATCGAGGGGCCTATTCTGCCAGGATGGGGGAGGATTTGGCCTTATGGCGTTTGCAAAAAATAATTCTTGGGGATTGCAATTTTTCTACCCTTTGCCACCTTACCGGAGGCGCTGGCCTAGCGGCCTTGGCGCGAATGCCGGGGTAGTGGGGTAGAAAAAATTGGTGCCGGTTGAATTTATTTTTTGGTGGCCATGGCTTGCTTACCCCCTTGCCTGGCGAAGCTTACCCACGAGCGCTATCCATTTATTTGCACGCAGGCTTACGTTTCTTAGTTTAAACAGCACTATCGGCTGCTGACCATGCAGAATACTTCGTTATATCCGTGTATAACAAAATGGGGGATGGCTGGCATCTGAAAAATCGACCCAGCGGGTGTGAAGTTTCCTACCTTAAATTTAGTGGCGCACGACCTTAGCGCGCTGGCCTAGCGGCCTTGGCGCGGTGGTCAGGCCAGTTTTTGGGTAGAGAAACTTCATCGCTTTGGGCACGATTTTTCATGATGCCTAGACCAGACATTTCGTCATACACGGGATATAACTAAGTATACCGCAAGTACCACTGGTAGCCACATAGATATCAACACCCGCACCGGCCCCACCAACCGCCGATAACCTGCAGAGAATGGCAAATTGAGGACCCTATCGAGGGGCCTATTCTGCATAAGTGGACGTTTGGCGGTGGCAGGGCCAAAAAACAAATTAGTATGGGCCTTGACGATTTCCTACCCTGGGGCGTACGGCGGTGGCGCGCTGGCCTAACGGCCTTTGCGCGCAGGCCAGGGCAATGGGGTAGAGAAATTGCTGGCCATGTAATTTGTTTTTTGAGGCCGTGGCCAGGGCCCTAGTTATGCGAAGCTAACCCACGAACGCTATCCAAATTTATTACACAAAACACAAGCTGGCATTAGGACTCCGCCCGGCAGAGTTTGGGTTTTAACCGGAAGCACCTGTTTTACAATAGCAATATTGATCTCAAAGCGTTACAATCAGACTGCTCCAGGTGTTTATTTTCACCGGTTCAACTGGCGGGGCTGCAGAGGTTTACGCTTCTTAGGTGGCTGGCAGGGATTTATAGGTTGGTGGTTCTTAGGAGGCTGGCGGGGTTTCGTAGGTTGGTGGTTCTTAGGAGACTGGCGGGGTTTCGTAGGTTGGTGGTTCTTAGGAGGCTGGCGGGGTTTCGTAGGCTTACGCTTCTTAGGTGGCTGGTGGTGATTACTTTTTTAAGGAAATTTCAGGCGCTCACTCCGTTCGCGGGAACGAAAAAACAAAGGAGAGGGGGTAGGATGAGGGTTATGTTTTGTGGCTTGTTGGCCCCCGACCCCAACCTTTAACGGAACGGGGGAGAGGATCAAACCTTCAGGGCTGATTCGCTCACCAGGGCTGTCGAATTTTTGCGGGCTGGCTTTTTTACAATTCTGGAGAGAAAAAAATATTCTGGCTGTGGAAGGGCTGATTAACGGATTATAGAACAGATTATATTTTGTTGGAGGTGGGGAACATGTGTACTACATCTCTGTGTTACAGCTTGCTCTCTCCCCCTCTTCTTTTAATATGGGGGAAAAACATAAAAAACACATAAAATAATATTAAAATATATGATTCAGCATAAAGTTTTTGACTGCGTTAACAGCAACAAAAGCGTACTGGTGTATCGGGAAGACGTTCACAAGTTTTTACCAGACCTGGCGAACCGGTGGACTGCAATATTCGTAAAGGACCCTGTACCACCCAAACAAAAATTAATAGATATTGCTGAAAAACTGGGATTCGCAAAAAGGGAGAGACTCAGGAGGAAAACCATTGAGGAGCTCAAGGAACTGATTAAGGAAAAAACAAAAAACAAAAAAATAGTGATTCTTTTTAATCATTTTGAAAGAACGACTCAGCTAGCAGCAGACACATGGGGTTTCTTAATTAATCTGGATAGCATTGTAATTGTGGCGAGTTATTCAAAAAATTTCAAAGCAGCTGCATACACACTTTTCAGACAGATGGAACACATTAGGGAAGAAATGCACGAAGAGATAGACATTAAATATTCAATTTTTGCGATAATTACAGTTTTGGGACTTTTTTCGTATATCAAATTAGCAACCGCCAATAATGCATACATTGCATCAATGCTCCTGGCTGGCATCTGGTTCGGTCTGATTGTATTTAGAACATTTATATTTGTTGGGAGGGGCTAGAAATGAGGAGTTACACACATATTGCAGGTGGAATAATTTTCACCATCTTGATAACGTATATTTTGAATATTCCTCTGAGTGCATTCTATATTTTTTTAGCAGGTGCAGTGGCTGTGATCCCGGATCTCCTGGATTACATGTTCATGGAAAAGCACAACCGGGAAACTCACAACATCTGGATCCTCCTGGTCCTCATGGCATTGTGCCTGGTAAATCAGATCTTCATCATCATTGCAGCTGCGTACTTCTCACATATAATTCTGGATCTTTTAACTTCCCATGGTGTCCGGCTCCTGTATCCTCTCAAGAAAACCAAATTTGTCTGTATGAAAGAGAAGAACAGAATAAAAACGGGCACGAACCGGGAGAAGGCTTTGTTTTTCTTTCTGGTGATACTGGTGGCAGGGGGTGTGCTTATGAACTATCAGGTTTTTTCATTGATTGATTCAACAGCGGCAACAGGATCGATAACTACGGTAGAAAATAACACGACTAACGCATCTAACGCGAAGACGTACATTAACGTGCAGGTTCAGGTGGATGAGAGTATGTTGAACAAGAACATTTCTATCAAGAACAGTCAGAACGAGAGTAATATTATTGTAAGGGAGATAAATTAATGATTATTGTTCCATATGACACAGTTAGGGTGTTTAATCAAAAAAACAAACTTATAGAAATAAATACATGGGTGAAACATAAGCCTAAAAAAAAGTTTCCTGATTACATAAGATTACACACAATTTCAGTATGTGAATCCAATTTATAAAAAAAATAAGAATTGTTTAATTTTTGAATCATTGCCCCCGATCCTGAAGTTAAAAAATTTTTTTAGTAAAACCAACTCCAGGAATTTTTTATGTAACAAGTGTAAACTTCAACATTTGAAACATAGTCAATGATGTCCTGAGTTGCATCTTCTCCAGTTCGGTCGCTGTAAATCTTGATTAATAGATTGTTTCTGAGTTTTGCACTTGTATAACCTATATAGCCTTCCCAAAGGTTTTTAGCAGCGTTATAAACCAGTTGTTTTGCATAACCTACATCAACATATATATGCATGTGGGGGTTGTTTGTTACTCCTGAAACAGCTACATAGTTGCTTCTGTATTGTTTTCCCCCGTAATCCCCTAGAATTTCAACTCCGTTGACATATAAGGGGTTATTTACCCATGTCCAGTGATGTTGTCTGGCCCAGTAGCCTAGATAATAATTATAGCCAGTTGCAATTGGGTTTGTGGATAGTAAGGGGGAATATTGGCCATTTGCACATGTTGTTGAGTTTCCATCTGCCCAGGCATTGCCATTGTTCTCACTGAGATAGGTGGTCCAGTAATAGCCACCATCATAATAGTAGGATTGTTCTGTGGCAGTATAATTAATGATTTTACGTGGTATCAGTGAAAAAATTCGTATATTGTTAGTGTAGTCCTGTTCTTGGAATTTTTTGTAGGGATTTACCCGAATCAAACCATATTTAATTTTTTTTGATGCAGCTGAAGAACTTTTAAAATTTTTAGAATAACCTGGAGCAATGACATCGTTGGTGTGGTAAACAGCCTTATAAGATGTATTATCAAACTTTTTATAATAAATTAAAACGTCAAAGCCTTCTGCAGGTGTATTTTTTTTACCTTCGTTGGCAACTGTAAAAGAACCGGTGTCCTGAGTATATCTGGAGATTTTCAAGTCAGGTGCATAGAGTGCATCAGATGCTGAGGAAGCAGGGACCAGGACACAGACTATTAAAACAAAAAATAGGAGAAGTAGGATTTTTTTCATTTTATCACCTTCAATTTATAAAATTTAAATATTTTGCCAGTTATTGCCGTAACATAATAGTTTCCGTTCTTTTTTTGATTTATTAGACCATAATATTGATTTGCAGCAGAACTGGTATCTGGTGTTAAAAATACCCGGAAAACAAATATTCTTTTCTTCATGGGGGATACACCTTCATTAAAATGTTTAAAACCGCACTGATTAACAATAAAATATAAACATGGTACATTTAATCACCCGCTTCTCTATCACTGTTGAGTACGATCCAAACTATCTCATCGACGTTACCGCAGGTGGGAGGATAGTATCCTCGGTTGGTAAAAATCAGATAACCGGATAGTTCATCACTCCAGAACCATCCAGGTGCTTCCATTTTAACAAGTTTGGAGAAATCTATCTTCACATCTTTCACTTGGCGAGTCAGACGGTTCATTATAGTTAAAAAATTTGTATTATCACCCGAAACAGTCTTTTTAACAACTTTAGTTATGAATTGTGTGATGCTATGCATGTATAAGCCTCCTTTGATGCATTACCTAACTATTTTTTCTTTTAAAAAAAATAAAAAAAAGTGTCTTCGCAGGTACTGGGCACTAGTACGGATTAAGTTTAAAGAACTTGAAGTCGGTTTCATTCGTTATTGTCATAACGTAGTAGTTTCCGTTCTTTTTTGACTTAATCAGACCAAAGAAAGTGTCGGCAGGGTTCTCGTAGGTTTTTCCTGTTACGATCTTATGCGTGTACAGGTTGAGCTGTATGAATTTATTGGCGTTCATCAAAACAGCGTATTTACCTCCAATGAACTGCAATCTGTTATATGCCTGGTCTAATGACATGCTCCAACGATTGTTACCAGTGTATTTATTTATAGCGTTTAATCTGTACTCATCGGCTCTGTTTGACTGTACTAGTGCTGTGTATCTCTGTAAACCAACAGCTCCATCAGTAGTTATGGACCTATTCCACTTCACGGATGTGGTGTTATCTGATTTGGTGATCTGGTAACATATACCGGTGTCGTTGCTTACGAGTTCACCCCCAGTGATGTAGTAGTCATCATAGGTTGCGTTCACAGCAGAAACAGCGGGTACAGAAGCACCTAAGCCCATGGCAGCGACTAAAAGGCATATAAATACTCGGTATAGCTTTTCGATATTTTCACCTCCTCTCATTGTTAGATGAGCTTAAATCTGCAGGTGTGCATGTATTCATGTTAAAAAGTGACTTAAAAACAATAAATTTCTCTTCAGTTTTTATATTTTCTTTCATATGCATCTCCACGGCATTTAAATGGCATTTAAGCAAAAAATATGGGAGAGTTATGGGTGGGGGAAAGTTGATGGTGGTAACTGCTCCCATATTCGAGCTTATTTAAATTTCATCCATTTATCCAGTCATTTATCCAGTCTTCATCTGGGAGGTCACTTGGAACGTCTTCAGGGAACTCTTCTTCATCATCCAGTGGATTAACTTCTTCAACCTGGCCGACTTCATTGTTTCCAGTGTCGATTGTGGTATTTGTGTTATTTTCAGTTTCATTTTGAGTTGGATCCTGAGTGTCATCGTGGGTCTCATTTTCATCAGGGACTATTTCATCATCAAAATCATCTGAAAAACCATCATCGTCACCGTATTCAACGTTAGATATGTTCAAGTCCTCTTCTTCTGCTTCAGTGTAGTTAAATGCACTGTTTTCGTCTTCAGTTTCATTATTTGCAACAGTTTCGTTGTTTTCAGTGGTTTCGTTGTTTTCAGAAATCTGATCGTCGATATCGTCAAAGAGTTCTGGGAATAACTTTTTAAGGTCATCTTTAACGTCATCAGGTAGATCATTCCAGTCAATAGTTTCCCCATTATCATCAACTAATGATATCTCCCCGTTGTCACCTTCAATGATTTGTAATGACCCTGTGTCCGAATTTTCAGAACTAGGAACGTTATCAGCAGCATTTACAACCGTATTGGACAGCTCTGAAACTGAATAAGTAGTTCTGTATTGTTTAGGAACAAGAGTCATGGTCATTCCAGGGACTTTGACAAGATACCAAGATCCTACAGATCCGAGACTTTCTTCGGCAAAACCAGTTTCGTTTCCAGGTTGAACAACATTTCCGGCTGGTTGGGGTTCTGAAGTGGGATCTGAAAGTGCTAGGGGTTCACCCGTGTTATTCGAACCTGAAACGAAAAACAAACCGCAGCCGATTAAAAAAACGAGCAAAAAGGAAGCAACGACGGCTTCAGTTTTAATTTTTTCTGTGAATTTCGGTCTTTTCAATTTCTTCACCTCACACTAATTAGTAATACTTTAATATTAAAAATAAATATTATATATAACTTGTGTTACTAAAAGGTGAAAAAATGTTACAAAGTGTGCAAAAAATAAAAGATAAAGGCATTGAACACGAACGAAACCTGGTTAATTCCCTTAAAAAGCGTGGTTATATGGCTGCCAGGTTGCAAAGTTCAGGAGTAAGTTTACCTGATGTAATAGCTGGGGATTCTGAAACTAATTTTGTTTTTGAAGTCAAGTCTACGAGAACAAATAACATAAAGATTTATAAAAGGCAGATACACACTTTAAACAATTTTGCCCATAATTTTAATGCAAAGGCATTTATAGCAGTTTTTTTTGTAAATAGAATGATAGATTTTCTGTTTGTAAAACCTAGTGACTTCACTGAGCATGAAAAAATGTATACGATAGATTATAATACTGCTTGCCTAGAAGGAAAAGATTTAGCTGAAATTATAAGCAACGAGTTACAGAAAAAACTTATTTAATATTTTTTTATTTAATTTTGATTGGTGGGCTCCTCACGAATGATTTAGGAAAAATTAATTTTATTTTACCGTTAATAATAATATATCATAACAATAATATTATTAACAAAACTTAGTTGGGAGCATTTCTCAGATGAAGGCAAGTGTGAAAATATCCTCAAAACTATTAGAAGAATTTGATGAAGTAATTCATGACCAGGGATATAAATCAAGATCTAAAGGTATAAGGCATGCATTAAAAGATTATATACTCCGTTACCAGGAGATAAATGAGATTGAAGGTGAAAGAATTGCAATAATAACTGTAATTCAAGATCGTCATTTTGCCGGTGCCATGGAGGATCTTACTAACGTCCAGCAGGACCTCGGGGAATACATCACTGCAGTCATGCATTTTCACACGACCAAAAAACAGTACCTGGAAGTCATTGTTGTGAAAGGTGATGTAAACAACATTCAAGAAATCACAGAGAAAGTTATGAGCCTTAGAGGAGTGGAACACGTTAATATTACACGTACTGAGATTAAAAAAAAATAGAATAGATTTATATTAATTATTTATCTCCAGTTTAAGAATTATATATCAAAGTAATAATCTAAGTGGATGGGGGAAAAGTATGAATGATAAAAAGAAAATTGAAATAATTAATAAAATTATTGATATTGCAGAAAAATATGTTGTACTTTTTCGGGAATCACCTATTTCAAAGCCTGTTAAAGCTAAGGAATTGTGTTTCTATGTTAATAATCGTGAACATTATTATAATCCAATAGTTGGGGATATATTTAGGGATATGGGTTTAAAAAAAAATTTTTCTAGTAATTATGTAAGAGAGTTTATTGATGATTTAATTTCAGATACTTTAAAAATGGGATTTGAAAATGTAAAAACTAACCCCCTAATTATTGATACTTTTGATGATGTTTTCCATGAAGTAACCATATATGTTCCACTTTCAGGAATTAAAATGATTAAAGAGGAGCTAAAGATAGGTAAGATTGTAATTAAAAAAATGACTGATGAAACAGTTGATGGGATAACATCTAATTTAGAGTCACTTCTTCGTCAAAATCCATATTTTTTCCCCAAAGAAAAAGAAGAAGGTATTAAGTTTGTGACGGATTTATATGCTCAATTTAGGGGTAAGGTCTGTGCCGAATTTAAAATGATTGGTGAAGAAGATATAGCATTAAAAGTTGCCAAAGAAGAATGTGAAAGATCTTTAGACTTATTACGGCTTTTAGATATCTATCTACAAAGTAGAGATCATAATATTTGTATCTCTCTTGAAGGTGAAACTGTAAGGGGTTATCAAAATGCAATCATTTTCAAATCAAATTTCAAACATTATAAAATGGCAAATGAATTTAAAGGATCTCCCATTGATCTCGAAATTTCAGATGAATTAATTAAAAAAATGAAATACTTTGGCATATTTATTTTATCAGAAATACTGGAAAAACCTCTAAAAGATTTAACTGATTTTGAAAAAACCTTCTTACTAGGGATACATTGGTTTGCTAACTTTTCAAGCCAAAGAGAGATTGAAAACCAGTATTTAAGTTTAATGATTGCTTTAGAAATATTTTTAACCCCCGGATCTGGAGAACCGATAACTAATTATATTGCTGAAGGTGCTTCAATAATCAATGAGATCGGTATTGAAAACAGGAAAAAACTTAAAAGTAATATTAAAACTTTGTACAGTAAAAGAAGTTCCATTGTTCATGGTAGGTTAGATGATATTTCTACTGAAGATGATGTTAACACTCTAAAAAATATCATTTTGGGTTTAATTTTTTGGATGACTCAAAATTCTCATAGATTTGAGAGTAAAGATGATCTATTAAATTTCATAGAAGATCATAAATTTGCTTGTGATATTTTATCATGATAGAATCCATGGAAGGAGTAGAAATGCATATAACATATCATAGAGGGGAGTATTATGACATTAAAATCTGTATTGGAATCTAAAAATAAGAAGTTATGTTATGTTTTAGAGTCAGTTGCCGAAAAAGCAGAATTATTACTCTCACGAATAGTAATTGACTTTCCACAATATACTTCACATGACATAAAACACTCTGAACTTGTTATAACCAGATTAGATACAATTATCCCTGATAATTTGAAAGAAAAACTAGATGAATATGAAATATTTTTCCTTTTATGTTCCGCATATCTTCATGATGTAGGAATGGCAAATTTAAAGCATATTAAAGATTATTGTGGTGATAATGCGGATATAATACGTGAAAATCATCATAAAAGAACATGCCTTTTTGTTAAGGATTACTTCGGCGAAGCTGGATTGCAAGATGACACACAAGGGTATATTATTGGTAAAATATGCTTGGGGCATAGAAAAGAAGATTTACACGATACTGATTTATTCCCTCCAACTTATGCTTACAAAAATCATAAAATTAATATTCCGTTATTAGCTTCATTGTTAAGGGTTGCTGATGAATTAGATATTACTTTTGAAAGAACTCCCCGACTAATATATGATAATTTTGATATTAGTGATGAAAAAAGTAGGGAGGAATGGCAAAAGCATTTGAAAATACATGGAGTGATTTCTACTAATAATAGTCCATTTATACAATGTAATGCAAGGTGTGAAAACCCTGATATCCATAGAACTCTAAAAATGTTAGAAACGAAAATTAATAATCAATTAAGAGAGTTGCCATACCATATCAAGGAGTATAAATTAACTAAGGAATTACCAAGAGAATTCATTATGATAATCGAAAATGTTGGTTATGAATATCATAATTTCAAATTTTCAGTTGATAATAAATCTATTTTAACCTTATTAATGGGAGAAAACTTGTATGCATCTAAAGATGAATGTATTAGAGAGTTACTTAAAAATTCAATAGATGCATGTAGATTTAGGCAAGAAACTATAAAAAAATCTTACAAGCCTGAAATAACCTTCGAATTGACATCTAATAATGAAAAATTAGTAGTCACAGATAACGGAATGGGTATGAATGAATTAATTATTGAAGAATATTTAACTAAAATTGGAAGGAGTTTTTATAGTTCAGAAGACGTTTCGAATCATGAATTAGGTTTTCATCCATTAAATGAACTGGGTATTGGGTTTTTGTCATGTTTTATGATTGCTGATAAAATAATTATTGATACAAGAACTGAAACTAGCGATCCTTTAAATATAGAAATTGATGATACTTCAGATTATTTTATAGTTAGAAAAAGTAAAAAAGAATCTACTGGCACTGATATAACCCTCTTTTTAAAAGAAAATATTAAGGGAACTTTAAATTTAGGAAAAATTATCAAAAATTACGCACGTTATTTAGAATTTCCAATATATGTAAATTCACATGATAACAATAAAATTAAAATTGAAAAACAAGAATTTAGACCCTGTTCTAATCTTAAAGAAAAGGGTAAATTTATAATAAAACTTGAAGAAGATGATTTTGAAGGTTCCATTTGTTTTGAATATGGAGAAGATTTTTACAGCCATAAAGATATTGTTTTTAATAAATTAAACGATAATAACGTCTTATGCAACCAAGGAATACTTATTAATGATAATATTGATTTAGAACATATCATAATTGGATCTTTATGTAGGTTTGAAATTAACTTGAAAAAAAACTTATTAGATTTGAATATAGCTAGAAATAGAATACAATATAATGATAAGTATGAAGAATTCCTAGATAAATTAGAATCAATAATATTTGACAAAATTAGAAATCTTTTCTTAGATTTAAAAGATACAAAGAAAAAAATCCTTTTCAATACATTTTATATTGGTTGGAAGAAAAATTTTTATAATGAACCATGGAGTAAATTTACTACCATTAACAGCTTTTTTGAAAAATCTAAATGGTTATTTTATGATAAAGAACTAATTGTATTACCCAAAGGCTATTTAAACCTGTTTTTAGATTTTTATAAATTTACGCATATCTCTAGAAAGGGTTTATCTTTTGTAAATACTAAAAAACTTTTAAATAAAAAAGTTATTTATATAAACCTTGATTTAAAAGGGTTTGTTGATAGGAATAGTTTATTAGAATACTTAGAACATTTATTTAAGTCCGTTGATTTAGATGAAGAATTTGTATATATTATTGAACCTAGTTTTATTCCTAAAAATATGTTAGAATCATTTTTAGAGTATATTCCTGAAACATTAGAGAGCATATTGTTACAGAAGTATCAAAACAATTTAACTTTACACGAGATTATATCCCCTTTTGGCGACAAAAAAATCTTTATAGCAAATTCTACTAAATGTAAGGATAACAGACTCATTTTAATTGATTTTGGTCAATATCTCATTATCAACGAAAATAATAAACTTATAAATTTGATTTTAAAAAATCAAGATGACTTAAATAGTGACGAAAAACTAGCTATTGCTGGATTATTTAGCAATACTCGAAACAGTTTTATTGTCAATGAAACGTACAAAACTATAATAGATATGTTCGTATCAAACAAAAAGATTGAAGATAATCCCTCTTCTTATTTACTAGATAAAAAAGAGTTAGATTTTTGTCGAAATAATTATATCTGGAAAAATGAATGAAATCAAAAATAGTTTTATTTTAATTTGTATTATTTTTTAAAGTTTATGATTCAACAACATCTACAGAAACAAATAAACTATTTGTCATAGATGCATTGACGATGAATAAGGTTCCACCTGTTACCTCAGTACTTTAGGATTCTTCCATTCTTTAATTTGATCTAATATTTTTAAGTCGTTATCTAAATTATTCGCTTCTTTTCCAATATTTGTAATCAAAAAATTAAAATCATTTAAATTATTCACTTTAAAATGATAGATGGAATATAAATAGAAATCCAAAAGACAATCCGCAATTAATTTTGATAAGTTTCTATCATCCTGCTGGATACTATCTGTTTCGCCTTCATGAACTAATTTATTCCTTTTTTTATATAGAAAATCTATTCTTTTATTTAATAATTCGTCTTTTTTATAAAATTTGACTATTCTTTTTATTAATCTTAAAAGCTCTTCATCTTTTCTTTTACTTGAACCTTTAATAAGATACTCACTAATTATCCAAAACTTAAAAAAAGAGTACTCCAACTTTTTTTCGGAAGTAGCAAGATAATATAATGAAAAAGCACCATATAATACTTCTAACAATTTGGAATTTTCTATTCCTTTAATTATATCATGAAAATGGTTGCAAATTTTGGAATAACTTCTTATCTCTAAATCTGAATCCAAATCTATTAATGTTAATTCACTCAGTTCTCTTTTAAATTCTTCTGAGTCATCTTCATCTAAGAAAAACTTATATGAAATATCACTTTCATCATCAAACATGAAAGGAGTCCCTGTTTTCACTTTAAAAAACCTAAAATCTATATTTCTACCTTTGCTCCTCCTTAAACGAAAACGATTGCAAATGAATGATAAAAGTCCTAAAAAAGATTCAAACCTAAAATTAGCCCTATTCCATGCATATGTAGAATCTCTTGCATCACAACTTATCTTCAGAACTTTCCCCTGATAACAACTAACTATGTCTAAAATTTTCTCATTACCAGATAGCTTATCATAATCCATAATTTTTTCATTGTAATGATTCTTTTTCTCAATTGATTGTATATCAAACGGTTCCATAATCTTTTCAAAAATATCTAAGGTTTCACACTTATTTTTAACAAATTTTAACCTTTCCCCTGTTAAACCAGATGTTTCTTCACATTTTAACTCTTTAATATTAAGGGGAAATAAAAATGAATATTCTTTCAGATTTAAATTTCTTAAACGATTTATATCATCATTTAAAAGTTCTATAAACTTTTCAAAATAATTATCATCATAATCAATCTTTTTTAGTATATTTAAATATGGAATTGATTCAAAAGAAATTTTTAGATTATTCAACTCATTCTTAAGATTTGTTTTCTCAAATAAATGATTAAAAAGTAAATTTTCAAATTCGTCAAATTGAAGAAATGCTTTTGATTGAAATGTGCCATCATCTTTGCGTGTATCCAAAATATCTCTGATTAATGGATTTAGCTCCTTATATGTTTTTTCACATTTAAACTCAGGATTTAATTCAATCATAGATACACCTTCAATCAAATATTTTTAATAAAGAAATTGTGTGAATTAATCTCAATTTTGAGCCGATTAATATGTTAATTTTAATAATTAGAATCATCTAATCTGTGCATTAATTTACTTGCAACAAAGATTGAATGTGCAGCTGTTTTTTGGGTGATATCTTGATTTTCATGTGCCTTTGGATTTCTGAATGCCTGGATTGAACCAGCAAAAACCAGTCTGTAACCATCTTGAATATTTCTATCAGAAATAGAATTTAAATCAGTTAATTGAATAATAGGCCACTCAGTAATTTGCCCTGTGTTTCTATTCTTGTTATACTTAAAAGCCTTCATCATCAGATCATAACCATCTATTTCATCGCCGGTCTTATTTTTATAAATTATTTTCACACGACTATTAACTTCTTTAAAAGCGGATTCTACAGAATGAGCATAATGTTTATCTTCAAATAATTGTTTAGAGACTTTGATAATATCCTGATGGATCCAAGGCCAAAATCCTGGAAGATAATCGCCGTTATCAAACTTTTCAAGCTCCTCGTTTATGTTGAATCCATCTATTTTTTCACCCCATGATTTTATAATGTTTCTTGCAGTTTCAAAGTCTCCATTTTCCATGTAATAGTTTACTGTATTGTTCAATTTCTCTCGAGTTATTTCATCATTCATCCAAACACCCTAAACAATTTATCAGATTAAACTAGATATTTTGACTTTCACTTTCGTTTTTTACTTTTTGCAAAACATTCTTCAATAAGTCCCTATAACCTTCTATAACAAAATAATCATCTTTTGTTTCTCCTGAAGAACCGCCAATTTTAAAATCGATGATTTGTCGCAAATGTGGATTAGATTTTTTAGTTAAAAACTGAGAAATATTACTTAAATATCTGCCAGTTTGACCTATATTCGATCCAATCCCTTCTTCAAATAACTTAGTTTTAACTTCATCTCTTTTGAAAACCCTATTTTCTGATGAAATAATTTCCAAGAAGACTATAAAACGAGGAATTAGATCAGATTCCCTTTCTAAAGTTTTTATAAGGCGGTTTTCTAGCTTATCCAACTCTTCAGGACCATAATTAGTTTTTTCTAGAGAATAAGAACTTTGGTAGGATTTAGCTTCTTTTTGCTTAATTTCCTTTTTCTCGATGTAATCTTTTGCTTCAGGAAGGGGAATAATCATATCTGTAGTTATGAAGAGTTCTCTATCTTGATCTATATATGGTATGAATCTTACACATTCTATGTCAATTTTATAGTCTCTAAGCCACAATACGGCAGAAACAACATCAGAATGAAATTCTTTCGAGACTAATATTATGCGCTGATTTTCATTGAGTTTATCCATTTCTTCATCAATGAACTCTTCAATGAGTAGTTGTGCTTCGTCTTCATCAGATCCTAAATATTCTGCAAAATATTTGAAGATGTCTTCTACTAAAAAATTAGAACAATATGAAACATACTTTATGGATTGCCATTCTAAATTTCTACCAGAATCATCCCTTTTTAATTCTATGACAACTAAATTTGCTTTTTTATCTATTGCTAATAAATCTAGTCTAATGCCTGATGGGAGAATAAGTTCTTTATTAATAATTAAAAGTTCTTCACCTAGTATTTCTGGTGTTTTCTCGATCCATTCTTCAATATCATATCTTTCTTTCAGATTAAGCTGACTAAAATTTGTTTTTGATAATTTTATTAGGTTTTTATTTTCAATATCTACTTTATACACCAAATCCCCCCTAAAAGCTTGAATGCGTATTTAAAATCTTATTTAATTGTTATCAATAATATTTTTTTTGATTTCTGTTTTGAAATGTTGTCGTACTTGTTCATCATTCCATCCATGATAATCCTTAAAGAACTGCCAATAATTACCCTTCTTTTGACACCCATAGCAATAATAACCCTTTTTATGTACACGAAATGATGGTTTTTTATCATCATGATCCTGAAAAGGACAACTATACATCACATACTCTTTATTTGGATATTCTCTTACAGGTTTTCCTAGAATGGACTTAAAGAATGCCCTATGATCATGAACACCTTTAAAATTCTTAGAACCACCTAATCTGGCCTTATTTGTAGTTCTATTGGCACTTTTTACCCTGGAATTGTATGTTTCAACCAGATCTATCTTTTGAAGATGTTTATGAAAATCAGTCTGGAAATCTACCCGATCAAAGTCTTCAATGTGTGGATGCAGTGATTTCATTATTATTTCATCATAATCATCTTCAATTGAGAATGGGACCACAGTAAGTCCAGTGAGTTGATGTTTACTGTAGGGTATTCTGGAAAGTCTCGCCTGGGCATCTTGAGCAACAGATAAGTCCATGGTTTGTTGATTATATGATTTTTTAACGTTTTCGGCAAACCATGAAACAGCTAGGTTAAGGTTTTTAAATCCAGTGGCCTTAAAAAAAGTGTATGCATGGCATCCTTTGCAACCACTGAAAAAAAGGGCAGGGTATTTACCAAAAGTCTCTTTAAACTTAACTGAAAAATATTTAGCTTCATCAATGGCCTGTTCTGCAATTTTCTCATTGGTGATCAGATCCTGCAGCTGGTCCTTCAATTCATCCTGCCTGGACTTTTCATGTTTCAAGCCAAGGCTTCTCAAACTGGTAAGTTCATTTTTGATTTTTTTAACTTCATGATTGCTTACATCAAAGTCAAGGAAGACCCTGTCAAACACCATCTTCTCTGAACTATTTCTTTTTAAGTTACCCCTGCTCCCATGATCATAAGTATGAATAAGACATGGATGATTACCACTGTTATGGTGCACATGAAGGTACAAACTTTTAGGAGTTTCTACATTAAATTGGATCCTGAATTTAATTTTTTCAAAATAAGTTGGTCTCCTGAAGTGCCTGTAAAAAATAGGACCATAAAAAGACTCAAAGAAAGACTGGATACCCCTCATTTTCCAGCCTCACCATTATTGTAGTGTTTTTTCAGGTTTTTCTCAGCAATAATCTTGTCAATTTTTTGGAGCTCAGCATAAACTTTATCGGTGCAGGTGACGGCCCCACCTAAATAAGATTCTAGAAGATATCCTTGATAAATCAAGTTCTCAACGTACAATATGACTTGTAATTTGACAACTCCACCCATGTTGGTACTTAATTGATTAATTAGCTTTTCAGTTGTAATTTTAGATGTTGGGCTTTTACAGGTGTCTGCAGCTTGTATTAAATGTAGTAAAATGAATTTTTTAAACTCTGGTTTGTGTTTATCCCATTTCAGTAGGTGATTGGGTTTTAATGGTTTGTGTGGACATCTTTTGGGAAGTTGGGAAAGCTTGGTCTGGTGTTTTATGACAGCCATCCATGGCCCTCCATATCGTTTATGGTTTTTTGGATCTCAACTGCCTGGAACCTGGTTTTAAGTTCGTTGATAAGTGAACCGATGGTGTGTTTACGGAAACTTGCCAGTTCAGTGAGTATTGCTTTTTCAATATTAGTCAGGTTTCTGTAGTCAATCTCAACGTTTGGGGACTGTTTCACTAGTTTTTCACGTTCATTATTTCTACTTTCACTTTTCAGAATTTCTGAGTTATTTTCAGGGGTTTTATTGCATTCTATGCTCGTATTTTGGTAAATTCCAAATTCCTCAGAATGTATAGGAGTTTGTTTATACACCACTTTGTTGGGGGCTGTGGGGTTGAAGTGTGGTAGGTATATGTAATCCCCTACTTGGTGGGAGGAATTTGGAATTTGTTCTTTTATGAATGTTTCTTCCTTATTTTTAATATCAGACCAGTCTATATTTCCGATGGCTAAAAGTAGATTTTTATATTCCCTGGCTCCAGTTTTTATGTATACTTTGGCCTTGCCCTTAATTTCCATATTTCTCTTAGTTTCGCTGTCATGGTAGATGTAGCCGTTATCCTCAAAAAAGTTCAAGATCTGCCATGCATATTTAGATGATTTTTTGAGTTTTTTCTGCAAGGTTTTAGTAGTGACATATCCGTTTTCATCAATTAACTCATAAATTACAGGTAGGGCTTCTATTAACCTTTTATCAAAACCAGTGAGCGTGGCTTCTAGTATAGGACCACCTAAAATAATGGCATGTGCCAGGTCTGCCCATGATGCAACTAGTACAGGCTCATCATTTAATTTTGCATTGCAGCGCTGAAACTGGAATAATAGGGCACTCTCTTTTATGAGTTGCATGAGTTTTTTAGAGTCCCGGCGGGCTCGGGGGTTGGATGTGGGAAATATTTCAAGGAGATCAGATTCATAGGGAATTAAAACCGTGAATATTTTTAACAGATTATATGAGTCCTTAAGATCCATGTATTTGGTGTTAAAATCCATTTCACCCTTAATTTCCTGAAGTTTCTTCTCTGTTGATTTGAAATTCTCCTCCAGGATCCTTTTAGTCTGTTCCTCACTATCATCAACTGGTATTATGAAGTTCCTGCTGGCAAACTCAGGATCCAGTTCAATTGCAGTGGTGGTTGTTACTAGTGTTTTCACCGGTATGGTGGTCTGTTGAACCTCGAATTCGCCTGTTTTTGGGTTTTTTATTGTGGTTTCTGCGATAAATCCACCGTCATCTGCTGACATTAGCCGGGTTTCCTTATTTTTGAACTCTTCCTCCAGGGTCTCCTGAATATATAGGATGTCAATATTTCCCAGATCTTCAGCATACTTTAGGGCGGTGTCAGAAAGACTACCCACCTTCTTGGTACGGTGCAATCCTGTTACCACATTGGCAGTGTTGGTTTTACCAATTGAAGAAGCACCTTTTAAGGTGTTGATAGTTGATAAGCCTAATCTGGCACCTACGCAGTTAAAATTAAGAGTATGCTTTGATTCCACCTCACCTATGATAAAACCGTCATCGGGGGATCTTTCATAAAGGGCTTCATCTATAAAACTTAAAAGGTCCGGTTTTTTCAGGATTTCAATCAGTTCTTTCTTCTTTTCTTCAGAAATTTCATCACTCTTGTCATGGTCTTCAAGTGTATCAGCTCCATCTTCAGGATTTTCTTCATACTCTGGAGATAAAGAATGCCTATTTTCACCAATAAAGATTCCTACTTTCTCTAAATATTCTGAGATTTCAGTTTTTTCAATACCGGTCCTGTTGTGTAAATATTTCACCAGGGACTGGTCCCGGTTTTTGTTTTCCACATCAAGGCCATTTCTATTGGAAAGCATACGGTGAAATTTTTGAGGTTTAGAGTCCCTGAATTCCAGCCATTGAACAAAATAAGAGCCTTTTTTCTGTTCTTCACATATCCAATACTCACAATCATTAAACTCTTTAAAAATAAGGCTGAACCCATCAACTAAAATTTGAACTGGTTTTTCTCTGAAGTGTGGAATGGGTGGTTTTTCCAGCTTCTCGGGAAGTGTGACCATGGACGGATCTGCATCCGGTAAGTATTTATTATTTGAAAATAAAGTATTACTTAGAGGGGTTCCACCAAAATCCCCCTTCTCCCTTTCTTCTGACATTTAAAAACTCCTAAACAGCTTCATCCTCTTCTAATTTAACACCCGAAAGCTTTAAGTACTCTTTAATCTTCTTAACAGGTACTGGGGGGTTTTCATGGTCTTTGTAAGTCTGGTAGATATCTTTTAATTTGTCATTCAATCCACTCATACAAATCACCTTTTAAGCTCCTTTCGTATGGCATTTCTAACAAATTCGCTTACACTATTGGATTCGCCTTTTTTTATTTTCTCTTGAATCTCTGTCAAGTCTTCTAAGTCCATAGACACGCATTTTGCAACCATCATTTATCAATCACCTCTTTTTGTAGTATAATTTAGTATAAAAGTAATACCTAATAAATATTACTAATAGTTATTAATATAATAAAAAAATTTTGTTATTAATAAAAAAATGTGAAAATTTAAAAATAAATTTATAAGAAAAAAAGTTTACCTTTTATTTAATTCATTCTGAACTGCCTTATCTTGAACAATCCCTTCAAGAATCTCTAATCTATTCTCTAATATTTTATAATCCTTGTCTTTCTCCCGTAACTCTTTTAGAAGCTGATCATATCCTTCAGTGGTTACAGGTTTAAATTTAATATCTTGAGTTATTGTTAAATGATCTACAACTTGCTTATATTCCTCTTTTACTGCTTCAGGATCTGCCTTGAAATATGCTTCTGTGGTACTGTCCACACTATGACCCATTAACCACCTTGTGTATAAGTGAGGGAATCTATTTCTTTCAAGAGTGGTTGAAAAAAACTTTCTAAGTAAATGAGGTCTAACCGTTAAATTACCATTAGCTCTCTTTAGTCCTGCCCTTTGATTAATTCGTTTGAACATTTGAGAAAGATTATCAGGGTTTATTGGATGATTATCGAGCCTAAAGAAAGTATCTTCAGGTTTTGGAATATAATTTGGGTGCCCCCTATAAAGCTCTTTCAAATACCGTAGAATATAATCAGAAGTTTCTGGACTGCTGAAGGTAAAATAGTATTTACCTGTTTTAACCCGTTTTAATTTCCAATAAAGAATAAGATTATCCACTTCAACCTTTTTAATGAGTTCATTTAATGTTTTAGGAGATATATCTAATGGAATAGCATCATAATAATGTTTGAATGTTAATGAAGCTATTTCCGATCTAGACATTCCTGAAGATAGCATTAATAAAATAATAGCCCGATATGTGGTTTTTGAGTGATCAAGACTTCTCTTAATATCATCTTTAGTTGGAAGATCTTCAATATTTTCCTGTTTTTTGTCGCTACGTGATTTTCTCCAGTGAGACTTAGGTAATTGTATGTCAAACTCACCATAAAATGTTCTGACTAGACCTACTTGATGATTAGTGTAGTAACTTGAAAGATCTCCCTGGTTTAGGTGTTCTTTAAATCCAGATAAATATTTCGTGATTTTTCTCTTTCTTAAACGCGGAACAGTATCCTCCTCATCTTCGGCTTCGGTAATTAAATTATCCAAAGACATTTCTGTGAAATCTGTGTATTTTTCTAGTGCTAATCTATACAATTTAACCGAAGGTGACGCAAGATTCCTAACTAGGCAAAAATCTTTAAAAAGAGGATCATTTTCCACTTTCATAAAAAATAGTATATTGATTAAGTAATATAAATGGTACGGTTTGTATTATTGAACGTTGGTTTCATAGTATCTTTCCGTGTCCTTTTGTGGACTTAATTCATTATAGTTCTTATTTAGAATTTACATTAACCTAATCTCAATCATCTAAAATATCTTCTAACATATTTTCTCTATTCTAATATTTTAATTCTTATAAATTAAGAAAATTTAATTAAATTAACCCCCCCAAAAAAAATTATAGGAAATTAGTTGTACCCCATTTCAGCACTTCTTTTCATGCGAAAATAACACCTTCAATCAATAATTTACTTTTTTAATGAATTAAGCGGCCTTATAAACAGAGAAGTTAGAAATTCAGCAAGAAAATCAACCCCTCAACTCAAAAGCAAGTTTTAATTTCTCCTAAGTGTTTCCTTATAGAACCGATGAAGTATACCGTTCATGGGTTTTTATTTAAGTGAATTTTTCCTAATTAAAGGTTTATCATAACTATTGTGTGCTATAAATCTATTCCGACTTTTATTATTATTTAATTGAGAATAATGGAATTTTGAGTGGGTTGAATTAATTATTCAATACCAATATTCTGACCATTGACCTCTATGAACATTCCTTGGGAAAAATTCCCCCTAATAACACCTCCAAACTGTTCGTTTATTAAAATTTATATAAATTGTTATACAAAAATAATAAACAGTTATATTATTTAGGAGGGAAAAATATGAAAAACCAAGTTAAGGGACAAGTACTCCAAACCATTGCCACACTAATCACCACCGCGTTTGGTTTAATAGCAGCTTTGGCATGGAACGAAGCAATTAAGGCAATTATATTACAGTTTTTACCAAAAGGAAGCGATTTAACAGGTTTACTAATATACGCAGTTTTGATTACAATCATAGCCGTAGTTGCAACCATACTAATTGGTAGAGCCATAGCCCAACCAGAAGAAATTCAGCTGGTTAAAATCGTGGATGAATAGCTGGTCAAAAATCATTGCTAATCCCTAGAAACTGAATCCTTAAAAAAATTGGAACCAGCATATAACAAAAATATATCCATTTTTCCAATTTATATTTTTTAGTTTTACGGATTTAAATTATGAATTTTTTAGAAACAATAAGAATTTGGGAAAATATTATAGAAAAAATTAGAATTTAAGGATAAAAAAAGTTATTTTTAGTTATTCTGCTTTAACCACAGTGGTTCCGGCAAACTGATCCAAGTATCTTTTTCTGGTCCCGGTTTCACCACGGGAAAATCCTATTGCAATATCCACCACCAGGGGGATCCACAGGAATTTAGAGATATTACGCAGGAATGCCTTTTTGTAGTTCATAGTCCCATCAACTGCATGTACTTTTAATTTAAACAAACCCTTACCCAGGGTAGTGGACCATTTACCCTCCATTACTGTGAAGTATAATAGGATCAGAACACCCCATAGAATGACCCAATAGTTCAAAATTGAGTATAGATTAACCCAAGCTATTAGCGGGTAAAGAATAGCAGTCACAACCCACATAAGCAGAGTGATGAAAATCGCATCAACTATTAAAGCAGCCAGTCTTTCACCCCAAAATTCCTGCATTCTAGATCACCTATTTATAATTATACTTCAAGGGTTTTTTCAATTAATTGATTCAAACTGATATTCCATCTCTAAATTACAGAGATATTTTATTAATCCCAGAGATTCACTTTTTTACCTGAAAGATTTTTTTTCAATAGTTAATTGTTGGGTGTATTCATGATAGTTATTTACTTTCTTATTCCCAATGAATGAATAATATTAACAGACTCTGGGCACTGGATCAGCAATGGGTGCTTCCAGTATCCGTTTTCCACCCATCATTGTTTCCAGGATCACATGTTTGTCCGTTGTTACCTCACCAATAATCTGGGCCTCCACACCATACTTGTTTTTGCGGATGGCTTCCAGGATTTCATCAGCTTTTTCAGGGGCCACTCCCATGATCACTTTACCCTCATTGGCCACTTCGTAAGGGTCAATTCCCAGCATCTCTGATGCGGCGTGAACTTCCCTTTTAATGGGTATCTTCTCTTCATCCAGGAACATTCCCACACCGGACTTGGAGGCCATCTCATTGAGGGCGTTGGCTATTCCCCCACGGGTTGGGTCTTTCATGGCGTGAACTCCGCCAATATCCAGGGCTGCTCCCACCATGCCCCAGACTGGAGCTACGTCTGATTTCAGGTCGGTTTCAAAGCCAAACCCTTCACGGTAGCTCATCAGGGATATTCCATGGTCTCCCACACTACCAGTGAGTATGACCTTATCTCCCACTTTTAATCCGGAGTCACGGGTGATGGCACCTTTAGGGGCAATACCAATTCCCGTGGTGGAGATGATCATTTTATCCAGTTTATCATTCTCCATTACCTTGGTGTCCCCGGTTACGATGGCTACACCGGTTTCTTGACATACTTCATCCATGGATTTGATGATAAGTTCCAGTTCATCCACATTGAATCCTTCACTGATTACCATTGCGTTGGCTATAGCCAGGGGACGGGCCCCCATTACCGCAACATCATTGACTGTACCGGCCATTGAGATTCTACCAATATCTCCTCCCGGGAAAAATAATGGGTCAATGGTGTGGCTGTCGGTGCTGATTACAATTTCATGTTCACCCAGGGGAATGGTGGCCCCATCATCCAGGTCTTCCAGACCCACTCCACCATTCACGGTCTTGTTCTTAAGGTTTCCCAGTATTATATCTGAAATGAGGTCCTGCATTATCTCTCCGCCAGCCCCATGTGACATTCCGATTTTCATTGATTCACCCTTGCTCGGTTTAATACTAAATAATTAAAGCTATTTTAAGCCATTCTAAAAGCATCTAATGCGAATAGAATTGGAATTATTCTAGTAGAGAGTTGGGAGGTTAGCCTATTTAAATATACCCCTTTATTCAAAGGCCCCCTAGAGTCATTTAGTGAGTCTTAAATGGAAAAAGAATGAAATTTCACGGATTAAGAGTGAAATATTACCATTTAACAACTGGAATGAACATAAATATGTATTGTTAAATTTGATTTTTATGAAAAATGAGGGGGAATGAACATGGCTTCAATGCATAAAAAGTTCAGGTGGTTTGAATGAATGTTAAAAAGCCAAATATAGGGATTAGAGGAAGGGTTTTAGATAGGGATAGTCATCCCATGGAGGGCCTGGTGGTTCAGGTGGAGGGTGCTGGAAAGAGGAAATCAATCCTGAAAGATAGTCATGCCCTGGAAGTACTGGATAAAATATCCCCTGTTTCACTTAAAGACTATCCAGTGTTAGGTGAGTCTGAAACTGATGAAAATGGTTTTTATGAAGTGCTGTATCCCCCCAGCAGTTACCAAAACATTCTGGATGATGAACCCACCATCCAAGTGTTAGTTAAGGATGTATTGGGGGTTTCAGAGCTTAAAAGGACAGATAAGTACACCATTGTATCTAAAACCTTAAAGGACATGGAGGATATTATCATCCCCCGTAACTGGGCAGAGGGATGGTACGTTACCCTGGGAGGCTCCCGGAAGTCACGGTTCACGGATGATAATCAGGTTGAGGTCCTGGTTGATAACCAGATAGAACTGGAAAGTGTGGTTGAATCCATTGAAAAGGCACAGTCCCACATTTACCTCACCCAATTTGAGTTTGAGACGGATTTCACCGCCACTTTCACCAGCGAAGGGGATGGTTTTCGTCCTCAAAGTGTTTTAACCCGTAACTTTCAGGAAGCAGCAGAAAGGGGAGTGGATGTTAAAATAATTTTAAATGAAAACTTGGCAGTGCCTGATAGTTTCTCACAAATGGAAGAATTTTTCCAGGATAGTCCAGTTGAGATCCGTGAATTTAAGTCCCATGGCCTACATGTGATGCACGCCAAAACCCTGGTAATTGATGGTGAAGAGGCTTACGTGATAGGATCCCCTTTTAAAAAGGATTACTGGGACTCAGCACAGCATAGAATTCATGACTCTCGGCGAAAACCCCTTGGTGTTCGACCAGTTCACGATGTGTCCATTAAACTGAAGGGAGGGGCTGTTTACCATGTGGAAGAATTTTTCTGCCAGATGTGGAATTACATTACCCAGGAAGAATACCATGGACAGGGAAAAATAGAACCCCACACCAGGAATCCAGTTTCAAGTCCGGCCGGGAAAACACCGGTTCAAATTGTCCGATCAGTTACTCCCGAAACATTTACTGGGGATGGTGAATTGGGGATCTTCGAAGGTTACCGTAAGGCATTTGCAAAAGCCCAACAATTCATATACCTTGAAAACCAGTTTTTAACCAATAAAAGCATAATTAAAGCTTTGAAAAATGTGATGAATGGTAACCATGACTTGGAAGTCATCGTGGTGATGAACGAGAATCCGGATAACCCTGGATATAAGAGATGGCAAAACCAGTGCCTGAAGAAAATGGGAATAACCACATTTCAAGATATTTTGGACCATCCTCAAATTGGCTTTTTCACCCTATGGTCTACCCGGTGTGAGAAAGAAAAATTCAGAATACAACCCATTTATGTGCACACCAAGGTGGCTATTGTAGATGATATCTGGGCCACGGTGGGCACAGCAAACCTGGATGGTTCCTCCCTCACCTACGTCAATGAACTGGAAGGAGTTTTTGACATGGAATTCCACAGAAACATGGAAATGAATGCCATTCTGCACCAAAATTCCGGTGAAGAGATTGTGAAACTGCGAAACACCCTGTGGGGAGAACATCTGGGGACGGAAGATGCCCCCATCACAGGAGCAGACAATAGCTGGTTGAAACTCTGGCAAAAAGTTGCTAATAAGAACTTAAGATCATTAAAACAATCCAAACCATACATGAATGGGCAGATACTCCCCTACAGTAGTGAAGACTCTGTTGAAGATCAGCTAAAAGGTTTGAACCTGGAAACTAGAGACTGGGATATTTTAGATTGATTTCCTGGAATTACTCCCTGATTAGAGGGTTCGGTTTACATGCATTACCCGATTTATATGCATACAATTTAGTAATAAATTTTAACAAAACATGGAAATATTGAACAATATTCATATTTTATACGAATTAATGATATAAAATTTTAGTTTATCTTAATAATTCAAAATATATTTAAGTTATTAAAAATATAATTATAATTAATTATTTAGATTGATGACCTCGGGGGTTTTAAATGAAAATAAAAAACGACTTAATTGGAAAAGAAGTTGTAGATGAATCAGGAGACCAAGTAGGCATAGTAGACGATGTTGAATGGAATTTTAAAAGTAACCAAGTTGAAGCCATAATCCTTAAAGAAGGGGGCATATCTGCCAAAATAGGTCTGGGTGATAAGAAGATTGTAAGTTACGATATGATCGAAGCCATTGGCGATAAATTACTGATTAAAGGGAAATTATTTTAATTAATGAGGTGAGGATTATGGGGGAACTAAAGGGTAAAATTAAAGAAAAAGAAGGGGAAGTTAAGGGTAAAATTAAAGAGTTAAAGGGAGAACTTAAAGGAAAATCTAAGGAAAAGGAAGGGGAAATAAAAGGTAAAACTAAAGAAGAAGTTTGATTAATCCAGACAACCTGTAATTATACAGGAACTACCTTTTTTTAATTAGGCTAGTCCACATAGTGTACTCATTCTTTTTTTTTAATCCAATTACATTCTTTCTTCATATTGCAATTCTTTAAATTTAATTTTAAACTCAGTACCATTCTTTCTGGTCAATTCAATGGTACCTTCCAGTTGATTCACCAAACTGTTCACCAGTTGCAGGCCTAATGTATCAGTCTCGTCAAAATCGATGTTTTCCGGTATTCCCACACCATTATCACTGATAATCAAATTGTAACACCTATCACTGGAAGAATGAAGTTCTATCTTGAATTCACCCGGCTCAGTATGGGGAAATGCATATTTTAAAGTGTTGGTTACCAGTTCACTGATGATCAGGCCACAGGGGATGGCTGTTTCCAGCCCCATCATCACTTCCTCCAGTACAATGATGGTTTTTATCCGGTTGGAATCCACGCCATAGGAATAGAAAATATCAGAAACTAGACTGCGGATGTATTCTGCGAAGTTGATTTCCGAGAAATTACGGGACTTATAGAGCTTTTCATGGATCATGGCCATGGATTTAACCCGGTTCTGACTTTCTTTAAGGACATTAACGGCTTCTTCATCGTTAACATACTGCTTCTGGAGGTTGAGTAAACTGGAAATGATCTGCATGTTATTTTTAACCCGATGGTGGATTTCCTGGATTAGAACTTCTTTTTCCTTAAGTGAAGATTTCAGGGCATCTTCGAATAATTTTCGCTCGGTAATATCACGGGCCACCATTACAGTGTAAAATGCATCACTAAACTTCACCAGACTGATACTCATCTCCACATTGATTTGAGATCCATCACTCCCCTGTAGAACTGTTTCAATAGTTTTACGGTTCTGGAGATGTTTCCCATCAAATAAACTGAATATTATTGTTCTCATTTCATCCAGTTTATCCGGGGCTATTATATCTTCCACATTCATTTCCAGCATTTTTCCAGCTGAATATCCCAGTTGTTGACAGGCCGAATTATTAACATCGGTGAAATGGCCAGATGGGACTTCTGAAAGGAATATTGCTTCATTAGTTTCATCCAGGAGTGCCCTGAATCTTTCCAGTTCAGAAAGTCTCTCCTGTAATTCAGGATAGTAACTCTTTCGGATTGATTGTTCACCTAATCCTATTATTTTCTCACGTATGGAATCCCAATTATCCTCAGAATTAGAGTGCATTTTTAAAGATCTCCTCTACATCCTGCGGGGTTGGTCTCCGAGGATTAGTTATTATACATGCATCATTCATGGCTTTAGCTGCAAGTTCTGGAATGTCACTGGAGGTAACCCCAACATCGTGGAGGGAATAATCAACTTCAGCTTCAGCCTTCAAATCCCTAATTTTCTTTATTAAGGCCGATTGAACTTCGTTATCATCCATTCCAGTAATTTTCAGGTTAAAAACTTTGGCAATTTCTCTGTACTTCCCGCTTTCTGCCTCAAAGTTAAATTCAACCACATGATCCAGGAGTAATGCATTGCATTCACCATGTGGTAAATCCAGAAATCCGCCGAGACTATGGGCCATTGCATGCACCAACCCCAAACTAGCATTAGAAAAGGCTAATCCTGCATTTAAAGAGCTGAACATCATTTTACCCCTTAAATAAATGTTTTCCAAATCATTGCTGGTGGGGATCAGGTTCTGTGAAGCCAACCTAATAGCTTCCAGCGCATGAAGATCAGTGATGGGAGAACTGGCATTGGAGACATATGCCTCAACAGCGTGGCTTAAAACATCAAAGCCTGTGGCAATGGTTAAAGATTTATCCAAGGTAAGTGTTGTTTCAGGGTCAATCAGGGCCACATCAGGCACCACAGTTTTGCTGACTATGGCCATTTTTAATTTACGCCTTGAATCAGTTATAATGGCAAATTGAGAGACATCTGCGGCACTTCCGGCTGTGGTGGGGATGCAGATTAAGGGTGGGGATGGAACAGCAACCTTATCCACACCTTCAAATTCGTGAACCTCTTTTTGGTTGGAGCTGACTATCCCTATAGCTTTGGCGCAGTCCATGGGACTACCACCACCAACTGCCACTATGAAGTTGCAATTTTCATTTAAATATAGATCAGCACCTTCAGTAACTTGATAAGCTGTGGGATTTGATTTAATGTCAGAATATATCTGGTAATCAATCCCCTCCTCTTTCAGAGCATTGATAACCGGAGCAACCAGACCTACATCCATCACCTGAGGGTCAGTTACAATCAACACTTTGCGAGCTCCGAAATTTTTAGCATATCTTCCTACCAGTAATCGTGCACCTGAACCAAAAATAAATTCTGGGGCCACAAATTTCCGTAATTCCAATACCCGTTCCATGGTTATCCCAACCCAAAATAAATCAATGTTATCGTTATTTTTATTTAAAATATTATTCAAATGAATTAAAATTATTCTAACGATCTTACTTAAACTGTGAATTAACAATAGTTTTATAGATACATACTAATATTCTTTTTAATCCATTTGACGGATACTTAATTGTTAGTGGAAATGTATTGTTTCAACGATTGTTTTTGATGTTGGTGTAAATCAAGGATATAATATAGGGGAAAGGTTAATATATCATACTCTGTAAAATCATTACATCTGGAGATGAAGACTTAAGTTGAGACTTTTTTACGCTCCAATAGGAAACATATTATAATATGATATTTCCGTAACTTATTGTAGAATAGATAGAGATTAAGCTAATAGAGGTGAATTTAAATGGCAATTTGGCAAGGAAGATCCGTGAGAAAAGCTACTGGTGCACGGGCTAAGAGTAATCGTAACAAGAGAAAAATGGAATTCGGTAGGGAAGCTGCAGAAACCAAAATCGGAGACCGTAAAATCAAAACCATAAGAACCAAAGGTGGTAATGAAAAAATACGTCTCACCAATGAACAGAAGATCAACGTGGTTGATCCTAAAACCCAAAAGGTGGAAGTAGCTGAGATTACCAGTGTGGTGGAAAACCATGCCAACACTCACTTTGTGAGGAGAAATATTATCACCAAGGGTGCTGTTGTTGAAACCAGCGCAGGTAAGGTTAAAGTAACCTCCCGACCTGGGCAGGATGGTATCATCAACGGTATTATTGTTGAAGAATAGGTTTAATCCTATTTGATACTTTTTTTTAAACTATAATTTTAGTGAATTAACTGACCAAATTATCATTTATACTTATACACTGCCTCATGATTTGAGGTGAACTTGAATTTTAATTATTGGGTGTGACCATTGCACGAATCAATTAAAGAGAACGTGGACAAATTTCTACTTTCAGTTAATAAGGAATTACCCCCGGGGATGGAACTGGAATTTGAAGGATTCTATGAGAGGGGTTTTTTTGTCACCAAAAAACGGTACGCCCTTATCCAGGATGATAAAATTGTAGTTAAGGGTTTGGAGTTAGTTCGGAGAGATTGGGCCCCAGTAGCCAAAAAAACTCAGGAAAAGGTGATGATGGCCATTTTGAAGGACGCATCTCCGGATAAAGCTGCTAAAATAATTAAAGAAGTTATTGACCAGATTAAAAAAGGGGAAACACCCCTGGAAGATCTGGTGATTCACACCCAGCTTACCAAAAATCCAGATAAATACAAGCAGAGAGCACCACATGTTCTTGCTGCTAAAAAAGCCATTGAAAGAGGGCGAAAGGTTGGACGTGGCTCCATAATACGTTATATTGTTATTAAGGGGAAAGGACCCATAAGCCAACGAGCAGAGCCCCTGGAAGATGCTGATGTGGCCAACTACGATCCAAATTATTATATTGATAACCAGGTCCTGCCTGCAGTTTCCAGAATAATTGACTCACTGGGCTATTCCCAGGATGAAATTGTTCATCAGGAAAAGCAGAGTAGTTTAGATGCCTTTTTCAACTGATGGCTTTTATTCAAATCCCAACCTTAAAATCATTATTATTATATGTTGTTATGAACTATCATGAATTGGTTTAAATTTAA
This sequence comes from Methanobacterium subterraneum, assembly GCF_002813695.1. Lineage (NCBI taxonomy): Archaea > Methanobacteriati > Methanobacteriota > Methanobacteria > Methanobacteriales > Methanobacteriaceae > Methanobacterium > Methanobacterium subterraneum. The sequence continues at coordinate 183,243 of NZ_CP017768.1, read as the reverse complement.
GTAAAATAAAAATGGGTATTAGTGCAAATGATGGTAAAGAGGTAGTGGGTAAATGATCAAGGCTGTTTTTTTTGACATAGATGATACGCTGTATGATACATCAGGTTTTGCCAAGTTAGCCCGTAAGGCTGCCTTACAAGCCATGATAGATGCTGGTTTACCATTATCTCAACAGGAAGCCTACCTTCTTCTGAGGGAGATCATCAAAGAGAAGGGATCCAACTACGATAAACACTTCAACATTTTAACCAAAAGAGTTATGGGGGATGAAAACCCACTGCTCATTGCTGTGGGAATGATTACATACCATAACGTTAAATTTGCACTTTTAAGACTTTTCCCTGATACCATGTCCACCCTCATATACCTGAAAAAAAAAGATTATCAGATGGGAGTTATTTCCAATGGCTTAACCATTAAACAGTGGGAAAAGCTCATTCGCTTAGGTCTCTACCATTTTTTTGATGAGGTGGTGACATCCCAGGAAGCAGGGTCTGAGAAACCAGACAGTGAAATATTCCAACTGGCATTGGAACGTATGGGATGTAAGGCTGAAGAATCAGTTATGGTTGGAAACAAATTTAGTGAAGACATATTAGGGGCAACTGAGGTAGGTATGTCAGCTATACTGGTAAATTCGGAATTGACCGAAAATGAAAAGGAAATTATTGAAATAGAAGGTTTAAAAGTTGATGTGATTTCAGATATTGGCCAGGTGAATACTATCCTTTAATTGGACAGATCACGATAACCGAAGCTAAATATTAAGCTAAATAAATCTAAAAATACTAAATCTGGAAAAATCCGAATAAAACTTTCGGTGGTTAAGAATGAGTTATTATCACGATGAAAAGATGGAAAAGATTTTCAAAGCACTGAAACAACCTAAAAACCTGGATGATCTGCAACTTTCAGACAGCTTTGTCAAGGGATTAATACTTAAAATCATCAGTAGCTACGGTACTGTGAAAACCAGTACCATTAATGAATTAACAGGTATCCACTGGGATATTCTCGAGGAAAATTTAAGTCAAATGGAAAAGAGCGGTTTTTGCGCGCCGGTAAGTGGAGGGTTCCTCTTTTCCAGTGTTGAATACACCATAACCAAGAAAGGACGAGAGAAGGTAAGGGGGATTGCTGAAGATAATCCTTATATTGGTATTGCCCCAGTACCCTATGAAGAATACTTTCAGATCATGAAAATACAGCTTCACCATCGTTATCCTCTCAAAATACCCCCGGAAGTAATTGAGGAAACTTTCCATCAAGTGGTGGGAGTGGATTATGCTAAAGAATCCATTATTGAATCCTGCATAATTGGTAAGGGAATCTTCGTGTACGGCCCCCCAGGAACCGGTAAAACATTTATCGTTAGCACCATGCCTGACCTTTTACCTCCACTGGTAATGCCCAAGTACATAGAGTTCGGTGGGAAGATCATACAACTCTATGATCCTGATTTCCATAAGCTGTGCGAAGAACAGCCCCACGACCCACGTTGGGTTAAAATTCACGCTCCTTTTGTTTTAACTGGTGCTGAACTTAATTTAAACAAGTTGGAAACTAATTACGACCCAAATAAGGGTGTTTATGAAACATCACCACTGATTAAAGCCAATGGAGGGATACTGCTTATTGACGATTTGGGAAGACAGCGTGATGATCATGAACTCATCCTAAACCGGCTAATTGTGCCCATGGAAAACAAGAAAGACGTGGTTTATGTGCGTGGTATCCCGGTTATCCTACACACACATTTCATACCGGCATTCTCCACCAACCTGGACATCAGTATCATGGATGAAGCCCACCTTAGACGTGCCCCCCTTCATATTTTCCTTAAAAATCCAAAAGTGGAAGAAGTTACCGAGGTTTTCCGTAGAAATCTGGAGGATCTTGAAGAAAGTTTCCAACCGGATGTCCTGGGCAGATTCATGAAAGTGTACCAGCCTAAAAAGGAAGATGGTGAAGGCTTGCAACCTAGCTTTGCCCACTCTCGTGATTTGGCCCAGATATGCCAATCTGTCCGGATTAACATGGGAAAAGGCACCATAGATGTTGAAGTTCTGGAGGCAGCCCTAGATAAGCACGTTCTGATAGTTTTACAAAGAATGAATATTGACCTAGCCCAGATTTCCCATAAAACACGTTCTTTCCGTTTGAATACTGATGATAAGGAAAAAACTTACCAGGAATTATCCCACTATGGGGCCAGCATGATATGTCGGGAAAATAATTCAATAATTGTCGATGTGGATGAGAGCACCAGTCCCGTGGAATTAGCAGATTACCTACATGAGAGAGGCATTAACGTTGAAAAAATAGAATTAATCGCAGAATCAGAGAAGGAACTTAGGAAAACCCTGTTGAACTGGTGATGATCAGAACTTATTTAAATGTGGAGTACCCACTTCATACTTTTTCTTTTAGTGTGGTTAACTATAAATATTGGTTAAACAAGCCAATAAATCATAGAAATATTTTCAGACCCATTAATTCAAGAGTTTTTATCTTAAAAACGAACAAAATCTGCTAAAAAAAAGAACCAGAATCCATATACAAAACTATTGCAAATACACAGAACAAAGCCAGCCAAACTTATAAAATAAGTCTGTAAAAAGTCAAAAAACGACCTTCCACCATGGAAACGGAGCTTTAAGGGAAAAATTAAAGGATTCAAAGAAAACCTTAAAGAAAAAAAGTATAGTGAGTCCACAGTTAAGGAAGCTGTGACTGCAGTTAGACATTTTATTCTCATTTTGAAATACCACTACCTAGAATGCTGTTTTCAGTACGTGGAAATCGAAACCGCTTCCAAAGTAGTCAGTAAGCGATCTCCTGGTATAAATGAAATTAAATACGCTCTTCAGTTTGCCAAACCTCGGATGACTGCCATCATATTAACAATAGCAAGCAGTGGAATGATCTTCCAGATATCATTAGTGCTCTTAAAGCTGGTTTAGTTACAATCCTGACTTCATTTTTTGTAGGTTTACCAAAGACAGCGCATTCGTAGCATTCCTAATTCTGAACAAACGTTAGTTTTTTATAGTAGAATTTGCATAGTATTGCAAGATTGAGCAAATGTTTGTTCAAAAAATTAATTTGAGGAGTAATTCATCATATGGCAAATCAAGAAATAAAATCTTCAAATTCCGAAAATGAAGCTAAAAAAACCACCAAAGAAAAAATATTTGATGCTTCAGTTGATCTTTTCTCTAAAAAAGGTTTTAACGATGTAACAGTACGAGAAATCGCTAAAGAAGCCAGAATAAGAGAAGGTTCAATATACAATCATTATAAAAACAAAGAAGCCATTTTAGATGCCATAATAGACTATTTCAAATCAGAAATCACCCAAAGCAACATTCCAGCGGAAGAAACCACAAATTTAATAGATAAAGGCCCTGAAGCATATTTTGAGGGTGGTGTCAAAATGTTCATGGCACGCATCAACATCCCCCAAATGGAAAAAATATGGCGCTTAGTTTGCATCGAAATCTATCACAATGCAAAAATAAGGGAATTTTTCAAGAAAGAACTACTAGAAGAACCACTGGCAGGATGGGAAAATATATTCAGTATTATGATGGAAAAAAAGATGATTAAACCAGTAAACCCCAGAACACTAGCCTATGAATACTGGTCTTATGCAATTTTCCTAGTTTTTGAATATTTTATCTTGAAATATGATGAAGATTTTGACTCTTTCATGAATCTCGGTTTGGAGAAAATGATTAACCATACACGATTCCTGTTAGAAGCTATAAAAATTGAGGAGGAAACAAATTAAGTTAAAAATGTGGTGGGGCATATGAGTACAGAAATTTATTATTTTTCAGGCACTGGAAATTCACTACACGTGGCGAAAGAACTGCAAAAGAGAATCCCAGAAACAGATCTCATACCAATAGTAAGTCTTTTAAATACTGATGTTATAAAAACCAGTGCAAAAACTGTAGGCTTTGTTTTCCCGGTGCATGCCTTGACTATTCCCATAGCCGTGAAAAAATTCTTGATGAAAATTGATTTAAACTCAGCAGAATATATTTTTGCAGTAGCAACACGGTACGGCACTATATTTAGAGGTTTTGAAAAAATAGATCAAATATTAAAGAAAAAAAATAAGCATCTTAATTCGCATTTCATACTGAATATGGGCCACAACGAGGCACCACGAGCACAGAAAGGCTATGTTGTTCCATCCCAAAGAGAGCTTTCAGGAATAGAATCGGTAATTCAGGAGCGATTGGATGCAATTGAAAAAATCGTAGTTAATAAGAAAATTTCGAGAGAAAAAGACTCAGAATACTTTATTGAATTCCCTTACAATCGTTTATTCAATTTTATATCAGAGAAACTGGTTCTTTTAGGTATGTCATTTTCCGAGTATACAGGAGGGGTTAATTACTTTTGTTCAGACTCCAAGTGTAATGGATGCGGAACCTGTGAAAAGATCTGTTTATCAGGGAAGATTAAAATGGTTGATGGCAAACCGACATGGCAGAAAAATGTCTTCTGTTACATGTGTTTCGCATGTGTTAATCTTTGTCCCGCTGAATCAATACAAGTAAATGACATACCATTTGTTAAATCATATACCCGAGAAAATGGAAGGTATCCTCATCCTTATGCCACGGCAAAGGATATTGCTAGACAAAAAAGGAGGGATTTAAATTAAAATAGGAATTATAGTCCATTCATACACCGGTAACACTTATCAAGTTTCCGAAAAGCTTCAAGAGAGATTTTTAAATGATTGAAAGGATGTAGAAATACAAAGAGTAAGTATGATTAGTGGAGATAAACCGAAAGGTAAGGATTAATAATTTTTAAATATTTTTTATATCAAATTTAGACTTATAGGTGGCACATTTTTTACAATTTATAATTATAATGCTGGTAAATGTCGTACGAAAAAGAGAAAAAAATGTAAGGGATAAGTCGTAAAATGGTATGAAAAAATACATTGAAAGTAAGTTTGATTAAGACCAATAGCAGATGTGGAATAACAACACATTTATAAGGAATTGTTTTTTAATATAAGTAAAACTCAAATTGAGGGAAAAACACGCTAAGTTAATATTACTTCACACAAATAGTATTATTGAATATGGCAAAAAGACACCACATCAATACCACATCAATTATACTTTTTAATCCAATATGGTACTACAATACAAAACATTAGATAAGTAAAGGGATTTTTATTTAAGTTAATTTCTCAATTTACAGATAATTCAAATTATTAAATATTTTAAAAAAGTTTTAAGGAGATTTTTATTTGAAGAAATACATTATTATGGGGATTGCTATTCTGGCAGTAGTTTTATTGGTCCTCAACGTGCCATTTGGCAGTGCCAATATCGAAACTAAACATTATCAGAATGGTGAGATCTCTTTTGATTATCCGGCTAACTGGCAACAGGTTTCCCCCCAGGGGGCTCAAGTAGCTGCCTTTAAAGACCCGGAAACTGGCATGAATGTCACTGTTAACCGCCAGGTTACACCCCCTGGATACAATGTTGCCAAAGATTTTGTACCCGAGCTTACTAAGGAGTCTGAGAGTAATATTAAACTCACCTCCAGCAATAAAATCGATGTTAACGGGAACGAGGGTTACGCCAACACTTACCAAATCCAGAAAAATGGTTCCAATGCCGAGCAGAGGGAAGTATGGGTGAACACCAATGGAGCTCTTTACAGTGTTATATTCAATTATCCTCAGGAAGGATTTAAGATAGAATCATTAATGAAAGGTTTTAAAGGATCCGAGAGTAGTGCGGCCTTCGATGCGGTTAGAAACAGTTTGAAGATCAACTCCACCAAACTGGCCAGTATGCCTACCTTTGGAACAGTAACCATACCTAAACTGGGAATAACCTGGAATATACGCTCCGACACTTTAAATGCAATGGGTGCTGTTTACCATTATTCCGCACCAGAAAGTTCCCTGCCAAAAAGCTTCTATCCTGGTGAAAAAGGATCGATGGGACTATTAGGACACCACACTCGTTTCTCAGCACCATTTGACGATATAGATAAGCTTCAAACCGGTGATATTGTAATTATCAATGATCATCTAACCCAGAAGAAGTACACTTACAAGGTGGTCTCAAATAACGATATACGATATGATTACACCACCAATTTAATCCAGTTCCCGGCTGGAAATAAGGAACTGGTACTTGGAACCTGCTGGCCAGAAGGATTTACCGCAGCCGAGAGATATACCCACTGCCAATTAAGTGCAGTAGATCCCCTGAATTAGAGGGGATCATAACTATTTTTTATATTTTTTTTATTTCTAGAAAATAGTTTATATGATAATCAGAAGGTAATCGATGGGTATCAAAAGAATATGCATCTTAGAATGAATATAATAACTTATTTATATTTAATTGGCTCTAGATAGTTTAGATTGACATAAATTTAAGGTTATGAAAATGAAGAAAACAAAGATCATTTTACTCTTAACAATACCCTTGATTTTATTTATTGCATTATATCCCATATTCTCAGTGAACGATACCAATAGATCCGCGGTTAATGAAAGTCAAAATGGGACGGCTAATGCATCTTCCCCTGAAAAGGTGGCCTTCATAATTCCCCACCCTGATGATGAAACCATAGGTGTAGGGGGAACAATCCAAAGAATCATGGAAAACGGTTCTACGGTTCATTGCGAGCTTATGACCGCTGGTGATGCCATAACAGCCGAATTACTCGCGGTAACTAATTATTACAATATAGAAATTCCTTCAAATGCCACTGCAGATTACCGGAAGAAATTAATCCGAGAAGACTCCTTTAAACGAGTTATGGCCATTCTGGGATGTAGTTACAATATACATAGTTTTAATGATGGTGCCTTGAACTCTGACGTTGTATTTACCACCATGGAGAATCTATATCTCAAGGAGGGTTACACCGTGTTTTACACCACCACTGGAGATGGGAACCGGGACCATCTGGCCTGTCAACAGGGAATGCAGAAGATGAAAGAGAAATATCCGGACTTGAAATACAGACAATTTCCTATCTACTATTACCATTATAATAGAGCAACCACCACTGCGTTAACCAAGAACTACGCTGATATAAACGTTAATAAATACGCTGCCAAAAAGAAAAGTGCATTTCAGGTTTACTACAATATACATACCATTCTCAATACATTTTATCCCTACAGTAGTGGTTTATACAGTATCGGTCCGGAGAGAATTTACTACCTGAATTAGGGTGTTTAATTCAATTGGTGAAAATTCATTTTGAAATAAAGGAATTACCCAAGTGGAGAAGTTCACCAAAAGTTGTTAATAGTTGGGGTATAAAAAAATAATTAATCACAATTAGGATTAATCACAATTAGGCTAATTACTTAAATCTAGAATCCAGATGGAGATTTGATAAACATGGCGGATACAGTTATATTTGGATCACTACTTTATTCCCACATAATTCCACCAGTACTGGCGTTTATAGGAGTGATTCTACTTTGTAGTGGAATTATGGACCGTAAAAGAAATTACACCATTGCAGGAATTGTATTTTTCTTTGCCGCGGGCCTACTGCCCTTCCTGATACTGCCGGTGATTTTAGGCACATAATGGATTTAGGGAGTACAGTTCATTTAAATATTTTTTTTGAATAAAAAAATTCTTTTTTAATCATTCTTTTTTAACCTTTTAATCCTTTAATTATTCCAAAGTACTATAAACCTCTTTTTTAACAACAAATCATCCCATTATTCGATGAAATGTGCGCGTTTATTTTCTATTAATTCCCTATCACCCTGGAAGGCTCCTTTTTTTTCAAGTTTCAGGGATGATACCAGAGAAGCAAAAATTCCACATTCATGGGGATCTGATGTTTCCTGTCTTCTAAATGCATAGGCCGCCAGGTAACTATCACCAAGACCAGTGGGATCCACCCTTTCCTTGGAAGGGAAAGCAGGGATATTCCAGACATCATCCTGGTCACTGGAGTAAATAAGGGATCCCCTATCTCCCTGGGTGATAATAACCTCCCCCGGACCAAGAAGAGAAAGTCTCCGGGAGATCTCATCCAGAGAAAGGGATGAATCCCCGATTATCACACCAGCCTCGACTTCATCCAGAAAAAGGAAATCAACACAGGATAAAAATTTATTATAATTACTTAAGGGTTTTAAAACAACTTTTTGACCGTCAAGATGACGGAGATACCCTTGAACTCCCAAATAAACTGGTAACCCCTGATTTGATATATATTTTAGGGATTTCAAAGGTACATCATCTGGTGAGAGTGGTGAGACCAGCGCTGCATCGAAGGTATCCCAGTCCATGGATGATAAATGGGAAACTTCAAGGGGATTGGAGGGTATGCAGGCCCTCTGCAACCGGTGGTTAGGATCATCATCCGGATAAAAATTCTCAAATTGCATGGTTTCCCCACCCCATATAGGTTTTAAACCTATATCTTGAGGAAAATGATCAAGTAACTCCCTATCATCTTTTCCCATAGTTATTAACGCTGTTACATCTGCTTTAAGGGCGGATAAGACTGCAGCTTGATAATAAACCGGACCTCCAATCCCTTTGCAAGTTGAACCACTTTTTAAGATGGTGTCACGGGTCACCGGCCCCATAATCAAAAATTTAACCATAGATTATCTTGGTGTGATGAATTAATAAGTTTAGGGATAACAATATACATTTAATTCTGTTGATTTGTGCCGGTCTTTTGAGTCAATTAAACGGATTCACCCCCTAAATGGTGCATAAAATATAATGGGGTAATGACTGAGACAAAAAGGGATAAAAAATGAGGGTGAAAAATATGTAAGGATGAATATGGTCAAAAAATTAACTAAAATCAAAAAATAGGTTTTATCTGACCGTTGTGGAGTGCGGTGCCCACCAGAACTTTACCCGCACCTCTTTTATCCAGCTGACCCATATCTTCCCCAGTTATACCTCCCCCTAAAATGAAAGAACTTTCCAGGCCAGGAAACTCATCTACTAGTTCCCAGTTAACCCCACCTTCGGTTCCTACATTGGAAATATCCAGAAGAATTATCTGGGTGGGTTGTAGTTTTACTAAATTCTCCCTCAATATGCTAAAATCAAGTTCCATGTATTTGCTTAGAACTTTATTCTGGAGAACATCAATGCTTATAACAATCTGTTCCCCATCAAACCTGGAAAATATTTCGTAAAGGTCTTCCAATCTTTTCAGGGTTTCAGTGGCCACGATCACTTTATCCGCAAATTGGAGGGCTTCAGTTACTGAATCAAGATCACTGGCACCACAATCCAGCATCACTGGAATAATCTGGTTAACCTCATGCACAATATCCATATTTGAACCCCTTTTTTCAATGGCATCCAAATCAGCAATGTATATTTCATTGGCCCCGGCACTACGAAGAGAACCCGCAATTTCAACCGGATCCGAGGAGCGATGAAAAACTGTTTGGAGTGGTTGGTAAGTCTCCCTGTTTCCAGATTTTCCAGAAACTGCTAAACCTTTTTTTATATCTAAAACTGGTATAATCACTGAAGTCACCATTCTTTCATTTTTTTAATAAGTTTATTAAATTTTGTTCATATAAAATACCATAACTTTAAAAAATATGAGTCCAAATATACTATTAATTGGACCAGTACACCAATAAGGATATAAATTATTGTAATGTAAATAATTTATTGGTGTCCATCTAAAATAAATAGTTCTAACCATTAAGGATTTGTATTATTAGATAATTTACAGGATAAAAACATTAAACTCTGTGGGAATTAATATGTTGGGTAAAGATGAAGTAATCAAACAGGTTCAGGATAAAGACGTTGAATTCATCCGTTTGTGGTTCACCGATATAAATGGTATCCTCAAAAGTTTCGCCATCACCAATGAAGAGCTTGAAAACGCACTTGAAAGAGGGATGGGTTTTGATGGGTCCAGTATCACTGGTTTCCAGGATATTGAAGAATCAGACATGATTGCCATGCCTGATCCGGAAACCTTCGCTATTTTACCATGGAGGCCCCAGGAAAAATCAGTGGCTAGGATGATCTGTGACATCCTGAAGCCCGATGGCCAACCCTATGAAGGGGATCCTCGTTACGTCCTGAGGAGGGCGCTGGATAAGATGGAAAAAATGGGTTTTGACCATTTCTATGTTGGCCCGGAACTGGAATATTTCTACTTCAAATCACCAGTTAAACCGGAACCACTGGACACCGGTGGGTACTTTGACCTCACACCCCTTGATCTGGCATCGGATCTCAGAAGAGACACTGTCCTGGCACTGAAAAAGCTGGGAATTCGGGTGGAATATTCCCATCACGAGGCCGCAGTTTCCCAGCACGAGATAGACATACGCTATGATGATGCCCTGCGTATGGCAGATAACATGGTCACCTACCGCCTCACTGTTAAGGAGATAGCCACTAAACACGGAGTTTACGCTACATTTATGCCCAAACCCCTCAATGATGAATATGGTTCTGGAATGCACACCCACCAATCCCTCTTCAATGGGGATAAGAATGTTTTCTTCGATGCAGAAGATCCATACCATCTCTCAGAATATGCTCGAGCATATCTGGGAGGAGTACTGAAATATTCCAAGGAGATAACATCCATACTAAACCCTTGGGTCAATTCATATAAACGACTGGTGCCTGGTTTTGAAGCCCCGGTCTACATTGCCTGGTCACGTAGTAACCGCTCGGCACTGGTTAGAGTTCCCCAGTACCAGCCAGGGAGAGAAGAAGCCACCCGTATAGAGATCCGCTGCCCCGATCCTTCCGGTAACCCCTACCTACAGCTCGCAGTCACCCTCATGGCAGGATTACATGGAATTGAAGAAAAATGTGATCTCTCCGAGCCAATGGAACTAAATCTGTATGATTTAAATGAGGAAGAGAGAATGAGAAAGGGAATAGAAACCTTACCTTCCAGTCTACAGGAAGCAATCAGCTACACTGAAGAATCAGACTTAATGAAGGAAACTTTAGGCCCCCACTCATTTAAACGCTTTATAACCCTGAAGAAAATGGAGTGTGCTGAATTCAACCGGCAGGTAACTGATTATGAGATTAAGAAATATTATCCCATGCTATAATATTTGGGATAATTGAAACTAATTGAATAAGGAGGACATTGCCTTAAAAATAATGCGAATAATAGGCATAACCATGATTTAAGAAAAAAGGAAAAATTAGAGAGTATTTGGTGGGATGGTAAGCCCACCTAATGGTCAACCCTCTACCATTATCAATTTTCCAGTCTGGGGATCCTGATAAACCGTTCCCTTCTTGGCATATCCCTGTCCTGAGCCAGACTGAGACTGAGGCGTATCATTAAGTTCACGGCCCTGCTGGACTTCCGCCACATTCTTCATGGCTTCCATGGTCTTCTGGCGTTCTTCCTGAGACATGTCCGCAAAAACCACGCTTTGCATGTTCCAGGACATTACCAGAAATATCAGAAATCCAACTGCCAGTACTAACATTGCATCCACCAGGTTGGCGGATCCTGCTGCGGGGTCTTCTCCCTGGCTATCATCCAACATACGGCGTCTGCGCCTTACCATGATCCATCACCTCCAGTGCAGCTTCGCAAAGAGCATCTACATTAGATAAGTATTCCTCGTACCATCTTCTTCTGACTTTTGATATAACATAAGCTATGGCTCCTGCTCCCAACCCAACAACTGTTGTATCAAATGCTATTATAAGTGCATTGGCCAGTGTGTTTATGTCTCCTGCTCCAAGTGCTGCCAGACCAGGACCCATAGGAATTAATGTACCCATCAAACCTAAGGTTGGACCTAAACGAGTCACGATATCTGTTTTTTCCAAACTTTTAGCTGCCAGGGTTTCCTCCTGTTCAATGAGTTTCCGGGCTAAAGCCTCCCTGGATTTACTGCCCATATCAGGATGGGATGCAATTTTGATAATGATATTCTTATAACCAGTTGGAACATCACTTTTCTCCATTATTTCCTTAATTCCTTCAGATGTGCCGACATTAGTAAAATCACTGATAATTTTTTCTATCTGATCTGTACTTATCCGTATTCTACTGGTATACTCAGATATAAGACCCCCAAAGCTTATGATGGCATAAAGCATAAAAGCCAAAAGCCCTACAATAACCGGTATGAGAAGGCTTTGTGATATAACGTGCAACACTGAACTTAACATTTCACTTCCTGGAATCGCTACCATGTTCATTCACCTAATTTTTTTTTTTGAAATTATTGATATCTATCTGTTATTTTGAGTCAGTCCCTGATGTCTGATCTACAAAAGGACTTCGATTGCGAGCTATGTAATAACCAGCTACTGTAAGCACAACAACCGTTATCAGAGCATAAGCAAATGTCCATATATCAGGAATATCTATAGGACTCATCTGTTGAGTTAAAACTGTGCTAATATTAGGAATAACTATAGCTGAAGTTAAAAAGTAAAAACCAGCAAACAACATAAAATTGCCCAACAAAACAGGATAAGGCTGGTTCAATGCACGCCCAATCATTCCCGAAATCAGGTAACATACGGTCATGGTTATCATTAGAAAAACTGCCGCATACTCTCCAACAGCAAAAGCAGAAGCACCAATCATGGGTGCGGCAATAATAATAGCCGCTACTGCTGCCCCAAAACAACAGGGACAAGGAGCAATCATTGCCATGCAGGTTGCAGTTATACTATCCTTTTGGTGTATTTTAAATTCCTTGAGGGTGTGGAATCCAGCATAAAGAATAACAGCTGCCATTACAATACCTAAAACAGAACTGTAATCATAAACAAACCCCTGGATCTGATCCACAAAATTACCCGCAATAAAGGTCAACAATAATATTCCACCACCATAACCCAGAATTATAGCTGCAGTTACTTTCTTGGAAAGACCTGCAAAACCCATTGCTAGTCCTATTTTAATTCCAAAAACCATTACTACTGAGAGTATTCCCAGTTTCCATAATAATTCCATCATTTCAATCACACTGCCTCATGTTAACCACACTAAGAATTGTAGTCAAATAACTTATAATATTTTCGATCTATTAAGTATTATTACTTTTCAGAATAAATCCAAACATTATGTAATACTTTAAATGAATTTAGGACTTTATGGCCATTTTGAATCGAAAATGTAATACACATTGGATCACCATTAGAAATTTTTTTAATGTGAAAACTTAATTTTTCCCAAAAATGGGATTTCCCAAAAAAAGAAAATGGGTTAAAAATATTTTTATCTCTTGAAGATAGCTCCACGGAAGTAACCAAATCCTACCAGACCAACCAGTATCAACACTCCCACAATAGCTGCAATAGGCATGCTGGACTGAGGGGATGAAGAACTGGTTTCAGACACCTCATAAGACTTGGAAGATCCATCAGTACCTGCAGATTCATCAGATGAGGATTGTGATTCAGATGCACTCTGAGTTCCACTTTCAGTGGCTGGTTCACCCCCAGATGATCCACCAACTGAAGATGATGCCCCGCTGGAAGATGCTGAAGCTGTTGGCTGAGAAGGAGTTCCAGTAGAACCCAAAGTTACAGGTTCACCAGTAGCCGCTTCCATAATAGCAGCAAACTCTTGAAGCTGTTCTGAACTCAAAGAAGAACCCACTACCACAAAATTGGTGAAATCAACGTTACCACAAGTGTGGTGACAGCAGACAACACCGTACTCACGAATGGCATTCATATAAATGTCCTTGAGCTGGGTGGTGGTTGCAGCATCTGGCGCCCACATACCTCTGCGGATAGCTTCCAAAGCCCAAGCAGCTGCAGAAGCAAAAGCATAGGGATTGGCACTTAAAAACTGGCTCCTGATGGCTGAATCAAACATGTAGGTTTCAACTGTCGATTGCCACATCCACTCTTTCACTGAATCCGGTTGTATGGCATTCCATCGGAACATATTTTCCATATGGTCGGTGATTTCATGAGCACCCGAGAAACCATTTTTGAGCATGCCTTCTGCCCATTTAGGGTTTAAAAGGCGTGTTCTTATTTCATTGTTGATGAAAGTGGAGAGAGTCTCGATTTTGGGTGTCGTTCTAGTGTTGGCAATATATACTTGCACATCACGGCCTGATAAATATTTAGCAGCCATAGTAAGGCCCCCCAAATACTGGACAACATCATCATTGTCAAATACACCATATAAACCATCCCTAACCTGGACTGTTGCTTCAATACGGGTTAACTGGTTTATAAATGCGTTTAACCCACTCTTGGCTTGGATGTTCCGCCCGTAGAAGTAGGAATTCCGTGCTAAGTAGGTGTCCACCAGATCTGACAAATCATCCCACCCCGAGGTGGTGGTGGTTAATTCACTTAAACCAGTTCCATAGGCTTCTGCCGGTGGTCCGAAAATACGGGCCATAGCATATAATTCAGCGTCCTCTGTATTCATTCCTTGAGCTAGGTACTTTTCAAGATCTTCAAGGTAGTGTTTCCGGACGTAATTGTCGGTGTTACTTTCATCGAGTTTGGAAACCATTCTGAAAGCATCATCTAAAAGTTCTACCGTGTAGGAGAAGGTGTCTCTGAATAGACCGCTCATGGATACCATTACATCCACCCGTGGGCGGTTGAGTTCTGATAAAGGTGTAGCTTTGACTCCATTGAAGTATCCTGAAGAGGCATAAGTCGGTTCAAGACCCATTAATCGTAGGATCATGGCTATGGTTTGTCCATTGGTACGCATGGTCTCAATAGCCCATAAAACCACCCCCACGCTTTCAGGGTAATGGCCATTGGCGTTGTAGAAATCCTGTAACAGATCATCTGCCATTTTCTTTCCAATCTCCCATGAAGCTTTATCCGGCGCATAACGTGGGTCGAAGGAGTAAAAGTTCATACCAGTTGGTATGACATCAGTTTTACGTATGGGGCTTCCTGCAAGAGATGCGGAGATGTACTCCCCATTTAAAGCCCTTAATAAATTTTCCATTTCATAGTTCTGGCTGAGCTTCTGACGTAGCTCATCTCGGTAAGCCTGGTTATCCCGGTTAACCGGGTCAAAACTCACGATGGATTCTATCATTTGCTCCAGTAAATCTCCCTCCAGAGCCTGTCCAAATGTGTGAAGACCATAAGGCATCATGGTCTTGGCCAGTTCTTCCAAGTAGTGTTCCACTTTGTCCACTACTTCATTGAATGGTGTTGATTCCAAGTCTAACTGGAGATCTTCATCCAGGTGCATATCCTTGATCATTCCCATCATGATGTTTTCAAGTTCCTGTCGTCTTTGGTCAGTGGTAGCATCGTGGTAGAACTTTATCTGATCACTGAGGCTTGCCAGATCACCGTAGAGTTCCGACAATACCATTGGTGGTATCATATGGTCTATGATTACTGCATAACTTCTTCTTTTAGCTTGTGTTCCTTCTCCAGGGTTTTCTACAATGTAAGGGTAGATATTGGGGATGTTTCCCAGTAGAACATCTGGCCAGTCATCAATCCCCAGCCCCACACTTCTTCCTGGAAGCCATTCCAGGGTTCCGTGTGTTCCCAGGTGGATCACTGCATTGGCATCGAACTGGTTCTGTAACCACATGTAAAATGCAATGTACTGGTGGGTTGGTGGTAAACTTGGAGAGTGGGTGATCTTATCGGGATCCTCACCCCAACCACGCATAGGTTGCGGCCCTAAAAATAGGTTCCCCAACATTATTCCAGGGATTACAATGGAATTATTGTAGACCATTACATTTCCCGGCGCGGGCCCCCATTCTGCAATTACTTCATTCCGGAGAGTTTCAGGTAGGGTGTTGAACCAGGCCAGATAGGTTTCCAGAGGTATGGTTATTGCCCCGGCATTCACCAGTTTTTCAAGTTCCCCTGGAGCCCAGGAGCCTACATTGTTTCCGGCGTTGAGCATCAGGTTAACAATATCCTGTGACGAGAAATTGGCTGGTACATTGTAACCAGCAGAGTTAAGGGATTTAATGATGTTATCAATGCTGCTGACCACATCCAGATAGGATGCAGCTACTCCATCTTTACCCCCGCCGATATTGTAATAGATGAGTGCCAGCTTCTTATCTGAGTTCAGCAAAGTTCTCAGTTGCACCCAGTTGGCCACTCGTCCAGCTACTCGGTCGATCCTGTCAGGTAGGGCTTTATAACTTTTCAGGACAATTCCAGTCTCTGGATCTATTCCCAATGTTTCTATACCGCCCATGATGACGGGTTCTATTCTGCCTTCCAGTTCTGGCTGGGCAATCTGCCAGTAAACTTCACTGGTGATACCAGTGGAACTGTCTTCCCATCCTTCCAGGTCGGAAGTGTATACTGGAGCAAATATTGGAACATTCAAGTCTTCAAATAGTAATATGGACTTGCTTGAGTTTCCAGACACGTAGGTAAAACCTAAACTGGTGATAAGTGCATCAATTCGGGTGTTGTTGTTACCATCTTTGAAGAACATTTTAGCCAGGTTAAGCCTCCCATTGGTGGTTGCAAAGATTAATATAACATTAAGTCCTTTGCTTTCCAGACTTTTCAAGAGTTCTACTTGCATTTGGCAGTTGCCTCCCTTAAGACTGGAATCATAAGCAACGATCCCCACCCATGGGGCATTTTCCTTGTAAAGACCTTTGTTCTGGTACCAGGTCAGGTACTCATCCCATGTTTTAAAAAGAGGTATCCCTCCAATTAAAGATGCATCATGGAAGGTTGCTTCCGGATGGAAAACCACCTGTTCTGGCCAGGTTACAACTGTCACATTTTCACCAGGTTTTAATTTCATTCCCACGGATTGTAAAAGGTATAACTGGAATCTACGTACATTTTCTTCACCGGCCTGAACCCAGTACTGTTTGGTTACTGTATCATTGAGGTCAATTCCAGGTATGTTCAGATTGGAACTGCGAATTCCCAAGATTTTTTGAGCTGGAGAGGCGGAAATCAGGTCTTTGATAATATCAACTTTCGAAGAGCTGCTTATCATCTGCAGCGCTATGAGGTCTGCTTTGTTTGCCGCTGCTCTGATTTTTTCCTGTTTTTCGGTGTCAGTTACTTCATCCAAGCCAAAATAATACAGGTTAAAGTAGTAACCCTCATTTTTGAGTTTTTTATAGGAGTCCACAAAATTTTGAACGAAAGTTTCTGAGCTGCTGATTATCAGTAGATTGTAAGCCCTAAGATTTACAGTTGCATTTCCATATAAAACTGGACTCATAGGATTTATTTGACTAACTGGGATAGTCACTGTTTGATTAACATGCCCCAGTGCACCAACTGTAAGTTTGAAGAGGGTTTTATCACTGATAAAATTCACTTTATACTGTTTATTTCCATTTTTTGTGACTGCTATCTGATTAATAACATTTCCACCAGTATCTTCCACCGTTACATCAGGGAGTTTATCTCCTGAGAGAGCTTCTGGATGTTCCAAGTTAATGTTTAGAGTTATTTCTGGATCAATTACTGAACAATTTTCATTGGAATTGGGATTTGAGTCTATAGTTAGATTTACCTCCTGTGAATCTTCTGCTGATACCGCTCCACACAGGAGCAATGAGAAAACAATTGTTGTTACTATTAAAATCGCTTGTTTTCTCATATTTTCACCTCCTTTTTGTTTTTTTGAGCATAACTGAATAAATTCAATAATGCTTGAAATTAATTAAAATATAATTTAATATAAATTTTTCCATAATGGTTTAAAATAAATCAAGTAAACTTTATATAAGATGAAGTTCAAAGAATGGTTGACAATCCATACACCTATAAAATTGACACCAATAGGGTCCAGTAAACCTCCGTAGTTTTCCTAAAGGTGCCAAAAGGGGACCTATTACCCAATAGGTCCTTTAAATCTAATTTTAGCTTAATTATAAACAATAGGAGTTTTCAAAATTAGTTATATTAATAAACTTAAATCCATCTATAAAATAATCAGAATAATCTAAAATCATAATAATCATTATTTAACGGGAATCTTTCTTTTTACAATTCAATCCAATAGAAAATTTACTCCGGTACATTCCATATACCAACAACACTACCAGCAAGGCCGCCGATAAAAGTTTGGCTGAAAATGGAATAAATTCAATGCATAAATCCAAATCAGTTATGTTAACTGCGTGCACGAAGAAATCGCTGGATAAATTAACGATATATCCCACAATAAGCGACATACCTACAATTGATGATAGGTAGATTGTGAAAAATCTTTTTTTAAATTTACTAAGTATCATGGACATTGCCACCATGTTGGTGGCCGGACCAACATAGACAAAAACCAGTATACTACCTGGGGTGAACCCCATGAAAATAAATGCCAATGCCAGAGGTAAGGAAGCTGTTGGGCAGACGTAAAGTGGAATAGCAACCAAAAGCAGTATAAAGAGGGATAACACAGGATCAGATGCAAATGTTCTTAAAAAGTCCCAGGGCATCCCCATACTCACCAAAGTACCGGCCAATGCAGCAAAAAGCAGTCCGATGAAAATTGAGGCGGATATTTCCAGGAATGTATCTTTAAAAGAGTATCTAATGGCTTCTTTAACTTTATCATATATCTCATCCGTCCAATCCTGATCATGTTCCGTAGATTTATATGCCCCCCGAAAAGAATTATCGGCCGTTTTTTCACTAGAATTAATGACCTTTGGATTACAAACCCCACAATAAACTCCATCTAAATCTTCAATTGAGCAGTAACCATTATGATCATTGTGAATTTTATTAATAGAATCCTTAGAATGTGTTGTATTTCGATATGCGGAATGATTATCTCCAAGTAGATGTACCAGAATTCCCGCAGTTAAACCAGAAAATGCAGCTAAAACTGGTCGCATGAGTGTTAAAGGTAAACCTAAAAAGGAGTATGAGGGTATAATCGAACTCACACTGAATCCAGATGTTGAAACCAGAAAAGATGCTGCAACTGAATCCCGTATCCCCTTAACTTTAAGTATTATGAGTGCTGGTACAATCCCACAGGCACATATGGGGATAGGTAGACCAATAAGAATCCCCTTTAATATTCCGCCAAAGGTTGAAGTTCCCACCAGTTTTTCAAGTAAATGGGTAGGGAGAAGTACGTGAATGAAACCAGCCAGTGAAAAACCTAAGAGAATGAAAAAGGAATTCTCAAGGAGTATCTGGTAGAAAAAATAGAAGAACGTAACCAAGAAATCCATAGTTCACCATTACCCCAATTAAGACCCTATCTCTAAAAATTATGATATTAAAACGTTTTAAATGATATCTAAAGCTATTATAACATACATTTAATATTTTAAATTGATATATTTAATTATGTTACACTCAATTTATATTCATTACCTTAGATGTGAAAAAACTAGGAATATCCAGATGGATTTAATTTTAATTTTTTACCAAATTAAAACCCTTTTTTAAAAATTTAAATATTTTTGATTCGGTTTTCCTTTCCGGTAAATGTTCAAAACCGCAGTTAGGACATCTTATCATATTACAGTTATGGGTGGGGCATCCCTGGCAAGTGGCATTTTTTTCATTCTCATCAAACACATATCCACAAATTTTACATTTCATGTATTACACTCCTAAAAATTGAACTCCTTGAAAAGATTTAAAAGTTCAATTAAAGATTAATTAAAGATTTAAATAAAAAAAGCACAGTTAGGGGGTAACTAAGAGGTTTTCAATTGGCAGAGGATGATGTAATATATTAACCCCCTAACTGATATTAAAATGGGAAAAAAGGTTTATTTTTCTTTTTTCCGGTCTGGATCTACACTGGAAGATTTAACATCCTTATCTTCCTTGCAACTCTTACCACGAATTCCACATCGACAACTCACGAAATCACCTCCTAAATATTTAACATAATTTTTATTAATCATATTCTTCAGAATCCCAGGACTAATCCTCCCTGGTACACAGCGAATGAGACTACATATGCCACAACAAAGGTATATCCTGCAGCAAATGCCGGCCATTTCCAGGAGTTGGTTTCCCTCCTGATGGTGGCCAGGGTGGCCAGACAGGGTATGTACAACAGGATGAATACCATGTAAGCATATGCCGACAGGGGTGTGAATACTTCCTGTATGGCTGCAATGAACCCTGGATCTTCTTCAGGTGCTACTTCTTCAACAGCTTCAGCAGATGCTGTTTCATCAGAAGATTCAACAGAAACTTCACCAGATGCGGGTTTACTTGATATTTCACCAGAAGATTCCGCAGTAGCTGCTTCATCAGCTGTTCCCCCAGATCCATCTTCCCCCACACCATACAGAATACCAAATGTACTTACCACCACCTCCTTGGCCACGAAACCATAAATTATGGCCACTGTGGCTTGCCATTCACCAAATCCAAGGGGTGCGAATACTGGGGATAATACAGTGCCTATTTGTCCAGTGATACTTTCCTGTGAAGCATATTCCACTCCCACGGGTAAACTACTCAATGCCCATATCACCACAGATAGTGCTAGAATGAGGGTTCCTGCCTTTTTCAAGAAGAGCACTCCCCTTTCCCACATGTGGATGATGGCCCCTTTAGCCGTAGGTATTCGATAAGGGGGAAGTTCCATTACAAATGGTGCGGACATTCCCTTGAATATTGTTTTTTTGAATATAGCTGCCATTACAATCGCCACCACTATTCCCAGGATGTATAGGGAAAAGATAACCCATCCCTGGTATGCGGAGAAGAATGCTGCGGCTAACAGGGCATAAACTGGTAACCGTGCACTGCAGGACATGAAGGGGACGATTAACATGGTTAAAAACCGATCTCTCTCATTTTCCAGTGTCCGGGTTGCCATTATTCCCGGCACTGCACATCCAAAACCCAGTATCATGGGTATGAAAGATTTTCCATGTAAACCCACCAGTTTGTGCATGAAACGATCCATTACAAATGCTGCTCGGGCTAGATAACCACTGTCTTCAAGTAAACTGAGTACCAGGAATAAGATGAAAATTATGGGCACGAATACCAGTACACCACCAACCCCACCAATTATTCCATCCACAATAAATGAAGTTAAGAATCCCTCTCCCAGACTGGCAGATACTGTTTCCCCCAGCCAGACGAAAGCCCCTTCAATGTAGCCACCTAACGGATCACCTACAGTAAAGGTTATCTGGAATGTTAACCACATTATCAGGAGAAATATGGGTATTCCCAAATATTTATGGGTCACGATTCTGTCTATTAGATCAGATCGGGTGACTTTATCGATCTTGGGTTTTTTAACTGATTCTGAAACCAGACCAGCTATAAATCCATAGCGGGCATCGGTTATGGCAGCATCGGCATCATCCCCAAAAACATTATTAAAATGCCTCTGGATCTTTTTAACACTTTTCAGAACCCGCTGCCCCTTACCAGATTCTTCAACTTTTTTAATGATTTCTGGATCATCCTCCAGTAATTTAAGGGCGATCCAGCTTGAAGGAGCATCAAACATTGATTTATTATCTGCTCCAGTGAGGTCCTGGTTAATGATATTTTCAATCTGTTTTACGTGTTCAGATACTTCATTCCCGTATTCTAATCTACCCAAGACAATGTTTGGAGATTTTGAAATTTTTAATATAGTTTTAAGGAGTTCTTCACTACCAGTTTCATCCACTGCTTCAATTTCAATTACTGGTACTCCTAAAAGTTGTGAAAGTTGTTTTTTGTTGATTTTCAGCCCTTTTTCCCGGGCGAATTTATTCATGTTAAGTGCCAGAACCAGGTTGGCACCTAATTCCATCATTTGAACAGTTAAATAAAGATTTCTCTCAATATTAGCAGCATCAATAACATTAACAATGACATCGGGCTTTTCACCCACAATGTAATCTCTGGAAACCAGTTCTTCCACTGAGTAGGCAGTGAGGCTGTAGTTTCCTGGAAGATCAACCACTTCTATTTCCTGCTGGTTGTATTGGAAGGTTCCTTTCTTTTTTTCCACGGTTTTACCAGGCCAGTTCCCAACATGCTGTCTCATCCCAGTCCAACGGTTGAAAAGGGTACTTTTTCCCACATTGGGGTTTCCTGCTAGGGCTATTCTTATTTTATCCATTTTAACTACCTTTAGTCATTCATGAGATTATTTTAACTAAAATCGACCATTATCTTCTGTGCCTGTCCTCGTCCAATGATAAGTCGTGACCCCTTAACATCCACAATTAATGGTCCTGGGATGTCATTTTTTATGACCTTTATCTGGGAATCTTTGTATATCCCCATCTCTGAGAGTTTCTTTTTAAATTTTCCACCGTGCCATACCTGGACGATTCTCAGATTATCATTTTCAGTAGCCATTGCTAAGCTCATCATTTTATCTCGATCTCAATTTGTTTTGCGTCTTCCTTCCGTAGGGAAAGGGAATATCCCTTTATTTTTACTTCAATTGGATCTCCCAGAGGTGCTACTCTTTCCACCTTAATGTCAGACCCACGAACAAAACCCATTTCCATTAAATGTTTTCTGACTTCACCTTTACCTTTAAAGGCTTTTATTACTCCGATTTCGCCTTGTTTTAAATTATTTAACGATTTAATCATGTTAAAGTGCCTCACTTTTTTTTGTTATTTGTAACCAAGTCTAAAGTTAGGAAACCCTAACTTTATTAGGATTACCTAACTTTCTTAGGTATACCTAACTTTTTCATCCTTTATAAATGTTTTGACTCTTAAAAACATTGCACAAAATTTAACCAAACACTTGTATTTATAAAAATAACAAAAATTAAGGTTATTTAAATAAATTTAAATGCTTAAATTGGCATAATATCACATTAAATGTATATAATCCAGTTTTCAGTGAAGTGGTGAATCAAAATGAGTCTATTATCCAAACTGTATTATAGTTAGTTCATGATGTATTGTACTAATTACAGAGAAAATAGAAGTAAATACTATTTAAAAAAAATTAATGTTAAAAAATAATGTTCTTTTTTCATGTTTTTTCCTCCATACATATCTTTAAAACCGGTTTGGGATAGAGTGATCCAACCCCTTCACATCCATCTTCTATTTGGGTAATCATTCCAACATCACTCCCCTCTTCTTCCAATTCTATAACCATTGTTTCAGACTCTACAGCTCCGGGATCCTTTTCAATGCACTCCTTGACCTTTGACTGGATTGTCGTTGCATCTTCCACATCGATCATGCTCACTATCTCCAACTGCTGCTGGAAACGTTCTATAGCATCATCCGGTAAGTTTTCTATAAAAGGGATGGCACCAGTGGCCCCTACTATCTTCCTTTTTTCCGGATCCACAGCACTGGAATGGAGGGCCTCAATACTTTGACCGGTGATGTGCCCCTGCACCTCTGAACCGCAAAGGATCAGGAATCTGATGTTGGGATTGGAAATAAGGTTAGCCACCATCTTTTCAATTCCCAGGTTTTCGGTTTTACAGGGCCCGGCAATTGCTGCCCCTCCATCCACCAGCACTTCTTCAATATGGGAAGCAAGGGTAGCACCAGCCACACAACTTTTTGGATCCCCCACTATGTAATCTCCATTTATAACTGGCCATCCTTCTGCTGGTTCTTTCTTTTCAACCAATATAACACCTCCGTGTCTAGATTAAATGATCATTATTTTATCTGATTTCTCAGAATATAAATATTTCCATTTTACTTTATTATTAATCAAGTAAAATTAAATAACTCAATGGATAATCGAAAACAACTACAACATATTAAAACCATTAATCCATTAAAGCTCCTTATTTTTCCTAACAGTGCCGAATTGATGGAATTATACATCATAAGTCGCCTTATTCCCCAAAAACCAGATATGAGTTCAAAAACTATGCAAAGAAAAATATTTAAAAAAATGATATACCCCGAAAAAATAAATAGGGGAGATATTATTTACCGGCCTCGGAAATATCCATATCCAATTAGACAAACCAAAGCAATGACCCCAACTATTGCAGCTAAAGGCAATCCCGAATCTGATGATCCCGAATTACCCCCATCACTAACCTCATATGCCTTAGCATGTCCAATATCACCAGGGCTGGTACTTTCTTCGGACTTGGGCCGCTCACTAGAACCATCAGAATCACTAATACTCTGAGATGTTGCACTGGCAGTTGAACCAGTAGTTTGAGACCGGGTGGCAGGTTGTTGGGTTTGACTTGGAATTTGGCCGGGTGCAAACTGAGAATTACCTGTTGCTTTATAAATCTCCGAATTCAACTTGGCTAGAAGATCAGGATTCAAGTTTTTAGAAGCCCATTCTATCATGGCCAGGTTTCCGCAGCTACAGTCACAACAGGCCACACCATTGGTGGCTATCAACTGAGCCCAAGTATTTTTCACCATATTTAGAGTAGCTTGATCAGTTTTCCAGTAACCCTCGTATGCTGCTGTGAGCAAAGTTCCTGTGATGCTGATCATAGAATAGGCATTGTTTCCCGTGGAAAGCCATTTAGTAACTCCTAAATTGTACTGATCCTTAACATAGGTATTGGCTACTTCCTCCCACATCCAGTTCTTGACTGTGCTTGGACTGGTAACTTGCCACCCCCACAAGTATGATACAAACTTGTTGGAAATGTATCTAGCCCCACTGTAACCTTCACCCATCATTCCCTGTATCCATTCAGGGTTGAAGTACCGACTCCTCATTTCCTGCGCCATGAACTGTTGCAGTGAGTATATTTGAGGGTTGTTGGTGTTGGCATAGTACAGTACGTTGAGGTTTGGTGCTTTTCCATTGTTCATCATCTCAATGGCCATAGATAATCCACCATAGTAATCGTAGTAGTCGTCGTTGTCGAGTACACCATATAAGTTTGTGCATCGACTGTGGTATGCTATTTCGATGCCTTTAAGAAGTTCTCTGAATAAATCAGGGTTGCTGATGCCCCAGTTTCGCTCGGTGTAGGAGTGACTCATACGGTTGATATAAACATCCGCTACTTCTTCCCTGTTCTCCCAAGTCCAGCTCTGTTCAACTGCCTTGTTAACACCAGCACCGTATTCACCCACAGGTGGTGCGAATATTCGAGTTATGGCGAGTTCTCCAGACTCATTAGATGATATTCCCTGACCTATAAATCCTAAAGTGGATTCAATCCAGTGTTTGGCTATATAGTTCTGATCCAGGGATTCATCTCCTTTGAAGTTGGTGTATTTGGCATCTACCAGTGTTAGCAGCACATAATCAAGGGCAGTAGTCAGTTGAGGATACTGTACAACGATCTGGTTGTATGATGCTGCTAGAGCAAGTCGATAGGAACGGTCCATGTTGGTCAAGAGTCTGGGGAATAGATCACGGAATAAGCCGCTGGTAGTTACAACCACGTCAACTCTTGGTCTTTTGGTTACTGCTGCTAAACCATTAGCAGTCCTTACTGCATTGAGATCGCTTAAAAGGGTTGCCATTGGAGTGGCGGTGTATTTCATTTCCCACTTCTTACTGACTGTGTTGTACGTCCAGGGCTGTATCCCCAGCATTCTAAGCACAAACGATACCATGGTACCATCATCACGGGCTGTTTCCACACACCATACTACCGCTGCTATCTTCTCCGGAATATTATCCAGTTGGGCTAAGGCCATATCTGCCAGTTTTTTACCAAGATCCCAGGCAACCTGGGTAGGCATTTTACTCTCATCTAAGGCATAAAAGTTTATACCAGTTGGGAGTGATTCAGGAGACTTAATGGGATCGTTTCCTTTGCCTGGAGTAACATATCCTCCAGAAAGTGCCTCAACCAGGGAATCCATCTCTGATGTGAAACTGTTCCTGATTTTATCAGCGTATGACTTTGCATCATTGAGTTTTGCTTGTAAGGTAGCATCTGTAGTTAATTCTGCTGCCGTTTTTTGGCCGGTAATGATCTGCAGTATCCAATTCTGTGCTTCCTGGTTCAGTTGTCCTGCCTGTTCTATGGTTAGATCATTATAGTTCCAGGTAGGATGCATAACCTGACAGATTAGTTTCTGAAGTGATGAACTGGTGGAACTGTCAACTGAAACAATGGAAGTTGCCAGAAGTGCTATTTCCTGGTCAGTCCATGATTGTCCGAAAGTGTGAAGACCATAGGGTAACAGGGTATCCTGCAAATTCACCAAGTAGTCATGGATCTCTTCTATGTCTGCATCGTTGATGTTATCTGGATTGATGATTCCCAGATCTGTAGCCAGATTCATCTCTTTTACTTTATCTGCAATAGCCTTTCGGTAATGTTCCTTCATATCTTGAGCTGCTGTTTCATAAAGATTTAGAAGATCCTTTAACTCTAGTAATCCTCCATATAAAACTACAGTTTTAAGTGGTGGAGTCAGGTGATCGACAATCACAGCCAGACCTCTTCTTTTAGCCTGTGTTCCTTCACCAACTCCATCCATGATGTACAGATAGACAGAGGGTATGTCTCCGGCCATTATGTCTGAGTAATCAAACTGAGATAGTGCCACTTGTTTAGTGGGCAACCATTCATAGCTGGCGTGCCTTCCCACGTGTACTTGTGCATCGGCATTAAACTGCTGGTTGATGTAAGCATACCACGCTAGATACTGGTGAGTTGGGGGAACTACGGTACTATGATAGAATTTGCTGGCGTCTGCTTCCCATCCTCTCTGTGGTTCAGGACCTATGAAAACATTTCCAAACCGAAGTCCAGGAATAACAATATATTTTTTACCGTTACGAGTAACTGTCATTATATTTCCTGGTGCCTGCCCCCATCCATTTAGTCCAGGGATAGACAGAGACTGGAATGCTGTTTTTGCATTGAAAAATGCCATCCAAGCATCTGTATTTCCACCTATTACCTCTTTCAAGGCATTGCCCATGTCTTTTATGAATCCAATCGCTTGTGTTGCCTTTTCAGGATATGTGTTGGCCAGGGAGATCATTTCCTCAGTCCATTTATCAATGGTTTTAATGGTCATAGCCTTTACAACATCATTGTTTGCCCCATAAGATACTCCCAGTTTAGTTACTTCTTCGATGTATCCTACTGGTCCTTCAGTTACCTGTTTTTGGGCTAGCGGGTGTAGTGTATTAAACCAAGCTATGTACTCGTCGGCATCCCAGAGGATGGTGTTAGGATTATTAGCCAGTTCTTCCAAGACTCCTGGAGCCCAATTTGCAACGTTAATTCCGCGTTCGATCATTAAGCTAACTAGAGCATCACCATTCTGTGGAATGTCCTCTACAGTGTATCCGTCCAATTTTAATCTATTTAAAATTCCAACTATGGTGTCCGGGACGTTCAGGTAGGAAGCTCCAATGTTTTGTTTTCCTGGTGGGTAGTTGTAGTAAACCAAAGCGATCTTTTTATTGGCATTATCCATGTATTTTAGATCAGTCCAGTTTTTTACTCTGCTGGCTAATTTTTCTATTCTTTCTGTTATGGCTTTGTAACTTCCGATCATTGCTCCGGTAACTGTGTCCATCTCTGTTTCAGTGGTAGCGACAAATATGGGCTCTACTATTCCCTGTGTTTCAGGTATGGCTATTTGATAGTAACTATCACTCCACATTAGACCATCATCTGAAGTAAGCCATTCCCCCTCACTTCTTTTAGTGGAAGTCATGGCACGGAATACTGGTACGTTCATGTTGCTTAAGAAACTGTTGGTCTGTTCTAGGAAGCCTGAACCAAGAGTGAAGGTATAAAAACTCACCAGAGCATCTATTCTATACTTGTATTTGGATGGGTTAGCTTCGTAATCTGTGTTTGTTACTACATGGGTTGTTTCTGCCGGATCGTAAACAAAGAATTTGATCATTGCCGAATAAACATTGGTCGGTAATGTTCCATTAGTTCCGGAATAGTAACCAACTACAGGTATTACATTCATACCCTGTGCCACCATTTTTTCGATAGTTGTCTGGAAGAAATCCATGTTACCTGAAAGTAATGATCCTTCACTGGATACCAAACCAACAGTAGGTTTAGATGGATCCAGGGGGTATTGTGCCAAGTAACTTTTTAAAGTGGTGTAAATAACTCCATCCCTATATAGCATCTCCTTTGAGAATATTCTTGCAGGGGCAGGTGTCCAAGTCCATGGATTACCATTCAAATCCGCAAACTTCTTTAAGACCCACTTATACTGATTTTCATAGTTTTCTGTACCTTTATTGGCATAATAAATTCCCGAATCAATCCATTCTTCAAACCAGAGATATCCGTTGGCTTTAGAATAAGTTGCTTTATACTGATTTATTCTCTGAATGTTTCCATTCTTAAGGTCATAAAGAATAGTATTTTTAGTGCTTGTATCCCCAATAACTCCATCAGATATCCAAGTTCCATCAGATTTCTGGAATATATACTGTCCATTTATCTGGCTAAGTTTTGTTACAGAGGGGTCACTTTCCAATATTAGGAATATTTTGTTGGGTTTATTCTTGAGTATTTCTGGGTTTGCGGATATTACATTTTTGAAATTACTCATTCCGGGTTCAAATATCCATTCCGCTATTATTATGTCTGCGTTTTCGATTAATGCCTTGAGATCAACAGTTGACATTTGCCCTATCTGAGTTGTAGTTCTTATATCGAATTTTACAAGCCATGTACTCTTATCATTAGGTTTATAACCCAATTGAGTTGGATTGATAAGGTCCATGATATGATGAGCTGCATCGTTAGTCATCCTTGTACTTTCAGAAGAGTGTATAATTAACACTTGCGGATCCTTCATGGTCTGAGATTCATTTTCAGAGCTTGAATTCTGTTGTTCTAAATATTTCTGGTTTTGAGTTTCTGAAAGTTCTGCAGCTCCTCCTGAATCACCTACCCGCGTAGTATCTTCTGCCGCTACAGTTCCTGATAGCACCAATGCAAAAACAAGACACGTTGTTATTAGAACTATTCGTTTTGTCACTTGTTTTCTCATCCTTTTCACCTCCTTTTACATTTTTTATCATGACAAATTAATTGTCAGACTGAATTTATAATAATACTATATATAACATTTGTGTTATTACAAATGAATGTAATTTGAACTTAATAGTAATAAAAAATTAATAATTAATACAAAGATCATGATTCATGGCGGTTTTTTATTACCACCAAGGGTAACCAATTACTCAAGGAAGCCACTAAGAGCTTTTAATCTGAAAAAACAAGCATATTAAAAATATCTATTTTTTAATAATTTATCGGCACAAAATATGTTTACACTTATTCCGAAAAATAATCAACAGAAGACTGAATTAAAAAAAAGAAAAAATGGGGAAAAAGTTTTTTCATTATCTACCAAACAGACTGCCCTTGAAGAAGAATCCAACTGCACCTAATGCCAGGACAGATACAATTCCCACAATTGCGTAGGTACCCCACGGGGTGTTGTCATTGTTCTCGGTTCCAGCCTGAGTTACTTCGTAGGATTTTCCAGTATCACCTGCAGGCTGAGCTCCAGCTTCGGTGGTGGTGGTCTCGGTTGCAGCATTCACTGCAGCACCAGTAGTACCTACAGATCCTGTGGAGAACCTTCCAGTTCCACCAGTTCCACCAGTTCCAGTTGAAGTTACCAGTACTGATCCATTTGAAGTTCCAGTTGAAGTTCCCTGGTTTGAATCTCCATCTTGAGTTTCAGTACCGCCCTGGATTTTTATCAGGTCATCCTTAGTACGTACAGGTAATCCTTTAATATAATTCAAGGAATCACCTCTTGCATCTCCTCCAGCTATAATTCTTTGCCACTCCTCTTCAGTTACCCAAGTATCTGCAGACAGAGTAATTGTCGGTGCAGAAATCAGGTTCGGTGAGGAATAATCTCCCTTATACAGTTTGATGTATTCTTCATAAGAGTTAGAACCTTTAGCAAATGAGGGACCTTCCCAGTCTATGATGGCTACTCTTCGGGTGTTGGTTGCACTGTCAAAGACACTTAGAATTAGGACGGACTTACCATTGGTATCACTGGTCATTCTCTGGCTGAAATAGGTTCCTGCTCCTGGGGAAATCCCTAAGAGGTAGGAATATATGTCATCTCTGCAGCTGATGGAAGTACCAATAAGTGCGTAACTTTCGTCTTCCCCAATTGGGAAGTTATCGTAGATGTAATTGGTGATTAAGTATCCTGGTGAACTACCACCACAAACGTGGTTATGCCATAACCAAGCCATTAAAGCATCGTAAGGTGGGTCGTACAGTATTACCTGGTCAATGATACATGAAGATTCGTTTTTGGCTGTGAATGTGCCATTTTCTGGATTGTAAGTTAGGGTTTTACTGATGACAGTTTTAGTTCCGTTCACCAAAGTTTCCAGACTGAACTGGAAGTATAATGGGTTGTATCGGGCGTTGTGCACTGGTAGTAGGGTTGCTCTGGATAGTCTGGATCCTAAGATCTGGTAGATTCCATCCATGGCCATATCCATTACCTGCTCATTTACTCGTACGTAACCTGCAGTGGTGAAGACTGTAAGGTCATAGTCATCTTTTTCCAAGTTTATTCCCTCCACGGCGAATAGTGCAATGGCTTGGTTGGCAGCATCGATACCGATCTGTTTGATCTGCTCAGGAGTCAGGTTTCCAGTGGCGTAGTTAGTGGCAACTCTCTGGCTTGCAATGTTGGTTAAACCTAGGCCCAGTATGTAGTCCATGTCCAGTCCCAGTGCATCACATACAACTTTTTTGGAGTCAACTCCTCCAGTTAAGTTGTTGTGAATTGCAGGGGTTATGTTGTCAAAGACGTACAGGATCTCCACCAGGGAGTCGGGGTCAGTTTCTAACTTGTTGATTAACCAGGTATTGAAAGCTAATTCACCAGCTATACCTGAATAAGCAGTATTGCCAGTTTGTTGTTTGTATAACTGGACCACTGCTTCTTCATTGAACCTCATTATTATGAGAGTTCCTAGATTGGTTGATGGACACCATCGGATGAATCCAACCATGTTGTCTTCAGCAGTGTTGTAACCTACCCATGAACGTTTTCCAGTGGTCAAGTCCAGAGAGTAGATGTATGCATCGTCATCTGAGTTACCAGGCACACCTACAGCCCTATAACTTGTTGCTTCCAGTTCTCCGGCATTTCCATACACCCCATGTGGGTAGTACTTCAAGAGAAGACTGATCATAGCCTGTCCACTGATGGTTCCCAGACAAACGTGGCCGTGATAGGCGGCTTGTCTTAGTATATCTGTGGAGAGTCCTTCTTTCCAGGCGTTGGCCAGACTGACATATCCAAAGGCATTGTCACCTAAAGTTGGTTTTATGGTGTTGTCCCATAAGGCTTGGTTTATAGCCGAGAACGTGCCCAGGTAAGCAGGGGTTAGTGAACCGTTTTTGAAGAACGCAGCAGTGAGTGCACTGCCATTTCTTACAATGAAACAGAAATCCACAGGATCTGTTCGTGTTGACTGGAATGTCAAAATGTTACCCTGCCCATAACTGATTTTACCATGCAAACCGTTTAAAACACCTTCCAAACAGTCTTCAGTGGTGGTACCGTTACGGTAAGCCAAACCAGCTGTGGTTATGCACAGCACTTCATCTGCGTTTGCAAAGTTCAGTAGGTTGTCGGCGGCTGCAGTGACTTCGCGGCCCAGTTTGTAGTTCTCGGTAGCCTTCATATCAAAGGTTACATCCCCATAGAACATTGGATCAGTGCCTGCCTGGTTTACATCCACTTTCTGAGTCTGAGTGATGTAACCCGGTGCAGTCACAGTCAAAAGAAACTTGGTACCATTGGCCACCCCCGGAGAAGTGAAATTAATCTTAAAATGATTATTTGGGTACTCAGTTTTGTCAAACACCACACTATTGTTGCTGGAGTCCTTAACAGTTATGCCCGGATTAATATCATCCTGAGCATATTCATAGTTAACCTGGACCCAGATAGTGGGATCTATTGCTTCTGCTGGTGATGCATCTGATCCATTAACGTCACTTAATCCTTCACCCCCAGTTGTAGATGAATCTGCAGCTGATGCAGCCCCACATAAAATTACTGCCATCAATGTCGCTATTACAAGTATTACTCCTTGTTTTCTCATCTTTTCACCTCCTTTTTCATTTTTTGACAGATTGCTGTCAAACCAGATTTGTAGTAATACCATATATATGTTTTGTGTTATTACTGAAGGACGATATCTCCAAATTATCGTAATACTTTAAATAAAATTATTATAAAAACAGTTTGAGCGTTGATTCTTTAATACTAAAAGAAATATTTCCAATAATAACAAAATAGAATAAAAATTTGAACAATAGGGTCAAGTTAAAGTCAGATTCAACTAAGTTTCCTTTTCATCCACACTGCACCGATTCCCAGACCGAACACTAAACCAATTAGAAGACCAGACAATAAAGGAGTCATAAACCCTGCACTATTATATCCCACAAGATTTAACTTGGATAACCCCTGTTGTATGGCATTTTCATTGGCGCTGGCAACTACAATTCGGCTGGAAACTTCAGGATGCTGGTTTATAAAGTTTTGAACCGTGCCAGTGTAAGACACTGCCAGAATCTTCTGATTAGGGTTGGTCAGCGTGCTTTCCAATTCGTGGGCCACATCTTCGGCTGAGACAAATTTATAGACAGTAACGTTAACTCCCAAGTCATCCACCACGGATCTGGCCAGTTTACCTGTGGAGTCATCAGCTATGATAAATGCTGATTCATTGGTGGTTACATGCACGCCATGAGCGCTCACCGGAACTATGAATGCCACTATTATCAGAATGAAGATACCAATGGATATACCGCTTGATTTTAGATTAATCATCTTAAGTAACCTCACTTTAAATTTGTTCCACCTGTGCCAGTTCTGGTTTTAGTTTAAATAGTGACAGGATGATGAAAACATTTATAACACCTTCTATCACCCCTACAAATAGATAAAACGGCAAAAGAGTGGCTATTAAAACTTCCAGAGTGGCAACACCTGCCACTAACATTATTAGAACCTGGGCTATGGTGGCCATGATGATTCCCATGAAGGTTCCCGAGAATATGCTCAGCCGATCATCCAGTTCAGCTGTGAATTTGTAGAAGTAGTAGGTTGTAAAACTCATCACAATTCCCATGGTCACTACATTGGCACCTAAAGAGGTGATACCTCCCATTCCCAGTATGAAAAACTGTAGTAGGAAACATAAAAACGCCACTGTAACCCCACTTAGAGGCCCTAATATAATCACCACCAGTGGTATTAGGAATAGGTGTATGGGAACCCCGAATGGTGAGGGTATGGATATTGATGATGCAGCTATAGTTACTGCTGCCAGGATGGAAGTGTTTACGATTATTTTTTCCTTTTCCTCGGTTTTTGAAAGTTTGTACATGTACACTGCCATAAAGACAATGGTTAAAATCCAGTAGATTGCAGCCTGCCACAATGTTAACAGACCATCAGGTAAATGCAAAGTTATAACCTCCTTTGATAATTTTTACTCCCAGTATTCGGACAATTAGTCATTCCAGTACCTAAAGAATCATATAAATAGAATATTATCTTCCAAATAGACTCAGTTGTAACTTTTTTAAAGTACCACCTTCTTGGTAAGGGAAAGACATTGCAATTAAACCAACAACCACCATTAAACCAATCATAGCAACTGGCCCCCCAGGTGAATTATTTGAAGATCTAGTATTTCCTGTAACTTTTTCAGGACCACTTTTAGAAGTAGTGGTGGCATTGTTGATAGTTGTCGATGTGTCGGTTACTGTTTGTTCTGTACCACTTCCCCCATTTGTGCTCCCATAAGGCTTTGAATTACTGCTGGATGAAGTAGAAGTATAATCTGAACCCGATGAACTTGAGGCTGAAGAAGTTCCTGAAGAACTAGTTGATCCCTTGTTAGTAGTGCCAGTATCAGTTGAAGTGCCAGTTCCAGGATCTGAAGGTTCTTCTATGGGAGTTCCATGTCCCGGGTGCGCTGTAACTACTCCGCAGACCATTAAAGGAATGGAAATAATCAATATCAGAAGAATCAGTTCTTTTTTTACTTGTTTAATCATCATCATCTCCTTCAATTTGTGTATAAAAAAATAATAGTAATATCATATATATGATTTGTGTTATTACTGTAATCCTTAAAATCAGCAAAAAAGTATTATCAAACATATTATTGGTGGAGTTAAAGTCAAAATAAATTCATAACGCAGATTAAAGAAACATAATGAAATTCCATATAGTTTAAAATGAGATTATCCTTACCTTAAGTCCCTCATGTCCAGTAGGTTCTGGTTTAAATGGAACTTCCAGACCTGAGGCCCAGATAGTACATGATAACCTTATATTTTTTTGGAAGTAGTCTGAACACTCCAGGAATAATAATAATAAAAAACAAATAGAAAGTCTTAAATAGAAGCAAGTCTCATCCCATGATTGTACGAATAACGCCAAATAAAGTATTACTAAATGGGTGCTAAACGGTGTTTTTGTATTAAAAGTGATGAACTTGCCATTTTCCTCCTGCAAGACGTCCCCAGAGGGATCCTCAAGATCCCTCCGGCACTTTATAGAGGGCATCAAACTCCCTTGTACAAACCGCTCAAATGTATCAACCACATGATGCCCTCTTAAAATTCACCTAACATTAACTCTAACACTCCCTCTCTAAGTAGTGATCTTCTGATGGTAAATGAGTAACAAGATGCACCGTATTCAAACTAACAACCAGTTATAAGAATACAAATTAGTCATTTTTATTACCAACAAGTAAAAAATCAGATTATTTGTAATACTGATGCAAACGTTTATATTATAAGTCTTCGTACACAATTATAGAATTTAAGGCTTAAACTAAAACTAGTATTACTTTCTGCCTGGAAAACAAAAGTAAAATAATACTAACAATAGCATTAGCCATTATTGAAGAAAGGAGGCAAAATATGCATATACCCGATGGTTTTATCCCACTATGGCAGTGCGCCATATACTGGATCATTGCCCTAATAGCACTTGGTTATTCTCTAAAGTGGGCGAGTAAAAACTTGGATGAAAAAAACATACCCCTTATGTCTGTACTGGCAGCAGGTATATTCGCCATTCAGGCCATGAACATACCTATACCTTGGGGAACCAGTGGACATATGGTAGGCGCAGCATTAATAGCAATTATATTCGTCAGCCCATGGGCTGCAGTGCTGGTTTTATCTATAGTACTGATACTACAAGGATTAATATTTGGGGACGGTGGAATGACCGCCCTCGGAGCCAACATAGTTAACATGGGGATTATAGGTGGTTTTGTTGGATTTTATGCCTATAAGGTCCTTAAAGGAATTGGTAGGATACCGGCAGTCTTTGTTGCAGCTTGGGCATCCATATTCCTGGCAGCACTAGCCTGTTCCATTGAAATGTCCCTGGCTGGTACTTTCCCCCTGGTGGAAGGACTCATATTCATGGGATTATACCATGCAGTGATCGGCTGTATCGAAGGTATCATCACCGTAGTGGTGATTCTGGGTATTGATAATGTGCGACCTGATCTGTTACCGGCATGGGTAAGCAGTAGAAAGCAGGAGGCAGTAGAATGAACACCAAAAATCGGAACCTGATTATTGGTGGGCTGATCATTGCCCTGATAATCGCTGTTATGGCACCTTTCCTGGCATCCAGTAATCCGGATGGATTGGAAAGTTCAGCAGAAAGCCTCGAAGTACCAGAATCAGAAGCCGCTTATACAGCACCATTACCTGACTATGCCATACCTGGAATGGAAGATAACCCCTTAGGGGGTGTTGTTGCCCTGATAGTGGGAACTATTGTAGTTCTCCTAGTGGTACTTGGAGTGGCAACCATAATTGGGAAACGAAAGAAAAACGGGACCAATGAATAAAATTAAATAAGGAGCTTTTTTTTAAGCTCCAACTTTCCTTATTTTAAAAGATTAAACATATTAAAACTAACAATCAATGGGGATAATAAAGACTAATTAATTGGGAACCACAATATGCAAGGACTAGCTGAAATCGATAGGGAAGCAAGTAAAGACAGTTTCATGAACAGTTTAGACGGAAGGATAAAACTAATATCCTCCCTGCTGATCATCATTTACGCAGTTTCCAGTACTAACCTTATGATACTGGTCATAATGGAGATGTACCTTTTAATCCTGATTTCACTATCCAATGTAACCCCCATCTATGCACTCAAACGTATAGCCCTCATTATACCATTTGGAGGTTTTGTTGCTCTTATTCAACCATTCTTCCAACCAGGGAATGTGATCTGGACCGGGGCATTCGGTTTGTTACACATGACTGATTATGGTCTCTACTTCGGAGCATTACTCCTCTTCAGAGTTACGGTTTCAGTCACCTCCATTGTTTTCTTATCTTCATCCACATCCATGCAGGATCTGGTGGCTTCTGCCCAAAAACTGGGAGTACCACATCAGTTAGCCATGCTGTTAAACCTAACAGTTCGTTATTTGTTCTTCTTTTACGATCAACTGATGAACATCTTAAATGCCCAGTCCACCCGTTGTTTTGACATATTCAGTAAAAAAACCCCATACAAGTGGAGGTTGAGAAAAGTAGGAGAAACAATCACTATGATGTTTCTCAGGGCTTTTGAACAGGGAGAGACTGTTTACCTGAGTATGATGTGTCGAGGTTATTCTGAAAATACTCGTATTTACCGGGCTAAAGTTAAGTTAGATAAGAAAGATTTTGCTTTTATGGGAACCACCATATTTATATTATTATCTTTACAATTACTGACTACAATGGTACTTTAATTTGTCTATTATTTGAGGAAATTTCAATGACCAGAGTAGTTATTAAAACTGAAAATATGAGTTTCGCCTATCCCGATGGGACTCCTGCACTCCAAAACATAAACATGGAAATATTAGAGGGTGAAAGAGCAGCCATCATTGGATCCAATGGTGCGGGTAAATCAACATTATTTTCTCATTTTAACGGTATTTTAAGACCCACCTCCGGTTTAATTAAAATTGATGGTGAACCAGCCAGTTACAAGAAGGATGATCTCATAAAGATCAGACAGAAAGTGGGCATGGTATTCCAGAACCCAGATGACCAGCTTTTCTCACCAACAGTAGAAGAAGATGTGGCATTTGGACCCATGAATTTGGGTCTTCCTGATGAGGAAGTAGAAAAAAGAGTGGAAGAATCCCTGGAAGCTGTGGGGATGATGGGATCAGAGAGAAAGGCTCCCCACCACCTCAGTGGCGGTCAGAAGAAGAGAGTGGCTATTGCCGGTATTCTGGCCATGAAGCCAGATATAATGGTTTTGGACGAACCAACCACCGGATTGGACCCCCATGGAGTGGAACAGGTTATGGACATCCTTTACGATCTTAACTTGAAGAAGAATATGAGTATTATCATATCCTCCCATGACGTGGAGATGGTAACTGAATTTGCAACCAAGATCTTCGTACTCCACGGGGGTGAGATCATCCACCAGGGCACTCCCGAGGATATATTCAATGATCCAAAAACCATTAAACGAGCCCAGCTGAAACAGCCCACTGCTGCCGCCCTTTTACATCGTCTTAAGACCAATGGTATGTCAGTTGGTGTTAAATTAACTGTTGAAGAAGCCTATCATGAGATCCTTCACGGTATGGGTGAAGATGCCTATCACAATCTACTGCATATGGTTAAAGATCAGTGCCACCATAAATTACTACATGCCCTGGGGGAGGAGAAATATCACCAGATGCTCCACATCCTTGAAGAAGAAAAGAAAAATAAAAGTTCTTAATATATAATTAAGCCTTTCTACCCACATCAACCACTTCAAACTCATCCAGATTAACACTTCCTATAATCCGGTAGAATTCTTCTTCTGGTAGGCTGTGGAGTTCCTCTGAGTTGATACCCCGTGCCTGTTCCAGGCCACGAATGTAGTATTTGAAGTCTGGGCCCAATTCATCCATGATCCGGTAACCCTTTCCAATGTTAATCAATTCATTTTCATCAAAACCAGTGATTAAATTGTTTATTTTTCTTTTAAGGCGTTCCGTGGGTTGTCGGTAGGTTCCCATTTCCAGGGCAGTTTCGATGTCCATGGGTACTTCCAGTTCATGGGCAAGTTCATGTTGAGTTTTTCCTGTGTGTTTCCTGAATCCTAAAACCAGATTTTTTAGATCTTTTTCCATATTTTTGACCTCCTACTTTTATTGATAATAATATGATCCCCTTAGTATAAATAATTTTTTAAATTAAAGTATTACTAGTTAAATGTGATAAACGAGTTTTTATAAACAATTCGATACACATCCGGCATGGGAATAGCATATACAAAGCATAACCAGATTAATTACTTAATTAACATATTATACTGTGAATTTTTAGTGTTTGTCCCTAAAAATATTCTTATGAATAGTTCATTGAAATTAGATTTGTTAGATAAATATTCTAAATCATCTCTGGGAAGTCGAAACCCTTATTTACTTGAAAATCTTATCTATTCCAAGTACAACTCTTTATAAAATCAATACAATATTTTTCAAATCCAATTGTATATAATCACATTTTGCTTAAATAAAATAAACTCATTTATAGGTGTTATTTTGCTCAAAAAACGTTACTTATTCCTGGGAATAGTATTCCTGATACTTGCTTACATGTTCATTGAGCCCTACTGGATTGAAACTAAACAAATAACCATTGAATCAAACCAGATCCCTGCCGAGTTCGATGGTAAAAAAATTGTTTTTCTCACCGATATCCACGCCAGCCCTAGCTTTAGTCCGGAAAGAGTTGATAGTGTGGTTAGCCAGGTCAATGCCCTGAACCCTGATCTTATCCTTCTGGGAGGAGATTATATCGATGGGGATAACCAATACATTTCATCAACTTTTGAATCCCTTTCCAAATTGAAAGCACCTCTAGGTGTTTACGCAGTTCTAGGGAATAAGGATCCGCAATACGAGACTTTGGATGCAATCCCTCAGTATGGAATTACTTACATTGGGAATAAGGGAACCTGGATTGAAGAGAATGGTTCCCGTATTCGTCTGGGTGGAGTAGGGGACTACAATAATGGTATGCAGATCCAGAGTGCCACCACCTCAGTGGTTACTCCACAGGACTTTGTTATTCTACTCACTCATAACCCTGATTACTTCCCTGAAGTAAATAAATCCAAGGTTGATCTGGTTTTCTCTGGACATACCCACGGAGGACAGGTGACTTTCTTCGGATTATGGGCACCCACCACTCATTCGGATTATGGTAATGATTACCGGACTGGAGTTATCACCGAAAATAACAGCACCCTGATCGTGAGCAATGGTCTGGGAACTACCATACTTCCAGTAAGGTTCTTTGCTAGACCCCAGATCATTGTGGTGGAATTGAA
Organism: Methanobacterium subterraneum; assembly: GCF_002813695.1. Taxonomy (NCBI): domain Archaea; kingdom Methanobacteriati; phylum Methanobacteriota; class Methanobacteria; order Methanobacteriales; family Methanobacteriaceae; genus Methanobacterium; species Methanobacterium subterraneum. The sequence goes on along the minus strand of NZ_CP017768.1, from coordinate 143,999 downwards.
AAAGAAATAATCAAATAATTAGGAGTTTATGTGAAGAAAAACGAATTTTTAAGGTAATATTATTAATCTACTCTTAAGGCAATTTTATTCCTTAATTTATTCTTTTTTAACTGCCCCTATTTATTCTAAGTTTTTCAAACACATACCCAGGGTTATGCCGGGTTTTTTATCCAGGAGGAGTTTTATTGCCTCATCGAAGTGTTCCAGGGCTTCTTCAGTTCTTTTAAGTTGTCTTAAAGCCACTCCTTTATTGTACCATGCTGGGAAGTAAATGGGATGTAATTCTATGATCTTATCAAAGCATTGAATAGATTCTTCCTCCCGACCCATATCCATCAATATAAGTCCTTTGTAATTAAGGAGATCCCACTCTTTCGGCTCTATTTTTAGGGCATCATCAATGTATTCCAGTGCCTCTTTGAGTTTTCCCATTTCATACAAGGCACGCCCTATATTGTAGAGGGCAATAAATGATGTGGGATCTGATTCAGCAGCCTTGTTAAAATAATCAATGGCACCCTGATAATCCTTAAGATCAAAAAGTATTTCTCCCTTGGCATTACACAGATCAGGGTACAGATCATCAGATCTGTCAATCAAATCCAGGGCATTGTCAATGAATTTCTGGGCAGTTTCGTTTTTTCCTAGGAAATGATAGGCCAAACCATTGAAATACAGTGCATCAACATCGGTGGGTTCTTCTTTGAGAAATTGTTCATAAGAACGTATAGCCTCATTATATTCCCCTAAATAGAATAAAACTGTTCCTTTATCAAAAAATAGTCCAATATTTTCAGGACTGTACTCTAAAGCTTTATTATAATCCTTCAGTGCCAGGTGCAGGTCACCAACATCAACGTATACTGCTCCCCGTAATAGATGTGCATCTGGATTGTGGGGTTCGAAGTCCAATGCTCTGGAAAAAAGGTCAATGGCTTCAAAATAGTTTTTATGATCCAACCAAGTCTCTATGCCTTTTTCAATATAATAATGAGCACCTTCTGCTGGCATTACAACCCCCCCTGTTGTTCTATTGTTTCTTTATTCTGAAATATAAAATTTGGGTTAAATGAGAAGTTTGTAAAAATCGTTTAAATTCTAAAAAAATGGAAAATAAATAGAAAAAAAGTTTACATCCCATCCCAGGAAGGGGTGGGAAGTGGAATAATCCTGAGGTCCCCTGAAGATAGGGGAAGTCCTCGTAGATTAGGGTATATTATTTTAGAGCCTTTATAGTACTCTGTTATACTTGGTTTAAGTACCTGCTCCCCCAGTTAAAGTGTCGGTAGACATCTCCATCAGCAACGGTTTGGGTAGTTCAATGCCGATGGTTTCTTTTATAACATCTTCCACGGTTTTAACTGGTAGGAATTCCATTTCTTTCTTGACATCGTCTGGAACATCGTCCAGGTCCTTCAGGTTTTCTTCAGGTAGTATCACCTTTTTTATTCCGGCTCGGTGGGCGGCCAGTATCTTTTCTTTGATACCTCCCACCGGTAGCACTGCTCCCCGTAGGGAGATTTCACCGGTCATTGCCAGTTTGGGGTCTACTTTAAGACCAGTTACCAGGGAGGCTATGGTGGTGAGTAGGGCCACTCCAGCGGATGGCCCGTCTTTGGGTATGGCTCCGGAGGGTACGTGTATGTGCAGGTCCTGTTTATCGAATTCCACCTGTTTCAGGTTGAAGGCCAGTCTGGAGCGGATGAGGCTCTGGGATATCTTGGCGGATTCCTTCATCACATCCCCTAACTGTCCAGTGAGGAGTAGTTTACCGGTTCCGGGCATGAAGGCACCTTCGATGAACAGTATGTCTCCACCCACCGGTGTCCAGGCCAGTCCAGTTACCACTCCTGGCGGGTTCTTTTGACCGGCCAGGTGCACTTGGATGAGTTCATGGCCCAGGAGGTCGTAGAGCATGTCTTCTTTAACCAGGTATGGTAAGTCCACTTTGCCCAGTACGATTTTTTCGGTGGCCACCCTGGCCACTGTGGCCAGTTGACGTTTGAGTCCACGTACCCCTGCTTCTCTGGTGTACTTTTCAATGATGGTTTTTACTGCTCCATCATCAAACTGTAGTTGGGTTTCATCCAGACCATTGTCTTCTAAGACCTCGTCTATGAGGTGGTTTCGGGCGATGTGAAATTTTTCGTGGCTGGTGTAACTGCCTATTTCTATGATCTCCATACGGTCACGTAGAGGTCCGGGTATTCCCTTGAGGGAGTTGGCGGTGGCTATGAAGAATACATCAGAAAGGTCGTAGGGCACTTCCAGGTAATGGTCAGAGAAGGTGTTGTTCTGTTCAGGGTCCAGGACCTCTAATAGGGCGCTGGCCGGGTCTCCGCTGTAGGAGGCCATTAGTTTATCCACTTCATCCATGATAAATACTGGGTTTCGGGTACCGGCACGTTTCATTCCCTTGATTATCCGGCCGGGTAGTGCCCCCACGTAGGTTCTGCGGTGTCCTCGGATTTCGGATTCATCCTTCACACCACCCAGGCTGATGCGAACGTATTCTCTTTCCAGGGCTTCGGCAATGCTTTTACCCAGACTGGTTTTACCGGTTCCTGGTGGGCCTACCAGTAGGAGTATGGAGCCCTGTTTGTTCTGTTTGAGTTTCATCACCGTGAGGTGCTGGATGATACGGTCTTTGACCTTGTCCAGACCGTAGTGCTCCTGGTTAAGGATTTTTCGTGCGGCTTCAATGTCAATGTCCTTGACCTGGCTTTCACCCCATGGTAGGCTGGTTAAAAGATCAAGGTAATTGCGGATGACGTTTTCTTCTGAGCTGTGTGGTCCCTGGCGTTCCAGTTTGTGCACTTCTTCCAGGGCAATCTCCTTAACCTCAGAGGGCATGTTTGCTTCTTCAATTAACTCCCGATAATCCTTCTTACCATGCCCTCCTTCAGAGTCAGTTAATTCATCCTGTATCACTCTTAACTGTTCTTTGAGCATGTTTTCCCGGTTTTTCTTGTTCATTTCCTCGTTGAATTTGGCAGCCATTTCCATCTGGAATTTTATGGATTCCTTCTGTTCAATGAGGATTTCCAGGAATTTCAGGCTCTTCTCTTTCAGGGAACGGGTTTCCAGTAGGGTCTGTTTTTCTTCATGGGTGAGTCTCATGTAGGGATATATGTTAGCAATAATCTTCCGAAGATCATCCAGTTGGTTCATCTGGTCCACGAATGATTGGGAGTCTTTGAAATTTTCACTGATTTCAGAAACCAGGTACCGGACATGTTTCATCATTTCTGCCTGGTCTTCCGGGTCGATGTCTATTTCATCAGGGATTAACTCATATTTAGCACGGTAGTTTATACCATCCGGAATCAATTCTGTGATCTGGACTCTTTCCAGGATTTCTACCTTCAGATGGCAGAAGTCTCTCATTTCCTTGGCATTTTCCACCCTGATTAGTGTTCCTATTTTGTAAATATCAGATTCAGCATAGTACCGGGCAGGTGTTCCTTCTTTTGAGGCTACGGCGATACCGTAGTAATCATCGTCTTTAACTCGGTTGTGTACTTCACTCCCATGTTTTTTACCAATTTTAAGGTTCATGTTAGTTTCGTGTAATAAAACCATGTCTGGTAAAACTAACACAGATAATTCTTCATTTGCGTTTATTTCGTTCATTTTATCACTCATAGAGCTTGGTTAAATGATTTAAATTTTAATAATGACTTAAATACTCATAATTTTGCTTTAAATTATCCAAATATTGAATTTATCCAAATGTTGGATTAAATTTGGAAAGATTTAAGGGAAGAACTTTAAAAAATCCAGACCAAAATTATTGGCCCTTTATTCTTCCTTTTTTTCCAAATGTTTACAACTGGATCTTTCCAGCTGACTACACTTGGCAAATGCACATGTAAATATAAAATCAATTCTTTTCTGGTGTTTTTCCATGGAGGGTCTGTTGAATCGGTAGTAAATGTAGTTCCCCTCTTTTTTGGCAACAAGTATGTTGGCATTCTTTAGGATTTTCAGATGCTGCGATGCTGCGGGTTGGGTTATGCCCATATTCTGCGACATTTCCGTTACACTGATTTTATCCACTTCTCCTGAGGCTAGTGAATAAATCAGAAGTAACCGGTTGACATTAGCCAGGGCTTTAAGCACTTCCTCCAGTTCTTCGGTAGACTCCAATGTTGACTTGGAATTAATCCTAAGCATAACACATGTTATATAAGTATATGCTTATATACTTTTCTATCATACTGATTTATATAAATATACTATTATAACAATCTATCCACTAATAGTTACATTATCACTGGTAACAACATATCCAGTAACAGCTATGTAATATACCTTGTAAATTCAACAAACAATATAATACCGAACAACACAAGAAGAGCTTGCAACTCTATCTGGAACAGACGAAAGTGGAATTACCATGTATAGACTTGCCCAACAGCACAACCAAAAGGTTTAATTGCAAAAGGAATAAAACAATCCACATTAATAAGCTTAGACCTAATAAAATCGTGTTTTTAGTGATGAATGGAGAAAATAAATACATTATACAGAACAAAACTAATACCCCAGTGTATCTCGCAGACCCCCCCATTCTTGGGAACATTAAAAGAATAGAGGATTCAATGCAACTTATAGTGGGAATGCAATAGTATTAATGAATAACACCAATGATCCACAATTGACAATCTCTTTTTACTTTTTAAAGGAAAAATGTGATACCATGAATAATAACACAAAATTATAATCGTGCTATTGATCATAGCCGTGAGTACTATAAGTTGTCTTCTTGTTTCTGGATTTGGATTAGTTTTTGAAGGCAAAGAGAGTGATTTTTATGCCACCCCGGTTACGGGAGATAATATCTCAGCATATAAAAATTCATGCGCTGAACTTAAATTAACGGATCTATCTAAAAATTATAATGCTTTAAATGGCAAAAATGTAAAAGTAACAGGCCAAATATATCAAAAAGAAGAATATATCCAATTCGACAAAACGAGAAGTAACATCATTCTTAAAGTTGCAGGGCTTTCAGAACCTTATATGATTATTTCATATACTGGGACCCTACCTTACAATACCAATGATACGGTAACTGTTTACGGAGAATACATGTTCCCCACCAGTATCAATTCACTCCCAGAACTATCTAACCAAGATTTGGTAGGAATAAAAGCGGGTTATATTGAAAAAACATAAGATGATTACAGAAATCTTTTTTTCTTTTGTCAAAAATCAGTATAAATAGCCCCCTAAAGGGAAAAGATTATTGGTTTACATATACCTTAGTTTTTTCTTAGCGATAATATAGGAAAGTAAAGACGCATTCTAAAATATAATTATATTAAGTGACAAATAATGATAATTATTATATTACAATCAAAATAAAAAAATAAAAAAAATTACTCAGACAACTTTTCAACCTGTCTGTCAATCTCTTCTAAGGCAGCTTCAGCTGCTTCGTCTGCTAAACTATCTTCTGCCTGGGATAACTCATCTAAAAAGAGTTCTACCTCAACATCCACATCAAGAACGTCTTCTTCAAGGAATTCTACCCTTACTTCCATGTCCAGGACTTCTTTTTTGGATATCTTGGAAAAAATATAGTTTTCTGCGGCTACTGCCGCAGCTTCGGAGATGGTTTCCATCTCCTGGTCAGTTAATTTTCTCAAACTGGTAACCTCAGTTTAACCTTAGTTCAATTCATAGACTTAATTGCCCATACCCGGCTGTTGCATCTGCATGGCACCTTGTAAGGTTTCCTGCATTTCCTGTAACCTTTTCATGACCCTTTCTTCCTGCCGTGCGACAGTTTTTTCCCTTAGCTGCAGGGTTTCCAGTTTTTCGGTCAATTCTTCGGTCAATTCCGGTTTGGGTACTTTGATTAACAAATTTCCTGCTGTTTTGTAAACTTCAGCATCATCTTCCACATTTTCCAGTTCTTCCAGGGCCTTTTCAGTTTCTCTTATCTGGAGATCCACGCTCTGTTTCTGCATGGTTATGGCCTGGGCCTGTTGTTGCATCTGCTGGAATTGTGCTAGTTGATGTTGGATATTTTGGGGAACTTCCATATTTTCACCTCTTATTAAATATAATCTATGATACCTATTTAATTTATAATTCAATGAATTTTAAATCCTTTACTCACTTAATTAGAAGTATTCAATGAATCTGGAGTTTAATTTTTCAATTCTATAATCTGCTGGGAAAGCATTATCCATCGCAGGTAGGAATTCAGGGATGCTCTAATGGATGGAGAATCCATGGCAGTGATAGTAATCTTTAGAATGTTTTCCTGACATTCCACCAAAGTCTGGGTTCTCTCCGAAGGTGAATCCATTAATTCAGGTTCTATCGATCTTAAAATGATTTCTGCTTCTTTTTTAGAATCGAATTCAATTTCTATCTGACTTTCAACTTGTTTAAGTATCATCATCACCTGTTAGTTTCCATCCCTGGAGGTAAATGCGTGGTCCGGTGGCTTGACCATTTTTATCGAAAAACTCCACTAGAGGTATGGATTTTTTCATACTGCTCCTGATGATTACCAGATTTTGATCAGATGGTTTCTTGGAGTCTTCCAGGGGAATGGGGAAAATCTTAGGTGCTAGGGTTGTTAATTCATCCACTTCACATCTTAGGTGAATTTTATCCTTGTTCATGCTTCCCTTGGGAAGGGAGAAGTCCACTGTTAATTGGAGGCTGATAAAGAGTTCTCCATGGTGATAAATCTCAATTCCATTGGGGTTTCCATCCCTTTCAGACACAACTGCCACTCGGTCTTTTTCCATTTCTTTTGCCTTTAAAAAGACATCCCGAAGGCTCATTTTTCCCCGGTTTACAACATGAGCATCCAATGCTCGTTCCAGACCGCGGCAGAAGGTTCTGGTTCTTTGGGATGGTTTTCGTGAAGTGGTGATCAACATACATTTACCAGTATTTTATGAAGGGGTGCCTCTTATGGAGAGGATCTCCTATGAAAAAGATATCTTCAAAGAAGACACCATCAAAAAAAGGATTTTATCGAGCTTTAACTTGTCGCCGAACCGTGGGGATCTCCTTGAAGAGTATCCTGTAACGGCAGCTGGGACATTTAGACTCGGTGTAACCTTTGATATCTACCAGTGTGCCACACTTATCACATTTGTACAATTATAAACCTCCAACGATCCTCTTTATATTCCTGGTAGCGGTTTTACCCATTGGGGTGTGGGGAAGGTATGCTCCACCAGTGAATACAGCACCACATTTACGGCACTTCCATATTCCGGCGGCAGTCCTTTTAACTCCAGGACGGTCACATTTAGGACAGGTGTGATCTTTTTTCATGTTTTCTTCGATGGACTTCACGGTTCTCTTTGCTTTCCTACCGTACCGGGCACCGAATCTTCCGGTTATACCTACTTTTTTAGTTCTTGCCATAATTATCACCTTATTGTTTTTGTTATATTGAATTTTTTTTATTGAAATTGAAAGGAATAGGGATGATATCACCCTAATTACCTAGTTACTGTAACTCTATAGTTTACTGTAATATTTTTGATTTTTGTGGAAGGTCTTGTTTGACTATAAAATGTCTCCAGACTATAGAATGTCTTGTCTAGAGTTTGGAAATATTCACTCGAAGTTCTTTAGTTTTCGTTTGAGCCATTCCAACCGCTTTTAAGACTTCCTCACGTGTGAGGGGGACTGATCCTCCTTTTTGCATGGCACATATGCTTCCATCTGTACGCACTCCAATGGATATTCTGGCATCCAACACATCATCTTCCTCCAGGGAAGGATCTGCCACCAGTTCTCCGCCGATCTTGGCCAGGGTACACATGAGGGGTTGTTCCTTTATGGGAATAGGGACCATTGTTTCGTAGTCAATTACAACTTCATCACCCTCAATGGTGGTGCTTGGTATTTTAGTGTTCATGAGGGCAGCTAAACTACCCAGAACTGCGGCATCCATGAGGTTGCCATCGTAATCCACAATGTGTAGATCCAGGAAGATCATCCAGACCTTCTTACCAGGTATGATCACCAGTTTTTCCAGGTCCACCACTTTTCCTTCTCGGATGCAACGGTCAGTTACCCTGGAAAGTTCCACTGAAGTTTCATTGGGTGGTCCTGCTTCAAAGTTAGGAGCGGCCATTGGAAGGAGTTCGGAGTTGGTTATTAGAACACCTACATTGGGTGTGTCTGGGAATGGTTCACCAATCTGGGGTTTGGCACCCACCACTATCTGGGTGTTGCCTATTTTCACCCGGGCAGAACCTTCTGCTTTCTTGATTACACTTGTTTCCAGACTTATTTCCCGGTACTGGTCCAGGGCTCTTCCATCTGCCCTATCTCCATTTTTGATGAGGTTGGCAACACTTTCCTTTATGATCTGTGGTACTATGCTCTGCACCATTTTAATCACCGTACCTGTTCTTTATGGCATTTTTCTGTTCTTCACTGATGATCTTGCATCCTTTAATGGCCAGATCCAGTGCTTTCTCGAATTCATCAGAGGTTAGGTGTCCATCCATTTGTAACAAGGTTATGTCCCCTGTTCGGGGCATCATGGCAATGGGTAAGTCAGCTTCTCCTTCCTTATCCTCCCATTCAGAGAGGTCCATTACCACTTGACCATCGGCTTTACCAGCGGCACAGGCTGCCACCATGTCCCTCATAGGTATACCTGCATCGGCCAGGGCCACTGAGGCTGCTGTGATACCGGCACACCTGGTTCCTCCTTCTGCTTGCAGGACTTCTATGGAAATATCAATGGTTGATCTTGGGAATTTTTCCAGGAATACTGCAGGGTTAAGTGCTTCTGCAGTGATCTTGGATATTTCCACTGATCTACGATCTGGTCCTGGTCTTTTACGGTCTTCCACTGAGAATGGTGCCATATTGTAACGGCAACGGAGGATGGCCATATTAGGTTTTAACAATCGACGGACGTGCAATTCCCTGGGCCCGTAAACAGCTGCTAAAACTTTGTTGTCACCAATTTCCACATAGGAAGATCCATCGGCTCTTTCCAGAACTCCGGCTTCTATTTTCAAGGGTCTCAGTTCATCGAAAGCTCTTCCATCTGGTCTTTTTTTAGTGCCAGAAGTTATTAGACTTCCTTTATTACTATCTCCAATTAATCTGCTGGTTAGAATAATAATCACCCCTTACTGAATCAATTTTTCCTCAAATTCATCTTCTTCTTTATTTTCTTGTTGTTCTGTTGTCTTTTCGGTTTTTTCTCCGAGAAGTTCCAGTAACATGTCCCTTATTCTGTCAGTGAGGCCGGAGGTGTGTGCTTCGTTTTCAATGGTTTTAACAACTTTTTGCACCACTCTTTCCATTTCTGGTTTTCCTTTAACCCAGACCACTCCGTTTTGACCTACCACTACTTCACAGCGGGTTTGGTCTTTGATCATGTTGATCATGGATCCTTTCTTACCTATGAGTCGGGGTACCTTGGTGGGAGTTATGTTAATCAGAATTCCGCCACGGAATTTACCTAGTCCTCTTCCTTTAAGACCCAGTTTCACCTTTTTCACTTCGTCAACATCCACAACTCGCAGGAAAAGCACATCCCCCACATTGAATGCCCGGTTCAGTTCTCTTTTTTCCTTACCAAAGACTTCTGCTGCAGGCAATATCCCGGAGTAAGGTGAGTTTATGTCCAGATTCCACATGGAGAATCGAATGTCAGTTACCTCACCAATGACCACATCTCCTCGTTTAGGAATGTATTTACTCTGTAAGGGTATTACACTAATTTTTTTATCCCTAACAGCCACCAGACCAACCAGGGAAGAGCATACTTTGTCTTCTTCCTTGAAAGTTCCTCTTCCGGAGTGATAGTCCCCTTCTGCCAGTATCTCACCTGGAACTACTATCTGTTTATCTTCTACTAGTAACACGTTTTGCCTCCTTTATAGGCTAAAAGAAGTTTTAATTATAAGAGTTTGGTTTCCACCTGTCCGTGGGTAATCTCTGAAAGTTTTTGATAGAAATTATCCTGCATACCTCCAGGGATCTCCACTACAGCAACCCATGATCCATCCTGTTGCCATTCTTCTTTCAGGGTTTTTCCAAATTCGGGTATGACCCCATAGACCTTCCCCGTGTCTTCTCCAGGTATGTGGATGGCTACACGTACTTTTTCAAGTTTGATGGGTATTAACCTGCGGATGGCTTTTAGCGTGATGTTCACCTGTTCATCCACACTTTTAAAGGGATCTATCCTGACCTTAGCCTCTTCCATAGCTATTTCAATCCTTCTTGCAGGGTGAGGAAGCTTTGTCTGGGGATTTATAGCATCACGAGCTATTTTAGCCACCACCATCCTCCTTTTATCCTCCTGCATATCCCTACGTTGTTGGGCAGTGAGTTGGACCTGTCCCTTGCGGATGATGAGGACGGCAGCTTCCAGTGGATCAGTGGTGTCAAAGGCTTTATTCATTGCCTCTTCTGATGCTTTATCCCCCTTTTTGGCATCCTTGAAAACCTCTTCAACAGCCAATATCTCTTCAATTTTGATATCTTCTCCCCTTTTAAAATCAGATGCTAGATCTGGATCCACCAGTATCTCGAATCGTTCCCCGTAGTATTCCAGGCGGGCTATAACAGCATCTTCCAGGGTGACCATGATTATTCCTCTTCTTCCTCACCCTCCTTGGATTTGCGGATGAGGAGTTCTTCTACATGTTCTTCAATTTCATCTTCTGTGATTTTGCGGTATTTATGATTGGCTTCTTCAATGACCGCGATTTCAACACTTTCTTTGGTGGTTTTGCCTTCGGTTGCTTCGTAGATGGCATCAAGGGCTAGTTCCATGGCTTCGTTGATTTTCATGTCTTCACTGTAACTTTTTTCAAAGACTTCCATGGCCATGGCTCTTCCTGCCCCGATGGCAGTGGCCTTGTATTCTATTAAAGCACCGCTGGGGTCTGTTTCGAATAATCGGCATCCGCTATCGTTGACTCCCCCAATTATCAGTGCTGAACCGAATGGTCGAACACCACCGTGCTGGGTGTACATCTGTTTCATGTCACAGATCTTTTTGGCCAGCATTTCAACTGGTATGGGTTCGTTGAAGGTGATCTTGTTGATCTGGGACTCCATCCGGGCCTGTTCAATGAGTTTCCTGGCGTCAGCCACCAGTCCTGATGTGGCGGCCCCTATGTGTTCGTCGATCTGGAATATCTTTTCAATGGAGGTGGGTTCCACCAGTTTGCTGCTGGGTCTTTTATCTACCACCAGCACAATCCCCTCTGATGATTTGACACCTAATGAAGTTGTACCTCTCTTTACAGCTTCTCTCGCATATTCAACCTGAAATAGCCTTCCATCTGGGCTGAAAATAGATATACCTTTATCATATCCTGCTGCTGGGAACGGTTGCATATCTTATACCTCTTTTAATTTTTTGATAAAATAATGAAGTTAAGTAAAATTATTAGTTTGGAATTTAAAACCCATTTATACATTTTAATCATCTGATGCCTTCAATTTAATAAAGTTTGTTATTGCAGCTCTGATGGTTCCGGAAATTCCCAGGGTTTGAAAAACCACCCTTTTTCCCCGGAAGTTGGTTATGGTGGGAATGACAGCTCTTGCTCGGTCAACTTCTTCCCGATTACAGCGGATGATCCCCCTGACCATGTTCTTTTCAGGTGCAGGATAATTCCAAACTTTAACCACCCACAATCCCAGTTGGCTGGTTCCACATGCCCCGTAAAGATTTCCGGATGACTCTGTGAACATAGATATCACGTCATCCCTCTCCAGTGGAATTTCTGAGAATGCCTGGAATGCCAGATATCTTTTTTTATCCCGAAGGTGGGTGGGTAATATTTTGAGCTTCATGAACCCTTATTTCTCCATAATAGGTGATTTGATCCCTAATAATTATTTTTCATTTGGATATTCATCCAGAATTCTTTCTAATTCCCATGAAAGATCTGCAGATTGACATGAATTTATTGAATATCATGGATATCATTTTACAAAACGTGCCCCTGGAACTATGATTTTACCCCGGATTCCATTTCTTTTGATGATTTCCTGTGGAGTTTTGGACAGCGCCTCAAAGGCCTCCTCTTTCGTCATCCCAAAACATGCAGCCAGTGCCATCACATCCAGTGGGTTGCGTAGATCATAATTGGTACCGGCATCACTGGTTATTATGGTCGGGAACTTGTATTTGCGATGCAATTTCATTATCTGTCTGAACTGGGTTAAAACTCGGTAACGGTGGTTTGGACTGGTTAAAAGGAAATATTTCAGGTTTAATTCTACCGCAACACTATTTTCAGTGGCTTTAACTGCTAAAACGTGGTTTATGCCACTGTCAAAGCGGGTACGGTAGGGATGGCTTAAAATATCAACTCTAGGGTCCTCTGTGGCTGCTCGGTTTATTTTAAGATCTCCACCATGAACCAGGATAACATCGGCCTTCTTACGGAATTTACTAACCTGTTTTTTAAAGTCTTCCGGATTTCGGGCCTCAATTTCCACACCAATCTGGATAGATGGGAGGTTTTCCCCATTATCAGATTTTATTTTTTCCACGCGTTTACGCAGATTTTTAATGGTTTCCGGCTGATTAATACAATCTCGTGAACAGACCGTCAACACCACTCCACGGTATCCCAGTTTCCCCGCATTTAGGGCAACTTCAGGGCCTCCGTGGATGTGAAAATCAAAAAACATCCTTTCCACCTTATTCCTGGAATATCTGCCTGGCTACTTTCAGGGCCTCTTCCTTACGAGCAGGGTAGGCAGCTATTTTCAGCTTCAGGTGCAGGGAATCACCATGCTCCACTATTTTCAAATCACCAAGGTAGGCGCTTTGTTTATCAAATCTTAGAAAAAGGTTTCCTCTATCATCCATTCGGTGTTCAAGTTCTCTTAAAATCCTTTTTTTAGATGTGGGTTTTAGTGCACCTAGTTTTTCCAGGAAATCTTTTATTTCCCGTTTTTTGGTGATTTTTCCCTGGAGAATGGTAACCTGGTTTTTGTGGTAACCTTCGGTTATTTCCTTGGTTGGTTGGGCTGTGGGGAGGAGGGTAAATAAAGCCTCCCTCACCTTCTCTTCGTTTTCTGTTCCGTAAACAAAGACCCGGTAGGAGAGGTTATGTATCATTACCTTAATTTCTCCGCTCCCTTACCTTTATTCCTGAGACCCCGGTTTTTCTTACCTTCACTGGTTAATCCACGGAATACTCTTCCACGGTGGTGTTTATCACAGATCCAGTTGATTTTAGGGTCGTTCTTGATTACCGGGTGGTTAGGATCCACCAGGATCACTTCGAAAAATTTGAACTTCCCATCTTCCCAGAGCCAGTAGGAGTTTAGAACTTCCAGGTTGGGGTATCTGCGAGCTACCCTTTCTTCAGCTATGCGTTGGATGGATTTTTTAGGGGTTATTTTTTTAACACCCTGCCTTTTAGGCCGGCGACCTGCAGTGAATCGGCTTTTTCGCCTCCCACCACGACGTACACGGATTCTAGCAACTACGTATCCCTTTTTAGCTTTGTATCCAAGGGATCGTGCACGGTCTAGTCGGGTTGGTCGTTCGACCCGGGTAATTACGCTTTCTTTTCTCCACTGGGGAGCTCGCTGTTGCATTAATTCTTTTACGTAAGATTTATCTGGATTTTTCCAGGCTTCTTTTATATAACTGTACATTTAATATACACCTCTTTTGTTCAGCTTTCGCCACATCCATGGGATCATAATTGGTCCCAAAAAAAGTAGGTCACACTCGCCAGATTGGCGGTAACACAATGTTGATCATATGTCCTTAAAAAGGTTGTGCTCCCAGGGGTGAAAATAATTGGTGATGATGATCCCCACACTGTTAAACTTGTTTCTGAATCCGGCTTATATACAATCGTGCCCAAGTATAGGCAACTGCGCTTCCAGCAATATCTCCTGCAACAATACCCCACCATACACCCTGCTGGCCAAAATTAAGGGTTATGGCTAGAATGTAGGCAAATAGGGCTACAAAGAGTAACTGTCTCAGCACGGTGAAGATGAGGGATGTGATTCCCTTTCCCACTCCCTGGAAAACGGAACTGGACATGAGTCCTGGGGGTACGAATATGTAAAATAAACACATCACTTGTAGGAAAGCGGCAATGGTAGGTGCTAGGTAGGCTGTTTCTGGTGAGTAGGCGAATATTTTGGAGATTTGGGGTGCAAATACATAAGTTATGATACTGGTGATAATTGCCACCACTAACCCCACCTTTATAGAGTAGTTGTGAGCTATGCGCAGGTTTTTATATTTTCGCGCTCCGTAGGCCACACCACTAACCGTGACCACTGCGGTTCCCACTGCAGCCATTGGTATTATGGCCATCATCACCACCCTCCACCCGGCTGAATACACGGCCACGGCATCAGTTCCGGCAACTTTAACCAGTATTACATTTAAAATGGCAGTTACTGCAGACATAACCATGAATTCGGCACTGGCAGGCAGTCCAACTCCTAAAATAGATTTAGAAACATTTAAATCTGGTTTGAAGTATTTCCAGGATAAAGTGGCAAAGGTATCCTTCTTTTTAAGGAACCAGTAGAGTATAATCACTGCAACTATTGCCTGGGAGATGAGGGTGGCCCATGCTGCTCCGGCAATGCCCCAACCTGCCAGGTAGATGAGTATGGGGTCCAGAACCATGTTTACCACTGAAGATATGATCATGGCATGCATGGTCCTCTTGGTATCTCCTTCTGAGCGTAGGATTCCGTAGGCAGCACCAGTGAAAAGCATGAGTATGGTACCGGCAAAAGTGACTCTACCATATGAAACTGCCAGGTCAATGGTGTTCCCTGCCCCTAGAACTGAAAGAAGAGGATGTAAAAATAGCTCCAGTAGAATCGTGAGGATCACGGAAATAATAATAGTGATAACCAAAGTATGCATGGCAGTGTTGTTGACACCTTGGGTGTTTCGGGCACCTATGCAGCGGGAGATAGCTGAGGTTGCACCGGCACCTATACCGTTGGACAGACCAACCAGTATCATGAATAGTGGTGTTACAAATCCCACTGCCGCCAGGGCATTTCCACCAAGGCCGGATACCCAGATGGCGTCCACCAGATTATAGGCAGACATGAGTATCATGGCCACAATGAGTGGTCCGGATAGTTTTATTATGGCTTTTTTAGGTTCGCCGGTGATTAAGGCCACACCTTCAGTTTTTTCCACTAAGTCTTCATCTGTTTCTTTTTTTTCATCTCCCCAACTCCCACTAGGATTTGATGATGAAGGTTTGTCCTTTGATGATGATTTATCATTTGATAAAGATAATTTATCCTTTTTCACAATTTTCACTCTCTTTGCATTGATTTTTACATGTTTCAAGACTATTTTCAGCCATTTTTTCCATTCCCTTTAATAGTTCCCCACGTTCTTCATCTGAAAAGCCTTTAAAGATTATATTTTCCCATTTTTTCTCAGCTAGGAGGATTTCAGGTATTAATTCTTCCCCTTCTTTGGTTAGGGAAAGTAGATATCTTCGACGATTTTCCGGATCCGGAACCTTACTAACTCGATTTTTTTCCTCTAATTTCCTGATTGCACGGGCTATAGTTCCTTTGTCAATGTGGAACATTCTGGCCAGGTCATCCTGGGTAATTCCAGGCCGCTTGGAAATGGCTATAATACAGGGTACCTGCCCTTCAGTAAGTTCCAGATGTTTTAACTCCCGGTTCATGAATATGAAATGATTTCGGATTATGATTGATAGAATTCCTCTAAATGGAATGTTTAAAGACATAATTTCACCCAATACTTTTTTTAAAAAATTCAATAATTAAACCTTTATGAATAAGAATAATTGTTCAGGACTATTCAAAAACGTCCTTAGGGATTATTACAAACTTAAAATATCCTAAAGAGAATTATAAACCCAAAAGATGTTAGAAATGAGTATAAAAGCATGAAAATATGGATTATCAAGGAGAATCGAATATTCCTTATCTTCATTAACATTGGATCATATGCCATATAAATATGTTGTCAATGCAACAATTGTCACCACAACTAAAGGGTATAATTACCAGATTACCATTATCATAATTTGTAGAAAGGTAAAAACCTGTACCAATGGATATTAAAAGAAAATTGATTATATTTAAAGGAATAAATTAATAATAACTATTATTATTGAATATTCTAATTTTTCTTCAAAGATTATCTGAAATTTAATCCCTTAATGGAGTAATCTAATCTTTTAACCGGGCTTTCTTAACACTGGAACGTTTTTGATTCTTTTTATCATTACCTATTGCACTGCATATGTATTCTGAGCCGATAATCTTCATTTAAAGTTATCTACTGTTCTTTTTCCACCATTTAGACCAAATATTTGTCTGTATCCCTATTTTCTATTTTGGAAAGGTCTTTTACAGTTTTTGACACTCTGGACACAGATAGGAAGAAGATCCTAAAACATTCATCTTCACGATTTTCACACCGCATCGCTCACATTTCCTGTTTTCAGTTTTTCGATCCATTATCCGGATGTAATTTCCCTTTTTGCCAAATAAATCATATTCACTGGAACTTCCCCTATTTTTCACGGCCTGGTTGATGGTACTGATAATACATTGATATATTTTCTTTTTTTTATCCTCATCCAGGGCATAAACTTTAGTTTTGGGGTGTATCTGAGCTTGGTATAAAATATCGTTGATGTATGCATTACCCAATCCTGAAATTTCACTCTGCAGGTTAAGAACTCCCTTTATTCCCCGGTTTTTATAGCGGGACAGGATATCAGCAAAATAATCATAGGTGAATTCCCCACTAATAGGAGTTAATCCCTGATTTCCCGCGTATTTATGTTCTTCTAACTGTTTTTTGTCTGCTACGAGTAAAAATGCGTAAAGAGACGAGTGGAATGTTAAAAATGTCCCATCTTGGAATTTAAAAAGAATGTGGAATTTTGAGGGTACATGGTCATTTTCCAGGTGATAAATAAATTTTCCAATTATTTCCCCCAATAACAGGAATTTTCCATTCTTAAATTCCAAAAAAATCCATTTACCCTGATTTTTAATGGATTTTAGGGGTGTATTTAATATTTCCCCACTCCTTTCATTCAGGTTGCACATTCCCTGTTTAATTAGGCTTTTGGAACTATCCCCCAGTACGATTTGGGTTATAACTTTACCTTTTAGGGTTTTTTCCATCTGAAGAGACAAACATAATATTTCAGGTAATTCAAGACCGATAAAATCCCCCCTAAATATTTAATCATTTATTTATCTGAACCATTAAAAGAGCACACCAAAAGATTTTTGTTGAAATTCATGTCATTCTTGTTAATTATTGTTCCTGCTATTCATCAGGTTTATTCTTTATAGGTACCAAAAAATCAACTTCAGATTCAGGATCCTCCATGCCCTTATATCGGTTTTTATGGTAGGCAAGTATCATGAATGGATGGGCTTCATCATACTTGGAGCGGGAAAGCCATTCATTCCAGATGTATTCCCCGCCACTGAACATGTCTTCTCCTTTGAAGGTGAAAACTGCATATTTTGTTGGGGGTAAAGCCTTGCAGAACATTTCAATTGGCATTTCATCCAGATTTTCAACCTCGATCCCCACGTACACATAGAATTTCCCAGTTTCAGGGTAATCTTCTGGTTGTAGGTGGAGTTCATAGGCCACATCACCTACAGCCCCTTTCTGCAGTACATCCCCTAATTCCCCATATAATTTATAAAAACGACCCCATAAAACCCCAATTTCGTTATTTACGCTCCATTCTTCATTTGAATGAAAAGGATCCCCATAATAGACACAACCAACTAATTTTAAACTGATTTCCCCGGTTATCTTGATTTTTTGAGGTTTTGGCTGGTCCTGGTTGGAGTTCATCTTTTCTGCCCTTAAAAGTTTTTTTGTGTGGCCAATCATCTGTAAAATCCCATAATCAGTCATGAAAACGAATTTTGATTAGGGAACTTTGATATAAATAGTATTTATTTTCATCTCCTTTATTATTTTATTCTCAAAGGTTAGATCTAAATCTTGTTCTCACAGTTGATCTAAAGATTGATTTCTAAAAAGTAATCCTGGAGTAGATTAACTCTAATCCTGTTTTTCATTTAATTTTAATATTCTCCTTTCCATTGAGGCCATAGGAAAGAAAGCCATACTGGTATCTCAACTTCTTTCACTCGGTCAAATGACGGCGTGTATGGCTTTAGATCGATAATAGGTGTGCCATTAAAGGCATCCATACCCGAAACTTCTATAATCCCTTCTTCTTCATTAACCTCAACTATTTTGCAGGTGGTCAGTGCCAGTGGATTAGGCCGGTACTCTGCCCGGGTGGCAAAAACCCCGGTAGGGTGATTGGTAGCATATGGTGGATTAGTGCGCAATGCAGTTCTGTAATGGGCATTATCAAACTTATCAGCCCACCAAAACACCATGACATGACTGAATTCACCTAAACTCTTTAACCCAGGACGATAGGATCCTGAAATTTCAAGATAGGTTTTGGAATTTTTTATTGATACCTGGCCAATTTTAAAGATCTTAAAATTTTCCGGTTCTTGTTCAATGTCGAAGAATTCTATGCCTGAGCCGGACTCATCCATGCATGACTCTGGAATGATGGGAAACTGTATTTCAGTTAATAGTTCGGTTTCAGGTACTTCTTGGGGGCTGTTAAGGTAAATTTCTCGAGGGACACCGATCATTTCATAGCCATCTTTCATGATGTGCTCCATCATCATTCCATAGGCAGAGCCCACTTCATGATAGGGTCCCTGGTGAAGGGTGGAAAGAACCTGGTGTTGGGGCATTACTTTTATGCTAATCCTCCCTTCACCTTTCACCTCCCCCTCAAAGGGTATTCCCACATCGTATTCCATTTTTTCTGGAGCAACCTCCATGGGACTGGTGTAATAAACAACAAAGGGTGGTTCGGTGATTTGGAGCCCTCTGTTCATCACCCAATCAGCTAATTCACCGATAAGTTCCCCCATATCTTCCACTGACCCTACATAGGATATACTGGCCACTTGCTTTTCCTCAATGGTTTTTGAATCAATTTTCATGGTTTTTCTCCTAACTGCCTTTTAGTATAATTTGGATACCACCCCATATATATTTAATTTTTTACGGAATAGTATTCCATGTTTTAATGAACAATTATGGATCAAAGAAACCTAAAATCAAAAAAAAAACATTCGAAACACCAAAAAGAAAAGTAAACCAATAAATCTGGGAAAACTGTGAATAAAATACCAATTATTGATTCTTTTAATGATAGGTTAAAGAAATTGATGAGTTTAAAGAAAATTATTTATTTTAAAAAAGGATAAAAGAAGTTTATGGATAAAGAAATAGATTCAAACCTCTCGAAAGAGTTTCTATTGAATTCCACAGAAGGGATAGTAACTATTTTAAAGGCCATTGGAAACCTCAATCGATTTAAAATTCTTATTTACTTGTTAGATGGTCCTTCAAGCTTCCAAATGCTCCTTGATGAAACAGATTTAAAAAAATCTGCCCTGGCTAACCATCTCAGCAGACTAATGAACACCGGACTAATTGAAAAAATCCAGCACGGAACCTACTGCCTCACTGAAGATGGAGAAAAATACTTAAAAACCATTGGAAATGCTTATAAAACCAGCCAAATGTTAGGAATGCAGATAACTGAATCAAAAAAACGTAAAAATCTCTCAATGTCCTTTTTAGAACGAAACAAAAAGAAGGATTAATCTTATTTTTAATGTGATATTTAAGCAGATAATTTAAATAAAGCCCTCATTATTAGCAGATTAAATTAGGAGTTAGTCAGGATAACTCTTAATCCCTAATAACTTAATCCTTAACTTAATTCTCTCACCAAAAAATAGAAATTGAAATAAAAAAAGGTGGCTGTAAAGTTTTTGGGTGTTGAAGCAAATTTCACAAAAATTTAAAAAACTTCAGATTTAAATCAAATTCCAGTTATAAACCGTTAAAATTAAGTATAAAGTGAGAATAGATATAATAACATGCCTAATGAAATTATAACTACTCTCAGTTCTAGTATTGCGTCCATGCAACTTAATCTTTTCGATTTTGTTGTGGAAAAACCAAAATTTGATGAAGTTTTAACACGAAGATTTCAAAGGTCTGAAATCACTCGAAACGTGAATAAAAACCTGAATTTACTTTCAAACAATCATTTCGAATATTTAAACCCAATTTGTCCTAATTGTAATTCAAATCATGTGATTAAACAGGAATATCATGAAAGAAACCCCATATTGGCTGATTCAGGACCTCAAAAAATTTATTTGCGACGATATAAATGTAAAAGTTGCAGTAAAAAGTTCACAACAAGCTTAGATTCAGTTATAAAACCTCATCACAGATACGTTAATATTTACAGTGATAAATTAGAGTCTTTGATTCAAACAGGCTATCGTTCGCTGCGTAAATTGGGGGAAGACTTTCAAACGTTCTTTGGAAACTCACCATCACACACAACCATTAAAAAATGGCAAACCATAGAAGTTGAAAAACGAATAACCAACACAATAACACTTTATTCAGGTTACTACGCGTATGATGAGCAGTATATTCGACTTAACGGTAAAAGACACTACCGTTTAACATTATACGACACCATACTCAACATACCAATAGCAGAAGAAATAGCTCCTAAAAGAACTACAGAAGCCATAAAAAGATTTATTGAAGAATCCACAAAAAATCAACCACTGATAGCAATTACAACCGATCATTTCCGAAGATACAAAAGAATAATGGACAAAATTGGTGTGAAACACCAATTATGCATATTTCACCTATTTAAAATGATAGGAAACAGTGTACACAAAATATTAAAGTCCAAAAATGTCTCCAAACGTGAAAAAATAACATTATGCCTTTATTTCACCGACATAAAAAACATATTCCGCACATACAACGAAGAAACATCAATAAACAGACTAGAAACACTACTGGACAAATTCAAAGATATTCCAAAAGTTTTACAACGATACCTCACTAAAAAGATACTTCCAGACTTTCAAAGACTCACACACTTCATGATAAGCCCATTCATACAACGAACATCCAACAAAGTAGAAAATTACTACAGACAAACAGACCCCAACCAAATAAAGAAAATTTACAAAACAATAAAAGGAATACTCAGCTACCTAAACCAAAAAATGAAAAAATGGACAGCTAAACATGGAAAAAATATCAACACCCAATAACTTTACAGTCCCAAAAAAAGATAAAAATTATTCAGTGATGTCGTAGAGTATTTTCATGGCCTTAGTGAATGGAGGGTTTCCTGAAGTTAAAAGAACCACCCGCAAAACATCCACAATCTCATCCCTGGTTATATCAAATTCTTTCATGGCACTTATCATCTGCTTCTTCATGGCCCGGTCATCAGAGGCAGCTGCAGTTATCCCTAAGGCTATGAGTTTCTGTGTGCGATAGTCTAATACTTTTCCCGTGTAAGCTGCTTCATTAAGCTGAACTACTGCTTTAAAGATATCTGGATAGTCTTTTTTAACATGGGCCATTCCTTTACCATAAAAAACGTCTTCTTTCATCTTTTTCCCTCCGAATATAACTTTATCACCTTTAAAATATGTAATTTTTTTCATATATAACTTCCGAATTTTCTAAAATTGCCGTCCTTATCCCGTCCTTATCAAGTATCTTCAAAATTATTGGAGGATATCTAAAAAAAGTTGGAGATATCCAAAAAAAGAGATGTCAAAGAAAAATATTTACAAAAAATTCCTATTTTCTCAGGTTCATCATCTATAAACTTTATGAACAAAAAAAAAAGTAGTATGTCATTTCTAACCTTCATCCTTAAAAATCCTTTCCGCAACAAGACTCGCAGTGCTCTGGCCATTGTTGGAATTGCCATTGGAATTGCCACCATCATTGCCCTGGGAATAGTAACAGATGGTTTAAAGGAATCCACTCAAAGCACCCTCAAATCGGGTGGATCTGATTTCACAGTTACTGAAGCCAACTCTCCAGGCCTGGGATCCAGTAAGATCAATGAAAGCAGGGTGAATGATCTAAAAAATTTTCAAGGGGTGGATGATGCAGTGGGAGTGCTCATAGTCAATCGGGTGGTGGGTGGAGATCTGTTCACAGTGATGGGAATTGAGAAGCAGAGCCTCACAGTGGGAGAGATCAACATCATTGATGGTAATGAATTTTCAGAAAATGGTGATGAGATTATAATCGGTAAACGAGCATCCCCAAGTCTTAACAAAACTGTGGGGGATACAGTTAAACTCTTCAGCCAGGAATTCAAAATCGTTGGTATCTTTGAAACTGGTAGTATGTGGGAAGATGCCGGATCCTTCATGTCTCTTCCCCTTCTCCAGGAGCTTGCTGAAAAGCCAGATGAGGTTTCCATGATCTTTGTAAAAATAAAACCAGACTCTAATCTGGAGGAAATTACCAGTAAGGTGGAGGGTAATTATACTGATGAACTGGTAACCATTAAAACCATTGAAGACTTCAACCGGGTGAACAAGGGACTTGAAACCATTGACAGTGCAGCGTGGGCCATATCACTCCTAGCAATCCTAATAGGAGGTATTGGCGTGATTAACACCATGGTAATGTCAGTTTACGAACGCACCCGAGAGATAGGTGTCTTAAAAGCATCAGGATGGAAGAATCATAGGATAATGATGATGATCATTGGCGAATCCGTGGTTTTAACCCTGGTATCTTATATCATAGGATTAATTATTGGGGTGGGGGTGGTTGAACTCATCTTATCATCACCTTCCATGGGAAGTTTTATCCAGCCAGTTTACTCTGCAGAACTTTTCCTGAAAGCACTGGGAATCGCATTCCTGGTGGGAGTGATAGGAGGACTCTACCCCGCATACAGGGCATCCAGACTGGCACCAACCGAGGCGTTGCGCTATGAATGATGAGAACATTGTGGAGATTAAAAATCTCAAAAAAGGGTTTGATAAAGGAAAGATAACTGCCTTAAATGGTATTGACCTTAATATAAAAAGAGGAGAATTCATTTCCATTATTGGCCCCTCAGGATCTGGGAAATCCACTCTCCTTAACATGATCGGCGCCCTGGACCGGCCTGATGAAGGTACGATAAAAGTGGCTGGATATGATCTCAAGGGTAAAAAGGATCTGAGTGAATTTCGTTCCAGGGAGATTGGTTTCATTTTCCAACTTCACAACCTAATTCCCAATCTTAGTGTGGTGGAGAATGTGGAGATACCCATGTTTGAAAGTGGATTATCTGGTAAAAATATGAGAGAAAAAGCTTTGAAGCTTTTGGAGAACATGAATCTCTCGGATAAAGCCAGTAGAAAACCCACTGAATTATCCGGTGGTGAAAGGCAGAGGGTGGCCATTGCCCGATCCCTAGCCAATGATCCATCCATAATTCTGGCTGATGAGCCCACTGGATCCCTGGACTCTAAAAACGGCCAAATGATCCTGAAACTACTCAAGGATCTCCATGATAAAGAGAAAGTCACCTTGATCATGGTCACCCATGACCTGAATGTGGCTGCATTGGCTGAAAGGACCATTGAAGTCTTGGATGGGAAAATAAAAACTTAATGGAAATTAAAACAGAATTTGATGAAATAAGTCCGAAATTGAGAAAAATAAAGTCCAGCTTGATAATTTTAGAATATATTTATTTTCCCTATTTTTTTCTTCTAGTTCGATGTAAAAGGATTATGGTCTAAACAGTTATAATGGCCCTTTATCAGGATGCCCCTCCCTCATTCCCATTCCTGCTTCTTTTTCCAGTGCACCTTTTTTAAAGAACATTTTAACCAGGTTCTGGGCGTGTTCACGGGCCCGGTTATCAGCCAGGAATTTAAGGTCCTTTTCATCAACTCCCTCATCCTCGTGGACGAATACTTCCAGTATATGGGTGTTGGTTATGAGTTGAGCCTGTATAAGTCCAGTTGATGCCTCATGGGCACATGTTTTATCCATAACCTCAGGTCCGGGCATTCCCAGTGCCATAACCACTTCACAACCCTCTTCTTCAATGAGCTTTTTACAGGCCACCGGAAGGTCCTTAACACCAGGAACAGTTCTTCTGATTATTTTATTGTTGCCCACATGTTGTTTTATCTCATTAATAGCTGCAGAGGCCATGTCGTAACGGGCAAAGGTAGTATCGCAGATTCCAATTTTCATGTTTATCACACTGTAAGATTATGAAAGTTATGTCTTTTTGATTTTAACTTAAGTTTTCGATTTTAGAAGGTATGGATTTTTCTGGATATTGAATTAATTTTATTCTTTGCATATTTGTTGGCACTGGCTTCATATGAATTTTTTTGTAGAAATGAATTATTTAACTGAATGTGAATCAGTAGGTGATGATGAATATGAATCTGTGAGCACATTGAGCCATAGTGCCCAGCCCCTTAGGACTAATCCCTATTTTCAGAGATTATTTCAATAATTATATTAACCATTAAGTCTATAATAATGCTTAATTTACTCTAAAAAATGATTAGGAGGGAGTATTGAAGTGAAAATATACGTGTTTTTAGTTTTCATTCTTGGCCTGGTTGTTGCTGCATCGGGATGTACCATGAGTGGTTGGGGTTCGGGGAATATGATTAACCAGACAAAAGAGGTTAATGGAGTTAACCAGGTGACACTTAATGGAATTGGGACCATTGTACTTCAGCAGGGAGACCAGGAAGCATTGACTATTGAAGCTGAGGATAATATCCTGCCTCACATCCAGAGCAAGGTGGAAGGTAATAAACTTATTATAAGTTATGATACCAACACCCCTACACCCACCAAGGATGTTAAATTCTATCTAACTGTCAAAGACATGACTTCCATAGGTATTTCTGGTGCCGGGAAGATCCAGTCCACTGGTTTCAACACCAAAACCATGAGCATAAACATGGAGGGTGCAGGAGATGGTAACCTGGCAGGGCTGAATCTGGAAAAACTCACCGTAATCATATCTGGAGCTGGAAAGATGGTTTTAGCAGGTAAAGCCACTGAACAGACCGTGACTATCAGTGGAGCTGGTAACTACGAAGCCAAAGAACTGGCAACTGAAACCACCACCATAAACATTGACGGAGCTGGCAAAGGCACCGTAAACGTTAGCAAAGTTCTCAACGCAATGATAAATGGTGCAGGGAATCTGAATTATTTAGGAAGCCCCCAGGTCAATCAGCAAATCAGTAGCGGCAGTTCAGTGAAACAGATAACCTCTTAAAAATCCCCAATTTCTTATTTTTTTATTCACTCTTTTCTTACGAAAATTTTTACTGATATAAAAGTTACTGTTTAGGGATAACTGGCTTCTGATAAAAAAAATGGTTATTGCGATGGAATATGGTCTATTTTTAATGATACAATAAATTCATCCATATATGTCTACAAGAATAATTATTAAGAGTTTATTTGAGATTTTACTTCAAATATCAGATTTCATTGCAAAAAATAATACTACCTATAAAAATATTACAACCAATTGACAAATAGAATATCATGTCCAATGAAGATGAATGGTATCAATTGTCATCAGCGGAGACCTTTGAAATACTTAAATCAAATTTAAATGGACTTACCTCAGAAGAGGCTAAAGATAGGCTTAGAGAATATGGTTACAATGAGTTGAGTTTTAAGAAGATTAACCCATTTTTCAGATTTTTAAAACATTTTAATAATCCCCTGATTTACGTCTTAATTGTTGCCGCCATAGTCACAGCTTTTCTAGGTGATATAATTGATGTCGTTGTCATTGTTGGTGTGGTAATTGTAAATGCTTCCATTGGATTTATACAGGAGGGTAAAGCTGAATCTTCCATTAAAGCTCTGGAGGAAATGATGGTCCAGGAGTGCACTGTTTTGCGGGATGGTGAAAAGGTAGTTGTTAACTCCCGTCTTCTGGTTCCAGGTGATATGGTATTAGTGGAAAGTGGTACCAAAATACCGGCTGATCTACGGATTATTCAGTCTAAAAATTTACATGCAGATGAAGCTCCACTTACTGGTGAGTCTCTACCGGTGCATAAAAATTCTAAGGCATTATCTGACTCTGATCTTCCCCCTGCTGATCAAAAATCAATGGTTTTCAGTGGAACATTCATTACCCAGGGTTCAGGTCGGGGAGTGGTGGTAGCCACAGGCGAATCCACGGAAATGGGTAAGATTGCAGAAATTATGAAGGGAACCCGTGAAATAGTAACTCCCCTTACCAAAAAAATTGAAAAATTCACGGAGATCCTGGTGGTCAGTATCATTATTATTGCCATTGTAAACTTTGCATTTTCTATGTGGTTTGGTTTCGGATTCATCTATTCTTTTATGGCTTCAGCTTCCCTGGCAGTTGCTGTTATCCCTGAAGGTCTTCCCGCTGTTTTAACCATCACCCTGGCCCTGGGAGTTAAAAAAATGGCCCAACATAAAGCATTAATAAGGAAACTTCCTTCAGTGGAGGCTCTGGGCCGGGCTACAGTAATATGCTCCGATAAAACCGGGACCCTTACCAAGAATGAGATGACGGTTTTAAACATCTTCTGCGGTAATAAAACATACCACATCAGTAAAACAGGATATGAGCCTGAAGGAGATTACATTCTTAAGGATAAAGTGGTCAAAGTTTCTGAGGAAGGTGAAGAACTTTCAGAAACACTTAAAGCCGGTTTAATGTGTAACAATGCATCCCTAGTTAAGGAAGATGGTCATTATAAGATCATTGGAGATCCCACTGAGGGTGCGTTGATTGTTTCTGCTTACAAGGCCGGTGTCACTGAAAAATCTACCAGGATGGATGAGATACCTTTCCAATCTGAAAACCAGTATATGGCTACTCTGAATAAAGGGAATAATGAAAACTGGTTATATGTCAAGGGATCTCCAGAAAAAATACTGAAAATGTGTAAAACCCAAATGGTTGAAGGAGAACTACAGGAATTATCGGCGGCGGTTTCTACTGTAGCGGATGAAATGGCCGGTGAGGCATTAAGAGTACTTGGTTTTGCTTATAAACCATTCCCATCAGATGTAACTAAGATCAGATCAGAATATCTGGAAGATCTGACTTTTTTAGGGCTGCAGGGAATGATGGATCCTCCTCGAGAAGAGGTTAAGAATGCCATCGAACGATCAAGGGGGGCTGGGATACGGACAGTGATGATCACCGGGGATCATACCCTAACTGCCCAGGCCATTAGCCAAAAACTAGGTATTGCTTCACAAGAGGAAGAAGTGGTTAATGGTAAAAGATTATCGAAAATGAGTGATGAAGATCTTTATGATAATGTGGAACATGTTTCAGTTTATGCCAGGGTAGCCCCTGAACACAAATACCGTATAACCACCCAACTGCAAAAACGGGGAGAAATTGTGGCGGTTACCGGGGATGGAGTTAATGATGCTCCTGCATTGAAAGCGGCAGATATAGGTATTGCCATGGGAATCACTGGAACTGATGTGAGTAAAGAAGCTTCAGATATGGTTTTAGCAGATGATAATTTTGCCAGTATAGTGAAGGCCATAGAAGAAGGACGTCATATCTTTGAAAACATACGAAAGGTTATTCTATACGCCCTGGCAGCCAATGGAGGGCAAGGCCTGATAATTGTAGGCTCCGTACTTTTAACACCATTCATACCCCTCTTTTTAGTCACATTACCCCTAGAACCTGTGCAGATTTTATGGATTAACCTTTTCGACTCATTATTTCTGGCTTTGCCTTTGATTAAAGAGCCTAAAGAACCAGGTTTACTTAATAATCCCCCTAGGGATCCTGATGAACAGATTGTTAACTTATTATTCCTGAGAAAGGTGGGTTTAGTTTCTCTGGCCATGACTGCCGGAGCTCTATCCATATTCCTGATATTCGGAATGCCAGCTTTAAATAATTCCATGAATGAACTCCTGATAAATCAGGCGCAAACTGCTGCCTTTGCCACAGTTATACTGGTTCATGTCTTCTATCTGGTCACTGCCAGATCCATACATGACTCTGCATTCAACTTCAGTCCCTTCTCAAATAAATGGATTTTATTAGGGATAACTGCTATTTTAGCATCCCTTCTAATGATTATTTACTTAGAACCACTGGAATTCATCTTCAGAACTACTGCCATACCCCTGGATTGGTGGCCACTCATCATCTTATTCGCACTTCCCGGGTTTTTAGTGATAGAAGTGGAAAAATTTTTGGTGAAATTCATCAAAAGGAGAAAGATAGGATAACATAACTCTAAAATCGAGTTTCTAAAAAACCCCCGACATCGTGAGGGATAATCAGAAAAGGATAGAAAAATATAAAAAAATAGGGAGAGAGTTAATTCGCCCTACAATCCAAAGGATTTTTTCAATAATTCCACATTGACGTATCCACCTCTGAATAATTCTCCGGTGGTGAGGTCGTTTATGACTACTTCTGCTGGTGCGAACATTCCCTTGTCAATCTGGAAGAAGTCAAAGTTGGCTTCTTTAAAGACATCGTAGAATGGTTTTCCATATCCATCCGCAGCAGATGATGGTAATTTTTCTGCCAGTTCTTTAAGGTTATCTTTGGTCTCGGATTCAATGTAGTAGTAAGTCCGACCACCGAATAAAACGGCATCATTGGTTTTTCCCATGGCTTTCATACCATCAGGATCCACAGGTGCTATAGGGGCTATACCTGCTGCATGTTTAACCTTGTTAACATCAAAGTGCAGTGCTTCCAGCATCTTGTAAGTTCCGTTTTCTATCACCCTTCCAGCTATCTGAATGGAACCAACCAGAGAGGATGTGGGAGCCACCAGGGCGTAAACATTGTCAGGTGCTACTTTACATTCTTTAGCCACGTAATCCATCACATCTGCACCCGGAAGCTGGTCTGATTCCAGAGTGATAATGGCCAGATCTGCTTCATCCATGTAACCAATTTCTTCATAGGTTTCCTCTGGTTTCAGGGCCAGTGCTCTTGCCGGACCCGAGCCCAGGGCAAAGTAGTCACCCACACTTACAGACCATCCTGCTTTCTGTGATCCTAGGGTTGAAATTGCTGGTTGGTGAGTTTTTATCTTCACTGAGGGTATTGCAAAGTTCTCAGAGAGGTCACCAGGTATGGATATTCCCACTTCAGCCAGCCCACCAAGACAAACTTTAGTGTAGAGTTCTCCTGCTTTAAAACTTCCAGCTACATTTACTCCCGCATCTATAACTGTTGAACCGTTTTCCAATTTGTGAACTGCAATATTAAGGTCGTCTGCGTTCTCAATCATTAAATCTACTGTTTTTTTAGCTTCTAAATTAACACTTACCATCTGATCATCTCCAATGAAAGTGAGATCCAATGGATATCCACTGAAAGTTATCCATTAAATTCCTTTAATCCGTATGGATTTTTAAGTTTTTTTATTTGATTTTTTTACGACCCTCTACGAGCCATTAAACAATCTGTAACCATGGATATTTCAACATCCAAACTTACAGAAAAAAAAGATTATCACCATATACACTGTGGATAGTCTTTTTACACCTTTAAAGCTTCTTCAAAGTTCACCTGATATATGTGAGCACTGATGGAGTGTATGGTAAGAGTTCCCACATCTACCCCCACTTCCCCGGCAACATACTTGGAAAGGTGAGTTAATCCCACTGCATTGGGGAACCATGCACCGTAAATGTCATGGGAACGCCATAACCCGGTGGTGTGAAGTTTGCCATCCCTTATTTTAAAGTCTACCAGGATCATACAGGGCACTTCCTCATGTTGGGTGTCGGTGGGAGGGTCCCAAGTAACAGATATGGCTCTTCTGGACTCTTTACAATTTTTAAGGCGCCCTATAGCTTCTCCTATCTGGTCGATGCCCTTGAAATGTTTTCGCAGGCGGTTGCCATAGGTGTAGACGAATCCCTGTTTATCATCACTCAGGAATTGTTCAGCGTATATTTCCAGTTTTTCTCCACTCCAGAAATACCCAGGGGGAATCTCCAGGTCCAGTGGTCGGTTCATGGTAACCACAGTGTTGCGAAGTTCCAGGGTTAGTGATCCTCTTTCATCCTTTATTTCCGCACCTTTTTGCATTACTCGCTTAACCAGGGTTTCCCATCCATTTTTTATAGTGGATGTTTTTATCAGGATAGCCATCGGACTGCCTCCGTCATGTTTTTAAGTTTTTGATAAGCCACATCTGATGGTAGCATGCGCATTCCACAGTCAGGGTCAACAATCATGTTTTCTACTCCAATTAATTCTATTCCTTTTTTAATCAGGGTGAGAATTTCCTCTGGACTTTCTACTCTCTCTGTCTTGGTATCCACACACCCAAAACCAATCTTCTTACCCTTAAGATCTGTGTTTTGGAGAATCTCAAGATTCTTACCAATTCCTGCAAATTCACAGTCAATAATGTCCACCGGGAATTTAAGGAGTTCTCCCAGTACATGACTTACATCTCCACATACGTGCATGGACAATGGCACCTTCAAGCCATCTTGAACTATTTTTATGGCTCTGTAGGCAGTTTTGATATTGGCCATTCCGGTGGAGAGGAATGGTTCGTCAAACTGGATCATGGCCACCCCAGCATTTTCCAAGTATTTAGCTTCACGTTTAAGGGCCTGTGCCAAGTCCATAATTGCTTTATCACGTTTATCCAGGGTATAAAATCCTTCCATTCTTGATGATAGAACCAGTGTAGTGGGACCAGTAATGATACCCTTAACACCCCGAACATCTTCCTGGAAATTACCATCGAAGAGAATAGCCCCCCCTGCCTTAAACTCTTCAGACATGTTATTTGCAATTTTTAAGGCGATTTTAACGTCATTTGCACCTATTGAATAGGTTAGGGGGAGGATTTTGCCCTTGATTTTCGATGTTCCCTCTTCCCAGGCCATTCCCGTGATGTCACGTGCGAATATTTCCACCATATCCCCCCGTACTTGTCCAGTGGATATGATGTTCACACCTGCTTTTATCTGTTTAGAAACAGCATATTCCACAGCAGACTTGTAGGGGTCGTAATTCCCCATTAAAGCAGAGATTTTGGAACCGAGGGATTGGGGTTCCTGTGGTGGTGAAGGGTAACTTCCAACGACAGTAGTTAACATAAAATCATCTTATATCTTTATTTATGGTCTTTTTATTATTGTTCAATCACTGAATATGGTTTTTGGGACATATATAATAACACGCCATATACCAATTCCCCCCTCATTCCCACTACTATAATCTGAAGTAAATATTCCCATAAATAAATCTCAGAAAATGATTATAAACTCAGTCATTAATATATTAAGTAAGAATATGGGTATTAGAATATTCAGGAGGGATGAATTACATGGATTTTGTAGATTGTATTGAATTTGCCAATGAAAACCCGGTTGCCTGGCTGGCAACTGCCGATGGGAAACAGCCCCGTGTGAGGGGTATGGGGATGTGGTATGCAGATGAAACTGGTTTTTACTTCCAGACTGCAACCATGAAGGATCTGGTCCGCCAGATTACTGATAATGGTAAAGTAGAATTTGCATTCTACCGTCCTGATGATGCAGTGGGGACCATGTTAAGGGTTACTGGTGAGGTTGAATTCTTGGATGATGTGGAAGTTAAAAAGAGAGTTTTAGCTGACCGCCCATTCTTAGCTGAGTTTGGTTTGACTGCTGAAGGCCCAGAACTGGTAGTATTCCGAATAACCAATGGTGAAGCTCACTTCTGGGACTGGGAGAGTAATCTTAAACCAAAAGAGATCATTGAGTTTGGGGATTAAATTGGCGATTAATTAAATTCTTTTAAATGATTCAAAATGTTAATATTACCCCAAAATCATTTTTGAATCTTTATTATCTTTATTTTTTTTTAATCTAAATTTTTAAATTTTTAACCCTGAATGGTATTTTTTGGAGGGGAATATTAACTATTAAAAATATATTAATCAATACCCACGGCCCTTATTTTCTCTCTTTCCTCCACTGGAACTGGTATTTCCACTGTGGCTGATCCGTAACATGGTTTGGTGTAGGGTAACATTATAGTGCCCTTCTCATCATTAATGCCAATGGGGACGGGAGGTACGCCTATGATACGGGCTCCCACTATTTTTTCACCCGGTTTAACATGCACCACTTCCGGGGCATTATTTTCTATAAAACGGGCACAGTCCTTGAACCCGGACCGAGTCATGTGTATTTCATAGTCTTCTGATTCGCGAAGGTAAGTTTCAAGGCAAAACATTCAGGAATCCTCCTGTTCATCCAGTTTAGGATTTTTCTCCGGTTCATCCACATTATCTTTTTTATCTTGTTTGTTAGGCCCAGGGTCTATTAATTTATCCAGTGCTCGGTCCAAACGTACCCTGAGCGGTGTTGGATTGTGGTATGCTCTTGCCGAGGTAATGTCTGCCTGTGTACTTTCCCTGACCGCATTCTCGAAGTGTTCCAGTTTTTCCTGATCACGGTGGAACACTAATGCCAAGCTCTGTGTATTAAGGATGTGGTAAAAAGTTACGAAATAACTAACCGCCGCATCTTTAGCCACAAAACCTAAGAGAAAATCATAATCACCCTCTTCTAACCCATCCAGGCATGATTCTATGTCCGTTTTGTTCTGGACATAGTATTCTTGAGGGTCGGATACTTCTAACAGTTTCTTGGCTGATGGTGTGCTGGCCACTGTGACTTGGTATCCTATTCCAGTTAATTTTTGAGTGGCATAAATTGCTAAGGGAGTTTGTGAAGGTGATTCTGGACATCCCAATAATATTATGGCTTTTTTCATAGTTGGTTCCCCAATTATCTTGTGATTTATTCCGAATAATGTCCTTATTTTTTCCTGACAAGTACCACGTGTCCCACTACCAGGGCACTCAGGAGTAGGAAGGTTAATAGAGCGGTTCCATTCATGGATCTGTTCATTAGGAAGAGCCCCATGGTAGCCTGGGCAATGAAAGCCGTTAAAGATCCAATCAATAGGGCTTCTCTACCTAAACAACTTTTATCTCCGTCTTCCCTGCGTCTGCGGTAAGTTCGTAGGATTCTGAAACCCAGGTACATCACCAGTGCACACCATCCTAATAAAAATACCAGGAATAAATAGCCGAAATCAAATGCTACACCGAATATACCTGGGAGCATGTAGTCGATAACATCCTTTTTTGTTACCAGTATTCCGTAAAATACAGGGTAAGGTAAGCTAAAAAGCGTGATTAAGGCTATTGGTAATGATATGTAACCGTCAGATCCTGCCAGGCAGGCATCCTGCCAGAAACAGGACCCTAACTGGTGTCCTGTGAGTGTGGTGTTTTTAATCACCATTTCAATACTGGCGGTGGCATAATTTTCTATCCTGGAAAATCTGAGGAGCGGGCTTAACACGCTCATGTCCAAGGCCCTTGAAAGTAGTTCCAAAGATCCAAAACCAACCAGGGCTGCCACCACAACCAGAGCAATTCGACGGACGGTAAACATGGATTTTTGCCTAAAGGATTTGGAAATTATGAAAAATCCTATGAAAAGTCCAAATATCCAAAACAAAAGGAAAGACCGGTGCATCAATCCCCCAGCAATGGTGATGAAAAGTATTATCCCACCCATATACAGTTGAAGACTTCGGGTGTTTATTCCTGACTTTTTCATAATGGGAATGGCGGCCATTATGGTTACCACTGCCAGTAAAGCCAGGGGCCCATAGGGATGGGTGAATTCCGAATGGGTAAATCCAGGTACAAAAAGGAACAGAGCATCAACTCCGAACATTAGGGCAAATCCTGCCGCCACGATCATGGCCACCAGGAGAACCAGATTCAAACCCATGGGTGCCAGGTTTAATATGAAGAAAACCGCCAGTTGAAGTATGACCGCGATTTCTATAATGTACTGTAGGTGATTCTGAGCAATTAAAGCCATATTATATAATTCCTCCAATTTTAGACTTTATTTACCAAAAGGATAGTTCTAAGGATATTTTCTAGTTTCGAAATTTCATAAAAAATCATATCAGGATAATTTCATATTTCAAATACCTGATTTTGAGTTAATTTCTAGATAAATCTGATTATTTTTTTCATATATTAATAAATTCAGTATATATTATATCAATTAGGATTAATCTGTAAGTGGTTTGTACATCTATTAATTTCTATAACAATTTGTTATGTATTATTTTTAAGTCTATAAAATTTCGTCTATTGCAAATCTAATCCTATTTTTATATACTTTATAAGGCATGTATTTAAAATCTTTGTGAAGTGCCAACATTGAAAAATAACAATTTGATCCAGAACTCATTAGACATACTACCAATAACCCAATGCACCCAGTAATACTTTTCCTTGAAAAAAACAGCATTAAGTTTAAATACCGGAAAAGATAAGTGTAGTAGAGGGCTGGTAGCTCAGGTTGGTAGAGCGTCGCCTTGGCATGGCGGAGGCCCCGGGTTCAAATCCCGGCCAGTCCATTATTTAGAGATTATTTTTAGCATTAAAGTACTTTAATCGTATATTTTTTTTGTTTGTAGAATTTTTGATATTGTATATTTCTAATTGATCCTTAAGCTGTGGAATAAAACGTTGTTGAAAACGTTATCAATAATCTTATTTTTCTCATTATATTAACCACAATAATCCATTTATTTTAAAATCTATTTTTATGATTTGTATAACATATTAAAAATTTAATGATTGATGGAAATTAATTATAGAATTAAAATTTATTAGATAATTTATTAGATAAAAATCATTTAGCCAATAATTAGAATGTTTAAATGATGATAAAAGATCATAAGAATAAAAAAAAAAATAATGAATTTAATGGATTATAACGGGTTATCCCATTTATAATAGGCTTTTACATGTTTTAACCCGTGACAATCTGGTAAATGTGGTCAATGATGATCTTAAACAGGTCATCAGTTGGAAGTTTACCATGTTGATGGTCATCTTTGAGTAGCTCCCGGGCCATCCCCACTATTTCCTCAGGACGGGTGGATCGTTTCATAAGTCCTTTTTCAATGTAATAAGAATCCACAGAGAGCAGTTTACCAGGATAACATGATATCACCGGAGTTCCCAGCAGAGCGGCTTCCCGGTTCATGGTTCCACCAGCCCCTATCACCAGGTCACAAGCCTTCATAAGGCTAAATGTATCCACAGGAGGTTTTATCAAGGTAATCTGTTCATCATCCTCAAATATTTGCTGCTGTTCCCTGAAACGTGGAATCACCAGGATGTTGGCCTGATCTTCCAGGGCATCAACGATGGGAGACAGGACCGTTTTACGGCAGTCAGCATCCAAATAAGAAGCCAATGCAGGTTCTGGCCTCATCAATATTGTTTTTTCTTTGTCAAGATCTAATTTAAGGTCCTGAAATATATTGGGGTTGTACTGGAAATCCACCAGATGAGTGATCTCTGATGTTCCATTATAAGGGTACAGGTGATTGGGGTCTGCACCACAACCAACCACTGCCTCTTTTTCAATTACTTCTGGCAATATAATATGGTCACAGAGGGGTAAGGTCAGTTTGTTAGCAGCTATGGCATGTTCATTATCCAGAACATAGACACTGGGGATTTTAAGACCATAAGAAACACGGGGAAGTTCAATGGAATGTTTGGAAACAGCAACATCTGGTTTTTCCCTGCTTATGATCTGAGAAAGCTCGTAGGCTCTCTGAGTACTTCGGATGAGTTTCTCCTCCAGACTCACCCCGTGCCATCCCACCAGGTTGTACTCGATCCCGAATAGATCAAGTAGTCGGTGCACATCACCAAAGCGGCGAGCAGTTATAAAAACTTCTTCACCCTGATTCTCCAGGTAGCGGATTATACTGTGGAAAAACCGCACATGGGGGGCGTTAACAATGTCTATCCAAATCTTCAACCCATCACCAGCTAACAAAATTTTGACTTTTTAAAATCCCTTTATTTAATGTGAATCCCTTCGAATATATCCTTGAATTGATTTCCTGATTTTAACCGTTTTATCTTTAACAATCCAACATTTTACTATTAATTTTCGTTTATAAATATATTAATGGCCCCAATGACATCATCAAAGCCTTTTCCAGTCTTAAGACTGGTTTTGATAACTTGAACTTCAGGGTTTATCTCTGCCACATCACTGACCATTTTATCAGAATCAGCACCCACTGCATCAGCCAGGTCCACCTTGTTGATAACCACCAGGTCTGCATCCTGGAATATCAATGGATGTTTTTCCACGGTGTCGTCTCCTTCGGTGACACTGATTACCACCATACGCATATGGCTGCCCAGGTCAAAGTCCACTGGACATATGAGGTTACCCACATTTTCAATGAACAATACATCAATATCTTCCAGGGGCAAATCATGCAGGGCATGTTCCACCAGGTGAGCATCTAAATGGCATTCTTTACCAGTGTTTAATCCCACCACAGGCACACCATGTTTTTCAAACCGGCCGGCATCGTATTTGCTGATGACATCCCCGGCAATAACCCCTATCCTATAGTCCACCGCATCAATTATAGCTTC
Source organism: Methanobacterium subterraneum (assembly GCF_002813695.1). Taxonomy (NCBI): domain Archaea; kingdom Methanobacteriati; phylum Methanobacteriota; class Methanobacteria; order Methanobacteriales; family Methanobacteriaceae; genus Methanobacterium; species Methanobacterium subterraneum. The sequence continues at coordinate 107,519 of NZ_CP017768.1, read as the reverse complement.
GATAAGGGATGTTTTTCCGGATCCTATGGCTCCCACCACATCCACTGAGAAAACTCGGTCCTTATCAAGTATTCTTTGATTTCTCCGGGCTAATTTACGGTTAGCCACCATTATATCGTGTTGAACTTCCACTTCTGCAACTTTATGCATCCTCATCACTCTTCTCTATTTTAATGGTTTTAACGTTACATTCTTTTCCAGTTAAAACTTCCACATTTCTTTCCCCACATTCAGGGCATACTACTATGGCCAGATAATGGTCAGAACCATCAGTATTGGCCAGTCCTGTAAATTCACAGCCTCGGCATTCAATTTCCACAGGTACATCTTCGATAATGATTTCTGCGTTTTTAAGAATTGTATCCTCAACTATGACATCTAATAAAAATTTTAACTGCTCAGGATTTAACATAGTGAGCATTCCCACTTCAATAGTGACTTCCACTACCTCTGTGGCGTTGTTTTTCTCTGCAGCATCTAGTACTGTGTCCACTATGGCCTGGGCCATGGATAATTCGTGCATTGGACTACCTCTCTAAGCTTGTATTTAACCTATGTTATGGGAAGCTTATTAATAAAGTTAACAAATAATTAAAAGTGAAAGTAAAAAACTAGTAGTTTCTTCCCATGGCGATTATCGCCCCGGAAGTTGAAATAAGCTATTTGAAATCTTTAGTAATATTTTAAATAAATTTATGGTGATTTTAATGATAATTGGAGGATCTTCTTCCCAGAAACTGGCTGCTAATATTGCCCATGAAATGGATGATGTACTTTGCCCAATAGAAACCCGGAAATTCCCTGACGGGGAACGTTACTTAAGAATTAAGGGAGATGTGGAGGATGATGTGGTGGTGGTACAGTCCACTGGCTACCCTCAGGATGAAAACCTCATGGAACTCTTCCTCATTTTGAAAACCCTCCGTGAAATGGATATTACTAACATACGCACCGTGATCCCCTATTTTGGTTACGGTAGGCAGGAAAAAAGTTTTAATAAAGGTGAAGCAGTCTCTGCCAGGGTGGTCTGCCAGTTAATAGAATTTGCTGGTGCTAGTTCGGTTTACAGTATGAACCTCCATGAACAAGGCATCTGTGATCTATTTAACATTCCCGCCTACAATCTATCAGCTATGCCTGCCATTGCGGATTATGTGAAGAATAATGTGGAAGACCCAGTAATTATAGCTCCAGATAAAGGCGCTCTAGGCTTTGCCCAGGAAATAGCACAAATCCTTAACTGTGAATCAGATTATTTGGAGAAAATACGCTTATCCCCGGAGAAGGTGGAGACGAAACCCAAAAATCTGGATGTGGATGGTAGAGACGCGGTTATCATCGATGATATAATTAGTACTGGTGGAACCATTGTTAATGCCTGTGGGATCCTAACTGAACACCATGCCAGTAAGATTATAGTTGGCTGTGTGCACCCGGTGCTGGTGGGTGATGCCCTGCTTAAAATATTCTCTGCCGGAGCAGATGATGTGGTGGGAACAAACACCCTTAAATCTGAAGTTAGTAATGTTTCTGTGGCCAGTTTGGTGGCTGATGCATTGAAAATGGATAATAATCTGGGATAGGATCATGACCCTCCAAAAAAAAGAATAATAATTAATGGATAAAATTACCATAATATTATTATCGCAACATAAACATTCACATACAGTAACATCTACTGAAAGTTACTGATAATTCATTAATTGGTGATTATCATGACCAATTGGACCCCTGTAATTATCGGAATTGTTATAACTGTGATTATCGGATTAATTGGGATTTTCTTACCATTTTTAGGCATTTTAGCCCCTATAATAGGGGGTTTTGTTGCAGCTTATATGGTAGGTGGGGACTACAAAGATGGTGCGGTTAATGGTGGAATTGCCGGTGCCTTCGGAGGAGCGATCTTGGGATTGGTTTTATTAGGTGCATTCACCGCAATTATTGGCGGTCTAACCATAGGGTTTATATTTGGCCTTATACTTGGAATTATCGGAGGAACAATTGGAATTGTAGTTAAAGGAAGTTTTGGGGCTTAGGAATATGGGAATTAATTGAATAACCTATACTTAATATCCTATACAAATTTTTATAAAATAAAATGGTGATGGAGGGATAAAATAATGGTCAATTGGACAGCAGTGGCTATTGGTTTTGTGGCAACGGTTGTACTGGAAACAATTGGAATTCTTTTCATATCTATGGATACCGCAGTTTCTATATTTATAAGCATTTTTGCACCTATAATAGGGGGTTTCATAGCAGCATACTGGGCTGGCGGAATTTATAAAGAAGGTATTATAAATGGTGGGCTTGCCGGTGGATTGGGTTCTTTAATAGCAGCCATTATCTTCCTCCCCGGAAGTTTAATGTTTATCGCAGAAAATGCCGTGATTAGCTTTATTACCAGTGGAATACTGGGCATTATTGGTGGTTTAATAGGAATATTGGCCAAAGGAAAACCTAAAGGCAAAGATGAACCTTCTCCGGAATAAATTGAGACTCTTGGCGTGCAAAAAACAAGTCAATTATTTATTTAATTATTTATTATTTATTGTCTTTTTTTAATCTATTCATTACTTTCCTTATTTTAATTTTCCATATTTTAAGGAAACATCAAATAATATCAGTTTTCCCCTTCTTGATCATTCCAGACCCAATTTATTATACACTATTTAAACATCGATATAGACCATAAATTAAGATACATTGTCCATTGAGTAAGCATTTATTATCCTACAGAGAAAATCCAAAATTATATTATAAAACATGTCTCAAAGTAAATATATGGAGGGGTTGTCTTGATGAGGCCTATTTTTGAGGACAATAGCTATCCATGGGAGTGTGAAAATGGAACTTTTTAGGAAATACCTTATTTTTGGAATTTTTTGCTATGAAAAAGAGTTTTATGAATTTTACAATCCAAATCCCTACTCAGAATTACAAATTAGCACCACTACTTCCCCCATTTTTTACAATTTCAAAACAATTTCAAATTAAAGGGTTAAATGAAGAATTAAAATGATGGTTAAATGAATTAATAATGGATTAACCGGGGCTTAAATCATGAACCCTGATGCAGTTGGCAAAGAAAAAGTAGATAAAGAGACTCTGGCTTCATTAAAGTTCAAAGCTGAACTTAAATTACTTCCCATAGTCTTAAAGGCAGTGAGAGATGTTACTTGCAGGTATGGTCTTGATGAGGATTCAGTGAGGGATTTAGAACTGGCTACTGAGGAAGCCTGTCATAATGTTATTGAACATGCCTATGAACCAGGTGAAGAGGGTTATTATAAGGTAAAAATTCATCGAGAACCAACCTGTTTCCGGATAACAGTACGAGACCAAGGAATACCCTTCAACCTAAATCGTTTAAATGAAGAAGAACCCTCAGACATTGGTGTCCGGTTAATGAGAGCGTGTACTGATGAAATTAGAAGTAAATATCTGGGGAAAAGAGGAAAAGTGGTGGAACTGGTTAAAAATTTCCCCTTTGAATCCGTGAATAACATGGAAAAATCACCCACCAAGATCCAATCCAGTTCCTTGGATCTGGCACCTCCATCTGAAATAGTAACCCTGCGATTGATGCGTTCAGATGAAACAGTATCACTGGCCCGTCTGATATACCGGGTTTACGGTTACAGCTATCCCCATGAAGACATATACTATCCTGAAAAATTCGCCTCCCTTATAGAATCAGGACTGGTAACCTCCTGTGTGGCAGTGAATGAACTAGATGAAATCGTTGGCCATCTGGGAGTTTTCCTGGAAACCCCTACAGATCATGTGGGAGAATCTGCTCTAGCCGCAGTTGACCCCCGTTACAGGGGAAGGGGATTGTTCCCCAAGATGAAAAAGATGATGATGGAAGAAGTAGCATCAAAAGGCATGCTTGGCCTTTACAGCCGGGCGGTTACTGTTCATGTGGCATCCCAAAAATCCAATGTTAAAATGGGTGCTAAAGAAACCGGTTTTGTACTAGCACATTCTCCTCCCACCGCGATTTTCAAGAAAATGAAAACTGAAACTGCCAACATCCGCAGAACTGTGGCTCTCTTCTACGTGCCAGTGGTTCCAGACAGGGAGCAAACTGTCTTTTTACCCTACTCACACAAAAAAACCATTAACAAAATTTACAAACACGCCAAAATACCACGTTTATTCAAAAAAGCAAATCCTGGTGATGTGAAGTTAGCCCCACATTCCCATATTTATTCTCATGTTTTACCAGAGATGGCCAGTGCATTTTTGAGGGTTAATGAATATGGTGTGGATTTTATTGATGAACTGAGACTCCAGGTCCAGGATTTAAGCCTGAGAAAAATTGAATTAATAGTCCTGGATCTACCACTGAAAGATCCCAGCACTGCTATTTTATGTCCTGAGATTGAGAAGTTGAACTTTTTCTTCTGCGGCATAATGCCAGAATACTTGGATGGAGATTCAATTCGACTACAGTACCTCAATAATGTGGCCTTTGATCCTGAAAGCGTGGATGTTTATTCAGAATTTGCTTGGGAAATATTTAATTACGTGGTGGGTGAGTGGAGTAAACATTATCAAAATGGTAATAATAAAGAATAGTTCTAATAAACTGGTTAAATGATTTAAGTTATTAAGGATTGGTGTGGAAATGGAAATATCTGGAAAAACAGTGCGAGATGTGGAAATAGTGTTTATAAATGGTCGGCTGGATGCCTACAACTCAAACCTAGTTGAAGAAAAGTTAGATAAACTTATTGATTCTGGTAAGACCAATATTGTTGCGGATCTATCCGGAGTGGAATATATCAGCAGTTCCGGCCTAAGGGTGATGCTTTCATCCCTGAAAAAGTTGAATGCAATGGGAGGAAATCTAAAATTGTCATCCCTACAGCCATACGTTATGGAAGTCTTTAAAATTGCTGGTTTCACCAAACTTTTCCAGATCTACAATGATGAACAGGAAGCAACTAACAGTTTTAACTAAACTCAGTAAAATAACAAATGATCTTAAAAAAATAATAATTATGGGAATGAATTGAGTAGAATGAAAAAGTAAAATGAAATAAAAAGTATAAGAAGATTTTTAGAAATTACATCTTCTTATTGGCAGGTTCCACATTAACCCGGAGTCCTTTTATTCCTTTTCTCTGCAGAGCACCGACTACTTCTCGGGCGTGTTGTTGAGGGAGTTCAACAAATGAAAACTTTTCTAAAACATCGATACGTCCAATACTGGTTGAAGATAGTCCTGAGGCTTCTCCAATTGCCTTTACTATATCCTTTGCTTTAACTTTCTGTTTACGGCCCACATTTACGAAGAATCTGACCATTCCGGGTTGTGCTCCAGTTTCTCCATATTTAGAGTCAGAAGTTTGGCTGGAAGAAGAATCATCCTTTCCTCCCACGTAAAGCTTCAGGAGGGCAGCAGCTATGTCCACTGAACTGTAATCTTCTTCCATTAATCGTTCTATCAGGTGAATTTCCCGATCGATATTTCCTTCATCTATCTCTTTCCGGAGTCTTTCCAGGAACAGGTCTCTTTTGACTTCTTCCACTTCCCGGAGGGATGGGATCTTCTGTTGTTCAATTCTGACCTTGGTGTAACGCTGGATATCCCGTAACTGGTAGATTTCTTTTCCAGATACAAAGGTGAATGCCTGTCCCTTCTTGCCTGCACGGCCGGTTCTACCTATCCTGTGGACATAGTACTCATCATTGTTAGGAACATCGTAGTTGAAAACTGCTTCCACATCATCCACATCTATTCCTCGGGCTGCCACGTCAGTAGCTACCAATATTTCTATCTGACCCTTCCGGAACTTATTCATGACTCTGTCCCGCTGGTTCTGACTCATGTCTCCGTGCAGTCCATCAGCAAAGTATCCTCTGGTCTGAAGGTGGCCTACAAGACGATCTACCCTTCTTTTGGTGTTACAGAAGACCAGTGCAAGTTTAAGGTTGTGCATATCTATAAGTCTGGTCAGAACATCCAGTTTCATCTGTTCTTTGACTTCGAAATAGATCTGTTCGATTTCAGGAACAGTTAATTCCTGATGGGCTACTTTAAGCATTTCAGGCTTGTTCTGGTATTTTCTGGTTAAAGCAAGAATCTCCCGAGACATAGTGGCTGAAAATAGTAACATCTGCCTCTCATGAGGTATCTGTTGTAGTATAAATTCTATATCATCTCTGAAACCCATGTCCAGCATTTCATCGGCCTCATCCAAGATGATCATCTTCACTTGATCTAATTTAAGGGTACGTCGATGGATGTGATCCATCATCCTCCCCGGAGTCCCAATAACGATCTGCACTCCTCTTTTCAAAGCTTTAATCTGTCTTTCGATGGGTTGTCCCCCGTAGACAGGTAGAACTGTGGTTTTTTTGTATTTAGATAACTTTTTAATCTCTTCTGCCACTTGAATGGCCAGTTCTCTGGTGGGGCAGAGGATTACTGCTTGCACACCTTTAACCGAGGAGTCCAGGTTTTCCAGCACGGGTATTCCAAATGCTGCAGTTTTACCGGTTCCGGTCTGTGCCTGGCCAATAACGTCCTTACCATCTAATATGTGGGGTAAAGCCAGTGATTGTATAGGGGTTGCTTCTTCAAAACCCATATCAGCAATGGCTCGTTTCATTTCACGGGATAATTTCAAATCTTCAAATAATAAACTTTCCATGGTATCTTCCTTACTTTATCTTCTTTATTTAGTTGTTTTCCTTGTTTTATCAACTAAAATATTCAATTAAGAAATATTCTAAATTAATTTAACAAATACATAAGTAAAATCAGGCTATCCAATTATAACGCTATACAATCAGTCACGTAAAAAAATAGCTGAAATAATCAAAAAATCCACATTTACTTTTCTTAGATATTCTTTGTCTTTATTGACATTTATAGTAATCTGTTATTTTCCCTTATTCTAATCTTAGGTGTTGACCCTTTTATGTGTTGATGTTTTTGTGGTATGGGAATGTTAGTAATTCTTCCAGGGTCCAGATATGGTCTGTGATTCCTACGGACATCATAGGTGTTCTTTTTTGATATTTTCTCCACAATTTACCATTTAAATGTGTTTTGCAAGGTTTTTTCAGGGAATCGTGTGTTCGTACGAAGTTATGGTCTGTCATTTGTAGTGTGGCGTGGTGTTGGAGCCATTCGTCTTTTTTGGAATATCCTAATGTTTTTCTTGTTAATCTGTTGTTATCTTGTCTTAAAGTCAAATTTTCTCGTTCTATGTAAGAAGTAGAGATGAAACTAAAGTCAATATCTTCTTCCATACCATATATAATGCGTTTTTCAATATTAACCACTTTACTTCCCTCTCGCTCCTTCACTACTTGAGCATATTTTAACTCAGGCAATGGCATTTGTTTCGGTTTTCGTGGACGTCCTCGTTTATCGGTCCTTGAAAACTCCTTTGTATAGCTGTATCTGTCCAATAGTGCTTGTGCGTAGTATTTTCTTCCGTCGGTGACAAATAAAGGTAATTCCTCTTCGTTTATTCGATCACATGTTTGTTTAACAATCTCATCAGCCGCATCTTGAGTCATGGCACCTGCGTAGGCTGCTAGGATTAGTCTGTGTTCAGGTGCGAAGCTTAACCAGATCCATCTTTCATCTTCTGATTCATGCTCCATTCTCGGAACTGTTTTTTTTTAACAAAAGTCCACAACTCATCTAACTCCACTTTATCAACTTTTATGTCTTTCATAAGGACTTTGTTTATTTCTTCGCTGTGTTCAGAAGCTATGCGCAGCCATCTGCGCACAGTATCCAGTTTAACACCTAAAACTTCTGCTGTGCTCCGTAAACTCATGCCTTTTAAAATCATTTTCAAAGCCAAAAAAACTGTCTCTTCATTTGTTCTTAAATCGTGTAATATTGTATTTGAATGTGAAGTGAAACTTTTAGAGCATGTTCGACAAATAAATTTGTGAACAGGACCATTTTTTGTCTGGTAGGTTCCATTACCCACAATATTACCGTTTTCAGTTTTCCCGTAATCTGCACAGCTCTTGTTAGGACAAGCCACATCCACAAAACCAGGTTTAGGACCACGAACACCCATAAAAACACATCCCCTTAAGTATAAATATGGTCCTAACTACTATATAAAACTTCAGTATTTTGAAGGGTCAACACCTAATCTTACCATAATTCTTAAAAAAAAGTTTTCAAAAAAATAGCAATTTAAAAGAAATTGAAATAATTAGGGAAAAAAATATCCCTAAAAAATTCTACTGATCTCTTTAGTGGGTTGCAGGTTTTTGCAGGATACCATGAGGTACCATGTCTGTGATCTTCTGCATTTTGTCCATGAGGCTTTTTTTACCCTTACCACTGAGGGTGTGTTCCAGTACCTCGCTTAAAGTTTCCACTGGTACGATTTCTATCTTTTCACGGTACCGTTCTTCTATGAGCACGTCTTCCATGTTAGATTTAGGAATTAAAACTTTACGAATTCCTGCCTCGGCCGCAGCTTCGATTTTACCGGTTACACCACCTACAGGTAGCACATCCCCACGAATACTTAATGATCCAGTTAGGGCTACTGACTGGTCAACTGGTATGTTTTCCAGTGCAGATACAACTGCAGTGGCCACTGAGACACTGGCACTGTCACCTTCCACTCCTTCGTAGGACTGGAGGAACTGAATGTGAATATCGTAATTGGATATGTCGGTTCCAGTGTGCTTTTTAACCAGGGCACTGACGTTTTGAACTGCTTCCTTGGCAATTTCTCCCAGTTTACCTGTGGCTATGATTTTACCTTCATCTTTACTTTGGGCTGGTGCTGCTTCAGCTGCAATGGGCATGATAATACCACTACGGTCGCCAATGATTGCAAGACCGTTAACTTTACCCACTTCACCACCTTCAGATTTGAAAACCCGGTAACGTTTCTTCTGGACAATGTAACGATCGGCTATTTGCTGCTCCAGGGTTCTAGCCAGTTTTTTCGCACTGAGAACGTGATCTACAGTTACGTAATCTGCTTTTTCCCCTTTGGCTATGTCACCAGCAGCCCTTACCAGGCCACCGAGATCCCTTAGTTTTAGAGTTAAAGAGTCTTTTTTACCAGCTCGGCGCTGGGCCTCGTGGATTATCTCAGCTACAGCTTCTTTACTGAAGTGAGGTATTCTTCCATCCTTTTTAACTTCTTGGGCCACGAATTGAACCAGTTTATCACGGTTTTCTTCAGTGTCCTTCATGGAGTCCTTCATGAACACTTCGTAACCGTAACCTCTGATCCTGCTTCGGAGTGCAGGGTGCATTCCTTCCAGTACGTGCAGGTTTCCAGAAGCCACCAATACAAAGTCACAGGGGACCTCCTGGGAACGAACCATTGCACCACTGCTGGTCTCACTCTGACCCGTAATCTGGTATTTCTTCTCCTGCATTGCAGTTAATAGTTCCTGCTGGGTTTTCATATGCATGGAACCTATTTCATCAACGTAAAGCACTCCCTTATTAGCCTTGTGAATCATTCCTGCTTCCACCCGTTCGTGGGCAGGGGTTCCCAATCCACCAGACTGGTAAGGATCGTGTCGGACATCCCCTAAAAGGGCCCCAGCATGGGCTCCAGTGGCATCAATGAATGGGGCCATGTTATTTTTGTTGTTGTTAATGAGTAGTTTGGGCACCATTACTGTGCTGCGGGGTTTCATCTGCTGCAGGGCCAGGAATACTATGCCCGCGGCGATGATGGCTGCCAGGAATTGTTGCATTACAAAACCGATAACCAGTATCAGGCTGATTATAGCGATCATGAACATGTTTTTACGTTCTTCCTGTCCTTTGGCCTTGACCTTGTAATTGGTCACCACATTTTTTCCTTCACCAGCCGGCATTACACCAATCAGGGGGTTGTGGTTGTCTTCCATGTTGGGATATACTAATATGTCCTGAAGTTCTTCAGGGGGAAGTAGTTCAGCCATTCCCTTGGCAAGCATGGATTTTCCAACACCAGGTTCTCCAATTAGAAGAACGTTACGGCGTTGTTTTGCTGCCTTTTTAACTGTTTCCACGGCCTCTTTCTGGCCAATGATCTGATCTATGATTCTATCAGGGACCTCAATGTCTCCTGAAGTTTTGTAACTGCGAAGTTTGAGGGTTTCATCGGGAGAAACCTCAGAATCTGGGTTATAATTTGCCATAGGCTTTTGTAACCTCCATAATTTTAGATTTATAAAAAATCAACCTGTTTTTAAAATGGTATATACTCTAATGACTATAGTAAAAGTTGTATAAGAACATTTGCTTTGGTTGCATTAAATCTCATCTTTTCATGTAATATAAAAGTTTCCTTAAAAAATATAAGAGTTACCTAAAAATTACTTGCATACACTTTAAGGTTACGTTATGCTTCAGAAAAGAAAATTGAAAAAAAGTATAAATCGACGATTAGTTACACCAAAAGACAATTAACTTATGAAAACATATGCCCCCAACATAATTCTCGGAATAACTGTATTAATTGAGTTTAATAAAATTAATCGGGTTATAATAAACAGACTTCATAGGAATTTAGTGATGAAAAATGGTGTCTTCAGATAAAACTAAATGCATAATGGTTCAGGGAACTGCTTCAAATGCAGGTAAAAGTGTGGTGGTGGCTGCACTCTGTCGGATGTTCGCCCAGCGAGGATACCGCGTTAGTCCTTTCAAATCACAGAATATGTCCCTGAATTCATTCACCACCAGGGAAAACAGGGAAATAGCCATGGCACAAGTCTTACAAGCCGAAGCTGCCGGAGTAGAACCCCACCACCATATGAATCCAGTTTTACTTAAGCCCAAAGAGGATTTCACCTCCCAAGTTATAGTTCAGGGTAAACCCGCTGGTGACATGAACTTCTACCATTACCAGCATAACTTCAGGAATCAAGCTCTCAAAGCCATTAAAGAATCTCTAGATGCTCTGAAGAAAGATTATGATATTATTGTTATGGAAGGGGCAGGTTCACCTGCGGAGATAAACATGCTGGATGTGGATCTGGCCAATATGCAGATCGCCCGCCTGGCTGATGCTGACGTGATTCTGGTTGCGGATATAGATAAGGGAGGGGTTTTCGCATCAATAGCCGGGACTTTCCAGTTATTACCCCCAGAAGATCGTCAGAGGATCAAAGGAATTATCATAAACAAATTCAGAGGTAATTTGGAGATTCTAATGCCTGGAATCAGGCAGATCGAAGATATTGTTGGTGTTCCAGTGCTAGGGGTGTTACCCTACGATCAGGAGCTTAAACTCCCTGAAGAAGATTCAGCATCACTTTCAGAACGTAAATACCGTAGCAGTGGAAAGATTACCATTGGGGTGATGAGATTGCCCCGTATTTCCAACTTCACTGACATTGATCCCCTGGAATACGAACCTGAAGTGGGGGTGAAACTTATTGAGATAGGGGATGAGATAGGTAAGGTTGATGCCCTGATCATCCCGGGGACACGTAACAGTATCAGTGATATGGTGACCCTGGATGAAGCCGGGCTTGCCCATGAAATCAAGGACCTGGCCATGGAAATACCTGTTTTTGGTATTTGCGGAGGATACCAGATGTTAGGGTCGAAGATCATGGATAATTCCCTTAAAGAATCCAGTATTGGTAGTATTGATGGTATGGGGATTCTGGATGTTAAAACCAGCTTTGGGGAAATTGAAAAAATCATCAGCCAGAGCCAGGGTACTTTAATTAGAGGTAATGGAATTTTCAAAGGATCTGAAGGTGAAATATTGCGGGGTTACGAACTCCATGAAGGAATTTCAAAATTGGGGGAATCCAAACCCCTCCTCAGGGTTCTGCAGGGTTGTGGAAACTACCCTCAATCTGGTTTTGATGGTGCCCAGTACGGTTTAACTGCCGGGACCTATTTCCATGGAATATTCCACAATTTCCATTTCCGCAGATCATTCACAGATTATCTAAGGGAAGTTAAGGGTCTGGAAACCATAGGATACCAGGAGGACCATTTCCAGGAGCTGAAAAAATTCTCAATCCAACGTTTATCAGACCTGGTTGAAGATAATCTGGATATGGATTCATTCCAGGACGTATTGCATTTAAATATCTGAACTTTTTTACAACATCAAACCAGTATCCGGGAATAAACCATGAATCTAATTCCAGAATAATTCAGGAATAGTAATCCCGAAATAATCCATGATCTAAATCCGGATATCTATTTTTTCCCTTCTATTTTTTTCAGATTTTCTTTATATTATGACCAAAGCCCCTAAGTCCAATATGCGTATAATAACCTGATTTGATTGATTAAAATGTTTAGATAGGATTTTAATGCTTTTATATAATAAGAGGGATATCTACATCAAAAGAAGATTTTAAAGACATTATAATCAAATAAATATAAGATTGTAAATAAAAATTTAAGATTTTATAGAGAGATAATACAACATGGGAAAATGAAAATTGAATGAATTAAATAAAAATGGAAGTAACTTTCTTAACTGACTTGGTTTTCACCAGTACTGATATTTTTTCGTTTTCTTCTAGAACCCAATCATCTCGAGGGATGTACATTTCACCATTCTGATGGATGGCCGCGATAATATAATCATCAGTGGGGCTCAGATCACTCACTCTCTTGCCCACAATTCGGGAATTCTTAATACTGATATCTAGGAGCTCTGCATTTCCCTTACCCACTACTATTAAATCTGCAATTTTCGGGCGGTTAATAAGTTTTTCCAAGTAACCTGCAGCAGTGAGTTCTGGACTTATTACATGATTTATGCCCACTTTTTTGAATGCCTCTTCATGATCAGGATTACTTACCCTGGCAATAATCTTGGGAACCTGGTACTCTTTTACCAGGATACAGGAGAGTAAGTTAGCCTCATCATGACCTGTGGCAGCAACAAAAACATCTGCATCAGAGATATTCGCCTCCTCAAGCGTTTTTACATCAGTACCACTTCCACAGATCACCAAGGCATCTAATTCTGCAGCTGCATTTCCACATAATCCACTGTCACTGTCTATAAGAGATACATCATTTCCAGATCCCACCAGGTAATTGGCCAGGGTTAAACCAACCCTTCCGGCTCCCATTATAACTATGTACATAATAATAACATCCTACTAATCATTTCCTTTACACGATATTACAAATTAATTGATTCTACGGATTAATTGATTCTATTTGTTGAAATAATTGATTTGTTTAATTTTTATAATTCATATGTAAATTCATGAATTCATATCTGGAACTGATTTTTCCCGTGGCCTATATTTTAAACAGCAATAAACATTTTAAGCCACATCGGAACTTCTAACATAATTCTAATTCAACTTGTATTGATAGAAACATCTATAATATAAAGATTACGGAAGTAGAAAAAATAAATTGAATAAAATTATTACATTAAAACATAATTTCCTTTTCATCAATTTTTAGAGTCAATATGTTTATTTTTATGGTTTTTGGTGGTTGATATAGTTTTAAAAATTAATTAAGAGAAAAAATAGGGATAATTATACATTCTCAAATGTAACAATTTAATTGCTTTATTAAAGTTAAAAAAAGAAAGTGAATTGATATCACACCCCCCTCCTTATTACTTTACCACTAAAACTGGACAACTGGCAGATCTTACTACACTTTCAGTAACACTTCCCGGGTATAAGCGGTTCAATCCGTGTTTACCCGAAGCTCCTATAACCACCAGATCAATTTTTTCTTCTTTGATAGTTTTTAATATTTCATCAGCAGGTTTACCCTTTTTAATCAGTGTATTAAACAGGATATTTTTACATTTACCATTACATTCACTTTCTTCCAGTTTTTTGGAAAATTTTTGCACTGCCATGTTACCCTCTGCCTTAAATTGATCTTCCAAACTCAATTCTAGATCTTTCTGAGGTATAGATCTAAGGTAAGAAGTATCAATTACATTTAAAACCATAATCTGGGAAAAACTTTGATTAGCAATCCATATAGCATACTCTCCAGCTTTTTCAGAATATTCCGAGCCATCGGTGGGTATTAATATTTTTTTATACACGGACCATTCCTCCTGATAGTAATGTGTAACTCTTAAGGATTTATAGTCTTAACCCACTTAATTATAAAATTTTATGAAATATGATATAATCCATTATAACGCTTTGGATAAAAATAATGTCTTTATTTCCCATTTCTTTAACCATAAATGATCATAACTAATTTTTATGGTAAAATTCAAATTTTATAAATTTTAAATGATTAAAATCAATTATTAACAAGATAAAGTTGTATAAACAGTGCAAATTAAATTTTATAAGATCAAATAGATTATATAATATTAATAATTCCAATAATCCTTCTAAGAATTATCAAAGTTAAATTTGAAGGTGTCACTACCTGTCCCTGAGTTAACAATCACTTAAAATTTTCAGGAGGACCCCACATTAAACCTAAAGATATAAATAGGATGAACGGAAAATCACGGTATGCACACAGCATGCGGCGTTAGTCCAGCCTGGTTAAGACTCTGGCCTGCCACGCCAGCGACCCGGGTTCAAATCCCGGACGCCGCATCGCGGCTGTAGTCTAGTCTGGTTAGGACTTGGGCCTTCCAAGCCTACGACCCGGGTTCAAATCCCGGCAGCCGCATTACCCCCTTATTGTTATAATAATTACCACTCTAAAGAGCTTTAACATTTATTTTAAGGATCCCACTGTTTCCTCTATTTTAAAAAAGTGCAATTTACATTGAATGATTGATCGACTGTTTTACTAACGAAAATCATCAAAAGATTTTAATCATCAAAGTTTTTTTTTAATATCAATTTTTATCTTAATGATTAGTAACTATGGTTCAGAACCAAGATCAATTCAGTGATACAAAATATTCCAGTTATGGCTTTGTAGAAACCATATTTTTTTTTATTTGAAGACAGGTTTTTTTTGGATTTTTTTTTGTAATAAAAAAAATTTGTAAGTTTTAAGTTGTGTTTTCCAGTTTTCACTTGAAATTACTCTTGCATATTTTTAAATACGGTTGCTAAAGTATTTATAATGATAAAGGGGAATAATATTATTATGATTCGCAAAATCTATTATTCCCCTGTTCATATTGGGGTTTCAAAGCAGTTAAATCTTTCGGATTTTGGTTTTAAAAATTCTAATATTCAATGTTTAAAAAGATTTTTAAACAAGAATAGCAAATTTAAAGAAAATAAACTGGTGGAATTCATTGAAAGGACATACTATTATGTTAAAATAGCGATAAACAAGTATTCTAATGCCTTTTCAAACCATTTATATTCACAACATACTTTATTCACGATATTAGCAATGAAAATTTACACAAAATCAACATATCGTGAAATCACTGATGTTATTGATGTATCGGACGTAATTAAGAGATATTTGAGAATAAAAAAGGTTCCACACTTTACAACAATCCAAAAATTCTTCAAACGATTACCTTCAGAACAAATTAGGGAAATTAACCAATTAATACTATTATTAAACGATATTAAAGCAGATATAATAGCATTAGACGGCTCTGGTTTTACGAATGATTATGCAGACAAATATTATGCAAAAATACGGCAAAAAGAAAGAAAAAGCTACATAAAAAACCATTTAACAATAGACGTGAAAACACGTCTTATTTTATATTATCAAACTTCGCGCGGACCAAAATATGATACACAATTTGCAAAACCTGCATTAAGACAAATCAAAAAATATAAACCAGATTACATAGTAGCAGACAAAGCATATGACACAGAACCAATAAGAAAATGCATAAATGAAGAACTCAAAGCATTTGACCAAATACCCCTCAAAAAAAGAGCAAAAAAAGGACAATACAGACTAAAAAGCCCAACAATATTCCGACACAAAATATACAAAAAAAGAAACAACATAGAAAGCATATTTTCAACAATAAAAAGAAAATTCAATGGCACAAACCACAGCAGAAGCACACAACTATCAAACAAAGAAACCAAACTCAAAAACACAATATACAACATCTACAGAACAACACAAATCAACTAAAAAAAGGGTTTCTACAAAGCCCCAGTTATTATTCATGTGGAACAATCATTGATGATTCTAACAATAAAGAAGAGAATAAAAAAAATTACGAATCTGAAGAGAATAAAAAAAAATCACAAAAATGTTAGAAAAAAATGTTTTTTAAACTGGTATTAAAAGTTCTGCCGCTACCATTCGGCAAATATCCGTTTTGGTAATTACTCCCACTGGTTTATCATCGTCAAGTACCAATAAACCAGATATGTCTGCCCTTAACATAAGGTTTGCTGCATCTTCAATACCATCATTAGCAGAAATGGTGATGACTTCCTTGGACATTATATCCGTGATCTGGAGTGAAACTGCATCTTTGGCTGAAGGTTTGATAGTTCCCAGAACTCCAATAAGATCTGAATAAGAAACTACACCCAACGGTTCACCATTATCATCCATAACAAAAAGTCTCCGCACCCCTTCCTTGTACATCTTTTGAAAGGCTTCTGGTGGACGGGTACTGGAAGTGATGGTTATAACATCCTGGTTCATTGCCTCTTTAACTTTCATTTTTTCACCATTTGACAGAATATTACTAATTAGATAATTACTCTTAATTTATCCATCATTTTTAATTATGTTTACTATGCATTACATTATTGGTAAAGTTTAGTATGTAGAAGTTCAGTTACAAATTAATTTGAGGAAAGATATTCTTTAAAAAAACATTAATATTTTAAAAAATTAAGTTATTAAATTATCGTCGAAGAGAACACGAAATAACTTAATTAAATATAACTAATAAATCCTTGGTGAATACTACGTCTGATGAAATTAGATAATTCCCCCGAAAATCAATAGTATGCAAATTTAGTATGAAATAGTTTTTAAAAAAATTTCCCTAATTCAGCTTGAAAATGATCTAATTTTAATATTATTCCATTAAAAAAGATCAGGACAACAATAAGGATTATTAAATTAAATTTTCAGGCATGATAACTATTTTAAAGTCAAAAAACTCCTCATAACCAGCGGATAGACTCCAAACGGATTTAAGGCCTAAAATCAGGGAGGCAGAGTATGAAGTTATTAAGTTATGCTAAGGTTTATATATCAAGATTTTTATATAAAACTAAAAAGTTTATGTTTTACTCTTAAAAATTGTTGACCATGAACAATATTTAAAGTATTCTGCAACATTTAAATACTATAAAACTGTAATATAATATTAAAAAAATCCGGAGGGAATAAATTGATGAGAATAAGCATGTCATTACCCAAAAAGTTGTTAAACGAATTCGATGAAGTATTAAAAGATAGAGGATACCAATCCCGATCCAAAGGCATCAGAGACGCATTAAAAGATTATATCGTCAGATACCAGTGGATGAAAGAAATGGAAGGGGACCGTATCGGAATTATCGCCGTGATCTACGACCACCACTATACCGGAGTAATGGAAGACCTTACTGACATCCAGCACGACTTCCGAGAATACATCAACGCTGTTATGCACGTGCACATGACTGAAAAACACTGCCTGGAAGTAGTAGTTGTTAAAGGAGACGTTAAATACATCCGAGACCTCACCGAAAAAATCATGAGACTCAAAGGAGTAGAACACGTTAAACTAACCAGTACTGCCAGCGGACAAAATTAATCCATAAATAATAATATAATTCCAAACCAAGATTAACAGGATGAAAATCACATCCTATCAACAGAACTTGCTCTCAGACAGTGAACGACTGACAGCATTTCACCAAGTAATAAGTGAGAAATCCAAGGGTATTATTTACGATCTGGGGACTGGTTCAGGAGTACTCAGCTCCTGGGCTGCTCCACTGTCTCGTTTTGTCTATGCCGTAGAAAAAGATCCATTAACGGCCCAGATAGCCCAAAAAAATCTAAGCCAATTTAAAAACGTTTCCCTAATGGTAAACGATGCAAAATCTATTTTTTTCCCTGAGAAAGCAGATATTATAATCTGTGAAATGATGGACACCGCCCTGATCGATGAGGACCAGGTCCCAGTAATTAATTCTGTAAGAGAATATCTGAAAAAAGATGGGGATATCATCCCCTGTGGAGTGTTTAACGGAGTGGAAGCTGTAAACACAAACATTAACCATCCCTGTTACCAGGAGGAAGAGACTCCACACACTGAATTAATGAGCAAACTAATTATATATGATAAAATTGATTTTAAAAAATATATTGAACCTGAAATTGATTACGATATCATTATACCGGTTAAAAATGAAGGAACAGTTTCAGCTATCAAAATCACTACTTTCACTCTTTTAACACCTGACTTTATCTGCGGACCAACACCCATGATGAATCCTCCTCTTCTAATCCCCACTAACCATTTGAAGGTTAAAGGGGGAGAGAATATTATTCTAAAATTAAAATATATCATGGGAGGTGGGTTAGATACAATTAGAGCGTCATTTGAAGCATTTTCTTAATAAAGCAGAGAAAATAGTGATACTGGGAATTGGTAATGAAATAAGGGGGGATGATGGTCTGGGATCGGTTCTGGCCCAGGAATTGTCCAACCTCGAAGACAACAATATCACTATTTTTGATGGGAAAACTGTACCTGAAAATTTCACAGGTGCCATAAAAAGAGAAAATCCCAGCCATATAATCATTTTAGATGCCGTGGAAATGGATGAACCCCCCGGACATGTGAAACTGGTGTTTAAAGAAGAAATTGCCAATTACAGCATATCCACCCATGCCATGCCCCTATCATTCCTCATTAATTATCTTGAAACAACCACTTCTGCCAAGATTATGTTAATGGGGATACAGCCCAAAAATATGGATTTAATTGACAAAATATCTCCTGAAATTCAGGAAAGCCTAAATAAGGTTTTAGAGTTATTTAAATATACTCTAGAAAATTTTAAGATATCCAATTCAAGATAAATTAGTGATAATAAGATAAATAGTGAAATGATAATGAGTTAAAAAAATCCTATATTAAATTTATTTTGATATCCAGAACCCTATATTTTCAATAATTCTGTGTTTAAATAGTTCATAATACTAACCGAACCATTGTAATATTTTAATCGAAGATCTGGATGAAAGGTTGATATATAAAAAGTAATATAAACAAAATTTTATTAAGCACAATCAAATAATCATAACAATCTAAACTAGAAAACACTTAACCTTATTACTTCCTTAATTAAGTCATTACATTCAATAACTCTATTATACAAACATTATTAAGTAAAAAATAGGCTATAAAATGAAGTTACTGTTTATTGGGGCACGTCTATTTGATGATGTGGCTCTTTATACTAAAAATAATGGAATAACCACTGTTCTCACAGAATCCAACCCTGAATCATCAAATTTGAGTCTGGCGGATTCCCATTATATTGTCCCCCGTGGTATGGATCAACCTAAAGATATTGCTATTAAAGAAGATGTGGATGGAGTAGTTCCCCTTATAGGGATTGATGGCCCTCTTATTGATGTGGCTTTGCTTAAGGAGGAGTTGGAACGAGATTATGGTTTACCTGTAGTAGCATCACCCCCTGCTGCCGTTTCAATATCAGGAGATAAAATTAAGACCAAAAAATTTCTGGTGGAGAACAATATAAAAACCCCAGAATATAGCATAATCAAATCAAATCAAACAGAGTTGAACGAGTTCCCCATGGTTCTTAAACAGGCTCAGGGACAGGGTGGGAAAGATATTAAAATTGCATTATCCAGTGAAGATGTGCACACCTACCTGGAAAACTATGACCGTGCCCTGGCGGAAAGGTTCCTAGAGGGGGTTGAAATATCTGTGGAAATCTTAAGGTGGAAAGGAAAATCCATCCCTCTGGTCCCTGTATACAAAGGCAGAACCACCCTCGAATGTATTCATCCCCTTCATAAATTAAAGAAAGCACCACTCACTTTAAATGATGACCATGGCAGTAGTGAAATTCAGGATGCCATCAGAAAGATTGCTCAGGATATTGGTGAACTAATGGGTGTTGAGGGTACATCCGACCTGGATCTCATACTGAATAAAGAAGACAGTGCAACTTATGTTTTAGAAATAAACACCCGCCCTAGCGGCACCCGTTACCTTACCACAGCCTCCTGTGACATAAATCCATTATGGGAAATGGTGGAAATGGCCACTGGTTCCTGGAATGCCCGTAATGTGGCTAAACGGATGAAGAACTATTTCGCCCTGGAAATACCTGTAGGGGATTATACGAGCGCTAGGAACAACTACCAGTTCCGAGAATTCCAGGCAGATAATGACTGGATAATTCACGGCCCTGAAAACCATCAAAGAATAACGATCAGGGGTAAAGATGAAGAAGATGCCTTTAAAACTGCGGAAAATCTAGATATTGAGTTTGGTAAACTCTAATATTCCATAATAAATTAAGGGTTAGAAATCAGTATGGATCAAGATTTTTCTGATGTTTTAAGGACTTATAAATTACCACAAATTGGGGCTAAGATATATTTCAATCCATGAAAAACTTAAAATAAATAGACTGCTTAAATACAAGTAATCTTTAAAAAGAGATATTCATAATAAAGATATTCAAATATCAATTTACAATCTGATGAATTCACAGCCATAGTTTATTAGTTAAATGAATCATTTACTGAAATTCATGCATATTTCGTTATTATAAGGTGGTACATTGAGCATAGTAGAGACACTGATTTTAGCATTTATTCTAACCGTTTTAGCAACGATATTCTTCACTTACTTCGTACGTAAGATATTGAAGGATGCCGATGTAACTGACAGCCCCATAGTAACTGAACACAAACATAAAACCGGAACCCCCACCATGGGAGGTTTGGCCATGCTTCTGGGTGCAGCACTGGCTGCATCAGTCTATTTTAATGAAAAAAACCTGGTACTAACCGTGCTGATAATGTTAAGTGCAGGTTTAGTGGGATTACTGGATGATCTTCTAGGATTGAAGATCAAGGAAGTGCAGAAGGTAGCACGTAACATCACCACCCAACCCCTAAACATTGGCAGACTGACCCTTAATCCGGGTGAAGAAGCGCGGGTTGCAACACCAAAAGCTAAAGAAGATCTTCCAAAGTTATTAGGCAATGGCAAAGTCGAAATTACCGGTGCAACTCCCATAAAAACCGAAGGAAAAGAAAGAAATAAAATAATTGCCCAAATAGTTCTTGGAATTTTCCTGGCAGCCACCGGTGCAGTGAGCAGTACTGTTTTAGGATTTGAAGCAGGGATCTTCATAATCCCCCTGGTGATCTTCGGAGTAATCGGTTCCATTAACTCCGTAAACCTCATCGATGGAATGGATGGTCTAGCAGCAGGCATACTAACCATTGCATCAGCTTCCTGTGCTATTTTTTCACTGATCAACGGTAATCCTAATGCGACCATTCCTTTCGGAGTTTTAACCGGAGTATCTCTTGGTTTCCTGGTTTTCAACCATTACCCTGCTAGTATTATCATGGGGGACACCGGATCCTTTGCCTTGGGAGCCGGATACATAACTGCTGGTTTCCTAGGGGACGTTATCTACTTTGCAGTTATCGCCCTGGCCATACCGATTATCTCAGTGGTGGTCAGTCTCATGCATCGCTCCCATATTATAAAATTACCTGTTGAACCATTACACCATACTTTACATTACAAGGGCCTCTCTGAGAAAAAGATAATAGCTCTTTACTGGTCAATCACATTTATAATATGCTTAGCAGCTATTTTAGTCTACCAATTCATGTGGTAGCCATATTTTAAAATTTACTCAATAACCCATATATGCCAATAAATTTAGGACTAGGAAAATTAATATGCATTTAACATAATGGGATAAATCTAAAGGACAGGAATAGGATAATGAAAGAACTCACCACCCTTAAACTCGCTCAAAAGTGTCAGGGAAAGTTAATTGGTATTAATCAAATTGTGAATGGTAAATTTAACATCTTGAAGGATGCTGGAAAAGGAGATATGGTAGTCCGCCACTGGATTGATGAAACTGGTGTGGAGATAGCCTCGCGTAATGGTGCTTCCTGCATTATAACCCAGAATACACGTGGGAATGCCCTTCAGATAGCTGAAAAATTCAAAATTCCCATTATTTTAACTGAAAGGATTGAATTGATCAATGCCTTAGCCATTCGCTGGGCTCTTGAGACCTATGCCCCAAATACCCTTAGAATAGTGGTAACTGGGACTAACGGTAAATCCACAACCACCCATATGATCCATACTATTCTTAAAGAAGCAGGTTACACTGCCCACACCAATACTGATTCAGAATCAGAGTTCAACACCCTAATAGATCCCATGGTAGCCAAGCAGATTGCAGAGTTTGAGGGAGATTTAGAGGCCGTTGTTTTGGAGGTTTCTGAGGTGCAAGGATGGGATGATAGGAACATGGAGGATCATGCCCATCTTATGACCAGGGCCATCCAGCCCCAGGTAGTGGTTCTCACTAACGTGGCCCTGGACCACATTGGGCTGGTTAATTCACTGGAAGAAGCATCCCGCGAAATTTCAAGTGCATTAAAGGGATTCAAAGGAGATTGTGTTGTTTTAAATCATGATGATCCATTAATAAGGGATATGCAGAGTATGGTTCCATCAACTTCAAAAGTTGTATTCTATGGTTCCAGAACCAACGTTGAATTTAGGAAAGAAGGAATATTTTTCCAAGGAAAACTGCTTATCCCCCTGGAAGACCTACCATTTAAGAGCCCACATTTCATCCAGAACACTCTAGCCGCGGTTAGTACGGCCCTGGCCCTTAAAATCACGCCAGAAGTTATTCGAAGAGCTGTGTCATCATACCAACCATTAAAACGCAGGTTCACTGTGCTGGGTACTGATCCTTTGATCATTGATGATTTTGCCCATAATCCTGAGGGTATTAAAGCCACCATAAAAAGTGCTGCTGGTTTAGCATCAGGAAAATTTCACCTGGTCTGTGCCATTAGAGGTTCCAGAGGTGAATCCCTTAACCAATTAAATGCCCAGGCTGTTGCTAAGTCCATTAAAGAGGTGAAATATAACTTGATAATAACCAGTAGTCAAGATGTGGTGGATAATGCTAACTGGGTTAAACCCTCTGAGAAAAAGGTATTTATAGAGGTACTGCAAAAGGAAGGAATTAATTACATCCATTATGACACCCTGATTGAAGCATTAAAAAAGGCTTTAAAATCAGCGAAAAATAATGAAACCATACTACTTATTGGTGCCCAAGGTATGGACCCCGCATCAGATGTTTTACAGAATATAACTTAAGAATAGTCCTGATATTTTAGTTAATGGTATTATAACTTGGGATGTTAAAAAATTAAAACATTGCTGATAAACGATCAGATAATAATCCCATACTTGAAATTCCCCAATATTTAATCACGTACCTATACATTTTATCAAAATAATTGATTATCATTCATTATGCCTTCTTAAGTCACATCATTTAACTTGAAAAATGATGTAGATTTATCCAAATTCCATTCATCTTATTAATAAATTATAAATGAATTTATTAAGGTTAAATAATAAAAATAGCCTTGATAACTTCCTGTAAGACTAAAAATCAAAAACATTAACTAATAGTCCAGATTAACCTTCTGATTAATTACAGTGTTTAATTCAAGGATTTTACATTAAACATTTACTGAACCTCAATTAAGATTTGAAAAAAAATGATCTTATCGTAAAAGCTGAAATTTTAGAGAGATAATACAAGTTAAAATCTGATGATTAGACATGTTAACTGGTATAACTGTATTATAATAAACTGGTGTTAAATAAAATGAGTACTGATATGGATAAGCATTCATCTGAGGTTGATAAGATTCCTCAAAAGAGAATGAAAACCTATGGAGTCATTGGTGTATGTGGAGTTGTGGGAAACCTGGTTGCCAGGGTTCTGATGGACCATGGTCATCAAGTAATATGTACAGACATCCACAGTTCGGATAATTGCCCCTTCCTTTATACTCTGAATGGTTATAATACCCAAATCTGTCTGAATGAACATCCGGAATCCTTTTTTAAATCATCAGATTATATCATCCCACCCCCCAGCCTCAAAAGATCTTCGAAGTTGTTCCAGAAAATAGAAGACAGCCCTGCGCAACTGATGGAGGTGGATGATCTTATACTGGAGATCACCCCCAATAAACCAGTGATTTGTATAACTGGAACCAATGGTAAAACAACCACCACCACTCTACTAAAGCATTTCTGTTACAACGCAGGATTTAAACCCACCGAACATGGATTCATGACTCTCCAGGGGAATGTGGATTACATACCCCCATTACAGTGCAGGTTGGATGGGGATGTTGCTGTGGTAGAAACCGGAACTGAAGGGAATAAGGGAGATTTGAAGTTCATATTAGACCGTTGTCATCCTTCCTGTGGTTTGATAACCAATATAAATCCAGATCACTTGAACCACAACCAGGACTTCATGCATTATCGCCTTATCAAAGGTGAATTATTAGAAGAGCTTAGGGGAAGAACTGTGGTGATTAATGGAGATGATCCTGCAGTATGGGGACTGGTATCCAATAAGAATTATGACGGGAAAGTAGTAAGCTTTGGAGTTGACCATCCTCCTCAGGGTAAAAGTAAAAAAGAATGCTGTTGTGGAAGAGAAATCGATCTAAATGAAACAATCTCAGGAGTAGGGTATTACCTCTGTGAATGTGGTTTGAAACGTCCGATTCCAAATTATTTAGCCACCAATGTAGAGGGTAATAGTTTCATCCTGGAAACTGATAACAATAAAATTGAAATGGAAATGAGCATCACAGGATTACACAATGTCTACAATGCCCTGGGAGCCATTGCTACCGGGCATGAAATATTAAAAATACCTCTTGAAGATATTAAAAAATATCTTAAAACATTTAAAGGAGTTCCAGGACGTTTAGAATACATTCACAAGGATAAAGATATGAACTTAATTGTAGATTATGCTCACAATCCTTCAGGAGTTGAAACAGTACTCAGAGAACTTAATAAAACCTATGATAAATTAGCAGTGGTAATAACCATTTCATCAGAATCTGGAGAAACTGGAGATTTGGATATTATAGAAAGAACCATTGATTACGCGGATTTTATTATACCAGCATCCTATTATTCCAGACTGGCTTCAGAAAAATTTATTTCATCAGGGAAGATCATATTACCCCCAGTTGAACCTGAGAAATTCCGTGATGGCACCTTGGGAGCCACTGCTGAACAGGTAATTGAAGGCCTTAAAAAAGGATTAAGATGTGATGCGGATGCACTAGTATGCATTGGCGAAGCTGCCGTTAAATATAAAGAAAATATAAAAATTTTTGTAAATTCAGAGGATATTAACAGATTCAAAAGATAATTTATGAGATTATTGAATACAGGTGAAAAACATGTTCATTAAGGTAAGAAGAGATACCCTGATAATTCTAATGTTGGCATTTATTCTTATCACATCTGGAAGACTGATGTCATACATGTCCTACGCTTCTTCAACAGAATCAGAACAGGGTATTCCCATTGCAGGGGTTATAGTGAAAGGGAATGATATTGTTCCCACAGATTCCATCCGGACCAACATTGCCAATGTTGGTTTTAGAACTGGTAGTTATATCCAGGGAGATACTCTTATAACCAGTAAACGAAAGGTCCCCTTGAATGAAGCTCTGGAAAATGCCCGTCAGGCAGCCATGCTTTCCACAGTTCCGGGAACAAAAGCAACTCCCATTAAAGCGGTTGATGTGAAACTGGATAAACAAACTGGTATATTGACGGTTAACGTTATCGAAGATTTTTCTACTGTAGAGATAAATCAGGTTGGCTGAAATTGAGCTTGAGGAAAATGGTAAAAATAATTTTAAGGTGAAACCGAGATGATTCAGAACAATTTACAGAGAATTCTGGTGCTTCTGGTAACCCTGGTGTTACTGGTTAACACCTCAGCCGCAACCTGTAACATGGTGATTATCACCGACCCCACTGGAACAGACCCCAATGGAGCAGCAGCAGGTAGTATGTCCTTTGCAGATAACATGTTCCAATCAACATTCATCATGTCCAAAGAGAAACATTTCACCGTTCTCTCTGGAGGTGAAGGAAATGAAACTCCTCGACTGGCAGCCATTGTAGAAACTATTAAACGACTTAATAATGGTGCAACAGCATCCGAAGCTGCCAGTGCAGCCAGTAGTTACTCAGGCATAAGGGTAATGACCGGAGGACCCACCATTGGGGCTGCAGTAGGAGGATCCTTTGATGTTTATGTTGTTTCAGTTGCTGGTGACGGAACCATAACCGCCACTCCAGCTTCTGGAGGACTGGCCACACTTCCCGCAGGACAGAAAGGAGCCATTATACACCTACGTAACACTCATGGTAACCCCCAGTACGGGACTGCTGAAACTGTGCGTCAGGAAACTGCAATCATGATTGGTAAAATGATTCGTGACGGTTACCCTGCCACTGAGATTTTAGGTGCGGCATTTGAGGAAGTGGCTAAGGATTCAGGTGAAAAATATGGTGGAGGGGGAAATAACCTGGTATCTTCCATTACCAGTGGTGATATGTTCACTCCTTCCAAACTAAACACCACCGGTTACCCTATGGATGAACCCTATTCTAAAGAATGTCCTGTAGATGGCTGGAGCATTGCATACCCAGCAGCAGAGAACTATCAGACCTGTCCCTACGATGGCACCGCACTAAAAACTGTTTACGCCTATGAGGCTCTGGCGAACAAAATAACGGTCACCAGTAACAGCACCACTGTATCTGTGTACGGAACTGATGCTCCTGGTGTTTATGAAACAACCCAAGAAATTGTCCAGTATTCCGTTAAGAAAACCGGCTACAACAGTGCAACCATCGCCAAGTCCATAAACAATGCCATTGATAATGGTCTTTTAGTGGGAGTGAATTACATCGAACCCAAAGACATAAACATAGTGGAAAACACACGTTCCGTGGGAGTTTACTTCAAACCCCTACCAGACCACCGAACTTCACCACCATGGAACCTGCCAATAAGCACATCCATACTGGACATTGTGGGAAGTATACAAACTGCAATTGGACTGATACTAATAATTCTAGTTCTATTCAGAAGCACACTAATCAGTTCATTCCTTAAAAAAAGGCGATAACCCATGACCATTGTACTTATTCGTGCTGAAAACCAGACAAAAATCCTTAACAGTCTGGCAGATATTGAAAGACACGCCGGACTTAAGATTAACGGAACCCCGAGGATTATTGACAATAATCTAGCCGATAAATATGCTAAAAGCATAATGAAAGACAGATTAAGGTCAAAATCTAAAATTGCAGTTTTAGTATCTGTAAAGGAAGATGCTACCCTTAGTATTCTCCAGATTAGAAAGATACACCCCCCTGCACATTTAGTGGTTATAAGCGAAGAATACCGTCAGTGGGAAGAGATTAAGAAAATATTCAACACTCTCCCCCCACTCAAAGGATATTACTCTTCCAAGAAGAAAACAAACAGTGCAAAAAATCCTCCATCGCATAAATAAGATTATAAATGAAAGGAAGATATTTTTGTTTAGAATTATTTTTTTTAAATCCTTCTATTTTTTATACTGTCTTATTTTTAACTGACTATTATATGAAGAAAAAACTACCAGTAAAAATAAAATTTACTTAGATTTGGGGAGATTTTAGTCATGAAAAAATATGGTTAGACGAATAAAAAAATAAAAAAAAATGAATGATAAAAGTCTTTCAACCCTTTTTGATCCTTGCTATATCACCAATAGTAGCTCTTCGTATATGGGCAGCATTCTGGTCATCCATTTGTGCCTGTTCTGTTTTTTCCAGGAGAGTTACCTTTAAGATTCTTTCCAGTTTCCTCGCCAGTTTCAGATCAGGAACCATTTTCCCTGATTCAAGACGGTGTATCACTGAAACCTTTTCATATATTTTTTCACCAAGATCTTCACGGGACCAACCCTTTTTCTCACGGGCTTCCCTTATAACAGTCTGGTAGTCCTCAATAACCTCATGTGTTGGTTCCTGAGATCTATATGATCGTCTTCTACCTGCCGGAGCCCTGCTTCCAGGGCCACGTTGTGGTTTTGGGGGTTCTCTCTGTACTTTACCAAATTTTGAACAATCATTACAGGTTAACATAATTGAATTTTCGATTTTCGTTCTAATTGGCTTTCCAATAACCTTTTTTCCGCATATCTCACATCTCATGCTGATCCCTTTAGTTTTAATTGGTAATCTTTATAGTTTAATTGGTATATATTTGAATACCTCAATACTTAAATATTATTAGAGACAATAAACCCAATAAATAATATCAATATAAGCTGATATTATTCTTCACCAACCTAATGAGGAGTGAACTTGTAAGATGGAAAAAACATCCCAAAACATCTTAAAAAAGATAGAAGACCTAAAAAAAGAGATAAAAATCCTGAAAGAGGATAACGCCAAAACTAAGAGAAATTTGATGTGGAAGGTCAGGAAACTGGAAAAAGACAAGCTCCTGATTGAAAACGAGAAGATGAGACTGGACCGTGAAGTGAAATCCCTACGTGGGGAAATCGAAAGGTTTAGATCACCACCACTGGTAATTGCAACTGTAACTGAAGTTTTAGATGAGGGGAAAGTTGTGGTAAAAAGCAGTACCGGACCCCACTTTGTAATTGGTTATTCTCGTTTCTTAGATGAAAAGTCACTGGAACCCGGAGCCAGAGTGGCCCTTAACCAGCAGACATTCAGCATCGTCAGTGTTTTACCATCTGAAAAAGATCCACTCGTAACTGGTATGGAAGTTGAAGAAAAACCAAATGTAAGTTACGAACAGATCGGCGGACTCGAAGAACAGATCGTGGAGATCAAGGAGACCGTTGAATTACCACTTAAAAAACCAGAGCTATTCACCGATATCGGAATAGAACCACCAAAAGGAGTGCTCCTCTACGGGCCTCCAGGTACTGGTAAAACTTTACTGGCTAAAGCCGTGGCCCATGA
This sequence comes from Methanobacterium subterraneum, assembly GCF_002813695.1. NCBI lineage: Archaea > Methanobacteriati > Methanobacteriota > Methanobacteria > Methanobacteriales > Methanobacteriaceae > Methanobacterium > Methanobacterium subterraneum. The sequence continues at coordinate 78,519 of NZ_CP017768.1, read as the reverse complement.
AACCAATGCTACCTTCATTAAAATCGTGGCCTCTGAATTCGTGAAGAAATATATTGGAGAAGGAGCCCGCCTGGTGCGTGGTGTATTTGAACTGGCCAAGGAAAAAGCCCCAAGCATAATATTCATAGACGAAATAGACGCCATTGCAGCTAAAAGACTTAAAAGTTCCACCAGCGGTGATCGTGAGGTTCAAAGAACCCTAATGCAGCTTTTAGCAGAAATGGATGGGTTTGAGGGAAGGGGAGATGTGGGAATAGTTGCTGCCACCAACCGACCTGACATACTGGACCCTGCTCTACTCCGTCCCGGAAGGTTCGACCGTTTCATCGAAGTGCCCATACCCAACGAGGATGGTAGGAGAGAAATACTTAAGATCCACACTAAAAACATGAATTTAGAAGAAGATGTGGACGTTGAACTCGTCTCCAGCCTCAGTGAAGGTGCATCCGGAGCAGATCTTAAAGCAATCTGTACCGAGGCAGGTATGTTCGCCATAAGGGAGGAAAGACCCATTGTGGTTATGAACGACTTCCTGGATGCAGTGGATAAGATCATCGGCATGGAACGTGACGAGGAAATGCGAAAAGAAGCTGGAGTGATGTACGGATAAAGTTCCATTTTTAGGAACTTATATCCATTTATTCCTTCTTTTTAGTATCAGAAAAGTTCAGCACCTAGTAAAAATATTTTTCTGGACTACATACAAATTAAATCTCCCTATTTACTTTTTCTAAATTTAATATTCAAAATTGGATTCATTTGAAAGTTTATTCCCCCCCCCAGAAATCATAAAATAACATAATTTTGTTTTATTTTCACAGATAATTTTTATAATAATAATCAACAGCAGGATAAATATTGAGATTGAATTAAGTTATTGGTTAATAATAATTAGGGGATTGTTAGGAAATGTTCTGTCCGAAATGTGGAACTCAAAACCAAAAAAATGCCCAATTTTGTGAAAGTTGTGGCTATAGAATGGATTCGGGTGTTGAAAAACCTGTAAAAAGACCGTATGCACAAAATTCATCTGGACACTCATCGAATGATAAGAATCCAGTTTCAGGTACTGTTTTTATTTTGATAGGTGTGATTATCCTGCTTGTATCTGTTTTTGGAGCATACATTATATTTGGAACAGACGTGTTTGCCCAGGAAGCCATTTCAGAGGAGGGTGCTGTTAATATTGTGAACAATATTGTGAACAATACCACCAACAATTATCCAGGGGAGGCCAAAAATTTTGTGGTCAGTAAACCAACGAAGGTTAAACAAAATGGGAAAACCGTATGGCAAGTTCCTGTGAAATACATTGGGACAAATCCAAATATTGCCAGCGTATTCAATGGAAAAAGTGTTTTTATACCAACAAGAGGTACCAAAGATGCCAATGGTCAGATTCAGGTCACATTAACTTTGCCCAATGGTGCCACCATAGATATTTCCAGCAATACCCAGGGTGTTGGCACTATTGTGATAGTAACACCTGGAGTTTTACCTGAAGCACCACCCACAACTGAAACAACGACTGCAACTGAAACAGCGACTCAGACCCCAACTCAAGGCACAGAGACGAAATCAAGTTCTGCCCACAAAGAAACTGGTATTGATTATGATGTAGATGGTGATGGAACCACTGAAGACTGGGAGTTAGTATATTAACTGAATTTGGATAATGGTATAATTCCTCCCCTGCCAATGGAATGTATACTAATTTCACTTAAGGGGAGGATAATATCTATCCTATAAATTTTATTAATCCAAAAATTAGATTATAAATAAAATCTTTTGATTGGGCGGGTTAATCCAATAATAAAGGTAAGGTGTAAATGAGAAATAAAAAAGATTAATAAATAGTTTAAAATCACTGCAGTCCCTTGATTTCTATGTATAATTAACTTTAAGGAGGTACTTGAGCATGTTCTGTACGAATTGTGGAACTGAAAACCTTGAAAATGCCCAGTATTGTCAAAATTGCGGTAAAATATTAAATAACACTGAAGACCAATCATTTGATTATTATGATGCAAAAAAACCTTCTATTTTGATTGTAATTTTGGGATACATATTAGCTATTTTAGGTGGACTTTTTGGGATTTTAATTGGTTTGTATTTATTATCTAAAGATAACCCCAGCTCAAAGTTTCACGGTCGGAACATAGTTATCATAGCGGGCATAAGCATGATTTTAGGACTTATATTGACGCTGTTATAATAAAATATAACAAATAATCATACCTTCAAAAAGAGAGTAATTTAATATTAATAGGAGTGTATAAAAAAATGGTTTTTTGCACCAATTGTGGTAATAAAAATGGGGATAGTGCAGTTTACTGTTCTAATTGTGGTCAGAAATTGCAAAAAATATCAGATGATCAAAACGAAACTCTAAAATCTCAGAGTCAAAGCGAACCACAAGTTTCCCATGGTGAAAACGAATTACTTCAGGAAATGATTAACGTTACATGGAAATCTGGTCTTACCAACCGGAAAACTCTCTACTTCACTGATAAAAACCTCTACGTTGCTGAAGGATCTTTTTTAACTGGTGGAATGGGATTTGCATTCGGAGGAATTATAGGCCATTATGTGGAAAAAAAGAGCCTTTCTGACAGAGAAAAAGCAGCTCGTACCATGAACTTCAAGGAAATGGCAGCTAGAAATTCAAATGTAATTACCATACCGTATAATGAAATAATAAACGTAGTAATGGGGAAAAAAAGAATGCTTTTAGCCCCTTCAATAAAAGTTGAGACCACCTCCGCTGATTACACTTTTATAGTTATGGATTACAACAAATACAAACAATTCCAACAGAGTATACCCCTCATTCTAGGCGATAAAGTGATTGTTGAATGAACCATATTAAATAAGAAATATTGGAATATAAATTATTGCATGAAAATGAAGGAAAAATAAAAGGAAAATATTTACTATTTAGCGCCATAGACCTCTGCTGCCCAGTTTATACTTGATAATATAGTTTTGCTATTACAATCTCCTATTTGTGGGTCTGCTGTTTTAAATGTGAATTCCATGTTTATATTAATTAATTTTTTCATTGAAAGAATATAAAACTAATAAAAAATAAACATTAAATTAGTATACAAGCCAATGATGAACCCTATGAGCTCTGAACTGATGATGACTGATGGGCGAGCTGAGGCTTACATTAATTTCTTATCGATTTTTCAACTACTTAGTTACCTAAAATTTCCTTTAAAAGAAATCCCATAAAAAAAATATTTTTAACCAGATTCTGATTGAGTCTGACATCTGGAAAAGACCTCACCAATGAGAAGTTCCACCTCACCAAACACCATCTTCCCATTCAATTCATCTATTTCCGGGCGCATCACAATCACCACCGGCACCTCCAAGTCTAGTGCCGCCTGGATCTTGGACATGGTCCCCCCGCTTGGACCACTTTCCTTGGTTAACACTACTTTTATCTGGAATTCTTCCATAAGAATGCCATTGAAGCGGCGGGAAAAGGTTCCCTCCATGGCCAATATATTAACATAAGGTATGCCCAGTTCCAGAGACTTCCTTACTGAATAAACCATTGGAAGTACTCTGGCCACAATCAGATCTGGAGATATTACCTTGGTAAGATGATGGAGAGTGTTCACCCCTGCCAGGTGTAAAACTTTACCCTTTGAAGAAATTTTACCCTTTGGAGACACATTACCAGTTAAAGGATTTTCCTCCTTAAGACTGTCATTTATATTAAGAATCTCCCGGACAACTACGGCAGCCTCTTCAAAAGAATTAACCTGATGAATGAGTTGGCTATCTGGAATTAAAGTAGAAGGTCTTTCAAAACGAATATAATCAACACCCTCAACATCTGAAGCTTTAATAGCGTTTTTAGTGGCTGTTGATGCAAAAGGGTGGGTGGCGTCAATTAAAAGTTCAATATCATTTTCCTTTATGATATTTGCCAGTTTTTCATCATCAAAGAATCCTTCCATAACTTGTTTTGCCCCGGAACTTTTTGCCAGCTCCACCCCATGAGGTGTGGTGGCAGTGGCTAGAACACTGATCCCTCCGGCCATTGAAAGATCGGTGATGATCTTCCGGGCATCACTGGTTCCTGCCATTACCAACACATTCATATTTAACCTCTAAACCTGGATTCTTTTAATTTTAGAATATTTACCTGATTTTATAAATTTCTGGACTCTACTCAAAGGAATAAAACACCCTGAATGGATTGATTCATTTAAGGAACTTTCCAACCAGCCAGTCACTGATGAATATGGTACAGGAAATCAGCAGGACTAAAACCCAGTCAAATGCACCGAGTGAAGTGGTGCGGAAGATTCCCTGGAGGAATGGTAAATATATTACTCCCAGTTGTAGCAGGAATGAAGCCCCTACTGCTATGAAGAGGAATTTGTTGGAGAATCCTCCATCAGAACGGCAGTTGAACACGTTGAATATTTGGTACATTACAAAGACTGTGAAAGCCATGGTCATGGCCTTGGTTAAGTCGGCACCACCAGATAACAGGTAATAATACAGGGCCAGTGTACCTAAAGTCATGACCACCCCGGCCACTACTATTTTAATTAGGTTTTTCCGGGGAATGATTTCCTCCTTGAGGGGTGGGCGTTCCATAACACCCTTTTCAGGTGGTTCCACACCTAAAGACTGGGCTGGAGGTCCGTCCATAATGATGTTTATCCACAAAACCTGGATAGGGTTAAAGGGAATTGGCAGTCCCATTACCGAGGCTGAGGTTATGGTTAGTATGGCTCCAATGTTGGTGGAAAGCTGGAATCGAACAAACCTGCGAATGTTATCAAATATGGTACGACCTTCACCCACTGCCTTGACTATGGTGGCGAAGTTATCATCCTGAAGGAGCATGTCTGAGGATTCCTTAGCTACATCAGTACCACTTCCCATGGCCACACCAATAGCAGCTTTTTTGAGGGCAGGGGCATCGTTTACCCCATCTCCAGTCATAGAGGCAACATGTCCCTTTTTCTTTAAAGTTTCCACAATTCTGACCTTCTGTTCTGGGAACACACGGGCGTACACACTGACATCATCCACCAGGTTTTCAAATTCCTGATCACTGAGCTGGTCTAGATCACTGCCAGTGAGTGCAACGATTTCACCTTCAGTAATACCTATTTCACGGGCTATGGCCACCGCAGTATCCTTGTGATCTCCAGTGATCATCACTACCTTTATGCCTGCCTTTTTAGCCTGGGCAATGGCTTGTTTGGCTTCTTCCCTTGGTGGGTCCATCATGCCCACCAATCCCACGAATATGAGGTCTTTTTCCAGTGCCTCTTTATCTTCCAAATCTTCGTCAGGACCCAGTTTGCGGTAGGCAAATCCAAGAACACGGAGTGCGTTTCCAGTCATTGCCTTAAGGTCTCTCATTGCATTATCCACGTCTTCAGGTTTGATGGAAAAAACTCCTTTATCCCCCTTTATCTGGGAACATTTTTGGAGAAGAACCTCGGGTGCTCCTTTTATCAGGATGTATCTGTCCGCACCTATCTGATTGACTGTGGTCATCCTTTTTCGTGTGCTGTCTAATGGTATCTCCAGTAAACGGGGATATTTTTCCTCCAGTTCCTTCCGGTTGTGACCATTTTCATCAGCATAGAGTAAGAGTGATGCATCGGTGGGATCTCCTAAGAGTTTCCCCTCTGATTGAGTGGCATTGTTACAGAGGGCAGATATGGTGTAAACCATTTCTGGGTCATTTACACGGACGTCCCTAACTGTCATCTGGTTCAGGGTTAGTGTTCCGGTTTTATCAGTACAGATCACATTACATGAGCCCAGTGTTTCTACTGCCAGTAATTTTCGGACAATGGCATTACTTTTAGCCATTCTCTGCATTCCCAGGGCCAGAGTTAGTGTTAAAATAGCGGGAAGCCCTTCGGGAACCGCGGCCACTGCGAGGGAAACCGCAGTCATGAATGTTTCCACCAGAGGTATTCCCTGCAGGTACTCCAGTACAAACACCACTGAACAGACTAAAACTGCCAATAACCCCAAAGTCTTACCGAGACCAGCTATTTTTTGTTGTAGGGGAGTTTGTTCTTCTTCTCCCTGAATCATCTCCGCGATTTTACCAATCTCGGTGTCCATACCAATCTCTACAACTACACCTTTCCCACGGCCAGATGCAACATTAGTCTCCATGAAGGCCATGTTCTCCGTGCCGTGATCATCAGTGGATAGGGTGTTGGGATGTTTTTCAACTGGTAGGGATTCTCCAGTCATGCTTGATTCATCCACCAGAAGATCGTAGCTTTCAATTATCCTGAGATCAGCCGGTACTTTATCCCCTTCCTCTAAAAGGACAATATCTCCAGGGGTGAGTTCTCCTGCCGGTACCTTCTTCTCCTGACCATCCCTCAAAACCACCGCTTCTGTGGAAATAAGGCCTTTAAGCTTTTCCATTGCTTTTTCAGCACGGTATTCCTGGATGAATCCGACCACTGCATTTATAAACACCACGATAAGTATTACAATTGCATCGAGGGTGTCTCCAACGAAATATGCTGCAACAGCGGCGATAAGCAGGATCACTATGAGTATGTCCTTGAACTGCCCCAGGAATATCTGGATGGGTCCGGCCTTTTTTTCCTCAACCAGTTCGTTTTTACCATGTTCTGATATACGTTTTTGAACTTCAGAACTGCTTAAACCATTAATACTTGTATTAAGGGTTTTTAAAGTTTCATCTGCACTTAATTTTTTCCATTTCATGGGAAATGCACCTAAACATCTAATATAAAATTAATATTATTTTTTTAGTATTATGATTTATAATGTTAAGTTTATTATTTTATGCAATAATTTGGACTTGAACTGAACATTATATTTTATTAGTTCTACCTTTATAAACTCTATTTAAAAGATTTTTTATAAAAAACTGCTTTTTTAAAATTAACTAGATTCATTTTCTCTTTAGTATTGATAGAATCCGTGGAAAGGGGTTTAATGATTAAATCAGCCCCTGTTTCTCTAGAAAGGTTCTCCAGATAAGGGTGTAATTCTTCAGGGGGTCTTATGGAATAGATAAGTCCGGCATCCTTATATATTTTTAAGTCAGGTTGTCTAATATCATCTAGGATGATCCAATCATGGTAAGGTTTAATATCAGTTAAAATAATATCCCCTTTAAGATGCTTCTTTAACTTACATCCCACTTCGGGGAAGCGTCCCACTGCCACTTCCACAATACGGGAAGATTGGGAATAATGTTTTATAATGTATTCTGTAAAGTCACTCCACATTTTTTATCACTTCAAAATGGAGAATTTCATGATAATAAGAGAGTTCAAACGTCCAGATCTAAAGAGAGTCCTGGAAATTGAATTATCATCCTTTAATGACCCTTACCCAGCCAATGTTCTGGTGGATATTTACAATTTAGGGGCTGGTTTTCTAGTGGCTCAGGAAGATAATATTGTGGTGGGGTATATTATATTTTGGATCAGATTTGAAGATGAAGGTCATATCATTTCCATCGCTGTAGACCAAAAATACCATAGAAGGAAAATTGGATCCCAGCTGGTGGGGACAGCACTGGAAATCTTCAAAAAATATAATGTAAAAAACATTCACCTTGAAGTAAGGAAGGGAAATCGTAAAGCTCGTAAATTTTATAGAAAATTAGGTTTTATTGAAAAAACTCCTTTAATTGATTATTATGAGGATGGGGAAGATGCGGTAATTATGGAAAAGTTAATGGAAGATTTTGATGATTTAACCGCCGCTTAAAAAAATTCCTAAAAACATAAAAAATCCAGATATAAAGAACCCCGATATTGATACCAGATCCAATATGAAGTCATCATATACTGGTTGAGTTTTAGAATTTTTAAACATTTTATCCCATGTGGGTAATTTGAATAAATAATCAGTTACATATCATAGACTAGCCAAATCATATCTAGAATAAAGATACATCAGATTGTGAAATTCATAATGATAAAATACTAGAACTGGCATATTAATTGAGAAGCATTGAATCTAAATAAATTAGCGTAAAATTAGTCTTACCCATTTTAGCCAAAATTGGAAATAACTGGAATATAATATATTAAGTAAAAGAATAATGCCTAAGATATTTAATAACATGGTGATTGAATGCAAGAAGAGGCCAAATTAGCTTTAGAGGATGGTACAATACTTAAAGGAGAAGGATTCGGTTACCAAACAATTAAGACAGGTGAAGTAGTTTTTGCCACTGGAATGACTGGTTATGTGGAATCCCTTACTGATCCCTCCTATAAGGGCCAGATCCTCATGTCAACCTACCCGTTACAGGGAAATTATGGGGTATCAGAGGAATGGTTCCAGTCCAAGGGGATAAAAGCCGAAGGATACGTGGTGAGAGAAGAAAACCCATACCCATCACATAGTCACTCTGAAAATAGTTTATCCGGTTTTTTAGAGGAATATAAAATCCCTGGGATCAGTAAAATCGACACCCGTTCCCTTACACTAAAAATCAGGAAATATGGAGCTCTGAAAGGAGCCCTGTCTACTGAAGAGATTGATGATGATGAACTTATGGCCATGGCCCAAAATCAGCCAGGAATTGAAGATATAGACTTGGTGGATAAAGTATCAGTAACCCAACCTAAAATTTTAGGTGAAGAATATAAAAGCCGGGCGGTTATCCTGGACTGTGGGATAAAAAATAACAGTATCAACGCCCTTCTTAAAAGAGAAATTGGTGTTGTTCTCCTCCCATATAACACTTCACCCCAGGAAGTTATGGACTACGAACCAGGAGCGCTCTTAGTTTCAAGCGGACCTGGAAATCCCAGTCGGGTGAAAGAGGCCATCCAAACTGTGCAGAAACTTTCAAATAGACTTCCTATCTTTGGTATTTGTTTAGGTCAGCAGATTATTGCTCGGGCCTTTGGTGCCAGGATCTACAAAATGAAATTTGGTCACCGGGGAATTAACCAGCCAGTTAAGGATCTCCAATCTGGTAAAGTTTCCATAACCTCCCAGAATCATGGTTTTAGCATTGATCTGGATACTTGTGCAGATTTACCCATCGATGTTACCCAGATAAACCTTAACGATGGTACGGTAGAAGGAATAGAACATCAAGAACTCCCTATTTCCAGTGTACAGTACCATCCCGAAGCAGGGCCAGGACCCCATGACACTGACTACTACTTTGACAACTTCCTGGAAACTCTTAAAAAATATTGAAATGGATGTTGTTTAATTTTAAGTGTCCAGATGGATTCAGATATATTAAATATTTGCTTAAATTTATAGAAGTGACATAATGACAAAGAGGATTAGAAATGCCACGGGACAAAGACATTAACAAGGTACTCATCATTGGATCAGGCCCCATCCAGATTGGCCAGGCCGCAGAATTTGATTATTCGGGCTCTCAAGCCTGTAAATCCCTCCAGGAAGAGGGTATTGAAACTGTGCTGGTTAACAGCAACCCCGCCACCATACAAACTGATGTGGACATGGCTGATTCAGTTTACGTGGAACCACTCACACCGGAAATTGTGGCTCAGATCATTGAAAAAGAGAAACCTGATGCTGTGCTCCCCACTATGGGGGGGCAGACTGGTCTGAACGTAGCCACAGGACTGGAACAAATAGGTGCACTGGAAGGAATTAAAGTAATTGGATCATCAGTCCAGACCATTAAAAATGTTGAGGATCGGGATCTATTTGACAGTTTCATGAAGAAGCTCAATGAACCAGTACCCAAAGCCAAAGCAGTGTCAACTTTAGAAGAAGCCTTGGAAGCGGTTAAAAAGATAGGATACCCGGTTATTGTCAGACCAGCATTTACCTTAGGTGGAACTGGTGGCGGTGTGGCCCATAATCGCCAGGAACTGGAAGAAATCGCTACCAGGGGGCTGGATATGAGTTACATTAACCAAGTGCTCATTGACCAGTCTGTAATGGGTTGGAAGGAATTTGAGTATGAAGTGATGCGGGATAAGAATGATACTTGTATCATTGTTTGTAACATGGAGAACCTGGATCCCATGGGCATCCACACTGGAGAAAGTATTGTGGTGGCCCCTTCACAGACCCTGTCTGATGTGGATAATCAGCGCCTCCGGAATGCATCCATTAAGATCATACGCGCCCTGGAGATACAGGGCGGCTGTAACATACAGTTTGCGGTACATCCTATAACTGGAGAATACAAGGTCATTGAAGTGAACCCACGGGTGAGCAGGAGCAGTGCCCTGGCTTCCAAGGCCACCGGATACCCAATCGCCAAAATATCCTCTAAAATCGCAGTGGGCATGACCCTGGATGAGATTCAGAACGATATTACCAAGGAAACACCGGCATCATTCGAGCCCAGCCTAGATTACATAATCACCAAAATACCGCGCTGGCCCTTCGACAAATTCAAAGGCATCAGCAGGGAGATAGGAGTGCAGATGAAATCCACTGGTGAGGTTATGGCCATTGGCCGTACCCTGGAGGAATCCCTGCACAAAGCCATACGAAGTCTGGATGTGGGAAGCTTTGGATTTGACACCGTGGAATTCGATGAAGGAAAACTAAAAAATGCCACTGATGAACGTTTATTCCAAGTTTACAGTGCCTTAAAGTCCGGGATGAGTGTGGAACGTATCCTGGAGATAACCCAAATTGATCCATTTTTCCTCCATAAAATACTGAACATAGTGGAATGGGAAAAAGAGATAAACGCTGAAAACATCCTCCAACCTCCCCTAATGCTCGAAACCAAGAAGATGGGCTTTTCTGACCGTAAAATATCCCAGATAACTGGCTTAGAAGAAAACACCATTAGAAAGACTAGGGAAAAGGATGGAATAATACCTTCATATAAAATGGTTGACACCTGTGCAGCGGAATTTGAAGCTAAAACTCCATATTATTATAGTTGTTATGAGAATGAAGATGAAGTAACTGTTTCTGATGAGAAAAAGGTTATAATAATTGGTGCTGGACCCATCAGGATTGGTCAGGGTATTGAGTTTGATTACTGCTGTGTTCATGCAGCTATGGCTCTAAAAGATGCTGGTATTGAAACCATCATCGTGAACAATAACCCGGAGACTGTTAGTACTGATTACGATATCTCCAGCAAACTATACTTTGAACCACTTACCCTGGAAGATGTTATGGGCATAATCAATAAGGAAAAACCCTACGGAGTGGTGGTACAGTTCGGAGGCCAGACTTCCATTAACCTGGCAGTTCCCCTGGCCAAGGAGGGAGTGCGTATACTGGGAACACCCCACGAAAGCATAGACCGGGTTGAAGATCGGGAACGATTCACTGAAGTATTAAATAAACTGGAAATACCACAGGCAGATTATGGTATTGCCCATTCCTTCAAAGATGCCAGTAAAGTAGCTGAGCATATTGGATTCCCGGTGCTGGTACGACCCTCCTATGTTCTGGGTGGTCGGGCCATGCAAATAGTGTATGATGATGACGAACTCCGGGAGTACATGAAGGAAGCAGTACGTATCTCACCAGAACACCCCATATTAGTGGATAAATTCCTGGAAGATGCCATTGAAATTGATGTGGATGCCCTCTCTGATGGGGAAGATGTTTTCATTGGGGGAATAATGGAACATATTGAAGAAGCTGGAGTACACTCCGGAGATTCTGCCTGCGTTATACCCCCACAGAGCATCCCTGAAGAGGTGCTTAAAACCATCAAAGAATATACTATGAAGTTAGCACTGGAACTGGATGTAGTGGGTCTCATGAACATTCAGTATGCATTTAAAATGGATGAAGATAATCCTAAGGTTTACATACTGGAAGCCAACCCCCGGGCTAGTCGAACTGTTCCTTTTGTTAGTAAAGCCATGGGTGTGCCCCTGGCCAAAATCGCAGCGGAATTGATGATGGGTAAAAAACTCAAAGATTTCGGACTATCCCATGAAGTAAAGATAAACCACGTGGCTGTTAAAGAATCCATTTTCCCCTTTATAAAATTACCAGAAGCAGACTCAGTACTTGGTCCCGAAATGAAGTCAACCGGGGAAAGTATGGGAATTGATGAAAATTTTGGAGTATCTTACTACAAAGCACAGCTTTCTGCAGGAATGGACTTACCTCAGAAAGGCACCATATTTATTAGTGTTCGTGATGCAGATAAGAATAAAATTCAGGATATAGCTGAAAAAGCCGAAGAATTGGGTTTCAAGCTCATCGCGACTCGTGGAACTGCACTAGCAATTCAGGATCAGGTGGAGATTGATATTATTCGCAAAGTCAGCCAAGGTTCCCCTAATATACGTGATGCCATCCTCAACAAGGAAGTTGACATGATCATCAACACTCCCTCTGGCAAACAATCAGCAGATGACGGATATTACATCCGTAGAATGGCAGTTGAACTGGGAATACCCTATGTCACCACCCTTGCCGGGGCAAGGGCAGCTTTAAATGCCATTGAAAATGTTGAGAAAGGAAAAATTGGAGTTAAATCCCTCAACGAATACCATAAACCTACCTGATTTTAATTTTCACCATATTTTTAATCTTTTTAAATTTAATTATTGTTTTTCATTTCAAGCGATTTATTGAATAAAAGGGATTATTGATTATTTGGAGATTTAACATTATCCAGAATTTTTTTTATTAAGATGTTGATTTTTTTACCAGGATGAAATATTAAAGAATGAATTTTTGTTTGTTCGAAAAATTAAATAACCACTTGAACATACTTTTCCCTGTATGCTTAACATCAAAAATGGCCTGGTATTATACGGTCCTCAAATGGAACCCACGAAGGCTAATATCCTAATTGAAGGTAATCAAATTGTAGAAGTTTCCCCCCATGCGTCAGGAGGTAAAGAAATTGATGCTAACGGTTGTATTGTCTCCCCTTCATTAATAAACAGCCATGTACACATTGGGGACTCGGTGGTTAAAGATATTGGTGACGGGAAGTCCATTGAAACTATTGTAAAACCACCCCATGGCCTGAAACATCAACTACTTGCCAATGCCAACCCTCAGGATATTATTAACTCCATGAAAAACGCTCTCCATGAAATGATGGACACTGGAACCACCACCCTAGTTGATTTCAGAGAAGGAGGGGTTAGGGGAGTATCCCTACTTAAAGAAGCGGGTGAAAAAATTCCCATGCGGAAGGTAATTTTAGGACGTCATGATTCCTTTTTCCAACCATTACCCCATCCTCTGACTCAGAATATTGAGACTGAAATAATGAAAAACACCCAGAAAATACTTGAATCCTCAGATGGTATTGGTTTGAGTGGTTTTGGTGAAATCAACGATGATGTAGTGGATATTATCACCGCGACCTGTGCCGGTGCTGGAAAACTATCCGCAATTCATGTTGCAGAATACCAAGAAGTACAACATAATTCACTTGATTGCACCGGTAAAACTGAAGTTCAAAGGGCCCTGGAAGCTGGTTTTGATATTCTTATCCATGTCACAGCACCCCTAAACCAGGACCTGGATTTAATAACCGAAACTGGTAAATCTGTTGTTTGTTGTCCACGTTCCAATGGTGCGCTTTCCGTTGGAATACCACCCATAAGAGATATGTGGGATAAGGGAATAAACATTTTACTGGGCACTGATAACTTAATGTTCAATTCACCCAACATGTTTAGAGAAATGGAATACGCCTTAAAGGTTACCCGAGGACACTATCAGGAATATTTTCCCCCAGTGGAAATACTGAAGATGGCCACTGTGAATGCTGGACAGACTCTGAACCAAAAAATTGGGTGTATTGAAGAAGGTATGCTGGCCGACATTATGATGGTGGAACAGTTATCTGACAATCCCATACTGTCCCTGATTAACCGCACTGAATCGAAAAACATAATAGGTCTCATGACAGATGGTAACTTAGTATACCTTAGGTGAAACTATGTACCACAAAATATTATTGCCTACCGATGGCTCAAAATTTGCTGAAAAGGCAGCTGAACACGCCATCTGGATAGCAAGCAAAAGCAACGCTGAAATTATCGTTCTAAACGTAATCGAAACATCATCACTAGTGGGGCTCCCTGCAGAAGACCTCATCGTACGAATCAAGGAAATGCTCAAAGAAGAAGGGCGAAGATCCCTGGAAAGAATTTCAGAAATGGTTACCGAGGAAGAAAAGGAACACAACATAGAAGATATCAAAATAACCCTTAAAACTGAGGAAGGATCCCCTGCTGATGCCATCTTGAAAACTGTGGAAAAAGAAGATGTGGATCTGGTGGTTATGGGAACCTCCGGAAAACACGGTTTAGACCGATTTTTACTGGGCAGTGTAACTGAAAAAGTGGTTAGATCAGCAAAGTGCCCGGTCTTAGCCGTTCACTGAATAATCTATTTTTATATTTCTTAGTTTGCAGCTAATAGCTGGTGAGACAATGCAGATAAAGGACATAATGTCAGAGGAAATACACTACATCCAAGTACCTGGAAACCGTGCTAATGCACTGGACCTCATGAGAAAAACCAATGTATCAGGTTTACCAGTGGTGAAAAAAGGCACCAATAAACTGGTAGGTATACTCACCAGAACTGATCTGGTAGAAAACCCCGATGAAGAGCAGATTGCCCTTATAATGACTAGGGACATGATAACTGTTAGTCCTGATGATGATATTAGGGATGCAGCCAAAAAAATGGTTGAAAATAATATTCGAAGAGTTCCTGTAGTGGAGAAGGAAGAGTTAGTGGGTTTGGTAACTGCATCCGATCTCATTAACAAGGCTTTGTGGAAGATGGATCTTAATGACCCTGCTGAGAACTACATACTCCGTAATGTGCCCACCACTTGGGAGAGAACTCCCCTGAACGTTGCCTTCCCCATAATGCGTTACTTCAACCTTAAGGTACTATTAGCCCTTAATAACGAAGGAAAACCATCAGGAATATTAACTGAAACCGATTTCCTGGATGAAAGTGAAGTGGTATCAGAACAAACTGTGCACAACACTTCTGTGGGTACCGAAGGGGATAAATGGTCATGGGATAGTAAAAACGTCCTTTACGTAATTAAAAACCACTTACAGTTCGCGGATAAGGAAGTGCGAGATGTGGCCACCAGTGACTTGGCTATCGTGACCACCAAAACTCCGGTTAAGGATTGTGCCAATAAGATGAGGCAAAGAGGCATTGAACAGATGCCAGTCATTGATGTGGAAGGAGAGCTGGTTGGGCTGATAAGAGCAGGTGACCTCATTAAATCAATCATTGATTAAAATAAATAGATTAATTATTCCTTATTTTTTACCAGAATTAGTTTCAATCAGGTCCTTTACTTAAAGATTCAACTAGATATAACTAAAAACACGAATGAAAGATTAAAATGTCAGAAACAACCCCCATAGTTAAACCAATTGTTAAAATAAAAGCAGATCCTGAAATTGTCCGTATCGTGGGTAAAAAAGGTGGGGAGGTCTCCCTCCAGGATATTAACACTAAACTCATCCTGGCCACATTGTGGTGGGAAGGAGAACCTCAACTGGAAACATTCTTCCAGATATTGGAATTAACCATTAAAAGAGCCTTACAAGAGGTTCATCCCCATGAAAAAATGGTAATAGATTATTCCTACACTGCTAATGACACACTGGAAGATGCTTCCCAGATCATGGTTGAGATTGAGAACATTGAAGCTGATGGGGCAGTACTGGAAGTGGAAGGGGATATTATTGTCCTTTCTGGAAACGATAACCGGGGCTTTTTCAAGAAACTCACCGCCTCCAGACGTAAAGTTAAAGAAAATGTGCACCATGAAATTTAATTATATTATTTGATTATTGTTTGATTGAAAAGAACTGTTTAATGGGAAAAAATTCAATTTACACTTTAATATTCCCACTATTTAATCATCATATATTCAAATCCTTTTTTAATCAATTTAATCAATATTCCATCAGTTTTAATCCAGGAATATTTCCACACCATTTTTTTGAAATCTTTAATTTAACTTTAAATTCCGACTTTATTCATTTTTATCTGCGAAGGCAGGGTAAAACCTTCAACAGTAATTCTTGTGCATCCTCACGGTCTTTGACTCTGCGGGCCACAATTTGGCCATTGGAGGAAATGGTAATATTTTTCTCTCCCATTTCCAGCGTTGCAATACCCATCTCCCTAGAGCAGTTAACCTTTCCCAATTTTCCCAGTTCCTGACAAGTGAGAGGGATGTTTAACTGGTACGGAAGTTCTGTTTCAAACATTATTTTATTTTTCCCATCTTTACACGGCTTATATATTACCATTTCATCCTTAACATCCCCATAACCACCTATATTTAGGGTAACTCTCTTAAAGCCCACTGCCTTGAGTTCTGAAACTATATGATCTAGTAAATCCTTGTCAATAAGTTTATCAATATCTTTCACTTCAATAAGGGCCAATCCTTCATCATCTCTCACCCTAACTACATCTAAACTGGTGAGGTTTTTAATGAGATTTTCAGCATAACTTATACGGTTGATCTTATGGGGAGTTATAGTCTTCCCAGTAGGGATGCGAGTGGCAAGACAGGTGGTTGAAGGATTATAATCAATATTTAACTGATTTAAAACTTTTCTCACATCTTTAGAAGTGATTTCAGACTTTATCAATGGCATTTCTATATTCTTTTCCAAGTTAAACCTTATTCCTGGTCGGTCTTCCATTAGATCACTGATGTTGGTCCCATCAATCACCCCATCGTACTGCTCATCCCTTGCAATTTTCTCCATCTTTTGGTACATCTTTTTCTTACAGATGTAACAACGATTAGGCGGATTTAATTCAAAGGCAGGATCGTTTAAATAGTTTTCACGTACAATACGGTGTTTGATTCCTATTTTTTGGGCGATCTGTTCTGCTTCCTGGATACATTCATCAGGCATAACCCCATTATCAATAGTGACTGCCAGGGCATCTTTTGCCTCTTCTTTAGCAATCAAAGCCAGAAGTGTGCTGTCAGCACCCCCGGAAAATGCAACAAGAACCTTCTTACCATTCAGATAGTTCCTTAAACTGTCAATTTTTCTTTGGATATCCATAAAACATCACGAATTCCCTAATATTATAATACAGCAATTATGTGCAGAGAAACATCAACCTGACTGCGGATAGATTCTATTGAATAATTAAACCCATCACCGGTCTGAAAGATGGAGTCTGGGGGTTCATTAAATTAATTCTTTAATATACTCCAAAACTTTCTTAGCATCCTCTTCCTTGATATCAATTCCTTTATTGTCCAAATAACTATTAAGCGTTTTTTTCTTTTCTTTATCCAGCTTAGAATCCTTTAAAACACGAGTGTATGTCCTTTGAGGGTAATAAATTTTTTTTGCTGTTTCGTATAAGTTTTTTACATCACTAGATGTGATTATGCCATCTTTTTCAGCCATTTGGAAGTTGTGATTCATGCTAACCAGAGCTTCAGACAGGAGTTCATGGGTTTCTGGATTAAAAACAATGGCCACATCATCATCAGATTCTATTACTCCATCCCGATAATTCTGGTAAACCTTTCCAATTCCAATCATGCCAGCATAATCTAGTTCTGCCGATCTAAGGGCCCCCATGCTGGATCCCCCTACAATTATTACCCCTGCTTCCAGGGCATGAAGTATTTCCCGGTGGGATACTGCAGGCTGCTGGTGGAAAACACCATCAATTATTCCAATGATATCTGGAGGATCGTTTAAAAGGATAGCCACATCATCCCTAGCTACTGGGGGGTGATATTCAGCATCCAAAATCTTCCGGGCCTGATTTAAAGAAAGTGAAGGTCCAATAAACACCACTATTCGTTTTTTATCCAAATTACCACCAAATATTCTACTTAAATGTGTATATTAACTTTTTAAAAATCACAGCTATATAAAATTTCATTCTGATTTAATATTATTAATTGGATTATACGTTTAGTACACTTGGTCCCATTTTTCTCAGAAGGTTATCCTTAGGTATCAATCTTATAAGGTATCAATTAGGATATAAAGATTAAATTTGATAACCCCTGAAAACACTCCAATCAAATATATATTTTAATATGACAAAATAGGTATTAATAAATCTTATTTAAATAAATCAGAAGTTTAAAGTATAGCTAAAAACAAGAAAGGTTTAATTAACGATTGTTAAATAGGGTACTGGATTTTTCCGGTAACTTCATAGTGTAGTTTCATTAATTTAGGTATTGAGGGATGGTGTTCTCCCAAGTTTTTTTTCCATTTCTTTATCACAAAATCCAAGTCAACCTCTTTAGTGCCATGTATCAGGTTATCGGCATGGGCTACAAGTTTTTCTTCTAAAGTGATTGGAACATAATCTTTAGGGGGTAATCCTAGAATTAAAGCTTCTTCTTTAGTAATCCCAGCCCCGATGTGTCTTTCCACAATTTTGATAACTTCTGGGGGGAAACCTTCATTTTTAAGGATTTTTGCTCCCACAATGGCGTGTTTTATGCCATTTGTCTTGGAACGCCCGACATCATGGAGAATAGCTCCTTTTTTAACCAGGTCCAAGTCTACTTCCAATTCAAAATCCATTGCAAGCTGGTTTGCCTTTAACATGACTGCTTGAGAATGTTCAATCACAAAAAAAGAACAATTAAATTCTTCTAAAATATCAGAAGATGGATATTCATTCAAAATCAAGTATTCACCTAAACTTTTTTTGGCATAATTAACAATCACTGGTAGATACACATTAGTGGGAGTAAAAATTTAATCATAACCACATGATTTCTATATTCTAAAATTAATTTATCTACTAAAACAATATATGGAGATTGTACGATTTAAATCATGAAAAATGATTAAAATCTTAATTTTAGGATTTATAATTGCAGGATATGGGAAGTATAGGGAGAGTAATTAACTCATTCTTTCCTTTAACTCCTTTAACTCAGTTATTATTGATGAATTGTCCTGGAATTCCATGTTTGTATTGCAGTCAGGGCATATGAAGTTTCTTTCAGAAGCTTCTTCGAAATTATATCGACAACCATTGGGGCAGACAAAAAACATGTTGTCCTCTTCATATTCCAGAGATTGGTGGATTTCCATGGAGAATTTCTCAAATTTCTCCGATATAATCTCAGCGATTTTATCTTCCTCAAACTTCCAACTGTAAGTATACCATTGAGTTTCAGGATCCTTACTTCTCTTGTAACTGGCCACACCAGCATCGTATAGTTTGTAGAGTATTCTCCTTACAATGTTAAGTCGAATTTCAGTTTCTTCAGCAATTTCCTCATCGGTTGTTTTGCCATTCAATAAACATTGAATAATGGGGATGCTATTCTCATCATCTTTAGTAACATCAATGAGAATCTCCTGCACGTTAGGATCTGCAAGCATCTCGTCTCCTCCTTCATATTTTGACATTTTTAGCAGCTCTTATATTTTCGGGGATCTATTAAGTTTCGGGATCTAATAATTTTAAGCAATCAATCTTCTCAGTTAAAGCAATCAATTCCTCAAATTAGAGAAAGTAATCAACCATAAAACTGATAGGTCAAACCAAGCAATGCTAAATATCACCCGCCGTGGTGTAAAGTAGCCGCCTAAATTTGAAAAGCTAAAATGTCTTTCTCCGCCCCCAAAACCCCTTCGGGTTATAACAATACCCACGCTTTAGCTAGTTATCACTGAAATAGAGCTTATCTTTGGGTGTTAAAAATATCTTGGGTTAACTATCTATATGGGCCAAGATAGTATTTATATTTTGTTAATGTCCCTACAAAACCGAATCATTCCTTTAACTAATATTGATAAAAACTTTAAAATCGTTTTATTATGATTTTCTAACTATAATTGCAGGGCTGTGAATTATTGAATCTAACATATCTATGGTTATGGTAGTCACGTCGCCATCAAGTAGTTCTTGCATTTCATAAACTGTTTCCATACTGTTTTCATGGATTTTCTGGCATTCTTCTGCTGCCTGAGCAATTTGAAAAATTTCATCAAGTTCATGGTGTTTGGAAACACCCAATGGAGTGGGGCCAATTATATTGCCCAATCGACCTAACAAATAGCCGAATATTCCCCAATTATTTCTAATCTCCTTTATAGAAATGGGAAGGGATGTGAATTTCATTTTCCCAATTTTATAAGTTGCATCGGTGTCAATAACCATCACAGTAACATTTTTATTGCATATGCTCTTAATTTTAGCAGCCATATCCTCTGAAAGACTCTGAGGATCATGGGGTAAAAGTGAAACACAAGTTCCAGGTGCATTACTCAAATCAACACCAGCCTCAGAAGCTGGTTTAAGAGCGTGTTTCCAACCATAGTAATTTAAGATTACTTCTTTATGAGAACGAGCCTCAGGAGGAAGTTTTCTAAGATTTTTAATGGTTCTTTTTTTTATGCCCAATAATGGACCCAGGATGTAACCCCATAAATACTTGGACCATAGGTCCGCCAAGATATAAGCACTGAAGGATGGTTTAAATTCAGCTTCATCCACCAGTCGCCCCTGGGACACAGCCAGAGGAGTTTCAGAAACCACCAAAAAATCACCATCCTCCAAAAAATCCACAGCATTTTCAATTATAACATCATAGGGTTCTCCAGGTTTAATATAACCTGATTGAACAGGTATTAGTTTATAACTGCTTTTATCTATGGAATATTCCATATATTCCTGTTTCTGAAAGATTTCAGGTTTTGATTGATTCATGATATCTAAAAATAAAGATAATAAAAATTTTTTAGTAACATGGGAAATTTTTATAGAAACTAGGTAAACCCAGTTAAGGTTTTTTTATCCCTTAACTGGAGGAGCCCAAACTTTTAGGTCAATACCTTCAATAATAGCCCTTCTACCTTCCAGTTGAACTACTACTCCGGAATGAACTTTCTGCATCATACAGTGGTAGGGTAGAAACCGGACTGTTTCACCTACCCGAGGTAGTTCACCTTCAATAAATCCTTCAAATCCACCCACCATACAGACACCTACCTCCCTATATTCAAAGTCAGCCTCTGGATCCAGGCGGTGACATGGTCCCACAAGGTGGACAGTGATTAATCCATGGTTTTCATCTAAGACTTTGGCAAAATGGGTGACTGGGCAGCCCAGGGGACGGTACCTTATGATTTCCCCAGGTTTTATCTTTTCCCTGGTGAATGGAAATAGGGTTTCCCGGCATGAATCTTCCCCGGGAATTGGTTTAAGGATGATATCCGCCTCATATCCATCCATAACCCCTACAATTTTCTCTTTCTCAGGAATTACTTTGGTTTCCTTTAATATTTCCTTGAGTTTGGCCAGATCATCCTGAAACATCTCCTGGTACATGAAACGGCATTTTTCAAGTGGTGCTCTTTTTCTGAGGAGTGCTCCTGCAAATTCATCGCAGCGTGCATATCCACAGATCCCACAGTTGTAACCGGGAAGCAGCATTAAGACTTCGTTTTTCTGACCAATATCAATGGGAACTTTACTCATCACATAACACCCTTTATCAGCCAATTATTCTCCTTCGTAGCTCTGGAATCCATCAATACGGCGCAGGATACCCCGGTGGTATTTTTTGTTCACCTTGGTCTCTCCTACACACAGGGTGCACACTGCTAATGGTGCGGAGTGTCGGAGCTTCTCACCTTCCAGGGTGACGTCCGGGGATTTTATAATTTCATCTGCTAGTTCAGCGCATCCTTGTCCGCTTAAACCGTTAGCTTCTATTATTTTACATTTAGGGTTTACTTCCAGGATTCTTTCACGGAATATTTCCCTTTCTGCCTGGGATATCATGTCTCCCTTAGTAATTACTGCTATATCGGCAGTACTCAAAAACGGCCCTACCTTGAGGGGAGTGTTAGGTCCGCTGGTGGCATCTATAACACAAACTCCCAGTGAATTCACTGTGAACGGTGCACAGCGGTGGCATAGGCCAGCAGTTTCAACTACTAAGAGTTCTGCCTCATTTTCATCTGCCCAGTCAACCATTTCCTCCAGATTGTAGATGGCATAGTGATCAGGGCACATGTCCATGGATAATCCAACCTTGGTTGGTACTCCTATCTTTGCAAATTTACGATCATCATCAGTGTAGAGGCAGTCCACTTTCACCACAGCTGATTTTAATCCCATTTCATTTAAGCTGCGCAATGCATGGATTAAAACAGCTGTTTTTCCAGAACCAGGTGTTCCGGCAACAATTACCATTCTCATGAAAAATCACCATTTATATATTTAATTTTAATTTATTAATTAACTCAATTTTATTGTAAGGATTCAATTCACATTTGATTTCAATTATATATTGAATTTAAAGCGTTATATCATTACAATTGATCTGTAATTCAGGTTATGTAAAGTAAGTTTTTCTAAAAGAATAAATTTTATACAACTAAGTAGAATGAAGTGCTTAAAGTTTTTTTCGAGAAAATAATGATTGATCCCTGTTAGACATTCTTATTATAAAGTTAAAAATGAACAAATAAATGACAATTGAAACTTAGATGGGAATTATTTTTAATTATCGTGATTTTAGGGTGCTGAATTCCAAGAATTCCTTGGTTGGCACCCCAATTACAATAATTCCATTTAAAATTCCAGATCTTCCATTCCAATATCCTGAATAATTTCCCCATTACGGACTTTATCACGTAAATTTAACATCAACTCATCTATCTTATTTAATTTCTGAGATATTGCTTTCTCTCCTTCACTGGTAGCTACTACTGTCTGCATTCCCCCATTTTTCATTACAATTCTTTTATCAGTCATCAGGGCCAGTACCGGGTCATGAGTTACCACCATTACTATCTTACCGTGACCAGCCAGTGCTTCCAGGGCATCGTGTTTTCGTATTCCTGCATTTTCAATTTCATCAATGAGTACAATTGGGGAGTTGCTGATTATGGCCACGTCTGCCACCATGAGGGCTCTTGATTGACCTCCACTTAATATGGTGAGATCATGGTCCTTTTTTATGGGTTCCCCAGTTAAAGTATTGGCCAGATCAATGACTGCATTTACACATTTACTGCTGGCCCCACGGCATTTGGCGTGTAAGCTTAAAAAGTCTCCAACTGTCATATCTGCCAGGAAATTCATGTTTTGAGATAGCTGGGCCACCATCTTTTTTCGGGGGTTGGTTCGATCCTCATAGCTGGGTTCTTCACCATTTACCAGAATTCTTCTACGGGAGAAGGTGTCTTCCTGGGAGAGTTGTTCAATATCCCCTATAAGGGAGCTTTTTCCACTTCCAGTGGGTCCTACCACCCCAAATATTTCACCCTTCTTTATTACTACTTTCTTCACGGGCTCGGGGGTTTCCTGCTTATCAAAACCCCCTAAAATGGTTATTTCTTCTATCATCCCAGATTCACCTTTCCTAAAGTGTCTCCCCTTAGTCCCAGTCTCATGGTTTCCAGGGCCGTGATTTCATCAGGAGGTATGTTACCTAAATTAACATTGGCACCGAACTTTAGAATAAAATATGCTTGCTGATTTTTCTGGGGAGCCTCCCATATTATTTTTTCCACATCAGTGCCTTCAATTAATATTTGTAAATCATCTTCTTTAACTTCCCCATGACTATCAAAAAGACCTATTCCTTTCCCCCCTTCCCTGGCTTCCATAATTACCAGGTCAGCCCCATATTCCAGGTCACGGTTAACAATTTCAAGCCGTTTTTCAGGAGTAAGTAAATGATCTTTAGCAGGATCCTTCTTTCCCACTTCAGTTATTGCCAGGAATCCATTGTCCTTCACCACTGATATGATTCTTTCCCTTTCATCTGGAGAAATTTCAATGGTTCCATCGGATATTTCCACCGCACCAAATCCCAGTTCATCTACTTCATTCAAAAATTCATCGAATTTATTCTGAAGATAGGCAATTTCAAATAAAGTACCACCAGGGTAAGGATTAACATCATAGGATTGGTATATTTCCACTTTTTCCTGGATGATTTCCCGGTTGTGGATGGCAGAAGTTCCCCATCCAAACTTAGCCAGATCCACGTATTGGCCAGATATTTCAAGGAGATCTATAACATGAACCGGGCCCATTCCCTTGTCTAGCATCATAGTAATTCCAGTGCCAATTTTAGGGTTTCTTTGAGGGGTTAGAAAATCAAAAGCATTCATAAACATCACGTTTTTTTAAACAGGTTTTTTTATTAATCTTTACTCATGTCAATCATTAATAATTCCTAATTACATGATTTAATTAATAATACCTCAGATTTTTTTTATTCAATTTAGATGATTTAATTTATTTTCATCCACATTTCACTCTCACTATCAATTCATCACATAATTAATAGTCGTTTATATTTAAAGTATTTTAAACACCGAAAAAAGGATGGAAAAAATATGAATTTTTAACCAAGGAGCCTTCCAATTCCATTAAATCCCACAACTTTAAAAAAGGCAATTGTTGTAAGAAGATCAGACTAATATAATGAAGATCAGACTAATATATCAAAATATACACAGATCATAATAATTACTGAAAAATTGATTAACGGAGGGAAATAATGGAAAAGAAAATAGTTTACTTCAAAAATTCCGGTGCAGAAAATACAGATAAAGTAATAGAACTGGTTAAGGAAAGGAAAGAAGAACTGGGAATTGAAAACATTGTTGTAGCCTCAGTATCTGGACTAACCACTGTGAAAGTCTTGGAAAGCATGCCTGATGCAAAGATAGTAAGTGTCACTCACCATGCGGGATTCAGGGGCGGAGATGAGTTAGAACTGGAAAGAGAACATGCCCAAAAGCTGGAAGATGCAGGTGTACCCATATACATAGGATCCCATTCCCTCAGCGGTGTGGGTAGGGGAATAAGTAATAAATTTGGAGGCATCACCCCTGTTGAAATTATTGCCGGTACTTTAAGACTATTTTCACAGGGAGTGAAGGTCTGTGTGGAGATAAGTGTCATGGCAGCTGATGCAGGACTTTTACCCACAGATAAAGAAGTTATAGCCATAGGTGGTACTGCTAAAGGTGTTGATACTGCTGTGGTTTTGAAGCCCGCACACATGGGAAACTTCTTTGACCTAAAGATAAATGAAATCATTGCTATGCCCCGACCTTAAATTCTAATGATTCCAACTGGTGATGTTGACCCCCACTGGTTCCATTGCCAAGGTTATGAAATGGGTGAGTTCACAATCACTTCATGGTTGGATGTTGGAGATGATCTTTGGATATTAGTCAAAAATTCTTTGCTTGGTGATGAATTATTGGTTAAATAACCGTTGCTTTTAAATATAAGTTAGTACAATAACACATTTAAGATAACCAACATTTGCTGTGGGGGTAGAGATTGAAATCTATTATAGACAATACCATAAAGGAATCCGAAAAAAGAAGGGATAGGAAGGCATCCGAAGAGCGTCGTGGATATGATGGTAGCATCGACCAAGAGTTAGAAGACATCATTCAACGAAGTCGAGCTAAGATCTGTGTAGTTGGAACTGGAGGAGGTGGAAACAATACCGTTTCCAGATTAACTGAGATCGGTATCGAAGGTGCCGAAACCATTTCCATGAACACTGATGCTCAAGATCTCTTTTACTCAGTCGCCGATAAAAAAATATTAATAGGTAGAAGTACCTGCGGAGGACTGGGTGCCGGAGGAATGCCAGAAGTCGGAGAAGAATGCGCCGAAGAAAGTGACGAGGAAATAAAGGAAAAACTCGACGGAGCAGATATGGTCTTTGTGACCTGTGGTATGGGTGGTGGAACTGGAACTGGTTCTGCACCAGTCATTGCAAAAATGGCCAAAAAGATCGGTGCACTGACCATTGCCGTGGCAACCATGCCCTTCAGTGCAGAAGGACTGCGTCGCAGGGAAAATGCGGAAAAAGGACTGGAAAAACTCCAGAACGCCGCAGATACAGTCATAGTCATCCCTAATGATAAACTCCTGGAAGTAGCTCCCAACCTACCTATTAACAAAGCATTTATGGTGGCTGACGAACTCCTGGGAAGGGCAGTTAAGGGAATAACTGAACTCATCACCAAACCCGGACTGGTTAGTCTGGACTTTGCTGACATCCGGAGTATTATGATGGGGTCCGGCATGGCCATGATTGGAATGGGTGAATCAGATTCAGGAGACCGAGCCATAGAATCTGTACACGAAGCTCTAAACAGTCCTCTCCTAGATCTGGACATATCCAATGCTAAAGGAGCCCTGATAAATATTTCCGGAAGCTCTGACCTGACCTTGAACGAAGCTGAAAAGGTAGTGCAGATCGTGGCCGATGAACTGGACCCTGATGCCAACATCATCTGGGGTACCCAGATCCAGGAAGAACTGCAAAACACCATACGCACCACCATTGTGGTAGCCGGAGTTAAATCACCATACATATTTGGTATACATGGTGAACCAGAGTACATTGAAGAAAGACAAAAAGAAAAAGTACCAGAATCATCCCTGGAAGAATTCATCGACGGTGTTTTTTAAACAAATCCTTTCTAAAAGGGGAAGTAATTGATTAGGGAGTTTAATCTTTCTCTAACCCCCCAACATTGACCCTAGTCTGTTCTGTCTTCCCCATGCAAAGGTTTATATGTCCTCAGGGCAATAACCTATTTTTAATATAATCTAAATTTTTACTTTCTCCTTCTATTGATAACTATGTGAAGTGGGATTTTTATGAATTTAAACAAAGAATCAATGGCAAATTTTATAAAACAGTGCCAAAGAGTACTAAAAGTCTCTAAAAAACCAGATAGAGAAGAGTACATAAATGTGGCTAAAGTAACCGGTATTGGAATCATCCTCATTGGAGTTATCGGTTTCATTATCAGTATAATTGGTCAACTGATTCAAGGTACTGGATAAAGCTTTGTCAGGTTAGTGATATTTTGATCTATGCAATAAGAACCCTGGTTGGTCAGGAAAAAAACGTGGCCCGAATAATTGCCAGGAATGTTAAAGACAGTGGGATTGGAGTGAGTGCCGTGCTGGTTCCAGAAAGTTTACGTGGATATATCCTTGTTGAATCATCCACCAAGCTTGATCTGCAGAATCCGGCCTTTAAAGTGCCTCATATGAAAGGAGCCATAGAAGGAGACATCCCATACGAAGAGATAAAAAGCTTTTTAAAGCCGGAACCAATAATAGCTTCCATACAGAAGGGAAGTATTGTGGAATTGATATCCGGACCATTCAAAGGAGAAAAAGCCAAAGTGGTTCGTATTGATGAATCCAGAGAAGATGTGGTTCTGGAACTTATTGAAGCAGCAGTTCCCATCCCAGTTACCGTTAAAGGTGATCAGATTAGATTAATACAGAAGGAGGCAGATTAATGGCAACAGAAACCGTTGAAATACTCATAGATGGCGGTAAAGCCACTCCCGGCCCACCATTAGGTCCAGCAATCGGACCCCTAGGTATCAACATGATGCAAGTGGTGGAAGAGATTAACCAAAAAACAGCAGACTTCGAAGGCATGAAAGTACCGGTGAAGATCATAGTGGACACCTCCACCAAAGAGTTCGAGGTTACAGTGGGAACACCACCAACCACCGCACTGATCATGGACGAGCTAAAAATAGAGAAGGGCTCCCAGGATCCTGGAATGGACAAAGTAGCTGATCTAAAAATAGAACAAGCTCTTAAAGTCGCCCGGATGAAATTCGATGCTCTTCTTTCCGCAGACTACAAACATGCCACCAAAGAAGTTGTGGGTACCTGTGTAAGTATGGGTATCACTGTGGAAGGTAAAGATCCACGGGAAGTGCAGAAAGAAATCAGTCAGGGAATCTACGACGAACAGTTAGTAGAAAAAACCTGATTTGATGACTTGTTAAATTTATAATTCTGGTGACAATACATCACCAATTATATTCTAAAAAAGTAAACACGACTTAGATACAAACACAACGAAATCCAAACCATTAGATTGAACTTTTCACAATTAGAAGAGTTCGGAGGAATTTACGTGAAACAAGAGATCTTAGAAGCGGTGAAGAAGGCTAAGGAGGAATCCAAGCCGAGAAACTTCACACAATCCGTTGATGTGGTTATAACCATCAAGGATTTAGACGTGAAAAAACCTGAAAACCGCATAGACGAGGAAGTTCTTCTCCCTAATGGACGGGGTAAAGATGTTAAAATCGCCTTTATTGCCGACGGTGAACTGGCCCTGCTGGCCAAAAACGCCGGAGCAGACCTGGTGATCAACAAAGGAGAACTGGAAGAAATGGGCAAAGATCGAAAAGAAGCCAAGAAGATTGCCAACCGGCATGATTTCTTTGTTGCTCAGGCCGATATGATGCCCCTGGTAGGAAGATTCCTGGGACCTGTACTGGGACCACGGAAGAAAATGCCTAAACCAGTTCCAGCCACCATCAAACCCGAACCCATCATGGAGAGGCTTAAAAGCACAGTAAAAGTGAGAATAAAAGACCAACCAGTTATACAGGCATTAGTCGGCACACAGGACATGGATGATGAGCTCATTGCAGCCAACATAGAATCAGTTCTGGCAGTGCTGGATCAGAAACTGGAGAAAGGGCGTAGCCAGATTAAATCCATGTACGTGAAAACCACCATGGGCCCTGTAACGCGGGTGATCTAAAATGCCACATGTAGCCGAATGGAAAAAGGAAGAGGTTAAAGAGCTTAAAGACATGATCGAAAGCCATCCTGTAGTAGGAATGGCTGATCTTTCCGATATACCAGCTCCTCAGCTCCAGAAAATGCGTCAGAGCCTGCGCGGAAGTGCAAAGCTCAAGATGTCCAGGAAGACCCTGATGGATCTGGCCCTGAATGACTCGGGAAAATCCAATGTTGAAGTGCTTATAGATCATATGGATGGTCAACCAGCATTAATATTCACAGATATGAACCCTTTCAAGCTCTACAAAATCTTAGAGGGCAGTAAAACTCCGGCTCCTGCTAAAGCTGGGAGTATAGCCATTGCAGATATTGTAGTACCCAAAGGTGATACTGGTTTCATGCCTGGTCCCATACTGGGAGAACTGCAAAAAGTCGGTATCCCTGCCAAGATAGAAAAGGGTAAAATAGTTATAACTGAAGACAAAACCATAGTTGCAGAGGGAGAGGAAATCTCAAGGGATGTGGCCAGCATGTTAACCCGTCTGGACATCTACCCCATGGAAGTGGGAATCGACCTTAAAGCAGCTTATGAAGATGAAACAGTTTACACCTCTGACATCCTATTCATAGATGAGGAAGAAACCATATCTGACATTCAGAAAGCATACACCCGGGCACTGAACCTTTCAGTGAATGCCGTGGTGTTCAACAGTGCATCCACACCTGTTATCATATCCAAAGCAGCAGGAGAAGCACTGAATCTGGCTTTCAATGCAGAAGTTCTCACCTCCAAAACAACCGACCTCTTACTGGCCAAAGCCTACTCACAGATGCTGGCAGTGGCCTCTGAAGCATCAGCACAAAATGCGGAGTCTGTTGATGATGAACTTCGCGAGAAGTTAAATGCAACAGCCAGTGCAGCAGCAGCCCAACCAGCTGAAGAAGAAAAAGAGGAAGAAGAAGAGGAAGAAGAGGAAGAAGATAACGAAGAGGATGCGGCCGCTGGTTTAGGTGCTCTCTTCGGATAATCAGTCATCTGATTGACTTAATACATTGAATAAAACTCGAATTGAATTGAAAATCGATTCAAGTGGTTTGAAGTTAAAACGGATATAATTTGAGGTGATCTCATGGAATACATATACGCAGCAATGTTATTGCACACAGCAGGTCAGGAAGTTAATGAAGAAAGTGTAAAGAAAATCTTAGAAGCAGCAGGTTCAGATGCAGACGACGCAAGGGTAAAAGCATTAATTGCAGCCCTAGAAGACGTTGACATCGAAGAAGCTATGGAAAAAACTGCTGTAGCAGCAGCAGCCCCTGCAGCAGCAGCTCCAGCTGCAGCTGAAGAAGCTGAAGAAGAAGCTGAAGAAGAAGAAGACGAAGAAGAAGCTGAAGAAGAAGCTGCCGCCGGTCTCGGCGCACTCTTCGGATAAATTCTTTTCTAAGCCAATAGCCCCTTCGGGGCTTTGGCTTTTTAATATTTTTTTTACCACGCAAATAATACTTTAATCATTATTTATAATTATTTATTGATTAAACTTATATCCAATCAAAGGCAAACAAAGTTTATATTATAATATAAGCTTAAACGAGGGACATTTAACCATATTTATATCATACCTCCATTATTAAGTTTACAACAAAGTTTTTTAGAAATTATATTGATGATTACTATGTCTGTCCAGTTGGAAAAACTTGGTTACACCAAAAAAGTATGTAAAACCTGTGGTAATGATTTCTGGTCCATAGGTGAACGTGAAACTTGTGGCGATGCACCCTGTGATGAATACCAGTTCATTGGAAATCCAGCCACTAAAGAAAGCTATGATCTATTTTCCATACATGATCTTTTCATACGATTTTTCCAGGAAAGGGGTCACACACCCATCAGAAGATACCCCGTGCTGGCCAAACGCTGGAGAGATGATGTTTTCCTGGTTGGAGCATCCATCTACAATTTCCAGCCATGGGTAACCTCCGGACAGGTTAAACCCCCTGCCAACCCACTGGTAGTGGCCCAACCATCCATCCGATTAAACGACGTGGATAATGTGGGACGAACCGGCAGACACATGACCTGTTTCACCATGGGCGGACACCATGCATTTAATTCTGAAGACAACCAGGTATACTGGGAAGACGAAACCGTTAAACACTGCCACGATTTCATAACTCACCTGGGGATAGATGAAGAGGAGATCACCTTCATTGAATCCTGGTGGGAAGGTGGAGGTAACTCTGGGCCCTGCTATGAGGTTTGTGTAAGGGGGGTGGAACTGGCCACCCTGGTGTTCATACAGTACCGCACCCTACCTGGAGGGGAGAAGGAAGAGATACCCCTAAAGATCGTGGACACTGGTTATGGTTTGGAAAGATTCGCCTGGATAAGCCAGGGCACACCCACTGCCTATGATGCTTCATTCGGACCGGTCATAGAAGAATTACAGGAAATGGCTGGAGTAGAACTTAACCACCTGATACTGGGTGAAAACGCCCAGGTTGCCGGGATGATGGATATTGAAGACATCGCTGATCTAAAGGTTCTGCGCACCAAGGTGGCAGAGAGACTGGGAATCACATTGGAAGAGCTGAAAGAAGCAACTGAACCCATGGAAGCCATCTACGTCATTGCTGATCACACCCGCTGCCTGGCCTTTATGCTGGCCGATGGAGTCATACCATCCAATGTCAAAGAAGGTTATCTGGCCCGTTTAATCCTCAGGAGGACCATCCGTTTCATAAAAAAACTGGGGCTTAACCAGTCACTGGGAGACATCATGAACATTCAACTGAACTTCCTCTCCCAGACCTACCCCGAAATCCGCAACCACCAGGAACACATTCTTCGTGTCATCGAACTGGAAGAAAAACGATACCAGAAAACCATCAGAAAAGGACATCAGATGGTTAAAAAAAGTATCAAATACTTGAAAAAGGATAAAAAGGATGAAATGCCCCTGGACATGCTCATTAAACTGTATGATTCCCAGGGATTACCCCCGGATACTGTGGAAGAAGTGGCCCGGGAAATGGACTTCAACGTGAATGTACCAGATAACTTCTACACCCTGGTAGCAGCCGAACACTCAGAAGAAGCAGTGGAAGAGGAAACACCAGTTGAACTGGACTTTCCAGAAACCATCCTCACCTTCTATGATGAACCTCTGGAAACAGAATTCAAAGCCCGATACCTGGGATCATACCAGAACAATATCATACTGGATCAGACCCTCTTCTACCCGGAAGGAGGAGGACAACCCTCCGACATTGGACACATAGACACTGGGGAAGAGAAGATCAGGGTACTTCATTCCGAAAAACTGGATGGAGTCGTTTTGCACCGTGTGGAAGAAGGAAAATTGGAGAAACTTAAACATCGCACCGGATCAACACTTAAAGGGAAAATTGACTGGGAGCGTAGGATTGCTCTGGCCCGTAATCACACCGCCACCCACCTTCTGGTGGCAGCTGCCCGTAAAGTCTTAGGAGATCATATCTGGCAGGCTGGAGCACAGAAAGGTGTTAAAAAGTCCCGGATAGATCTATCCCATTATCAGCGCATCAGCCAAGAAGAACTCCATAAAATAGAAATTATAGCTAACCGCTGGGTGATGGAGAACATCCCCCTCAAAACCCAGTGGATGGACCGTACTGATGCTGAAAAGAAATATGGATTCATACTGTACCAGGGTGGAGTTGTGCCGGGAACAAGCATCAGGGTAGTTCAGATACATGGTGTGGATGTGCAGGCCTGTGCTGGAACACACTGCGACTACACAGGAGAAATCGGCCTGGTGAAAGTTAACCGAACCGAAAGGATACAGGACGGAGTGGAACGTCTGGAGTTTTCAGCTGGTGAAGCAGCAGTGGAGTCCATGCAGACCAACGATGTTCTGCTACATGACAGTGCTGCCGTGTTTAAGGTGGAAGCCAATCAGCTTCCCAAAACCAGTGAAAGGTTCTTCAGTGAATGGAAGGCCTTCAAAAATGATATTAAACGTTTGCAAAAAGAGGTGGCCAAACTTAAAACTGAATCCCTGGTTAATCAGACCGAAGAAATAAATTCACTGTCCTTCTTATCAGATAAGGTAGATGCAGAGATAGGTGAACTGGTTAAAATGGTAACCCAGCTTACTGATGATGGGGGAGTGGATCTGGTTGTTCTGGGTAATGGAGAGGGTAAAATTGCCGGTGCCGCATCATCTAAGGCAATAAAGAGAGATATCAAGATCAACGAGATCATCAAAGAAGCCGCTGCCATCATGGGTGGTGGGGGTGGTGGAAGACCTAACCTGGCACAGGGAGCAGGAAGCGATGCGGATAAGATCAATGACGCCCTGGAATTTGTACGTGCCACCGTCAAGGATAAAATGGCCCAGAAAAACCTTAATGGATTCGGATAATACCCTGAAAATTCAACCTAATCCAATTAAAGTATAATCAACACTAAACTCAGTTATATATCATAATTATCCAATTGCTTGGAATTAAGGGGAATCTAATTGAAAAA
Organism: Methanobacterium subterraneum; assembly: GCF_002813695.1. Classification (NCBI taxonomy): domain Archaea; kingdom Methanobacteriati; phylum Methanobacteriota; class Methanobacteria; order Methanobacteriales; family Methanobacteriaceae; genus Methanobacterium; species Methanobacterium subterraneum. The sequence goes on along the minus strand of NZ_CP017768.1, from coordinate 45,473 downwards.
GAGCATCCAGGATATAAATCAGAAGATCAAGCAAGGTGAAGCCACCATCCTCACCGCAGAGGAAGTAACCCATCTGGTGATGGATGGTGAAGAACCTACTGTAAAAGACGTGGATGTGGTGACCACCGGCACCTGCGGTATAATGTCTGGAACAGCAGCCATATTCCACCTACCAGTTGCAGAACCCGGAACATTCAAAAAAGCCCATAAGATAACCCTAAACGGCGTTCCAGGATTCCCCGGACCCTGCCCCAATGAATGGTTAGGTTCAGTGGATCTCATGGTTTACGGAACTTCCCACAGCATAACTGACCCCCAGTACGGTGGAGGGTTCCTGTTCAAGGACCTTCTGCGTGGTGAAGAAATTGAAATAGTAGTGGAAGATATTGAGGGTAAAATTATCAAATCCAGTGTTTCAATGGATGAGTTTGGAACTGCTCAACTGATCGGAACCCGTTTTGCCTTTAAAAATTATACTGCATTCACCAATCCAGCATCAGAACCTGTTTCATCCATATTCAATGCAGTTGATATGGATGGGCCCTTTAAAGGAATTTCATTCTCAGGCTGCGGTGAACTCAACCCACTCCAGAATGACCCCCTATTAAATTCCATTGGTAAAGGTACCCGACTACTTATCAACAATTCAGAAGGATTGTTCATTAACGTCGGCACCAGAAGTAGTCCTCAAAAACCTAATATGATGATTACTGCAGATATGAAGGATATGGATCCCCATTATCTGGGTGGATTCCGTACCGGAGCCGGCCCAGAGGTTTATAACAGTGTGGCCACATCCATACCCATACTGGATGATGAAATCCTCCAAAAAACTTTCATCAAAAATGAGGACATAAGTCTTCCTGTTGCCGATATACGGGGTCGTCACAGTATCCTGAGCCAGACAAACTATGGAGTTTGGAGGGGTACTGATGAGCGACCAACCTATGAAAAGGAACTATGCCAAAAATGTACTACTTGTCTGGTTGAAAAAAGATGTCCCACCATGGCCTTCACTAACCATGAATTGAACACTATTCAGTGTTTCGGTTGTGGTATGTGTGCCTACTCCTGTCCCTTCGGCACCTTCCGGATGGAAAGGGGACAGGTCGTAATGGACTGGGAAGGTGGGGTGAAGGAGTTGGAAGTGAGCTGCCGACAATCGGATATTAAAAGGGCTCGTGAAATGGCTCGTGAACTTAAGAAGAGGATTGAAAATGGAACATTCCTACTTGACTCTTTTTAATCCTCCTATTAATTTTATTTGAGGAAAAATTTTTTATTAGATTAATAAATAGAATTTTTTAACCATCTCAATGTTTTTTTTACAATCCTAATGATTCCATAATATTTTCCAGAACGTTATCCCTATTTTCCCGGGTTAAACAGAAAATCATCACATCTTTCCTACTTTTAACCTTTAAAATAAATGGGTGATTGGAACGCTGATGAATAACTGCAATTACCAGTTTTTCACTTTCCATCACCCTCCAGACAGTTTGGGAGAAGTTACTACTTTTAAGTTCCATGGGTGCAATCTCATCAATCAATACGTAATCAGAGGTTTCCATGGCGTTTTCCAGGGAGTATATGCCTATTTCTTGGATGTCATTGAGACTAACCTTATATCTGCCCACCATCGGACCTGTGGTATTGTGTATGCTTGCCAGGATTCCTTTCTGACCGGATGCAATATCGATGATGTTGAAACCAGTTCTCCGACCATTTTCTCTTATTTCCGGACAATACATCCCCCCAATAGCATGTCCCTGATCCTGAATTTTCCGTTCTATCTGTTTCAAGATAGTGGTTTTGCCAATACCCGGTGGTCCGGTTATCAAAATATTCATAATATCACTGGAGGATATATTAATCTGAGTTTTAAAATGGTTTAACCTCGGTTAAATGGTTTAAAATTTGGTTAATGATATTTTAAGACTTCTAAGTCCAAATTAAAAAAAGAGTGTTTCAGGTGAGGAGATTCTGAATTTTCCCTGAAAAGAAAATGAATCCCATAACGAATCCTATGATCAGTGCCAGAACTAAAAAGAGGATGGCAGTTGTCAGTATTGAACTTTTTTTTTCCTCAGATCCATAATATGCATCTAGATCATACCCTCTTCTCACTGATTTGTTTTTCTGATGGTAATTTTCTTGATTAAATTTCCCTTTATAACCTTTACTTTTACCATATTTATTATCGTAACCCCTCTCCCTATCATATTTTTTATTATAACTCCTTTCAGAGTAATGCTTACTGTGATTAGTATCCCTACTAATATCTTGATTATGGTTTATATCCGCCACATTAGGATTAGGGTTATTATTAGGTTCAAATTCATTATCATACGCAGTTTCTGGATCATTTACCCCCTCATAATCCTTTTTTTGATGGTTTTCTTCATGAGGATCCTTATCATAATCATCCCAATTCTGGTATGGTTCCGGTTGATATGTGTCCCTGGAAAGGTTTTCCTCTTCCAAGTAGTAGGGTTCTGGTGAGCTTTCATCCCCTTGCAAGTATTCTCCCCTTAAATACTTCTTCTGCAGGGGTTTGTGGTTGGGATTAAATAGTTCCATCCCACACTTAGGACATTGACTCTCCCCTTTATCTATTCGAGCACCACAATTTTCACATATCATTTGATTAAACCCCAATTGAATCTCAATCATTACTCTTAATCTTAATTTGTATCACAGCAATCCTAAACTTCAACCATGACCTCATTTCTTCTAAAAAATCCGGGTACTGCGGGATTATTATATTGTGCCACTATGAAATTTGATTTCGGTTTGATATTATTTTTATTAAGCCATTCCTTTAACTCTACCATCTCTTCATTGGCTAACTTATGATTCACCCGGCCTTTGAACCTTAAAACAGCCATCTTCTGGTTACGTATTTCCTTAAATTTGATCCGCTCATCATCAGGAATAGGGAGTGTATCCAGGGTGTACTTGGAAGGCATGGTAAATGATATTCTATAAGTATGCTCCCCTGATTCCCCATTTACTGGGGCATACAGTGGAATATTTTCAGATTCATCATCTACTTCTTCAACAGCTTCCTCTGTAACCGGGGCAGTCATGGGAATTTTTTCAGAATTAGATATGTTTTCCCCCGATACTGGTGCAGTCATGGGTATTTTGGAACTTTTTTTATTCCCTCCAAAAATATAGGTTGCCAGTATGGAAAATCCCATACCAATGGCCTGATCATAATCTGCCACCACATCCACCTGGGCTAAGATATAACCCGGATATACTCTGATTTCAATGTCACCATCCTTACTTTCAACAGTATATGCTGGACTTTCAGTTATTCTAACAGGCCCCCTTCACTGTTTGATACTATAATCAGATTATTACTTTCTCTAAACTTACTTAAATGATTTTCCAGTGCAAATAAAGAAAAATATGTGGCAAAAGAAATTCTGATTGGGAAATGAAGTAATGTTGGATCATCACATAGATATCTGCTGTTCTATTTTCTTTAATTCCCACCCCCCACATGATTTAATAACATTACTGGATAAATATTATAGTAACAAAGGGGGGTTGATAATGGATAATGAAATGAGAAGGGAACTTATTGCCAAGTCTTCCATAAGTTTGAAGGGGTTGAGAAAACTTAACATTGGAGCAGGTGCACTGCACTTCATCCAGGGAATAATCATGATCGCCCTGGGTTTGTGGCTTACCTGGACCCAGAATATCTACACATTTTACATCAAATTTAATATAATATCAGTTAGACCCTTTGTAGCCGAGATCGTGCCAGATCCCACGGTGGCATATACTGTTGGTTACTTGGGAGTGATACTTTCTTCATTCCTGTTGATTTCAGCCATTGCCCATTTTACCATTGCCTTTGTAAAGACTAAAAATTACAATGATAATCTGATGAAGGGTATGAATCCCTACCGTTGGTATGAGTATTTCTTTTCCAGCTCCATCATGCTGGTTATAATCGCCACCTTCGTGGGAGTTTGGGATTTATGGTCCTTGGTAATGATCTTCGTCCTGAATGCCGTGATGATCATGTGCGGCTTTTTAATGGAAAAGATCAACTATTACACCAAAAAAACTGACTGGTCCGCATATCTACTTGGAGCCCTCGCTGGATTCACCCCATGGGTGGTCCTGGCTGCCTACTTCATAGCTGCTCTGGGATCCACTGAGACCAACCCGCCCACATTTGTTTACGCCATACTGGCCATCTACTTTATCATGTTCAACACATTCTCCATTAACATGGTACTGCAGTACAAGGGTGTTGGGAAATGGAAGGACTATCTCTACGGTGAAAGGGTGTACATCATCCTCAGTCTGATTGCCAAAACTGCACTGGCCTGGCTGGCGTTTGTGGGGGTTTTCGCACCATGAAAAAAATGTGAATTGGGAATAGTAATCTGGTGGATAATAAAACTAGATTACTAACCTATTTTTTTGAATTTAATCTAAAAAAATAATAAACGGTCAATTAAATGAGTATGTTGCAATATAAAAAGAAAATAATCATTATTACCCTTTTAATAATTATTTTTATTGGGGTAGGTGCCTTTACCTATTATGTTTCTGATTATTATCATGCAGATAGCCGGGCAATGGTTGCATTAAACTCAACCGACACTTACATTGTACAGAATACCGTTGATTTTATTACATTCACCCCCAACAGTAACCAGAGCACCACAGGGGTAATAATTTATCCCGGGGCCAAGGTACAAGCAGAATCTTACTCTGTAATAGCATCCCAACTAGCTAATAATGGTTATACTACTATAATTGTGAAAATGCCATTTAATTTAGCATTTTTTGGTACGAACAAAGCAGATGATGTAATCAAAAATTATCAGGAGATAAGTTCCTGGGTGATTGGTGGTCATTCGTTAGGTGGTGTTTTTGCATCCGATTATGCAGTGAATAATCCGGATAAAATTAATGGAGTCATTTATTTAGCGGCTTATCCCTCATCAAATGCATCAAACGCTACATTTAAAGCTCTGTCAATTAGAGGATCACTGGATGGGTTTACCCTGTCTGAGGATATTTCTGCTAATCTTGGTAAATTCCCGGTTAACACCACTTTCATCACCATTGAGGGTGGAAATCATTACAACTATGGGGATTACGGGATCCAGGCAGGAGATAACAACAGTACCATAACCCGAGAAGAGCAACAGAATCAGACCATTAAGGCCATACTTCAATTTCTCAAAACCATTTGATTTGTGGATAAACAATTATGAACAGCCAAAATCAACCCAATTTGAAAAATTTGACTAGAATTTGAAAATAATCTAGAGCTAATTAATTAAAATAAACTAAACTTGAAAATAATACATTTAATAAAGTGAATATTAGATTTATGGTATCACTCGCAAGTAATGTTCTTCATTGGTTCCAGCGTTGAACTCAATACTGCTCACCAGTTCCAACCAATCTTCAAATATTTCCCAGAGTACATCGTCTGCTGCGTAGATACAAAAAACTGTTTCATTCTCGTCTTCCATAACTACCCTTTCCACACCCGGGAAATCTTCCTTAATATCATTAAAAATGTCATCAGCCGAAACTGGTTTGTTACTTTCAATTTTTTCCATATAAATCCCCTAAAATATCCTTAGAAATATTATAAAATTGATTTCTTAAACATTAATGGTTTTAATTAATTTAAATTAAATTTATTTTATTTACTAATATAATCTTTTAATTTCAATTTAATATCTTAATACTATTATCTTCCATTTTATTAAACCATATGAAGGTAATGGAAATATAATGGAAATAGTAAGAATAATGGCAATAGTAAAAACAAAAATAATGGTATTAGTAAGATTAATACCAGTAGTAAAGGCAATTATATTCTAAATAAGATTTTTAAATCCTAAATCCTGAGCATGCTGAATCACTTCCCCTAATTCACTTTGAAGGAGATGTCGGGAGATTTCTCCATAATCGGATGCATGGTAAACTGGACGATACTGTCCCATAATAATTAAGCACTACCTCCAGCCCCAGATTTTCGGATATCCAATTTAAGATGGGTTTTGAACAACATTCCATATGGTTGGGTAGAACTAAATGGCGGATTATCATATCCCCTGCCTTCCAGGCCATCTGGTGATTACGACCCAAATAGTCCGGGATTCCAGAAAGTCTCTGGGCACATTCATTATTACCATATTTGAAATCCGTCAGATAAAGATCAGCAAATCCATCCAGAATATGCATGGCATCCAGGGAGAGGTACAAGTTACTGTTCCATACCACAGGTATGTTTTCCTTTACCAGTTGCATGGTGCGGATGACGTAGGGCAGATTGGGAGTGGGATCGCCCCCTACAAAATTTACATTCCGGGAGCCTTCACTTCTCCTTTTTCCAACGATCAAAGCCAGGTTTTCCTCACTTATGGGGATGCCCCGGTTTGGTTGCTGACTGATATCCCAGTTTTGACAGTAAACACAGTTGAAATTGCACCCTGCAAAAAAAACAGTATGGCTGGGGACCAATGGTGGTTCTTCACCCACATGCAGGAACTCTGATGCAATTAAAGGATCACCCACGCCACATCCACCCTTTTCATATCTTCTATCAACACCACACGCCTTTTCACAGAAATGACAGTATCTTGACACTCTCTCGGCGAGTTTCACCTTGAGATCCAAGTAGGAGAAGGAGGGTTTATAATTATTTATTTGAGTGGAGTTAATTTTAAGAGCATCTAGAACAGTATTAAACTCTTTATTGGCAGTAATTTTATTTAGTTGAGAATTTTCCTCATAAAATTTGTTGAAATCCTTTCTCAGAATTTCATGTTCAGCCCATATAACATCATCCTCATCACTATCCTCAACAGCCATCATAGAAGCTATTTTACACCTTGATAACTGCTGATTAGCCATCACAGCCATGTAGTTAGGGATAGCTGATTTTTTACTCCTTTCCATCATTTTCAACTAATTATAATCCAACTGGTTCATAAATTCTTATTAACCCTTTGTTGACTTATCCCTCTGGCACCGCTTATCATATAGTTGGTAAAATTAACTTACAAAACATTACCCAACAACCCGTAGACTGGACACATTAAGAGGAGGTACAACAAAAGGCCCTAACTGCCGTGTTTGCTGGGAAGCTGCCTTTGAATCCTTCAAAAGTGAAAAAATATTCCCTGAGAGCATGGCATTTTTAATTGGATAAACTAATTCCCCGTTTTCAATTTTAAAGGCGTTCATTGCTTCCACTGAAAAATCTCCAGATATGGGATTGGCAGTGTGCGCTCCCAGAACATCGGTAACCAACAGACCATCTTTTATTTCTGAAATTTCTTTAAAATCTTTAAAATTAACGATAAGATTTGACAAACTTACTGAAGGCATGTCGTTGAAGGAAGCCCGCATCCCATTACCCGTACTCTGTACATTTCCCTTGTTAGCAGTGTGTATGTCATACAAAAAGTTTCGTAAGATTCCATCTTCGATTATGGCTGTTTTCTGGGTGGGTGTTCCTTCTCCATCACATTGGGAAGAGTAAAGGCCTCCTTTGAGGGTCCCGTCATCATAGATGCTCAGGGAAGATGATGAAACCTTGGTATCCATTTTATCAAAGTAGATTGATCTTCCCCTCTGGACATTGTCACCATTTATTGCTTGGGAGAACGTTGAAAGAAGACCTGCTGCGGCATGGTGATCCATAATAACCTCCATGTCACCGGTTTGGACTGATTTACCTCCCCTGGAATTTAAAGCAATTTCACAGGCTTTATTGGCAACTTTCTCTGGATCTATGTCCAGTTTTCGGGATGAATCGGATTCACTGGCAGTGGAGACACCTTCCCCATCAGGAATGTTTACTGCTACGAAGCCCGAGAAATAGGTGGAAGTATCTTCACAGTTCACTCCCTCTGAGTTCATGATCAGAGTTTTAGCACATCCAGCAGAGACCCCACCGGATGTTGGCTGACATTTATTGTCGATAACTGTTCCAATCATTACTTTTCCCAGTTCAATGGTATTTTCCAGTTCTAGGGTATCAATTTTTTTATCAAAAACACCTTTAATTTGAGGGTATTTCGATTTAGATGCGAATGCAAAGTTTTCATCAACAAGATTGGACTGGGCATTGGAAACTGCCCGGGCAACTGTTTCTGTTATTCTTTCCGTTTGGGTGGTGTAGGCAAAACCCATTCTATCCCCACAGATAACCCGGATGCCCACACCCATAGAATAGGCTTCCTTGGCAAAGTCCACCTGGTCATTCTGTATGGTGGCATCCACATTTTCCGTGATTTCCAAATATATTTCAGCCTGATCAGCGCCTTTAAGAGCCTGATCCAGTGCCTGGTTGGCTAAATCTTTTATCATGATAAAAACCTCTCTAATGCCTCTTTAACTCCGTCTCCGTATGGTTTCTTTGTTACATAATCTGCAATGGCCTTTAGTTCAGGTTCTGCGTTGGCCACTGCCACTTTCACTCCCGCTACTTTAAGAAATTCCAGATCGTTTTCACTATCCCCCACTGCCAGGATCTCCTCAGGCAGTATACCCATATCTCCCGCCACTCGCACCAGGGAAGTTCCTTTGTTCACTGCAGGATCAGTGATGTGTAGTGCAAAATTGGTGTCGTATATTTTCACATCAAAATCTTTCAGGGCTTCTTTAACCGTCTTCACAGGAATGGTTCTGTAGAATGCAATTTCTGAAATCCTCTGATGGGAAAAATCAACTTTTTCAACGGGATGCTTAGTTAGTAAGAAATCATAGGCCTCTTTACACTTATGAATATCTCCAAGCACCATCCTACCCTTAGATGATTCTATAACTCCTCCGTTTTCTGCAACCAGCCCACCTGAAGTTCCAATGAATATAGAAAGGGTTTTGGTAACTGGTAGGATATTACCAGTCACGATGATAACTGTTATGCCCTTTTCTTCTGCTGCTCGGATTGATTCCATGGCACTGCAACATAACCTCCTCTTACCATCAGTTATGGTGCCATCAACATCTACTGCTACTGCTTTAATCAAGTTATTCCACCAGTTATTACATTATTTCCATAATTCCACAGTTAATACTTTATTGCCATTATTCCACAGTTAATAGATTCCTATAGGTAGATTAAATGGTTTAAAATGAACCATATCTATGGGCAATGTTACAGGTTCCTTCTTTACTAACCATGCATGCACCAATGGGGTTGGTGGGATTACATTCTTTTCTGAATAATTTACAGTCTTCTGGTCGGGACACTCCCCGGAGTATGGCTCCACAGATACAACCCGAAACTACCTCTGGGATACTGCCCACTTCAATGTCAAACTTCTCCCGAGCATTGAAATCACTGAATTCATCTTTTATATCCATAACTGAGTCCGGTATGGGTGGGAAGCCCCTCCATTCTTTAGTAGTGATGTAAAACACTTCTTCAAGAAGTTTTTGGGCTTTTATATTCCCTTCTTCCCTCACTGCTCGTTTATATTCGTTCTGAACAAATGCCTTACCCTCATCAAGCTGTTTAAGTATCAAATATACAGCTATTAAAACGTCCATGGGGTTGAAGCCCGTTACTACTTGGGGAATTCCGTATTTTTCTGAGAAAAGATCATAAGGTCTGTTCCCAATGATGGTTGAAACATGCCCCGGTTCTATGAGGGCATTAAGATTCACTTCACCCGATTCAATAAGGAATTTGAGAGCTGGGGGTATCATCCGGTGACAAGATAAGACTGAAAAGTTTTCTGGGGGGCCAGAAACTATCTCCGCGGCGGTGGTTGGTGCGGTGGTTTCAAATCCCGCTGCCATGAATACCACTTCATTATCAATGTTTTGAGCCAGTTCCACTGCATTATTCACACCATAAACGATCCGGACATCTGCTCCTTCTGCCTTTGCCTCTGCCAGGGATCCACTTCCACCCGGGACTCTTAACATGTCCCCAAAGGTTGCGATGGTTACTCCCTGCCGGGCTAGTTCCAGGCATTCTTCCACTTCACGTGCTGGTACGCAGCATACTGGACATCCTGGCCCAGCAACCACTTCTACCTCTGGAGGTAATAGGGTTCGGAGACCGTGCTGCATTATGGTATGTTCGTGTGATCCACATACGTGCATTATCTTTACGGGTTGGGCTATGTTTTCGATGCGTTTTACTATTTCCTTGGAGAGGTCTTTCATTGTGTTCATGAGTGACACCTGATACTCTTGATACCGACTATGAGTACGTATTAATCCATTTAAAAATGTTAATGGCTTTAAACAATATTATTTACCAGTGATATATTCCCATATCTGTTTGAAATATAGGTTTGATACTGTTATTATGGTTATGGGAACAATAACATTAAAATTTTAGTATGAATCTAGTTACAAAATTAAGGATAATACATTAACTTCTAAAAACAACAAAACCACTATTATTATCGGCTTTAAATGATTATTTTATGAAATTGAAGAATTAATAAAACTATTATTCCAATATAAATGTCTATTAAACCCCAAATAAGCTTATAATCCCTTGAAATAATTATTCAAAAGGGAAGGGGAGTATTAGGGTTATAGTTATATATGTAAACTATCAACTTATTTTTAAGGTTACAATTGAATGATGTACTTTTGGAAAATCGGATAATGGTTGTTAAAATGAAGGCTGCTGTGGTTGGGCTGGGAGTAGAAGGCATGAATGCCGTTGAATCTCTTCTTAATCATGGTTATGAAGTTTATGCTTCAGATATTAATTTCAACGTTGAATTAAAGGTTGATAGATGCCTGGATGTTGATCTGGGATTTCACGATTTTCAAAAAATAGAGAATGCTGATGTGATTGTTTTAAGTCCGGGATTATGGAATAGACCTGTTTTTAATAAAATTAAGTCTAATGGAAAACTTTTATCAGACATTATAACTTCTCATCGCTCTTTGTTTACCATAGGAGTCACTGGTACCAACGGTAAAACCACCACCACCATGATGATTGCCAGCATACTGCAGAAGGCAGGTATGAAAGTTCTAACTGGAGGAAATGCTGGTGGAGGTTTTAAGGGTTACACTGAGGTAATTTTAGAAGCTGCATCCATGGATTATGATATTCTCCTGGTGGAAGTCTGTGATATGACTCTGGATTTCTGTAAGGATAATTTTGATTTTAACTTGGTTGTGGTGACCAATGTGGGTCGGGATCACCTTGAATTCCACCAATCACTCGAGAACTATCTTAAATCCCTGGGAAAATTTGTTGAGGGTAAGAGGGTTGTTCTAAACCAGGAAACTGAAAATTTAGGTTATTTCAAAGGAAAAGCAGATGAAATTCACTTTTTCACCAGAGTTCCGTATGAATTGAATTTATTCGGAGATTTCAACCGCAAAAATGCAGCTGCTGCTTCAAAAGCTGCGGATATAGTGGGAATATCAAATAATACCATTGAAACTAGCCTTAAAAATTTCAATGTTTTACCTGGCAGGGCTACAATCATTGATCTCCCCCACTCCCAGATAGTGGTAGGTAAAACTGATAATGCAGATGCTGCAGCAGCAGTATTTAACGAAGCAGATTTTCCAGTCATAATTCTTGGAACTCCACGTAAAGGTGAAATGTGTCGTTTAGACATATTCAGAGAAGCTTCTAAAACAAATTCAGAGATCATTGCTATTTTCCCGGGCCTGGAAGATACTCGGGATGAAGTTCGAAGGGTGCTGGAGGAAGAAAACTACACGGGAACAATTCATAATTTGGACGATGTGAAAAAAGTGGTCGAATTTGCACTCAAATGCTCAGAAAAGTATCCTAATGTATTCATTGGCGGCAATGGACAACGCAAGATCATTGAAATAACTGACAGTTTAAAGGAGGCCATTTCGGCAAAATAAAAATAATATACTATTTGGAGGATTAAGAAAATGCGTAGATCTTTGTTGAATCCGATACTGGCCTTTGGTGTTTTGATAATATTGATGATGGGTTTTATTTATATTGGTGACACCATTGAAGGCTATTTCCCTCCCCAAAAACCAGAAGAAATCACCGCCATGTCCATTGGAGATACTGTAGTTTCTGGTATGAAAGTGGTTGATGATACCAAAATCAGGAAAGTGCCAGTTTTGTATAATTTTGAATATTTAAAGAATTTATTACAGGAAGAAAAGTACCTGCAAATCATTAACGGACTCTTAACTGGATCAGTGGAAACACCTCTGGCTAAGCTGGCCAGTGGCAGTATCTCAGCCCAGGGAGTGGCCCATGGATTTGAAGGTCCAGGCTTTTTAAGTGTACAGGGACAACAACTGGTAGTTAACCCCCTCAAACATTTGTGTGGGGTTACAAGACCGGTTACACTGTGGGAGTTAAAACTAAAGATGGCCTGGAGATAAGGGAAGGGGGTAAATCAGGTGAATTGGTGAAAACTGTATCCTCCTCAGATATTAAAAATGAAACCATTCCCCATGAATACGTTACCATCACCACCTTCAAGAAATGGTACAACAGATCAGATGTGGGAGATTATATCAATCTGGATTATTCCCTAACTGGATTCAATGATGGTCGGAACCAGGTTCCCCCTAGCCAGATAAAAACCTTTTTCGGAGAGTCAGTGGTTACCTATATGAAAAATTATCCTTCTGGTTCACCAGTGATGGCCTATATGGGGCCCCACTCTGAAAATGTTACTGCCAGTTCTGCTGAATCTTTAGGTTCCCATCCAGAATATGGTGATGCAGCCAGGGCTTACAATGCCATGCAATTTGCCAGGGCTTGGAATGGCACCATAATACCCCCCAAAACAGGATCCAATGGAAAGGAGAATATTGGTTTTGATCCATGCCCAGATCCCAATGCCACCGGTGGATCCGCAGTTCACGGGGTTTGTCCTGCTGGCAGGTCACTCCGGGGAGCCACTGCTGCTGCTGGTTTACCATTACCCAGTGGAATTAGATGGGGTGAACTGTCCATTGCCTACGACACCAGCCCCACTGTGGGAGTTAAGGTTTATAACAACCATAATTACCCCATTAAACTGGTGATGTGGACTGAAGGAAGTGGAGCAGGATTGGTGATTAACTCCAGAGTAGTTAAACTCAGTTAATTGCCCTTTTCCATATTTATTTTCTTTTTTACAGGAGATTAACCCATGAAAGGAGTATCGTGTATTATAACTGCAGCCGGTAAGAACCGGCGGATGAGGGAAGACCTTAAAAGTAAAGGAATGGAAATAAAACATAAACTACTCCTTGAAATCAACGAAGATCCCCTAATCAATTTCACCGTTAAAAATGCGCTCCAAACCGATTTAAAGGAATGTATAGTAGTTCTTGGACATTTCATGGATGAGTTATACCCTGCATTAAATGATGTAAATGACAATAGACTTCATATCATTGAAAACCCTGATGTGGATGTGGAGCTATCCCAAACCCTTCTAAATGGAGTTGCTAACTCCAAATATGATTATTGTTTGTGTCTGGCAGGTGATCAGCCCACAATTACCATTAAAACTATGCAAAACCTGATGGACCAATTGATAAATAGCCCCCATCCCGAGAACACAGTGACTATTCTCTCCCGTGGCAAAACCGGATACTTGGATAGTGCTCTGGGACTGGGCATGCCCTTTGCCTGTCACTCCTCACTCTTGAAACGTTATCTTCACGGTGAAGAAGACAACTTGAATCCTATTTTGAGGAGGATGGTATCAGATGGAGTAGAACTTTATGGTGTGTCTGGACAGAATGAATTGGAATTAATTAACATTAATCGCTACAATGATTATCTTAAAGTTCTAAAAATGTGGGAAAAAAGAATGGACAGTAAATAGATAGGGATTAGAAATAGATAGGGATTAGAATAAGATAATTTGAATAGAAGTTTTATAAAAATATTAAATGGGATTATATCTTAAGTGGGGATAATATCCTTTTAACTCATATTTTCCAGTGCATTGATCACGCAACCAATATTTTCCCCAGTGAGTCCCACAATAACATCATCCTCTTTTATATCTGCGTACTGACGGGATCCACTACATCCTAGGGTAATGTTAGGTCTGCGGCGAAGGAATGGGCCTGCAACAGCATCAGCACATATGGACTGGATACCTGCAAAATCAGCTTCTACACGACCACCCATGGTGTAAACAAGTGCCTGAGATAATTTCAGTGCCTGGGCCGGGTTAGCGATGACTATAATTACATCCGGGTCAAAGTTCGCCTTTTCCAGAGGTGCGTATACCAGGGCATACATTATTGGGTCTATTTTAGGTATGGATTCCATGGTTTTTCTGGCTGATCCTAGACTGGAAAATCTTCCCAATCCATAATAAAATTCCCCAGTTTTTACCTTTTCAGGTGCTTCTTGAAGACCGAGCGCAGCTGCTCCCCCTTTACACATCTGTTCTTCTGCAGTGGCGTAGAAAACACTTCCTCCACTGGCTTTTTGCACCAGTTGACAGTGACGTAATTTTTCATCCGCCTTAGGAACACCTTCCGGAATATCATCTTCTCTTAAAACAAATTTTATGGCAACCGGGGATTTCTTAAGACCCAAATATTCCTTTAACTTATCAGCTATGAAATCGTATCCATTTGACTCACACATATAATTCACCTCTAATTTATTGGTATACGAGTTCATAGAAAATATAATTTTTCAATTGGGTATTGATGTTGAAAATATTCGAAAAAACTTGGAAAAATAAGAAAAAAAATAGAATCAGAAATAAATAAATAAATAAATAAATAAATAAATAAATGGATAAAAGGATCAGATGGAGTTAATACCTTCCACAATTCCAGCTATCTTCTCCTTTATATGAGATGTGTTCTCAACTACCGTACCGGTGACAATGATATCTGCACCGGCTTGAGCTACTTTTTTAGCGTCTTCACCGGCTCTGATACCCCCACCAACTATTACCACATGGTTGGTAAACATTTTTACTTTCTGAATCATTTCACCAGGTATCACCTGTTCTGCCCCGGAACCTGCCTCCAAATAGAAGAATCTCATTCCTAAAAACTCTGCAGCCATTGCATAAGCCGTGGCAATATCTGGCTTGTTTCTGGGGATTAATTTAGCATCACCCACCCATCCAGCGGTTCCACCAGGCTGTACAATGACATAGCCCATGGGTATGGTTTCGATTCCGATTTTTTTAACTTTCGGTGAACCCAAAGCCTGGGCACCAATAATCCAGTAGGGATTGTTGGAGTTCAGTAGGCTCATGAATAATATGGCATCAGCATAACTACTCACCCCGGTAGTGTTACCCGGAAATAGTATGATGGGAACATCCAGGTTTTCCTGGAGTATTTTCGCAGTAGCATCCAGATCCTGAGAGTCAGTGGTGGATCCACCCAGCATAATGCCATCAGTACCCCCAGCAACCGCTTCGGTAGCAATTTCCAGGGCCTTTTGAGGGTTCTGTTCCTCTGGATCAAGAAGAGTTAAATGAACCTTCCCCCTTTTCAGGGATTCTCTTAAATATTCTTCTACTTTCATCAAGATCACACCCTAAACAGATAATTATACAATGAAAATTATAATAATCTTCACTTGAAACTTTATAAAACGATTTTTACTTCAACAATTTATAAAAAAATAATATTATGTATTTTCCCAATCCTCGAGAATTAATGACTTAAGGAGGATAGGAGGGAAAAAATTATCCTCTTGGTTCTTTGGCTTTGAACCTCAATCCCTTGTATCCGCACTTACGACATGTTTTAGCGGTTGGGGGGTTTCGAGCGTTACATTTGAGACAAATTTTAATCTTGAATATCCTGTTCTCTGCTTCTTCAAATCTAGCCATTATTTAGCCTCCTATGAATTCATTTTGAATATTTACAACTTCCCGACTATTACTAGCCTGAGAATAAGCCTCTAAGAGCTCATGGTTGAGCTCCAGAAAATGAGGTCCCCACTTGAAGTGGGACATAATCTGAATAGCATTATCTTTAAGCCCCACTATATATAAGGTTGCTGCCACAGCTTCAGCAGTGGACAGAATACAGGGTTTACCATAGTTGGTGGGATTGGCTGCCACCAGGAAAGGAAGGGAACGATGAGTTGCAGTACCCCTGAACATGGCTGAGGACTTGTTAATACGTTTCCAGGAACAATCAAGGCCGACAATACCTTTCTCAACCACCAAATCATGGTCTTCAGGTGACACTGATTGGGGTGAGAATGGATCCAGCACCAAAGCCCCTCTAGGGATATGGTTAAGGCGGTTGACCATTCGGATCTGTTTCTGCCTTGCTAATTTTTTTGTGGTGCATTTTTTGGGATCGCACTGTTCTGCGTGGTATATAACTATTTTATGAGGCATAGAATCAAAATTTAAAGATTTTAACTATTATTGGATTATTATTTTAAAGGGAGTTACCAATAGTTCATTAAATAAATTTTCAATAACAACCTTGATTTATGTATTTTGAAACTACTGGTATTTAGTCTTTTAAAAAAAAGTCAAAAAAAATATTATCAAAATTACTTTTCCAATTATCAAGTTACATTCTATCTTTATATTTAAGTTCTTGAAACTTGACTGTGAATGATGTACCGTTGACCCTATCAAGTTTTATGGTCCCATCTATCTGTTTAACCAAGCTATTAATTAGTTGAAGCCCTAATGTGTCTGTTTTAATGAAATCAATTTCTTGTGGTAAACCAATACCATTATCACTCACGTTAAGCATTATATAATCATCTAATCGTTTTAATTTAACTTTTATCCTTCCTTTTATATCGGGAAATGCATGTTTTATACTGTTAGACAGTAATTCACTGTAGATCAGGCCACATGGAATAGATGTTTCAATATTTAACATGATATCTTTCTCCAGGTCTAAAATCTATCTCAATACCCCTATCTTTAATAAGGTAGGTGTAAACCAAATCTGCAGTTAAACTGTTAAGATAATCACTGAAGTCGATCTGTAATAAGTTGGGGGATTGGTACAGTTTTTCATGGATCATGGCCATGGATTTGATACGGTTCTGATTCTGTTTCAGTATATCCAACAATTCAGGGTCAGTTACAGTGAAAGATTGTAGATTTAAAATACTGGATATGATCTGCATATTGTTTTTTACCCGGTGGTGTATTTCTCGAAGTAACAGGTCTTTTTCATCAAGGGATCGGTTGATCTGTTCTTCGTATCCTTTACGTTGAATGGCTAAGGCAAAAAAGTCGGCAATTCTTTTCACTGCTTTCAAGTCATGTTTTGAGTAATCTTTTTTCAGCGGGTTTGCCAGGGCAATCTCACCCATCGGCTCATCATCAATAAATACAGGGACAGCCAGGAATTTATCAATTTTCACATGACCGGAAGGTGCCCCCTTGGATGATGGATGTTTTTGAGCGTTATTGGTGTAGAATGCTTCTTTTATATTTAAACAATGCCCCCAAAGGCCCGGATACTTCCCATCTACCCCTACATGGAATCTTATTTCTTCAGGGATTTCCCCATCAGCGTATACTTCACACCCGTGCATCATTCTGGTGAGTGTTTGATTGAGAAGATCCTGGTTTTCAGGATCAATTGTGGCCACAAAACCATGCTCACTCCCAGTAAGGGATAAGACTTCCTTTAAGATTACAATAGAAATATCTTGAATAGTGGTTAAGGGTGAAATTAATGGAACATATACATTAGCCAGAGATTGATTGATTTTTAATTCCTGTCTTAATTTTTTCCGTGACTCTTTTTTTTCAGTTATATCCAGGACTGAAACCAGACTCTTTTTGGTATCCGGTAACATAGCCACACTCATGTACACTTCCTTGGTATTTCCCCACCTATCCTTGAAAACAGTCTCGTAATTTCGGGGAACCGCGTTGGGGTCGACTCTGCGGAGTTTATGGTATTCTTTCATTCGAGGTATTTCTTCTTCTACAAAAAAATGGACCCATGTCATTTTATTTTCAATTTCTTTCTTTGAAAATCCGGTGAGATTAGCAAATTCTTCATTTACTAGGGATAGAATAGTATTATCTTCACTGATTGCAGTAGCAGTGCCAGTATTCTCAAAAATAGCTCTATACCTAATTTCAGACTTTTTTAAAGCTTCTTCAGCTCTTTGCGTATCCACGACCTTCCAGACCCCATCCATTAATAGTTCCAGTTGTAGTATATCCGTTTCTGTATAATTTGTCTCTTTATTGGCCATCCCTACCACGGCAACAATTTTACCACCAGCGAATAATGGTAGAGTCATGAATTTATGTATAGGAGCATGACCTTTAGGGTAACCCTTTTTAAGAGGATTTTCGGCCTGAAAATCGTTTAACATGATGGGTTTTCTTTGGCGCACTGCTTCTCCCCAAATACCAGTTTTTTCCAGTTTATATACTGTTGGTTGATCCGTGATGCTGCACTCATCCATTACATCCTTAGACCAGGTGTTAAGAATAAATTCCTCCCTTTCTTCATGGTAGTGGTAGATATATCCAATTTTACTCCCAGTCAATCCTATTGCCTCTTCCACTGCATAGTCCAGGAAGTCCTGCACAGATTCTGCCCGGTACTGAAGTATCCTTACTAAACTCCTTAAACGATTCTGGTTTTGCTCGAGTTCCTCTTCGTACTGTTTAATTTCAGTCAAATCATCATAAACTGCCACAATGTCATCAGAGGGCAGTTTGTATACGTAGTTTTCCCTCCATCCCCCAATTCTTTCATCCTTATAAATGGAAACAGGGTGTTTTTCTGGTTTTCCTGTCTCCCATACCCTTTTGAAGACTTCCATAAGCCCAAATTCAACAACTGCAGGGAAAACTTCGGTAACTTTTTTACCCACAACATTTTCCATCTTGATTTTTTCAATTTCTTCTGCAGCATGATTAAAATCTTTAAAGACAAAGTCGGAACCACCATCAATAGCGTTATAAACTGCCACTGCACTTTTAATATTATCAAATATAGCCCGATATTTACTTTCAGATCTAGCCAATTTTTCCTCTGCCAGTATAAGTTCAGTGATATCTTGATTAACACCCCTAGTTCCGATTTTTTGACCATTATCATCAAGTAACATTCTTATACGGACTATTATGAATCTTCTTTCTCCATCAGAACGTATTATACTGTGTTGGATGGCGCTGGAGTAGTTAGGATCATCTGTTTCCAGAGCTTTGGCCACTTCTTCTCCCACCAGAGCACGTTCTTCAGTAGGAACAAAACGATTGGCATATTCCTGGGAGGACATTTTGTTACCACCCTCCTGCTTCGTGCTGGTGCCGTAAAGGGAGTAAAACTGGTCGTCAAAAGTAAATAGGTCATTTTTAATGTCATATTCCCAGTAAACCAGTTTTGCCATACCCATACCCATCATCAAACATTCTTCACTCTTTTTAAGCCTATTTTCAACTATTTTGTGCTCAGTAATATCCACCAAAATAGCTAAAACTGCAGGTTTTCCCCCATATATGATTTTTCCTGCGGAGAGAACAATATAACGTAGTTCACCAGATTTAGTGATATATCTAACCTCATATTTTTTAGATACTTCTGCTCCCCGTAATCTAGCCTTCCCTCTACGCTTTATTAATTTCTGGTCATCAGGATGGAAAGCATCCCAAAAATTCATGACATATAATTCTTCTTTACTGTATCCGCTTATTTTAGCAGCATAGTCATTGACATATACTGTTTTATCATCCTGATAAACAACAATTGATACCGGGGCATTCTCAGCCAACACTCGGAACTTTTCTTCACTTTCCCTTAATGCATATTCCGCCTTTTTACGTTCAGTAATATCTTCTAATGTTTCCAAAACCCAAATTATTTTTCCCTCAGAATCTTTTATAGGTGCAGCAGTGAAATGCAACCATTTCCCAGTTTCTCCCATGGATGGGAAATAATCTTCAACTTCATATACTCCTTTTAAATATTCTGATTCTTTATATTTCCCAGAATACCATTTTTCAACGGGTAAAATATCCCCATCCAATATTAAATCGGCCAAACAAGGTCTTTTACCATTGTAAAATGCCTTCCAGTGCTGGTCGGTGCCGATAATTTCTTCAGGAGAAATTCCACTGTAAGATGCCATGGCTTGGTTCCAGTAAAGAACACGGTGATTTTTATCAATTACAAACTGTAAAATGGGAGAATTATCAATTATGTGAAATAATTGACTTGTACTATCGTTAAGCTGTTTTTCCATTTCCTTGCGATGGGTGATGTCGGTGAACATTCCAAACGAACCATTAAAATTCCCATTAATATCCTTCAAAACAGTGGCCGCGACTAGTGTGAAAACTTCTGAACCATCTTTATGCTTTAATCGTCGTTCATAATTCTCAGAAACTCCTTCAAGACGTGATTTTATATGTTCTTCATGGTCAGGGATATCTTCTTCAAACATGAATGATGTTACAGGTTTTCCCAGCATTTCTTCTGCATTATAGCCCAGCATTTCCGCCATTTTTTGGTTAACATAAGTGGTATTAAAATCAGCACCCATACTCCATATGCCTTCATTAGCAGCCTCAACAATAAACCTATAACGCATTTCACTTTCTTTTAACCTTTTTTCCATCTTACTTTTATAAAGAGCGAGTTCTATTGCATACTTGAGTTCAGAAGAATCATATGGCTTTATGATATATCCATAAGGCTCGGTGAATTTAGCTTTTTGTACTGTTGAATCCTCAGAATGAGCAGTTAAATAAATCAATGGTATTGATAATTCTTTTATTTTATGCGCAGCATCGATACCATTAATTTCCCCTTTGAGAACTATATCCATCAAAATAAGATCAGGCTGTATTTCTAAAGCTTTTTTTATGGCTTCCCCACCACTAGAAGCAACATATGGAACTTCATAATCAAAAGATTCCAGGGTGCGCTTAATATCCATGGCTTCTATCCCATCATCTTCCACCAGGAGAATTTTTTTTCTTACCAAAAAAAACCACCGCCCAGATTACAACCAGTTGATTTATAATTATCCGCAGATCAATGACTTTCAACTATTAATGAACCAGTAATCTCCAGATTTAATCCCTTAACCGATTTTTTTTAATTATCTTCCAATCAAAACCCCAATCCACTAATTCTATGTAATATATGTTGTTAATCCTATTTTAGTTTATGTTAAAGGATGTTACCTGTTTCATCCCAAAGGTATTTCCAACTTAAAACACAAAATAAATAATTAGTATTTAGGAAAGTATAGAAGAATCATGTGTTTATAAAGGGATAGGGGATAACATGGAACGAAAAAATATTATAATGGCAGGTGTGGTTATACTGGTGATATTATTGGCTTTTATTATTGCCATGAGTCTATCTGGAAATAACAGCTTCCAGAATGGTCAGTTGTACTTTGAATACCCCCGTGCCTGGAGTCAAGACCATGTTATTGGAAATTTCAGTAATGATACCTTTTATTCAGAGGTTACATTAAAATCCAGTTTCCCCGGTACCAATGGACAAGATCAACCTGCTTTTATTATACTGAACATGCGACCAAAATCTCAGGGTTTAATTAACACACCCAATGCAACATCCTTGGTAACCAATACCAGCAATTCGTCACAAGTTTCTGTGGGAGTATCTAATCTTACAGCCATCCAGATAGGAAGTTACAGTCCCAACATAGCCCAGAAAACAACAGTTATTGAAAAAAATAACTACTACTACACTGTTGAGTACATATGCCTTCCTTCCTCATTGAATCAGACCGAAGAAGCATATAACCAGATTTTAAAGACATTTAGAATTGTTTAACCAGAATTGTAAACAATTGTTCTTTGAAACCAAATATTATTCTTCTTTTTAACCTTTAATTTCTTATTTAAAAAAAACAAATGCATCCCAAAGGAAAATTAAAAAGAATAGACCTAAAATAAATATTAAATTTCCTCCCTTTCATAATCCAGTATTTTGGCCATAACCCCACCAGGATCCTTTAATTCTTCCAGATCATAGTAACGTCCCCCTGAGGCCAGGGCAATCTCCATATTCACTTCATGCCCATAACGCACTGATTTTTCAAAGTTTATGATCACAGTGTGTATTTCCTTTTCTTTAATCTTCTCCGCCATCATGATGGCATCTTTCATTGGCCCTCCTTCCAATCCAACATTAGGCATGCCGTCAGAGAGTATTAAAAGGAGGGGTACAAATTCTGCCCTTAATTTCTCTTTCTTTAGAATTTCTAAACCTTTCTTCATCCCGGCAGCCAGAGGAGTGGTTCCTCCCACCTTAATATTATCCACTTGCTCACGGAAAGAGGTAGCCCTACGGGTTGTTGGAATAATTATCTCTGCTTCCTCCCCCTTAAAGCCAATAACACTTATTCGATCCTGATGACGGTTAGTATCCTCAATAACACTGTTTAATATACCCTTCAACCGGTTTGCCTTTCTATCGGAGAACATGGATCCACTGATATCCACCACCATAACAATAGATGCCCTGGCACCATGTTTACGAATTTTATGACGTAAATCCTCACCTTTAACACTTATTTCCCCATCAGAACTTAAAGCAGCTGCTCTAAGCGTTGCATCAATGGCTATATCCCCATAATAATCCTTTGGAAGTTTACTTTTAATATAACGACCTTTTTCAGTCTTGGAATCTATTCTTTTACCGTAGATGCGCTTTTTCTTTTTTCCCTTTATTTTGAGGAGTTTTTTCACATCCACATCTTCTTCCTGAGGTTCAACATCCTGTTCATCTTTTTTAAGAGTTTTAAGTTTCATTCCCCTCTTTTTTTGTTCACCTTCCTCATTTTTTGGGGCTTTTTTTTATCATCCCCAGTATTTTCCTGTGAAATCTCATTTTCAGCGTTTTTTATTTGTTTTTTTATTTTTTCTTCGTCCAATGATTTTTTATGGAACCTCTCGCCCAGAACCAGAGCTGCGGCTTCTTCCACATCTACTGATTCAACTTCCTCATGCTTGTAATATGCTGCAAGGGTTTTTGAAGTTTTTAAAATGGCAATATCCGCCCGGTGACCATCTACCCCCATATCAACACAGAGTTGAGCTATTACTTTCATCATGTCTGGTGAAACCTTAACCTTAGGGAGGAGTTTCCTGGCTTCAATGATATTCTCCAGTATCTGATTCTGATATTCACTGAATTCTTCCCGGAAAGCATTGGGATTATTTTCAAAGGCCTCTCTTCGTCCCATGATCTTCACCCGGTCCCCAATATCCATGATACTCTGAACCGATATCTGCAGACCGATCCTATCTGACAATTGAGGGCGAAGTTCTCCTTCGGCAGGGTTCATGGTTCCCACCAGTATGAAGTTGGAAGGGTGGGCTAATGAAATACCCTCGCGCTCCACCGTGTTTATTCCGTAGGCAGCAGCATCTAAAAGGACATCAACCAAGTTATCATCCAGCAGATTTATTTCATCAACATATAAGATATTTCGATTGGCATCCGCAAGTATACCTGGCTCCAACGCTTTTGTTCCCTCTTTAAGTGCTTTTTCAATGTTGATTGACCCAACCACCCTGTCTTCGGTGGCTCCTAGGGGCAATTCCACCACCCTCATTTTTTTCTCCTCAAATTGGATTTCTCCGGATTCATCAGCTTTACATGAATCACAGAAAGAAACAGGATCATCAGGATCACAGTTAAATGAACATCCCTTTATAACCTTTAGCGGAGGTAAAAGGTCGGCAAGGGCCCTTACCGCTGTGGTCTTTCCAGTACCTTTATCCCCCTTAATCAACACCCCACCAATGGATGGATTAATAGCATTTAATACCAGGGCTTTTTTAACTCTTTCTTGACCAACAATAGCTGAAAATGGGAAAATCAGGTTTTTCAATAGTCTCACCATCACAACAGGAATATAAGTTCTATTAATTAAATTTATTGAATATTGAACTGTTTAAATTGTTATTAATATTTGATTTAATAGGATAAATATGTATCATGGATTTTAATACTTATTTCTCATTTTTAATACTTTTTCCAGAGTTATCCCTGAATCCAAAAAACTAAATATACATAGAGAAACATAACAAGATTGGTGATATTAATGTGCACTGTAGGCGGACCAATGGCTGACATTAAAATGAAAGAACTTAAAACCAAGAGATATCGTTGTTTGGACTGTGATAACGAGTTTAAAGGGATTGGTAGGCGAATCGTTTGCCCATCATGTCAGTCAGATAATGTGGAAGAACTATAATTAATCAGGTTGGAATCTGTAAGCATGGTAAAAATTCCCCTTCAGTACAATGAAATAATTTTTTTAAAGGGGAAATCAGGGACCGTGGGAGTGGCTAAATTTGCAAAAAACGGACAAATATTTATTGGAACTCCCGATGAAGATGAAATTGTTATTTTTTTAGAATCTAAAGATATTATAGCCGTTTCTTCTTTAAAAGATAGCCCTCATAGTGAAGATGGAATAAAATCATTGATTTTCTTATTAAGGGACGTGGGGACACCTTTAGTGGTCTTACCTTCTGATCATCCCACTTCCAAAAGACTTCCTATGGTGGCCAGTTGTGGGGAAACGGTACGGCTAGATTGTAACATTACCCCCGGGACACATCCTGAACAGGACATACTATGTGCCGGTAATGATCTCTCTGGCGTGGAAATTAAAGCAATTGAAGGTGGATTAGAAATAAATGGCTATTTGAATGAATTTAAAAAAGAAAAATTTTAGATTAACCTATAATCACTGGAAATTGACTATAATCACCATTTATCCACCGGTAACCCTTCCAATTTATTATGTTACAAATTGAAGGTTAGTTAATAAGCAGTTTAATATAACATAATAAATAGAAAATAAGTTACTAAAAATTCTAATTTAATTTCATATTTTTTCCAGGATTAAATATAGACAATGGATTTAGGAGGCAGTGTCTCCTGATATAGGATATTCCCAATTAATCCTTAAACAAATTACATTCTAAAAAAGAGTGCAAGAATGATAATTTCTTAAAAAATTTCCTAAAAAAATCTAACAAGAGATAAATATTAGATGATTGATATGACTATTTCCGCATTTTACCAGATATTTGGCCAAGTTGTTTTAGTGGCTGGAATTCTCCTTCTGATTCTTTTATCAGTGACCCTTATACTGGGTCGCATGCTAATTGAAAAAGACCGCCTTGTATTTCCCAAACTGCTGCTTTTCACCATGGACGTGTTTTATGGGCTTTTCAAAAAATTCGCTGAGAATGTGGGTGTTGACGCCAAAATTGTGGACAACATTGGAGTAGAAGTTCGAAATAAGGTTAATGAAAAGGATTTCAATAAAATTAAACCTAAAGATACCATTCTGGTTTTACCTCACTGTCTTCGCAATACTGAGTGCGAAGCGAAACTGGACACATCAGGCCTGGTTTGTGAAAACTGTAACCGTTGCGTGATCGGTGTTTTAAAAAACAAAGGTGAAGAAATGGGTTACAAGGTGTTCATAATCCCAGGTTCAACCTTCCTCACAAAAATAGTGGAACAAAACAGTTTCAAGGCAGTTATTGGTGTGGCTTGCTTCCAGGACCTTAATCTAGCCATGATGAAACTCTCCAACTTCTCCTGTCAGGGAGTACCTCTCCTCAGGGATGGCTGTGTTAATACTAAAGTAGACAGCCGTGCGGTTCTGGAAAAAATGGGTGTGAGACTTAAAGAAGCTAAAAAACTGGCACCAAAAAGTTCCTGCAGTCAAGATCCTGATAAAAGAGGATATTTCTAGATATATAAAGAAGATCACTGGTGTTAAAAAATAAGATCAAATAATTTTTAAAAGTTAAATATTGGCTTTTTAACTTATAAGAAGAGACTTATAAACCAAGCCAGCCATTCTACGGCACCTACAGAAAGTATAAGATATATCACCCATTGAATACTTCTATGGGCAAAGAATATTTGTATTCTTTCCTTCCCTTTAATTAAGATAATTGCAAGTGCGATGATAAAAATTCGCAACCCCCATGTAAATAAAGGAGATTCTATGGTTACTTCTAAAGCCAGAAGTTCTTTTTCAAAAAATGGGCCAAAGAGATAAACAAACAATATGAACCATCCCACTAGGGCTAGAATAAAGGCAGCAATATATAATCTGTTTTTGAGATAAGTTGTCCAATATCTTCTATTTTTAATTCTATTTTTTATACCAATCACATTATCAGCCCATATTGAATAAGAATACGATATTAGAAAGGGTTTTTTACCTTTAAGAGGAGGAATATTCTCAGAGGGACTTTCATCCTCACATGACACCTCAATCACCTTTATAGATAAAAATATTCTCAATCTGCACTTTGAAGAATTCAGCTATCTTAAAAGCTAAAATCAGTGAAGGATCGTATTTTTCTTTTTCTATGGCGATGATGGTTTGTCGGGTTACGTCCAATTCCCTGGCGAGTTCTTCCTGAGTTAAATCCTGCATAGCTCGATAAACCTTGAGATTGTTCTTCATATAAATCAGGATCCGTATTTTTTATCATAATATCCGTAGAAGATGTAATATGGAGTTAAGAGGACAACTGACGAATAAGAAAGAGTAAAACCTGCCTGAGTATAATCCGGATACTCACTTCTCAAGGTGATCAGGAACATTCCAATAAAAGTTATAGAAATGGAAAACACCACTATTGCGATGCGAGATGCTTTTTCACTAACTTTAGTTATTCTTTCATCTTCCAAAATTTCGTCAGTACTCTTTTTATAAATATAAGATACCATAGCTCCAATTACGATTGCCAGGATGGCTGGGAGGATGGTTCCAATGGTAACCGATAGTCCCACTACTATTGCCACAAACATGGCAACAGTTATTCTTAAAATCTGATAATTTTTCATTATATCCCCTTCATTAGTTTCCTTAAGGTTAATATTTCCGCGTGTAGTAGGCACGAGATGTGAAGTACAGAGTAAAACAGAATACTGCTACTGCAAACATTGTGTACCCCGCTTGTAAGAGTTGAGGATAACTACTCCGTAAAGCAACTAAAATTATCCCCACATATATCGTAACAGCAATAAGGATTCCTAAAGTCATTGTAGATGCTTTTTCGTTAATTAATTGAGTTCTTTCATCTTCAACAATAACCGAACTATCACCTTTAAATATTACTTCTAAATTATCTCTTTTTATGTACAAAACAATACCAATGGCACTTAAAAGTATAACTGCCACTATAATAACATAAATATTCGCTAATATTAACCCTGCAATCCATAAACCGGTTGTAAAGACTGATAATATCTTAATAAATAAACCGGACTCAAAAATTGACAGTATTTTCATCACAATTCCACTTGGTTTCATAATTTCCCTCCTTCTTCAATTTTTTTAGATAATCTCCACAAAACCATATTTGAAGCAAAAACTGTGGTAAGTAACTGTAAAAATGGAGATATAAATATCATAAGAATTATCCATCCAATGAAACTTATTTTAGGATCATAAAGAATCATTGGAATTCCAAAATTTGCAAAATCTGCAGCAGGATCAAATAACGTTGCACTTACCGGCACCCAAATAACCAGCATTAAGATAAATGTGAAAAGAGAAGTATAAAATGCACATTTTAAAATTTGGTTAAATATGTTATTTAAATTTTTTTCAGGGAGAGTTAATCGTTCAGATAGATACCAACCCACTGGAAATCCAAACAATATGCAAAATACGGGTACACCCATCCCTATTCCAACATAGAACATATCTAGAACTATATAAATTATAAAAATTTTCTTTTTGTTCATTTTAAGAACTTTATTCATTTATTTTCCCTCAACCATTCAATGTATCCTTGTACACATGATTTGAGAATTCTAAGGTTACTTCGAAATTTTAAATATCACAATACCATCTGATGTAAAGTAAACTATACATTATGTTATATAAACTTTACTAAAAGTAAATAATGATTTACATATTATTTGTTCCCATAAAAACATGTTTTTAACAATCTTTTACCTAAAATAAATCTAAATTAATATACCCCCTCCCAATTAAGACCGTTTAAAAAATTTATTTCAAAAAAAGAATTAAAATAAATGAATTAAAAGTTAAAAATAATTAAAAATAGGAATAAATTATTAAATAAATTAAAAATAGAGTATTAACCAAAAATAGACCTTATTTAGGCTTGCTTAGCTCATTTAATATCTCAGTGGAGACCTGCAGGAACTTTTCGATTAATTTACGATATTTCTCTTCGCTTTCCTTTAACTGTTGTTCCATCTTGTGTTTGTATATGGCCATCTCTATGGCACTCTGGATTTCACGATCCTCAAATGGTTTGAGGACGTAACCAAACGGCTCAGTGACTTTAGCCCTTTGCAGAGTTTTTTCATCAGAATAAGCTGTTAAATAGATTATAGGGATGTCAAATAGCTCCCGTATCTTCTGGGCTGCATCTATCCCATCCATATCTCCTTTGAGTACAATATCCATCAAAACCAAGTTGGGTTTCAGTTCTCCTGCCTTTTCAATGGCTTCCTCACCTGTGTCAAAAATCCCCAGAACTTCATATCCCATATTTTCCAGTCGATTTTTTACATCAGCAGCAACGATAATCTCGTCTTCCACCAGCATGATACTTGTATCGGGCATCCAGTTCCCCCTTAATATTAAAACTTCATTTATTTATATAAATGACTGAATATTAATGATTATATTCAATTTCATATTATATAAATGGCTAAATATGGATTATATCCTTTTTCATTTTACTCCAGTGAATTTATCATCCTTATTCTATTCCCTAATCATTTTATAATGATAAACTTTCAGGTTTCCTGAAATAATGGAAGGGATCTTAAAGTGATCTACTTGGATGAAAGTCATGGTTGTGTAATATTTGTCATCCCTATAAATTATTAATTTCTATTACACAGAAATAATCTTATTTGAAATTAATCCAAAGACTAATTGAAAATTTCTGCAAAAATCTTTGTTCTAAAAATATGAAAAACATAGGTATGAAAAACAGGGAAAATCCAATTAAGAGATTTAATCATCATTTTCTGGGAAAAACTAAAATTATCCAAGAATCATATGGTTAGTAAGTAGGTATGACAAAAAATGAAGATACAATCAATATAATTCCCATCAAATTCTCAATAGAATCAACCCATTGAATGAAAATTAACATATTAATTAACGTAATATAGGATAAAAAAAAATGGCCGGAAAAGTTGATGATTTGCTTAAGATCATAACCAACCAATTCAACCAGGAACTGGACCATGTTAATCCAGATTTTGATGAATTTTATCTTTCTTTCAGTTCCAATGGTCCCCTGAAGATCATTGAAGAACCAGATGCTCCGGTAGATTCTTACTGGATTGTAACCCCACAAAGTAGCCCCCAGAAGATTATTTTATTTTTCCATGGTGGTGTTTTAAACCACGGAACCAGTCACGGACACCGGGATCTCTGCCAGCGGCTATCCCGACACACTGGTTTCTCAGTGTTCAGTGTGGATTACAGTTTAGCCTCTGAAAATCCCTTCCCTGCAGTAGTGGAAGATTGCATCCAATCATATCTCTGGTTACGAGACGAAGGTTTTAAATCCAGTGAACTGGTGATTGTAGGGATATCTTTCGGGGGAAATTTAGCCCTATCCACCCTACTCGCCCTGAAAA
This sequence comes from Methanobacterium subterraneum, assembly GCF_002813695.1. Taxonomy (NCBI): domain Archaea; kingdom Methanobacteriati; phylum Methanobacteriota; class Methanobacteria; order Methanobacteriales; family Methanobacteriaceae; genus Methanobacterium; species Methanobacterium subterraneum. Next base: position 15,884 of record NZ_CP017768.1, on the reverse strand, counting down.
AGATGGGTGAAAAACTACCCCTATGTGGAGTTTGCATGTCACCAGTGGTGGACTTGAAGTTTCCAGTTGTTTACAATCATCTGAAGGATGTTAATGATTGGATCAACTATGAAATGTTAGAAAACTTTAAAAAATCATACCTTAAAGGGCAAAATCCATCCAATCCACTGGCTTCACCAATATATGGAAATTTAGAGGGAAGCCCACCTTTATTAATGCAATGCGGTAGCCGTGAACTTCTTCTGTGTGATGTGAATCGTTTCAGAGATTTAGCGATTGAAAAAGATGTTAAAGTAAATCTGGAGGTTTGGCAGGGCATGTTCCACTCCTGGCAATTATTTTATTCCCACCTACCTGAGAGTGAAGGATCATTGAGGAGTATTGGGGATTTTGTTAAGGGGTTAAGTTTTGAATAAGAATTACTGCATTAGCTTTGGAATATAAAAGTACGAAATATGGGAAATAGATAATTTTTGTAATAGATTGTAGATTTGGAAAAAACCAATTAGAGGGATGGGAAAATGGACTTAAATCAATATCGTTATTTTCTAAAGGACTCCATTAGAAAAACCATAGATTTTTCAAAAACTGACCAGAATAAGGGAATAGACACACCACCTATTGAGAAGCCTTACTCCCCGGATGCTAAAAGAATAGAACTGATTACCACAGATTGGCATGAAATATATGATATTACCCTCTCGGAAGCGATTAAGAATCGTGAAAGTCGGAGGAAATATAATCAAGACCCCCTCACACTTATGGAGTTGTCATTTCTTCTATGGGCAACCCAGGGAGTGCGCCTTTACGCGGGTAACTATGCTTTCCGTAATGTGCCTTCAGCTGGTTGTCGCCATGCATTGGAGACTTATCTGGCAGTCTTTAATGTGGAAAGTTCTCAAACTGGGAAGGAACTTGAACCAGGGTTATACCGTTACCTCCCCCTAACCCATGAACTTCTCTTTGAATTTTCAAAAGAAAACTTGTCAGATGAGATGATCATGGCCACCTTTGGTCAGAACTTTGCCGGGCAGTCTGCAGTGACCTTCATCTGGAGTGCAATACCCTATCGTATGGAATGGCGCTATGGATTGGACTCCCATAAGGTCATTGCCATGGACGCAGGTCATGTGGGTCAGAACATGTATCTGGCCTGTGAGGCCATTGGAGCTGGAACCTGTGCCATAGGGGCCTATGACCAGGAATATCTGGATGAACTATTACGTCTAGATGGGAAAGATGAATTCAGCATTTATTTAGCACCCGTGGGGAAATACTAAATTATTTTATTCAATAATCAGAAGGGAAAATAATGAAATAAAGAAAGATATTGGACGATTGTTAATGGAAGAATAGGAAGGTGTGTTAGAATAGAATATGATTTAATATAGAGATTAATAGAGAGATTTCAAAAATGAATGTAAAAATAATTAAAACCACCCCTTTCGGCCCTGTAGCATTAGTATGGTCCTGGTTAAATGGATATCCTCAGATCCTCAAGATAATTATATCCAAACCAGATTTATCTGCTGAATATCAGTTAATCAGTGCGTATCCTAATTATGAGCTTTCTTCCTGCGAAGAAGTTGACGAATTAGCCACTTCAATCCATGCTTTTCTTGAAGGAGAAAACATCCAGTTCCCCCTTGATATTGTAGCCATGGATAGCTGTTCTCCATTTCAAAAAGCAGTCCTAATTGCCGAATATGGAATCCGACGAGGAAATGTCAGCACATATAAGCTCATTGCACAGCATATTGGTAGGGTTGGGGGAGCGCGGGCAGTGGGTAATGCTCTGGCAGGAAACCCATTCCCCATTGTAATTCCCTGTCACCGGGCAATCAGGTCCGATGGTTACGTTGGTGGTTTTCAGGGAGGAGTGGAGATGAAGCAGGCCCTGCTTGAAAAAGAGGGAATCACATTTGATGCCAAAGGACGGGTGATTTCACCTAGATTACAATATGATAATCCTAAATAGACCCTATTTAGCCTAAATAACCCAAACTTACCCAATAGCCCAAATAACCAATTTAACTACTTTATCATGGATACAAAAATGTTGAGATAAAAGGAAATTTGGAAACCATCCAAAATAAAGGGAATAAAGGGAATAAAGGGAATAAATTGAATTAATCGTAACATTCCATTAACTGTATTCCTTGAATTTTATTAATCTAGTTAGGAGGTAATCTATTATGAAAAAAGTATTAATTTTATGTGCCAGTCCGCGGAAAGAGAGTAATACCATGCAAGTTCTGGAAGAATGTGCTAGAACCATTGCAGAAAATGGTTTGGAAGCTGAAATAGTATCCCTGCGTCAGATGAAAATCCGTTCCTGCATTGCCTGTGGCAAGTGTGCCGAATTGCACCAGTGTGCCCTTAAGGACGGTCTTAACGACATAATAGAAAAGTTAAAGGTCGCTGATGGTTTTATAATTGGCTCCCCGGTGTACTTTGGAACTGCCCGTGGTGATTTGATGTCTGCCCTGCAGAGGATTGGAATGGTCAGCATGAACTCCGGAAACTTCCTATCCTGGAAAGTAGGCGGTCCCATAGCTGTGGCCAGGAGAGGTGGACACACCGCCACCATACAGGAAATGCTCATGTTCTTCTTCATCAATGACATGATCGTCCCGGGAAGTACTTACTGGAACATGGTCTTTGCCAATCAGCCCGGAAAGGCAGAAGAAGACACCGAAGGAATCCAAACAGCAACCCGTTTTGCAGATAATGTTTCTAAACTCATATTAAAGATTAAATAAAAGAATAATAAAATGAAAACAACAAAACATTAATAAAGGGTGAAAAAGCCCCCTTTCCCCCAAAATACCTATTAAAATAGAAGGATCCTAAAAATGCCAGAACAAGAACTTTATCGTAAATTCGCCCGTTACTATGACTTAATCTACCAGTGGATGGATTACCCTGGTGAAGTGGAATTCGTTGAAAAGATGGTTGATCTGTACCAAGGTTCTGGTGGAAATGATCTTCTGGATGTGGCCTGCGGTACTGGTAACCACGCCCAATACCTTACGAACTCCTTCCAAGTGGTGGGTTTGGATTTAAATCTTGAAATGATGGAAATAGCCAATGAAAAGGTCCCAGAAATGGAATTAATCCAGGGAAATATGAAGGAAATGAATCTGGAAAAGGATTTTGACGTTATTATCTGCCTATTCTCATCTATCAATTATCACACCAACCTTAGAGAGCTGGAATCAACCATTAGAAGATTTCACGACCACTTGAAGCAGGGAGGAGTTCTCATATTCGACTTGGGCTTTTGCACTGAGAACTGGGAAGAAGGGAGGATGCTGGTGGATGCGGTGGTGGATGGTGATCTTCAACTGGCCCGGATATCCCAGAGCAGATTATACGATGGTGTTTTCAATGCCAACTTCGTTTTTCTGATTAAGGAAAATGGTATAATGGATTTTGAAGTTGACCAACACCAGCTTGGCGTGTTCAAAACCATTGATGTTGAAAGTATACTGGAAAAAACTGGCTTTGAAACCCGTATTTACAGTAACTACAACGACCTTCCATGGGATGCAGAATCTGATGAAAGACCAGTTTTTGTATGTAAAAAACCATGAAAAAATCCATATTCTATTCAAATAAGAATATCACTACCATTAATGGTCCAAATCAAATTTAGATAGGAGGAGGAATTCATCATGCGGATTGCAATTGGAACATCAGACCGGATAAACACTGAACACTTCGGCCGGGCTAAAGGATTCATCATATACCAGTGGAATGGAGATGAAGCGGATTTTGTAGAATACATTGAAACCAACATTAACCCTGAGGAAAAACACCAATGGTCTAAGAATCTCAGCACCCTGGAGGACTGTGAAGTTGTTATAGTAGCTCAAGCAGGGATGAAAGCCAAATACGGGATAAAAAAAGCTAATCTGAAATTAGTTGAGGATGAAGGAACTGTGGAAGAGGTTTTAGAGCGTTTCATTAAACATGAAAGGTTCATGGGTAATCTATGAATTATATTTTAAACTAACTTGATTATACCCATAAAAGAAATTCATATTAATCTAAATTGACCAATATTTGCTCCAATCAATCAAAAATCAACATGATATCCTGGGGATTATTGGGATTCACTACTACTTGCATTTTCTTACCCTCCGGGATTGAACCCATGTCCAGTAAATTTACTATTTCTTTATGTTCCAACTCGTATGGTGCCATGTCGGGAGTGGTGATTAGGAGTTTGAATTTAACTTGTGGCTGTTCATTAATGTAAGTTCCAGTTTGTTCCCTGCTTAATATCTCTGCTTCACCCCTTATACCCTCATTTATAAGGAAAACTTCACGATCATTAATCCTTTTGTAGTAGTAATAAACTCCAAGAGCAGCTACAAGTGGGAAAATAATAAAAGAACCACCCATGAAGTAGTAGAAATTTTTAAGAGAATATCCATCATCAGTAAGAGCCTCTGGAGAGGCCATAACTCCAAAAATAATAAACCCCAACCCCACTATCACCAGTGGTGCAGTGGTTATTATCCATATTTTATTGGATGTTTTCCACATACCCCTGTCCCCCCAAATTCTGCCAACAAAAACTTCCAGTTTTGAAAAATATCAATCACAATAAAGATTTCAAATAATTTCTTATTTCAGATTAAATTTCCAGGATTGAATTAAGTTAAATATCAAATAAGATTTTATTATTGCTTAGATAAAAACTTTTACTTATCTATCATGACAATATTATGCAGGGGTGAAATGATCTGAAGGGAATATGGGTGGTATCCACCGAACATCTTCATCTCTATGGAAATGATAAAAATACCAATCATGATATCCTATATGGCCATCTACTCCGAAGGTTATTATCTCACCAAGGACTATGTAAGTAGGAAGGAATTTAGAGAAACAATTTTGAAAAACTTCTCACCGAAAACATTTTACCTTCCGGGTTACAATGAATTTATACTAGTTTTTCCCCCGAAATTATAAAATCTCTTTCTCAGAAATTGAACGGTGAAATTATAGTATAGATGGAGAAAAATCTAAAATTAATATAAAAAGTGAATGAAAGGCATGTGAAGCATTGGTACTATCAATAGTAACCCCTAGATGAATGATTTTTATGCATCCATCAACCTTTGGCAATATTTATAAACCATGAATGAGATTTATAATAAATGATTCTAAACTTTTAGACTAGTTTGTGATTTTTCGAATTTATCTAGAACTGCGAGTTCTATAAAAATAGAAATCTTACGAGATAATACGCAAATATAATACGTAATAATAAGTGATTAGTATGGCTAAAGCAAGACGCAGAAGAGTACGAGATACATGGAAAGATAAACAATGGTACACTATTACTACTCCTAAAGAATTCGGAGATGCTGAGATAGGCACCACCCCTGCCCGGGAACCGGATATGCTTCTTAAAAGAAGAGTGGAATCCACCATGAGAGAGCTTACTGGTGACTTTAGTAAACAGTATGTGAAACTTAAATTCCAGATTAGTGAAGTTGCTGGAGACACCGCTACCACCCGTTTCATAGGTCACCAGGTTACCAGTGACTATGTAAGAAGTATGATCAGGAGAGGAACCAGTCGTATCGACTCCATAGTAAAGGCTGAGAGTAAAGATGGGCAGAAAATGAAGATCCACGTCCTGGCCATAACCATTAAAAGGGCAAAATCATCCCAACAGCGTTACATCCGGGAAACCGTTGAAAAACTGGTTGTGGATGCCGCAGCTCAGAAAAACTTCGTGGAACTGGTGGAAGACATAATCGGTGGAAAAATGGCCTCCTATGTTTACCATGAAACCAAGAAAATCTACCCCCTTAAAAGGGTGGAAGTAATTAAAACTAAAGTAGTTGACGAAAAAAAGTCCTAAATCTGGGAGATAGATGATTAGCTGGGAATATGTGGTCCTCCTGGTGATCATAGGGCTCATCACTTATGTGAGAAAAGCCCTGGATCTCCTGGGATCCATTTTCATGATCATAATGGGTGTGATCATCATCTTCGCCGCCGGTGTAAACTGGCTTTTATTAATATTTTTATTTCTCATTCTGGGAGTTGCATTCACCCGGTACAAACACCATTACAAAAAGGAAATCGGAATTTATGAAGGGACCCGAACCATCAAAAACGTGGTCTCCAATGGAATCGTGGCCTTTGTAATGGCTGCCTTCGGTAACTACGCCGGATTCATAGGTTCCATAGCCACTGCCACTGCTGACACCATGGCCAGTGAGATAGGAGTAGCTACTACTCCTCGTCTTATAACCAACCTTAAAAAAGTTCCCCCAGGTACTGATGGAGGAATTTCAGTTCTGGGAACCTTTGCAGGGATTATGGGCGCAGGTTTAATTGGACTGGCAGCCTACATTCTGGGCATATATCCTGATCTTGTTAAGACAATGGAAATTGCAATTATTGCAGGTACTGTTGGTTGTTTTGTGGATAGTATCTTGGGTGCAGTCCTCGAATCAAAATATCTCACTAACGAGCATGTGAATCTTCTGGCCACTATGGCAGGAGCTTTAATAGGCAATATCATGGTATGGTGATAGCATGAAGGGAATCATAATGATAATTGATGGGATGGCAGACCGCCCCCTTAAGGAACTAGGAGATAAAACCCCCCTAGAAGCAGCTCAAACCCCAAACATGGATCGAATGGCGCAGTTAGGGGTTAATGGAATTATGGACTCCATAAGACCAGGAATAAGGCCAGGTAGTGACACAGCCCACCTGTCCATTCTGGGTTATGATCCCTATCAAGTTTACACCGGCAGAGGTCCCTTCGAGGCTGCAGGAGTGGGAGTGGAAGTAATGCCTGGAGATATAGCCTTCCGCTGTAACTTCTCCACCGCCAATGAAGAAGGCATCATCACTGACCGCAGAGCAGGAAGAATCAGGGAAGGTACCCCTGAACTGGCAGAAACCTTAAACTCAATGGAATTGGAAGAAGACGTGGAGATCATATTTAAAGAATCCACTGGTCACCGTGCAGTTCTGGTCTTAAGGGGAGAAGGACTATCGGATCAGATCTCTGATGCTGACCCTAAACATGATGGAAAGAAACCTAAAGTAGTGGTGGGTCTGGATGGCTCTCCTGAGGCTGATAAAACCGCCCGAATCCTTAATAAAGTGATCCTGAAATCCTATGAAATATTAAAGGATCATCCGGTTAATATTAAACGTATGGAAAATGGAGAACCCCCTGCCAACATCACCTTACCCCGGGGTGCTGGTGCCGTGCCAAATGCAGAACCATTCAATGCAAAATATGGTGTTAAATCGGCATGTATAGCTGAAACCGGCCTTATTCAGGGCATTGCCCTGATAGCAGGCATGGATATAATAGAAGTAGAAGGGGCAACTGGTGGAGTGGACACTGATCTGAATAGTATCACCAGCAGCATTCTGGAAAATGCTTCCCTTGAATATGATTTCCTACTCATAAACATTGATGGTGCTGATGAAGCAGGCCATGATGGTAACTTGAAGGAGAAGGTTGAATTTATTGAAAAGGTTGATGTAGTTATTGGCAAGGTAATGGAACTGGAGGATGTTTACTTCATCCTAACTGCCGATCACTCCACTCCCATCTCAGTGATGGATCACACTGGAGACCCGGTTCCCCTGGTGATCAAAGGTCCGGATGTGCGGGTGGACCAGGTTCAAGAGTTCAATGAACGGGCCGCTGCCAGTGGTGGTCTTTCCAGGATCAGAGGCAGCGATATTATGAATATACTTATGGATCTCATGAACCGATCCACCAAATTCGGAGCGTAACGACATGGATCAGGAGATTCCCAAACTCTTCGGCACCTCTGGAATACGGGGAAAAATAGCAGAAGAAATAACCCCGAACTGGCCTTAAATGTCGGGAAAGCCATTTCAACTTACCTGGGAAAAGGACATAAAGTAGTAGTGGGATATGACACCCGAACTTCCAACCTGATGCTGGAAAGAGCAGTCACTGCAGGTATCCTACAGGGTGGCTGCCAAGTCTTAACAGTGGGAATGGTACCCACACCAGTGGTGGGCTACGCCACCATGAAACTGAATGCCGATGCCGGAGTAATGATCACTGCTTCTCACAATCCCTCACCAGATAATGGGATTAAACTATGGAACCCTGATGGAATGGCATACCTTCAGGAACAAGAAAGGACTATCGAGAAAATAATCCATGAAAATAATTTTTATAAAACATCCTGGGAAAATATCGGCAAAATCACCGATATAAGTCCAGTTGTTAATGATTATATTGAAGATCTCCTGGGTTTAATTGATATTAAACCTGGATTGAAGGTGGTTGTTGACTGTGCCAATGGCGCTGCATCACACCTATCTCCACTCATCCTCCGAAAGGCCGGTTGTAAGGTTATTAGTCTTAATGCTCAGCCAGACGGTTTCTTCCCTGGACGGAAACCAGAACCATCAGAAGCCAACCTCCAGGAATTAATGAAGGTGGTAAAGGTCACTGAAGCAGACCTGGGGATAGCCCATGATGGTGATGCCGACCGCATGATAGCCGTGGATGATAAGGGAAGAATGGCTGATTTTGACAAAATATTGGCACTGGTATCAGCAGAAATAGGTGGCTGTGTGGTTACAACCGTGGATGCCTCGGCCTGTATTGACCGTGCCATGGAAGAAGTAGGGGGGAAAGTAGAAAGAACCAAAGTAGGCGATGTGCATGTGGCTGAGATGATCCACACCATTAATGCCAACTTCGGAGGTGAACCATCCGGCACATGGTTACATCCCCAGTTCTGCATGTGTCCTGATGGAATATTATCCGCCCTGAGGGTTATACAATTGGTTCAAAGTAAAGGACCCCTCTCCCAACTTTTAGACCAGGTTCCCAGTTATCCCACCATAAGGGATAAAATCGACTGCAAGGAAGATCAAAAGGATCCAATAATGCAGAAAGCCGAAACTGATCTTTCCCTTGTCTACGAAGATGTGGCAGATATTAACCTTAAAGATGGAGTTAGAATATCATTCACCGATGGAAGCTGGGTTCTGGTAAGACCTTCCGGAACTGAATCATTCATCCGGATTACTTTAGAAGGGAAAACCGAAGACAATGCAATGATGATACATGGAAAAGCAGCAAATTTCATCAATGATCTTATAAATATTATTTGATGTTTCAGATTAACTGGAAAGACCAGCTAAAAAGAGCATTTGAAAATAGAAAGAATTTAAAGAGGAGTTTGAATGAGGGCAGTTATACTTACAGCAGGTGAAGGGACCCGTATGAGGCCTCTGACACTCACCCGGCCAAAAACAATGCTCCCCGTAGGTGGAAAACCTCTCCTGGAGTATAATGTGGAAGCATTGCGAGATGCGGGTATAAAAAACATTACCATGATAGTGGGTTACCAGAAAGAAGCTGTTATGGAACACTTTAAGGATGGAAAGAACATAGGAGTTAACATTAACTATGTAACTCAGGAAAAACGTCTGGGCACTGCCCATGCCATAGGGCAGGTGGCAGATCTGGTAGGAGAAGATAGCGATGCCATTATTGTTACCAATGGAGATATAATCCTGGAAAATGAATTAATAAAAAGTTTGATGGATAAATATCACCAATCCCAGGCCCAATCAATTCTGGTTCTCACTGAAGTCGAGGATCCTTCTGCTTTTGGAGTGGTAAAACTGGAAGGAGACTGTATTAAAGATATAGTAGAAAAACCCAACCCTGGTGAGGCCCCCAGTAATCTTATAAACGCGGGAATTTATCTGTTTGACCACAGTATCTTCCAGGCTATTGAAAAAACCGAAAAATCTGAACGGGGTGAATATGAGATAACAGATTCCCTTAAAATCCAGATCAAAGAGGATAAACGGGTTTTGGGCCTGGTGTCCCAGGATAAATGGATCGATGTGGGACGTCCCTGGGAATTCCTGGAATTAAATGAACACTACTTAGAGGCATCCCCAAAACAGGTTGAGGGTGAAATTGAGGAAGGAGTTACTATTCACGGTCCGGTAATAATCAAAAAAGGAAGTATCATCCGTTCTGGAACCTACATAATGGGCCCGGTTTACATTGGAGAAAACTGCGATATTGGCCCTAACACCTTCCTCCGTAAACACACCTCCATCGGTAACGATGTTAACGTTGGAAACGCTGTTGAAATCAAAAATTCGATAATAATGGATGGAACAAATGTAAACCACCTTTCATACGTTGGAGATTCTATTATTGGAGCCGATTGCAACCTGGCTGCAGGTACTAACATTGCCAACCTCCGTTTCGATGATGGAGGGGTGAAGGTAACGGTTAAGGGAAAAAGAATCAATAGTGGAAGGCGTAAAATGGGTGTTATCTTTGCAGATGGTGTTAAAACTGGTATAAATTCCAGTTTCAATCCAGGGGTGACCATTGGCTTAAACACCTCAGTTGGATCTGGGGCTATAATCTACCGTGACATACCCGATAATAAGATAGTCATACACCATCAGAAACAGGAAATAAAGGATAAAAAGTAGTAGATTTCTCCTGTAAACCACATCATTAAATATTTATATTTTTTTACGTATCTTGTATCAATTTTAAGAAGGGGATTTCATTTAAAGTGTGTATATACGATAAAATTCCAGTAATTTTTTTTAACTGATAATATACGAATACTTAATGAAATTTATGGATACTCATGAATTCAATGAATATTACAAACTAGAATACTGAAATACTATTAAATGAATTCTAAGAATAATAATTACAATCACTACCCCTTTTGTGAAATGTTTTTATGAGTAGAAATCATAATTTAGACTATGATACATCCCAGTGTTCAGATTTTTCCTGGTGTTCACACCATTGGAAACGTGGATATAGGTGAGAAATCTTCCATCTGGTATAATGCGGTGATCAGGGGAGATATAGAAAGCATAACCATTGGTAAGTTTTCCAATGTACAGGATAACTCTGTGCTGCACTCTTCAATAGATTTCCCCCTTAAATTAGGAGATTATGTTTCAGTGGGACATGCAGCAGTGCTTCATGGTTGCAGTGTTGATGATAACTGCATTATTGGCATGAATGCCACTTTACTCAATGGTAGCCACATCCATAAAAACAGTATAGTGGCTGCGGGATCATTAGTGTCTGGAGGGAAGGTTTTCCCGGAGGGGAGTTTAATAATGGGTGTTCCTGCCAAGGTTGTGCGCGAACTTACCGAAGAAGAAATAGAACAGATTAAAGAAAATGCCCTACGTTATTTAAAGCTGTCTCGTCAAAGTAAAGAATAATTGTGGACCTATAAAAGTAGGTTGTCAATAATGGATGATATTTAATGGAATATCATCATTTACATTAATAACAATGGTATAAATGACAAAAACGTTGCTGGATTGATTTTAATGGTTAATGTGAAAAAAACAGTTAATGAACTTGATCCATATGTTCCTGGCCGGTCCAATGCAGATCTGGCCCGTGCTTACGGTCTTGATCCTATTAAAATAATTAGAATGGGTTCCAATGAAAACCCCATGGGACCCTCACCCAAAGCTATTAAAGCCCTGGAAGAGAATCTCCACAGAATTCACACCTATCCTGAATCCAATATTGATGATTTGAAGGGTAAGATCGCAGAATATGCCGGTGTGGATTCTGAAAATATTATCATAGGGGGAGACGGTGCAGATGAGATCCTGGATGTTCTGGCCAAAACTCTGATGGAACCCGGTGATGAGTACATTATCCATCCACCATCCTACATGTATTATGAATTCACCTTCAACATACACGGGGCAGTTCCAGTTTATGCCCGCTGGGATATTGGCAAAAACCAGTTGGATGTTGATTCAGTACTGGAAGCTATCACTCCCCAGACAAAAGTAATCTTTCTGTGCACTCCCAACAACCCCACCGGAGGTTTGATTGATAAAAAGGATATTAAAACCATTTTAGAGAGTACCGATGCTCTAGTAGTGGTTGATGAAGCTTACTGGGAGTTTTCCGGTGTTAACAATCTGGAACTCCTGGCAGACTATGACAACCTATTCATCCTCCGAACCTTTTCCAAGGTAATGGGACTGGCAGGTATGAGAATTGGTTATGGAATTGGAGATGAAAAATTCATCCAGTACATGCACCGTGTTAAACCTGTTTTCAGCCTTATTAGACTATCTTACATCGCTGCAGCAGCCACCCTAGATGATCCTGGTTACATCGCTAAATCCACCCAGCTTTCCATCCAGAGCAGGGATTACCTTTACCAGAAAATGTCCAAATTCCCAGAGTTGAAGGTTTTCCCGTCCCGGGCCAACTATATCTTAGTAGATGTTCGTGGGACCGGGATGAATTCCAAGGAAATCTCAGAGGAACTCATGAAAAATGGTATAATAGTCAGGGATTGTAGTTCGTTCCGTGGGTTGGATGATTATTATATAAGAGTGAGTGTAGCCACTCTGGAAGAGGATGAACGATTTATAAATGTGTTAAGGGACATTCTAATATAAGTATTACACTAACAGTCCAGTAGAGGTTTAAATTCTGTGAAAACTGCTAACGGATTCGTTAATTTGAATTATGAGTTAGGGGATGAAAGGGTGAAATTTTCAAGAAAAACCAAAGATACACAAGCATTATCGGAAAAATGGATTAAGGGATTAATGAATATAAAAGATCATAACACAGGCAGATCTCAGGAAATAAGTGCCTATGGGGAGATTTCATGATAATTGGAGGGGTAATATTCTCTTCGGTTGAATATCCCGGTAAAATGTCCCTGGTTATATTTACCGGTGGTTGTCAATTAAGATGCCCATACTGTCACAATCCAGAGATTATTGATGGGGGAGAGAGTGTTTCATTATCAAATATAAAAAGTGAGATTGATAACGCCCAGGACTTCATTGATGCCGTGGTGGTTACCGGGGGAGAACCAATGATGCAGATTGAAGATGTCCGCCAAATTTTGGAGTATTCCCAGCAGAAAGGTTTGAAAACCAAATTGGACACCAATGGATGTTACCCCGAACGGCTCTCTGAAATAATTGAATTAGTGGACTACGTTGCCCTGGATGTTAAAGCCCCCTTCCACAAATACCAGGAAGTTATTGGTGCCCGGATTGGTGAAAAAGTGGAAAAAAGTATGGAAGTGGTGGCCAATTCAACCTGTTTCCTGGAATGCAGAACCACCTTCGTACCAGGACTCCTGGAACCTGGAGATGTGAAGAATATTGCTGAAAACATAAAATGCGACATTTACACCCTACAGCAATTCCGTAACAAAACTGTCCTTGATGATAAGTTGAAAAAAACACCAAACACTGACCCCCAAGAACTCCGAGAAATAGCTCAAAAAATTAAACCAATATTAGGAAAAGTAAAGATTAAATCCTCCGAATTTGGTGATGAGATAATATAAATAATAAATTAATGATATTTACCCATGAAAAAGAGTATTAGTCAAAGAATTCTAAGCAAAACTTTAGATAATTATTAACAATCTATTTATTTCAAAATAAAACTTTAAAATTTTACATTTCTCATGAATAACCTTATGGAGGGTGTTAAATACCGATCCTGCTATTTGGAAGCCGTCATTTGGACCTTATTACCGGTCAGAAAACCACCACCATCCGCAAGTTATGGAAAAACCCACTATCCCATGGAGACCGTCTGCACTGTTACTGGAATCTAATTTCCAAAGAGCGTAAAAAACTATTTGAAGCAGAAGTCACCGAAGTGGATGTGATTAAATTCTCTGATTTAATCAAAAATGATGAACTCGCCCGTGAAGAAGGTTTCCATGATGCTTCGGAACTTGAAGCCGAATTCCGCAAGATGTATCCCGAACATACCAGCGCAGAGTCCCTTTTTCAAGTTATAAGATTCCGTAAACTTCCCATGGATGAATGGGAAGGGGCTAAAATAAATGAGAAGGCAATGATAACCAAAAGAGCAGACATACTCTTTGATGTAGGTAAATTCGATAAATCAGTGGTATGTTACAGTGCTGCTTTAAAGATTGACCCTAACGATGTTTACCTCCTTAATCGAAAGGGAGATAATCTTTCAAGACTTGGGAAGTTTCCTGAAGCCATGAGATGTTATGATCAGGCCCTGGAACTGGAACCAGATAACGAATATGTGTTAAATAATAAGGCCATAGCTCTTTTAAACTCCAACCGCCCAGAAGAAGCACTTAAAACCAGTGATAGGGCTCTGGAGATCAACGATGAAAATGTGTTGGTATTGTACTGGAGGGGTTTCATTTTTGAGATGCTGGGACGTTTCAGTGATGCATTGAACTGCTATAATAAAATTCTGAAATTAAACCCACAGGACTCCGAAGCATGGAACGCTAAAGGAAACCTCTTATCCCAAATTGACCGGGCCGAAGATGCTTTGGACTGTTACGATCGTTCCCTTGAACTGTGCCTGGATGATGAAACAGATTCTTCCACTTGGAATCGTAAGGGTAACGCTTTAATGGAATTAAACCGTTTCAATGAAGCTGTGGAATGTTATAACAAAGCATTACTCCTGGAACCCGATAACGAGATCTTCCTGAGTAACAAAGGCGTGGCATTCATGGAACTAAACCAGTTCGAAGACGCAGCAAAATGTTTCAGAAAAACCCTTATTATAAACCCTGAAAATGAAGATGCACAGATTTTAATGGACGAATGCCTTGAAAATCTCTGATGAAATCTCAATACCCCAAAATTTTAATTTCAATATATAAATCGTGAATATAGGCTGTATTAACTTTTAAAACGATTTATAAGCGATCCAAGAATATCACGACCAAACAAAATAAAGAAAATAATTAAATTGATTAGTTTTCTTAACTTCCACTGATCAATCCGCCAATGGCACCACCAACACCCATGAAAACAATGTTGGCGATTAGAGATACAATAACAATGGTGAAACCAGTTACTGCTCCTGCTGCAAATCCAGCAATACCACCAAAGATAGTTCCTCCCACAATGAGTAGAATGGCCAGTATTATGGATCCGAGTGCACCAGCTACAGTAGCATTCCACAAACCACCAATTGTCCCCTCGTGTACCCAGTATCCAACGATGAATCCTGCAATGAATAATCCCAGGTTCACACCCCAGTACTGATTCACATAAACCCCAAATAAGTTACCCAGAATAATTGCTAAAATAAATCCCACAATTACTGGTCCCCATTTAACCATTTCTATCACCCCATATTTTTCTATGCCCTTTTTTTAGTTGTCCCAAATCTCGGTTTTTTCATATTTCTTTTAATGAAACTTTTTTACTGAAATTCAAGGCATACCAAACATTCATTACAATAATATATTGTTGTTATTTTTTTGTAAAATAATTTTCCTTTATTAATATTAATATAGATAGTTCCGAAAAAAATCCAAACAAAAAAAAACCTACCTTGGATCCACTTACGCCCATTAATGAATTTCAAATCATACCCCAATGTCCTCATCCCATAATTCAGAATTGTTTTCAATAAAGTTTCCCAGCAGATCTTTACACGAATCTAGGTCTAGATTTATCAACTCCACTTCGGAGTCTGTTAAATACTGTTCAGGTCCTTGAAAGTTTTCATTCTCCCCCATAACTACCACTGGGATGTTATAGAGAATTATTGCCCCGGAACACATGGCACATGGTGAGAGGGTGGTATAAATTACACAGTCTTTATAATCTGTTGATTTCAGCCTACCTGCGTTTTCCAGGCAATCCATCTCAGCATGGAGAATACTGGACCCCATTTGAATCCTTTTATTATGCCCTCTGCCTATTATATCATCATTTTTTACAAGAACCGAACCAATTGGAATTCCACCATCACTTAAACTCTTCTCAGCCTCTTTTTGAGCCTCTATCATGAATTTTAGGTGTTCATTTCCCAT